>CAVAKZ010000116.1:0-2014 GCA_963589425.1 Parabacteroides distasonis | reverse complement strand
AACCGAATAAGTACCATCCTCTTTCGGTGTAACTAACGCTTTCTGTGCAACATTGTCTTGACCATATTCTTGATCAGCTCCCGTTGCTGTCCAATCTATATTAAGACCATATTTATCAAGTCTGTTAATTGGAACTATATAAGTTTTATTCACTTCTAAGTTTTCATTTTGATTGCTTGTTTCTTTTTCTGCGGCCATTGCAGTAACCGGAACGCTTGTTACAATCACTGACAAAGCTAATAAAATTGTTGATATTTTTTTCCATATTTTATTCATTTTATTCTTTATCCTCAAAGGAGCTGCCACACTATAATTTTAGTGTGTAGCTCCTTATACTTTATTTTTGTTTTATTCGTGTTTGTAACTACTTATTGTGCTGTCATTGAGTTGATTTTAAGATAACCCGTTTTTTCTCCACCCATAAGTGGTACTGAAGATGTAAACTTGCCTGTAATAACTGCACCAGCTTCGAATTCATCTGCCGGGAATCCATCAATATGGAATGTTAAATAATCATCACCTACTGTATATCCTTTGTACTCATTCTCAGAAGAATCAAGCAATACAACATTACTTAACTGACCGGTTTTGTTGCTATAAATTACTGATTTTGTTTTCAGTAAAATATCTACTGTTCCATTTTCTTCATCAACTGTTGCTGTTACACTTGCAATTCCGCTATTTCCCATTGAAACGCTAGTGCAACTTTCATTTTTGTATAATGTAGTTGATACATTATATGTAGTTCCTGCTGCAAATGCTGTAACTCCCATTGCCAGTACCATTGTTGCCGCTAACAGTGTAGCAACTAATTTCTTGATCTTTCTCATAACTGTAATCCTCCTTTTCTCATCTTGGTATTAGCTTTTTGCTAATAAATCTTTAGTTATGATTGCTTAGAGTTCTACGAGAATATTTCCGGTTACTCGTATCTAACTCCTTGTCTGAAAGATACCATAATTTGCCATCCAATGTCAACACCATTTTTTACAAGTTTGTTGCCTGAATTGCAACAAACAAGCCGTTATTTCCTTTGATTTTGTTGCTATTCAGACAACAACAGACGCAAAAGTGCTGTTATTGATAGCATTTTATCAACAGCAGCACCTTATTGAAATTTTTTCTTATTTTGTTACATGATATACGTAAATGATAATTTTTCTCATTTCTCATTTATACCCAGAAATATAATAGTGCAGTGCTTTCCGGCATGTGCATTGGTCCTACACTGCAGGTTACGGTAACTGGTACAATTCCCATCGTGCCGATCCCCGTCCATCGATGGATTCTGCACGCTTCCATCGGGATTTTCACAATATTATTCTCTATTCTTGCTTCTTCCAGAACTTCATTATGCTCATACTTTAATGTTTTCAGTTTCCCAGCCATCATTTCACCGTTCGCTCTGGAGTGTGCAGCCATCTCTTTTAGTTTTAATTCCAGATAGCTTTCTCCATTCTCCTGAACGATTTCGGCTATATCTTCAAATCCTCTCATCGCCATTGAATCTCTGTCCTGCCCCGGCTTTTTATTCATTCGATAAAGTCGGAACACTACCGGATGTCTTTCACATTTCTGCAGATTATGCTGTATCTCCTGATCCAGCTCATTCTCTTTTTTCTTGTATACTGATTTTTTCTCTGCATGGGCATTGATCATCAGTTCCAGCATGTGGATGTCGATATTCTCCACCATAACATCCAATGATTCCTCGATTTCTTCCGGCTTTGCACCAATTTCTTCCAGATATTTTTCAAGGTTCTCATACAGCTTGGAATATCTTTCCAGCCATTCTTCTCCCACAGGAGTAAATTCCAGTGATTCTGTCAGAATTCCTCTTTCTATGCAGTTCTTAAAATAACGGTTCACGGTTGATCGGTTCACGCCATAGGATTCTGCGATACTTCCCTGAGCTCCACGTTTCTTTTCTACTTTTGACAGACCTTGTAAATATTGCAGTTGCAGCATCGTAGGTCTGTTCTGTCTCTTTAGATGTTCACCTTTTTCCATTTTC
>CAVAKZ010000115.1:0-2015 GCA_963589425.1 Parabacteroides distasonis | reverse complement strand
AGACATGGGGAGAAGATGTTCAACTTTTTGTGTCTAAGGTATTGACGTAGGTCCAGATCTGTCTCATCCTTAATCAAAACGATACTACCAAGGAAATAATTGTCTACCGGTTCCGTCTGAAAAAATTCATATAAATCATCAAACAGAATTCCCGTCTCTTCTTCTGTCCAGGCATAGGGCCTCTGATAACCTGGAATATGGTATTCAAAATCGGAACTGAATATTTTTGATAGTGGATATTCCTTTCCGGTAATTTTATTGCTCATGAATAGCTTCCTCTCCTTCTCTTTTTGTCCTATATGGAGGCATCTCCTCTGCCACCTTGCTCAGCTCCACCTCTGATACATACTGATATATCTTTGTCTCCGCTTTCGGCTCCACGTTGTCTGTCCACAACTCACACTGGCTGATCACGATATTAATCGCATACTCATAATCTTCCGGTGGATATTTGTATTTCTTCAAGAGACGTTTGACCATCTTACGCATAGTCGCCCTGGCTGTCTCTTTCTTCTGCCAGTCAATGGTTCGATTCTTACGTAGCATCTCTGTCAGCTCTTTGGTAAGAGCCACAAGCTGATCATTTTCATAGAAATCCTTGATATGTTCCGGTTTCGTCAGGGCATCATAGAAAGCCAGTTCTTCCTGAGACAAGCCAAGCTGCTGGCCATTCTTATATAGCTCTGTAATCTCCTGAGCCGTCTTTAAAAGCTCCTTGATAACCTCTTCATTGGTAATCAGGCCACTATAATACGAATTCATTAATTTTGTGATCTTCTCCGAGAATTTTTCCGACTGTACAACATTGGTTCTCTTGTAAAGTGTCACCTGCTCAGCCATCAGTTTTTTCAGGCTCTCCACGGCAATATTCTTCTCCTTCATCCTGGAGATTTCTTCTAGAACTGCCGGATCAAACAAGCTGAAGTTCTCACCTGCTTTCTTACTGCTGTCAAAGAGACTGATCACCCTTTCATTCTGAACGGCAACTTTCAAAAGGTCATTGATCTGCTTATTGATTTCCTTCAAGGAAAGCGTCTTTCCACCGGATCCACCATAAGTAATCTTGACAACCGTTGAACGCACTGCTTCCATATAGGCAGCTTCATGCCGTTCCTGCTCTGCGGTCATACTGGAACAAAGAGAATGGTATTGCCTAAGAAGCATGGCTTCTGCGCACCAGCCGGTACAAAAAAGATTCCTTCAGAAGTATATTCGTCGATATCCTCCTCGAAACCATCACCTTCTTTGACAAGTTCCTGGTACTTATCATCAAATCAATCCGAGATATACTTCAGGAAAATCAACCCCAATACAACATTCTTATATTCTGATGCATCCATGTTACCGCGAAGTACACAGGCCGCATCCCATATCTGTTTTTCAAAGCCAATATCGGCTGTATTCTTATTCGCCATTTTCTACTCCTCCGGATCTTCCCTTTTCACATAGGTCAGCTCAATATCATATCCCAGCTTTTCCAGCATTTTTACGAAAGTGTTATTCACAACGCCTTCCTGTCTCTTGATCAGTTTATTCACATAAGGAGCGGTTGTTCCTACCTTCTTAGCAAGCTGAGCCTGCGTAAGCTGCTGCTGAGCGCATTTAACTTTTACATCTACTTCAATATTGTTTTTAACCATAGTAAATCCTCTTGTTATAGCATGTAATTTAATTATAGTGATTGCATAATTTTATTCTACCATCAACTTTCCTGTATGGCTATTAAATTCGCTCCCAGAAGAAAAAAAACGCACAAAAAAGACAACCCACATCTCTGCAGATTGTCTTTCCTATTTCATATTCAAGTACCGCCCATCCTGGCTTAAATTAATTCCTGCACATTTCTTTGCATCGATTGGCTTAAGTTTGGCTTAAGGGCTTATTTTCTTTCCTTCAAAACCACTAAATATTGTTGCTTTTAAAGGGTTTTTCACTATATATGGTGGTTTATTTGTCCAAGGACTTCATCGTCGGGAACGCCCTGGTGACGACATTTTTGCTGGTAATCCAACGAT
>CAVAKZ010000114.1:0-2075 GCA_963589425.1 Parabacteroides distasonis | reverse complement strand
CAAAATATATGAACTTTTCAAGGTACTATAGTGGGGCTTTTGACCCCAACATCATTTCATTGTTTTAATGTTGGATTATTTTTCAACGATTTTGATGAAATATGTAGAAGCAGAATATTATTTAGTTTGCAATGAAACAGAAAGAAAGCTTTTTGAGGAGGAACAAGAACGAAAATTGAGCGAAAAGCTTATGCAAGTGGAAAAATAATTTTTTAGGAGGAATAAAAATGCAAAACCATTGTCAGATTCCTACCCCTACTGAATATATAAAATCGATGCTGGATCTGGCTGGTTACACAGAAAATCTGTACGGAAGAACAGTGTTGGAAAATTCATGCGGTGACGGTGGAATTCTTATGGAAATTGTTTCCCGGTACATTCTTGATAGTAGAAGTCACGGCTACACAAATGACGAGATAAAGATTGGAATTGAACGGGATATTAAGGCGTATGAAATTGACCCTGAATGCGTGAGCAATTGTATTGCAAATTTGAATGCAGTAGCAAGAAAATTTGAAATTCAAAATGTTGTGTGGAATATAGAGTGCAGTGATTATTTGAAATCAGACACCACAACATATGATTTCATTGCTGGAAATCCGCCATATGTAACATACCATGACCTTGATTTAGATACACGCGAGTATTTAAACAGGAACTTCCTTTCGTGTTCATCAGGACGATTCGATTATTATTATGCTTTTATTGAAAAAAGTATAACATCTTTGAAGCCAAAAGGAAGCATGGTATATCTTGTGCCGTTTGGCATTTTTAGAAATAGATTTGCCCAGATACTACGAGACTATATAAAGTCTAATATTATTTCTATTATTGATTATAGAGGAGTTCGTGTTTTTGGAGATGTAACGTCATCAGCAACACTTCTTCATATTGTCAGAGGGGCGAATACCAAAACATTAACATACTCGCAATCACTAACGGGTCTCACTATGGAAATTGATAAAGAAAAACTAAAAGATAAGTGGTTCTTTGAAGAACAATTATCAGGAAGCAGATTCGGAGACTATTTCTCTATAAAAAACAGTGTTGCGACCTTATGTAACGAAGCTTTTTTAATCACTGAATATACAGAAGATGAAAACTATATTATCGTCAACGGTGGGCGAATAGAAAAGGCTATCACAAGAAATGCTGTGAGTACAAAATCTTGTAAGAAGAGAGCATTGGATAAAATCATTTTTCCGTATCAAAACTATGCTGGGGGATATAAGCGTATTTCTGAGGAAGTGATGAAGCATGATTATCCATGTGCATTTTGTTATTTGAGCCAATATAAAGACGCTTTGCTGAAAAGAAACAGCAGCAAGGGCGTAATGTGGTACGAATACGGAAGGACACAGGCATTAAGAGATGTATTCGGGACAAAATTACTTATGTCTATGATTATTACGACCAAGGTAAAAATATACGAAGCCGACGAGGCTTCTGTACCTTATGCTGGATATTTTATAAAAGTTAAGGAAGGCTCAAAGTATGATTTGGCGTTTGCAAAGAAACTGCTGGAGTCTGACGAATTCTATAATTATGTAAGAAATACGGGTACCCCAACCACACCGACCTCATATCGGATATCGGTGAAGGAGGTTGAGAATTATATGTTTGTAGAACAGGGAGGAACTCACTGATGGACAAAATGCGTATGGAATCCATTGATATGACCGCACAGAATATAGAGAAGATCGGGGCGCTGTTCCCGAACTGCATAACCGAGACGAAGGATGCAGACGGCAAGCCGAAGAAAGCCATCAATTTTGATCTGCTGCTGCAGATGCTGTCCGGCGATGTAATCGAGGACGATGAAGCCTATGAGTTTACCTGGGTGGGCAAAAAGGCAGCTATCGTGGAGGCGAACAAGCCCATTCGCAAGACCCTGCGCCCCTGCAAGGAAGAGAGCGTCAACTGGGACAGCACGGAGAATCTCTACATCGAGGGCGATAATCTGGAAGTGCTAAAGCTGCTGCAGGAGAGCTATCTCGGCAAAGTGAAGATGATTTATATTGATAAGTAAATTCCGAGAATGATACGAAAGTGGGGCGGGATATGCTAAAAATAGC
>CAVAKZ010000113.1:0-2177 GCA_963589425.1 Parabacteroides distasonis | reverse complement strand
TTTATGGATGTATACAATCGCTTCGCAATAGCATAAAAAACTGAATAACTCATGCATTTTAATTTTTCAGCATCACGGATTCTCTTAAAATAGCTTAATTCTCTACCGGAATCCACATCCTTTTCATAATAAGAAAATGCCTGCTCCAGAGCTTTTCCAAGTAAATTCTGAATTGAATCATTTCTTTTTAACAATTCTTTCACGCAATAAAAGTAGATTCCACAAGTCATCTTACTTCTGATATGGGCATGTGTTAGCGCTGACATATCATGAATGACTTTTATTGCCTCTGTATCATCCATACCGACTTCATCCTGCAAATATTTTAGGTAAATACAAACCGGAAGAATACGCATAAGTGAACCATTGCCATTGCTGTCTTCACCTGTTCTCCCGCAAGTGCTGACATCTCCGGACTGCATATAAGCATGGATTGCCATATGGCAGGTAATTCCTTCATCAAACATTCTGCCTTCCGGTGTAAATTTTCCGTTCCTTCCCCATGCAACAAAATTATCCATCGTTGTTTTGAGATTTATGCCATCCGTCTGTAATGCTTTCAGCGTAGCTAATGCCATGTGCTGTCATCGGACCAGGATCCCTTTGGTACATCATATGCACCATAGCCACGCATCTCTGATACTGGATCTGCCTGTCTTTCTTCTCTGCTGGAATGTTCTACCGGAACTCCTAGGGCATCGCCTACTATAAGCCCCATCATTCCATCAAGATAAAGTTCCTTTGAGATTACCCTGTCCGCCCTTCTTACATAAAATACCTCTTCATCCTCCAGGCGAATACATGCCAGCTTCGCATTTGGTCTTACCATACTAAGTGCACAGCCACAATCAATGTCATAAAAGATACAATCCTGATCCTCATCATACATACGATATACATTTCCATCACTATATGGGAATTCCTGATCCGCTGTAGTCGGTGTATGTCCGGCGATGATCATTCCATGCTCGATGCCTCCGCACATATATGCATCATCCCTGGCATGCAGATAAAAATCCTCAAGATTGTTGTATGTTTCTTCGGTATCCGCTTCCTCAAGATTTTCAATATAACCTGCATGAACCACAATACAGGTTCTGTCGCCTATCATCATCTTATGAAAATAAGGCATTTCCGATATTTTGTCCGACCATCTGCATAATTCCGAAAAAGCCACATTTTCATCATTGATAAGCTTGCCTATTGTTCCATAATAATCAAAAAATGAATTACCATTCTCTTTACATAGCAAAGCTACTGCTTGATATAAGGTCTTAGAATCTGCCACATCACTAGGATTTAATTCCGCCTTATTACAAATATTCTTCATAATGTCAATATTTGCAGCATATTCCTCATCATGATTTCCACGCACAAATACTACATTATCCGGAGCATTCATAATCCATTTCATCATTTCAAAGTTCTTTGTTCCCCGGTCAATATAATCTCCGGCACACACAAGAATATCATTCTGGCTGAATTGTATCTTTTTCAGCATACTGATAAACTCATCATAGCAGCCATGTATATCTGACATTACATACGTACTCATATTAGAACCTCCATTTGATTTTTCCATTGTAGTATAAGCAAAAGAAAATATTCCATTACGCAGCCCGTTGCCTATTTTCTATGATGTACACATACCAGACTTTGTAATTTTTCATATATTGCTGTTACGACAGCATTCATTTGCTTGTCTCTTAGTCTTCCATGCCAAACATAAGATACGCATATATATTTCCCCTGAACTCGCTTGGAATCTCACTTTGTCTATCAATCACATCTTCTATCGTTTTGAATCTATTCTTACGAAGGTACTCTAATGTTTTCTTGCGTACCTTCAAAGTTTCTATACTCTTACTTCTTTCCTCGGTTGGAACCTTATATACAATTTTTTCTGGCATACTCCACTTCTCCCTTCTTAACATTTGTGTATGTATGGTTCAAAATCATTGAACCTATATTCCTCAAAGTTTTTCTTTTTCCCACAATTTGGACACCAAATATATTTATGATGTCCTTTTTCCCTTGCATCTGATTTCTTTCTTGGGATTGGGAACTTCAATCCACAGTCAGGACAGATGCAAGTTGAAATAGTATATGACTGTTTTCTCATGTTACCAGTCCTCATCAAATTCATCCATGGCGTCATCTACACCGTCTGCATAGTC
>CAVAKZ010000112.1:0-2400 GCA_963589425.1 Parabacteroides distasonis | reverse complement strand
GGTTTGAAAAGGTCATTCGGTAAATTACAGTTTTTAGGAAAGAAAAATAATGTTGAAAGCATTTGTCAGGAATGATATGATACCTCTGAAGTAGACAAGGTAAATAACCAAAATCTACTTTGGAGGTATTTTTATGGGAAGAAAACCCAAGTGTACGGTTGAAGAAAAAATTTCTGCTGTTGAGGATTATCTGAATGGAATACGCTCTGTCTCTGAAATTATGGTAGATTTATCTATAAAAAGTACACGAACTATAAGAGACTGGATACTGGCATATCAAAATGGGGGAATAGAAGCCCTCTGCTCTGTTACAGCTAACCATTCCTATTCCAGTGAATTTAAAATTGAAATGGTTCGGAAGTATATCAACGGGGAAGGATCGGTTACCGATTTATGCGCCAGATATGGAATTCCTGCACATGCAACACTACAAAAATGGATTTCGTTGTATAATGCCAATAGAGAACTTAGGGATTATGATCCCAAGAGGGAGGTCTATATGGCAGAAGCACGAAGAAAGACAACGTTAGCTGAACGTAAGGAAATCGTTGAATACTGTATTACCCATAACCGTGATTATAAAGGAACAGCTTCTCTATATGATGTTTCTTATAGCCAGGTGTATTCATGGGTCAGAAAATATGATATTGCTGGAGAAGATGGTCTATCCGATAAACGTGGGCGCCACAAAACGGATGATGAAGTTGATGAACTGGAGCGGCTGCGCCGGGAGAACCTGCGACTAAAGCGCCAACTTGAAGAAAAAGATATGGTGGTGGAACTGTTAAAAAAAGTGAAGGAATTCGAAGGGATGTGAGGCTTGGAAAACTACGGTTTGAATCAAAATATCAGGCAATAAAATATTTTTACGAAAAAAAGCAATGGAGTATCAACTGGATGTGCAAACAATTGGGCATATCACACGCTGCTTACTATAAATGGCTGCACCGTACAATTCCAGAGCAGGAATCCGAGAACACAAAACTGGCAGAACTGATAAAGGAGTATGACGAGAGGTTCGGACATATCTTGGGATACAGGCGGATGACAAGCTGGATCAACCATTTCAATCACACCAGTTACAGCAAGAACAGGGTTCACAGAATCATGAAGAAGCTGGGAATTCATTCTATTATCCGTAAAAAAAAGAAGAAATACCAGCCGTCCAGACCGGAGACAACAGTGGAAAATAAGCTGAAGAGGGAATTCAACGCAACAAAACCTAATGAGAAATGGGCTACGGATGTTACGGAATTCAAAGTTCCTGAGACTGGCAGGAAAGTATATCTCAGTGTCATCATTGATCTATATGATCGATTTCCAGTTGCGTATGTCATAAGCGGAAGAAATGACAATAAGCTCGTGTTTGACACATACGATAAGGCTCTCAAAGATAATCCGGATGCCAGACCGATTTTTCATTCTGACAGAGGTTTTCAGTACACGAGCAGAATATTTCAGAAAAAACTTCGTGAACAAGGCATGGAACAGTCTATGTCCCGTGTTGGACACTGCATTGATAATGGTCCTACGGAAGGATTGTGGGGGATTATCAAATCAGAGATGTATTGTATGTATAAGATAACCGACGAGGTATCTTTACGTTCGGCAATCGACAAATATATAAAGTTTTATGCCGAAGAAAGACTGCAGGAAAGATTCCATTGCAAAACGCCACTGGAAGTACGAAGCGAAGCAATATCGGCGGAAACCCCGACACAATATCCGATTGCTGAGAATAAAAGAATAGAAGCATACAAAGCAAAATGGTGTGCATAAACGTCTCATAACATAAATATCCGCCACACTGAGTCAAATGTGGCGGATATCTATAAACTTATTTTAGATTTTTTACTTGTCTACTTGACAGAGGGCTGATCAGAATGGCAGGTGCTTTTTTTGTGCCTGGAGAGATCCGGGTATTTTTGTGGTTTGCGCGCCATGGGCGCGCTCTAACGGGTGAAAGTCCCGAATACGCCTAGGTAACAAGGAAGTATATAGCTGAACAGCAAGGGTGTCCATTGTGAGGTGGAATCTGAAGGAAGCTGTAAGCAAATCTCTGGCTCGACGAACAGAAATCACATATAAGGCTAGGTTCCGCTTGGTAAGTCTGCCACAAAAGATGAAGCCGTAAAGTTACCGTTTGTAGGAACAGAGTAGATGTGGCGAGTAGATGGAGAAAAAGAGCGCGCACCTTAAGCGTGGAGGTCTCGCAGAGGATTCAACAGCCTAGTAACAACGAACTGCGAGAAGTCAGCCGAGTCCATAGTAGTGAGGAAGTCTCTGTAATGGAGATGGAGCAAAGGGGCGAACAATCAATAAGTTTGAGTAGGTCTCGTATCGCAGAAATGACAACATCTGCCGTAACCAATCGGGTAAAGGGTGGTCAAATCAAGCGAG
>CAVAKZ010000111.1:0-2672 GCA_963589425.1 Parabacteroides distasonis | reverse complement strand
CATCATCTCCTCCTGCCCTTCCGGGCAAGTCTCTGATGAACAGATATTCGGGAATTGTCGTATTTCCCGATTCGTGATATACTGAATCTGCCAAGATGGTATATCAGTGAATCTGATTATCAGAGAACTTGCTCAGATTATTTATCTGGGCTTTTTCTTTTGCCTTTTCAACATTCATCTCTTTCTTCTCCCAATCCGGTAACTGCATTTTCATTATCCAGCAGATTTGCAATCTTCCTCTGCTGATTTGGATAAAGATGTCCATAAGTGTTCAATGTGATACGAATATCTTTATGACCTAATCTGTCCCGGATCAGTAACGGTTCTACACCTTTCTCAATGAGATAAGCCACATGACTGTGTCTGAGATCATGCACTCGGATTTTCTTTACTCCTGCCAGCTCAATCTGTCGTTTCATCTTATGCTGTACCGCTTCCTGAACGACTGGAAATAATCTTTCCGTATCCGGCATTCCATAATGACCATCTACAAATTCCTTAATTTCCTCTTTCAGAAATTCTGGAATTTCGATTGTCCGAAAGGACTGTTTTGTTTTTGGTTCTGTGATAATATCCTGCATTCCTGTTCGGTAATAAGTCTTATTGATACTAAGCTGATTCTTTTCAAAATTGATATCAGCTTTTGTAATCGCAAGCAGCTCCCCGATCCTGCATCCAGTCCAGAACAGCATCTCAAACATAAGATAATATCTTGTTCCCGGCTCCATTGTCTGTATAAACTGTTTGTACTCGTCCAGTGTCCAGAAGTTCAAACTTCTCGAATCCGAATTTCCCATTCGTTTCACTTTCTTACACGGATTAACTGGCAAGTCATAGATTTTAGCTGCATGTGTAAACAGACTGGTCAACTGATTCTGAATCATTCTCAGATAAGAATCTGAATATCCTTTCTTCAGGATTTCATTCTGCCACTGAATAATCTGTGAAGCCTTGAGCTCACTCATCATCTGATTTCCGAAGTATGGAACGATATGCTGTTGCATCATATATCTTTTATTTTTGATTGTTCGATCTTTCAGTTCATTCTGTTTGTCTGAAAAATAAATCTCAATAAAATCGCTCAGTTTCATATCCATACTTCGCTCATTGCTCAACTTTTTACTGCGTTCAAACTCCAATGCTTCTCGCTTTGTTTCAAATCCACGCTTTCTGCGTTTTTTCTTCTCACCCATAACATTTGTCTCAAACCACTGGGCTGTCCATTTTTTTGTGTCTTTTTCTCTGTAAGCCATATTGATCCTCCTTAATTTCCTGCTATTTCATAGCCATACATCTTTTTTGCCCAAAACGCCTTTGGTATTCTTCCAGCCATCGTAATATATCCCTGTGCAGCCAGTTCCTTATTCATAGCTTTCACCAGTTTATAGGCATGAGATTTTGAGCAGTTTAATTCCTGTGCCACTTCATCAGCACTCATCATATAATTGTAACTTGCCATTTTGTTTCCTCCTTTCCTCGCCAGATTTCAAATACGTTTACTGTAATTTTACTTCTGTACGAATTTCGTAAATTGATAATATCATG
The DNA here is from genome assembly GCA_963589425.1 of Parabacteroides distasonis. Classification (GTDB taxonomy): domain Bacteria; phylum Bacillota; class Clostridia; order Lachnospirales; family Lachnospiraceae; genus CAKRJP01. The sequence goes on along the minus strand of CAVAKZ010000111.1, from coordinate 1,127 downwards.
CATTTCTATTATTGTCAATATTTCGTAAACATATTTTTACGAACTTCGTATATTATTTTTTCTTTATTTTATTCCAGGTCTGTGCTATGATATTTTATAGATTTATGTTTTTCGTAATTTCGTAATATATGAAAAAGGAGGATTCTATGGGTGACGGTAAAAATTTAAAGAAATATCTTGATGAAAAAGGCACAAATGTCCGTAAAATTGCAAAAGCAACCGGAATCAGTGCCACAACCTTATATTCAATCATTCAAAAAGATTCCAATATTCGATTTGATTTTGCTTTAAGACTTGCAAATGAATTGCAAATTGATGTGAATGAGATATGTTCTGCCAGTCCATTTTCCGGCACAATTAAGGAAGAAGAGATTTATCCTACCCTTCCAGACGGTTTGAACGGAGCATTAGATGCAAGCCGTGTAAAGACTTACTTAAAAAATTCTATGTATCCGCTGATGTATCTTTTCGGTAAAAACAGTATGCCTGATGTAGATAATCTGCTTACATCGTTCTATCAGCTTGATGATGAAGCCAGACAGGAAGTTGTGGAAACAATCCGTCTGAAACTGCAATATCATCGTGATCCGGAACGTGCTGAACAGATCAAACAGATCAAAGGCTGGTAAAAAAATTACTCCTGTGAATAGCAAACATTCGCAGGAGTTTTTTTTGGCACCGTTTTGGCACCGCAAGCCTTATTTTTCAATTTTAGATTTATCCGTATTTCATCTTGCTAATAAATGTTTCACTGTTTCTAACCTGATAAATTTACGAACAATTCTTTTCTTAGAGTACAGAAAAACCCCAGAAACACAAGGTTTCTGGGGTATCTTACGTTTGGACACAACGTTATCTTGCGATAACAAATCTATATTCAGATTGTATTACTCGATGATTGTAGCAACACGTCCTGATCCTACAGTACGTCCACCTTCACGGATAGCGAAACGAAGTCCCTGCTCCATAGCTACTGGATGAATCAATTCGATTGTCATCTCTACGTTATCACCAGGCATGCACATCTCTGTTCCTTCTGGAAGGTTGCAAACACCTGTTACGTCTGTTGTTCTGAAGTAGAACTGTGGACGATAGTTGTTGAAGAATGGAGTATGACGTCCACCTTC
>CAVAKZ010000110.1:0-2812 GCA_963589425.1 Parabacteroides distasonis | reverse complement strand
TGCCAGAAAGTATAAAAAATACTATACTAACATCCTTTATATCGAATACACCGGAAATCTGCACCAGTCTGTTACAGACATGGACTTTACAGATGATATGCCAGGTATCAGCGAAGAAAAGCGTTTTCAGAATCACAACCGCTACCTTCGCTCCCTGAGAGAAGATACCCTGCTCATCATTGACAATTTCAATGTGACTGCCACACAGGACAGTTTTCTTTCTGTTGTCATGAAATATCATTGTAGGATTTTATTTACAACCAGAAGTAATCTTACTGGTTATGCCCTGTTTCCATTAGCTGAGATATCGGATTTTTCAGCTCTATTTGAACTGATTTCGGCTTTTTATCCAGAAGCATCTGAATATAAATCTGTTGTGGAAAAAATTATTGATACCGTACACCGGCATACATTTGCAATGGAACTGGCTGCCAAACTTCTGAACAATGGAATTCTGTCACCATCTCAGTTATTAAAAAAATTACAGGAAGAAAAAGCAGCATTAGAAAGCGAAGATGACATTCGGATTATTAAAGACGGACAGAGTAGCAAAGCAACCTATTACCGCCATATTCACACGCTGTTTTCCCTCTATACGCTTTCGGAATTTCAGCAAAATCTGATGTCAAATATGTGTTTTCTTCCATCCTCTGGTCTGTCAGCAAGAATTTTTGCAAAATGGATGCATCTATCAAATTTGAATGAAATCAATGATCTGATAGAAACTGGCTTTATACAGACTAATACACGCCACACTATTTCCCTGCATCCGATGATCCAGGAAATTGCCCTTTCAGAGACAAAGCCATCCGTAAGTAGTTGCCACACATTACTGGATTCCTTACAGCAAATATGTTTAATGCATGGGATTGAGATTGATTATTACAAGAAGCTGTTTCAGATAATAGGAAATGTCATAGAATTGATTCAAAAAGATGACATGCCAAAATATCTACTTTTTCTGGAAAATGCTTTTCCATATATGCAAAAATATGATTATCAGAAAGGCATGAAAGCACTACTTCAGGAATTGAAATACCTTTTAAAATCAAAAGATATTGGCACTGATTCCAATCGGGCATTATTACTGGATTTTCAGGCTACTCTTGAAGCCAAACCTGAAAAAGCAATTAAACTGGAAAAGGATGCCCTTGCCCTGATTAAAGAAATTACAGAAGAGAATGCTCATCTTGCTTCCAATCTCCATTCAAACCTCGGAGGTCTTTACCGCATGAACGGTTATCCAGACCTTGCCAGGGAACATATGGAAAAAGGTCTTTTTCTGCTTGAACGGTACAATTTACTTTATACCAATGACACTATTCCTCAGATTACCAACTATGCCATGTTCCTGGCAGAACAGCAAGCACCAGAAAAAGGAATCTCCGTCCTGCAAAAATTATCAAAAGGCATAAAGGAATATAACTCTGACTGTTGTCTTGATTACGCTACAGTACAGGAAACCCTTGGAACCATCTACCTGATGACCGCCAATCTTCCGCAGGCTAAAACACATTTTAAAAGAGCTTTCAAAATTTATGAAAAAATCTGGGCTGATGAGCCGGAAATGATTGAGAAAAAATACCGGGAAATACAGGAATTATATCCACAAGTTGGTTTCTTTCTTGGGCAACAGCTATCAAATGCTTTAACATAATAGACATCATTTTACGACGGGCAAAATTGCCCGTCGTTGTTTTTCTACTACTCAACAACTTTTGCATCTTTTTCTCAATTCCAGCTCAATTTCCCCTCAATGCCTTTTCCCTCCGATTTTCGTATGCTTATCCCACAGCAAAGCAGTACCACACCGGTACGACCTGCTGAATCAATCAATACGAAAACGGAGGTATTTTTTATGCGAGAACTCAGAAACACCAAAATCATTGCTGTAGATCATGGCTACGGCAATATGAAAACAGCAAACACTGTCACACCGACAGGAATCAAAGCCTATGAAACAGAACCAATTTTCACTGGAAATATTCTGGAATATAACGGCATTTACTACCGGATTGGCGAGGGACACAAAGAATTTATCCCGGATAAAGCTATGGACGAAGAATATTATCTTCTGACGCTAATGGCTATTGCAAGGGAACTGAATGTCTTTTCCATCCGTGAAGCAGATGTTCATCTGGCTGCCGGACTTCCTCTCACATGGATCAGAAACCAGAGGGAAAATTTCCGTTCCTATCTGCTCCAGAATCCAGAAGTCCATTACCATTTTAACAGCAAAGAGTATCATCTCCACTTTGTGGGATGCAGCCTTTATCCACAGGGATATCCGGCTATCGTAAACCATCTTGGAGATTTCAAAGGAACCAATCTCCTTGCAGATATCGGAAACGGAACCATGAACATTCTGTATATCAACAATAAGAAAGCACAGGAAAGCCGGTGTTGGACAGAAAAACTTGGTGTAAACCAGTGCATGATTGCTGCAAAGAACGCTGTTCTGGACAAATTCGGAGTGAAGATCGAAGAATCCACAGTAGAACAGATTCTGCGGTTTGGAACAGCTGACATTTCAGCACCATATCTGGATTGTATTACATCCATTGCCAGACAATATGTGGCAGAACTTTTTGCCACACTCCGCAAATATGAATACAATCCTGACCTGATGCGCCTGTATGTGGTTGGTGGCGGTGGATGCCTGATCCGTAACTTCGGAACGTATGACAAATCACGAGTCACCATCATTGATGACATCTGCGCCACCGCCAAAGGTTACGAATCTCTGGCTTATATGAGCCTGAAAAGGAGGGGATAAACCATGCAGAACAATATCCGCAACACAAACCTGCGC
>CAVAKZ010000109.1:0-3002 GCA_963589425.1 Parabacteroides distasonis | reverse complement strand
TAATAATTCAAATGCTTTGTCTCTTGAAATGTAATTCATTTTATTTTCGCTCCTTTACTTCTTTTAGTGATGATGTCCACCACAGCTTTCCAATGCCTGCTTCAGCAGTTCTCTATATTCATCCGCAGGCATCTCCGCACGCTTTTTCTGCGTCCAGTATGTGGCGGCTGCTTTATATTTTTCTGTGGTCATGATAGATTCCTCGCTTTGCTATTCTTTTCGTTCTTGCGTGATATCCTTGGACAATTACTCTTAGATATTCAATATTTCCAGCGTTTTCTCATCCGCCTCTCCATCAAAAAATTTATCCAAAACCTTCTGATAGATGGCATTATCTGGATCAGCTTCCTTGAATAAAGTCATGGAAGACCGCAGCTTCAAATCATCTGGCCATCCCATAATTTCTTCTGCATTGTTGCTCTCATTTTCTAACAATGCTCCGCAAATTTTCTGCATATGCTCTGCAAGAACCGGTTCAGCTAAATACGCTTTTGCCTCATCCATGTTCTCTATGGCATAGTACTCAGCAATTTCACTTCGGCCGAGGCCTTTGATCTGTGGAAAAATGTACCACATCCAGTGGCTCACCTTGTATCCAGCCTTAATCTCGCCTAATGCCACATGGAAGGATCTGCGATGAGCATCTATGAATCTTTGAATATTATAATTATGCATTCGATACCTCCAGATTTAAAATCTGTTTCCACACTTCGGACAATACTCAACATCCTCCGAAGTCTCATATCCGCAACATGCACAGTGCTTTCTGTTATAGCTATAGTCGCCCTAATTTACTCGCGATAAATGTTCTGGCCGAAGTTCCATATCTCATATCCCTGTCTTCTAGCCGAGTCGTAAACCGGCATCATATTTTTCTCCAGGATATGATAAAATGTCTCCCTTGAATTACCTTTTCGGTACAGCTCCTGTCCGGCCCATATAGAGTGCAAATTATCCCGATAGCAGGCCTCAAAACGCTTATGCAGTTCCGGTTTCTCATGAATCAGCTCGTACATCACGTACTGATTACCAGCGAATGCCTCAAAGAAGGGATCCCATTTTGGCAAGCGGTTGCTTTTGGATGAATTCAGCGAGGAATCCATGGGCATAAGGTTCCACAATTCATCATTCATAACAAAAGACCACGGGATAAAATGATCCACGTCGTACTGCTTTTCCTGCACGGCCTTGCCAGTAAATACATCTTGTATCTCTCGCACCTCCATAATTCCCTGCCAAAGCTTCCTGACGTTGCCAAGCTTTCGCATTTTCTCATCCAAAGGTGCAAGCTTATAGATGAGCCCCGGCACTTCCGGATTATTATTCTGCAACCATTTCACCTTCTCGTATTGGATCCATCCCAGAATATTTACCGTATTATCCTGAATCATAGCTAGCCAATCCGGATGAAAATGAACTTCCTTTTTCAGCTTGCTGCTATCGCCCAAAGTATATGGAAGAGGCGTTACCAGCTCATTTACTCTGCGAATATATTCTGTAATTCGCTTTACACTGTTCCAATCTGCCGCCTCCTTGCTTCTGGAAAAAAATCCGGCAAGGGCTCGATAGGGCACCATATTGGTCAGCTGTTCCTTGGATTTTTTAAGCTCATTTTGATGCTCATGAATGGCATTTTTTATTTCCACTTTGGAAGCATTGGCCGGAAGATCACTGATCTGCGTAAGCTGCAGAATTGCTCGTTCAAGACCATCTCTCACCAGTCCATCTGCCTGCATGCCACTTAAGTGAATGTGAAATTCCCGAACAGAATACCATGCATTTGCAATCATTTCATCGATAATCTCGTCGAAGCTTGTCTCTGTCTTGCCCTCCGAAATGATATGCACCACGGCTTCCAGCCAATAAAATTTGTAGCAATAGGACGGATCCTTCATCATCTGGGAAAAAGCTTCAATATCCAGTTTGTTATAATATTTCGCCTCAATATTTAAAGTGTGTCCACCTTGCGAAGCAATATATTCAACCACCTCTCATCACCTCTTCCCACTCTGACATCCCCGGTAATCCAGGTTTTTTCTATGGCAATCCCAGAAATGTCTTTTATAAAATCAGCAAACAGATTTTCCGTAAAATCTGTAAAATACCGGCCATTTCGCATGCCTTCATAATCCCCATATTTAAAGGATGTGTAGATAAGACCTTGCTGCTTCACCGCTTTTGCCATCTTCACAAGAACATCCGAAAGATACGTTTTCCTCAAATGCAAAATTGACGCGCATGCCCAGATGCCATCATACTTTCCTGTCTCATCCAGATCCTGAAATAACATCTGCTTTACCGAGATGCCCGTATATTCGGAAGCAATCCGGCATAAAGTTTCTGAACCATCCACAGCTGTAACCTGACATCCCTGCTCCAGGAAATATTTGGCATCACGGCCTGCCCCACAACCAAAGTCTAGAATATGGGCATGGGAAGGCAGACAATCCAGAAACGCCTGCTGAGTCTCTACAAAATCCACATGAAGGGTGGACTCTGAAAAGGAAACAGCGTTTTTATCGTAATAATTTAGGGTTTGGTTCGTTGATGATTTAATGGTTTTCTTGTCCATAAGAAACAAATTTTTCTCCACTACTTTGTAAATTTCCCAGAAAATCTTTGAATACTATAATTGATCATACTTCGCTGCACTTCCCTTTGCCTTCTCAACCGGATATTTCGCCTCATTTTGAGCCATCTTCATATTTACAATTTCATCCGCGTCAAGACCAAGCTTATCCAGCAAATTCTGACTGTATACCATTACATCCGCTAACTCTTCTTTAACATGTTGAAGATCATAACCTTCATCTGCCCATTGAAAGCACTCCAATAATTCAGCCGCCTCTATCACGATTGATTTTGCAAGATTTGCCGGCGAATGGAACTGATCCCAATCTCTTTCTTCTGTAAACTTTCTGATTCTGTCTATTGTTTCCTGCTGCATAATCTCCTCCACCTATTTACAAACTCTCTTTTAAATAATTTGCTAAATTCTTATC
>CAVAKZ010000108.1:0-3060 GCA_963589425.1 Parabacteroides distasonis | reverse complement strand
TTATAGTCCGGTGTCTTAAAATTGGCTTGATAAGTCGTCAAATAGTGTCAAATCATCCGGATTCAGGTCGATCCTATAGTCCGGTAGATTGGGAAAGTATTAATGAAACAAAAGAAAAATACAATAAAAAAAATAATGGCAGCAGTGGCTGGCAGCATGGCTGTTTTAATATTTATATACTGTATTCCCTCTTTAGGTCTGGTTAAGGGCAGTACAGTGCCGGATTCTTCTTCCGATGAAACAGTTATCATTGATGCTTTTGGATGCAAACTTGTTAGTCCCTATGCATTTCTAGTGAATACAATCTACCGTACAGCAAACATAATAATCCGTTCTCAGGAGAATCCATTTATGAATGAAGATAATGTAGCCAAGGAAACGGAACCCTTTGAACCGGTCATCGAAGAGAACTACCGAATCGATAAGGCAGATTTAAACGGTTGCGAGGGAGAAAAAGTAAGTCCTATAAATGAAAATGGACAGTATGTGCTTTATATTCACGGTGGCGGATTCAGCAGTGGTTCTTTCAAGGAGCGTAGAGATATAACTACGTATCTTGCTTCAGAATATGGTTTTACTGTCTATTCAAATGACTACAGATTGGCACCACAAGTAGGTCTTTCTGAAATGCAGGAGGATTGTTTGAACTACTACTTAGGGATTCTGGACTCTGGTGTAGAACCAGAAAATATCATTGTGATGGGAGACAGTGCCGGGGCACATCTGTCACTGACACTTGGCCTAATCCTTCGAGACCGTGGCCTGCCTCAGCCAAAAGCCATAGGATGTTTTTCGCCGGTTATAGAATATGTAGAGCAGTACCCATCCCGTACAGAAAATATCTCTACTGATTTTATGCTTGCAAACAGCTTAAATAATATGAACTTTAAGGAAATATTCGGTTGCGAATCAAAAGACCTGGCAGATCCGTATATGTCACCGATTCGAGGAGATTTTACCGATGTGGCTCCTGTATTTATAGCAGTATCAGATTATGAGACGCCATTTGATGATAGCTACAAACTATACCAAAAGCTAAAAGAAGATGGACACAAAACTCAGCTCAATATACAACACGGGGTTGTACATGCCTTTGTTATTTTTGGAACAATGGAAGAGGCACAGGTAAGTATTTCCCATTTTGTGAATTTCATTAATAATAATGAATAAACAAAAGGGTATCAGAATAAATAGACTTGGCTATATAAACCGGAAGATAATCGTACAACTTCCAGTTCAGAATGGAGTATGAGATTATTCCATACTCCATTCTTCTGGCACATGATCATGTCCCCACCGACATATCGCATCCAAAACAGGCATTAGTGATAGTCCCAGTTCTGTAAGTGAATATTCAACTTTAGGCGGAACCTGCGGATATTCATTACGATATATTAAACCATCTGATTCCAGTTCTTTCAGTTGATTGCTAAGCATTTTATGTGTGACTTTTCCAAGATTCTTTTTGAGTTCTCCGTAGCGAAGGACTTCTTTATGCCATAACCAGAACATAATCGTTAATTTCCATTTTCCGTTAATCAATGACATCGTGTAAGAAAACGGTCTTACATCTACGGTATCTTTGCAATAATCAGCAGTTTCCATATTACTCTCCTTTTTGATAGTATCTACCATAAAAGTGCATACTGTTCAATTTGTTTAAATGTAATTATAATGCATTTAAACAAAAAATAAAAGACATTTGGAAGGAAGATAAGTATGGCAAAGATTTTATTGATTAACGGAAGTCCACGAGCAAATGGGTGTACAGCCACTGCTCTTGGAGAAATGATTCATATATTTGAATCAGAAGGAATGGAAACGGAACTGTTTCAGATTGGAACAGCGGCTATTCATGGTTGTATATCATGCAATGCCTGTTCAAAAAAAGGGAAATGTGTATTTGACGATATTGTAAATGAAATTGCCGAAAAATTTAAGGATGCAGATGGTCTTGTAGTCGGAAGCCCGGTTTATTATGCATCACCAAACGGAACACTGATCTCATTGCTTGACAGGCTTATGTACAGCACTCCATATTCAAAACAATTAAAGGTAGGAGCAGCCGTTGTCAGTGCAAGGAGGAGTGGCGGTACAGCAGCTCTCGATACATTAAATAAGTATTTTACAAATAGAAATATGATACTTGCAGGAAGTACGAACTGGAATATTGTTCATGGTTTTACTCCGGAGGACGTTAAAAAAGATTTAGAAGGCTTGCAGACAGTCCGCAATCTTGCAAGAAATACGGCTTTTCTGGTAAAAGCTGTTTCCGATGCAAAAGACAAATATGGAGTTCCAGCGGAAGAACTTATAGCATTTACCAGTTTCCCAGATGGCAAATAAAATGGAGGTGTGGTATGAAAGTACTATTCGTAAATGGAAGTAGTCATTTGCAGGGCACAACAATGGCTGCAATAAAAGAAATGGAAAAAGTATTTCACGATGCTGAAGTAGATACAGAAATAATACAGACGGGCAATGTACCTATGGCAGACTGTCTGCAATGTAATGTTTGTAGGAAAACAGGAGAATGTGTATTTAAAGAAGATGGAGTGAATGAATTTGTAGAAAAAGCAAAGGATGCAGATGGATTTATTTTTGCGACACCAGTTTATTTTGGACACCCAAGTGGAAGAATTTATGATTTTCTGGACAGAGCTTTTTATCGTGCTAAAGTGAATGAGGTTTATGAGGCTTTTATGTTTAAGCCGGGTGCGGCTGTGGCAGTTGCAAGAAGAGGTGGATGCACTGCTGCATTAGATGGATTAAACAAATATTTTGGTACAACCCAGATGCCGATTGCCGGTTCTACATATTGGAATATGGCACACGGTCTGTATGGAGAGGAAGCCGCAAAGGATGAAGAGGGTATGCAGACGATGAGAAATCTTGCACGCAACATGATTTGGATGATGAGATGCTTTGAACTGGGGAAAAAAGAGGGTATTCCTTACCCTGAAACGGAAATAGAAGCTGTTACAAATTTTGTAAAACGAAATGACAATTTACGATAAATATTGTTCTCATCGTATTTTCTGTAAGGCTTTTCATCAACAA
>CAVAKZ010000107.1:0-3075 GCA_963589425.1 Parabacteroides distasonis | reverse complement strand
AAGTAACTATCTTTCCATATGCCTAATAAAACTCCTGTTACTGATTTTCTGACCTTTACGATCCGATGCTCTTTCAGTAAACTGATAAAAACCATTTTTTCATAGAACATACAGTTCTTCTCCGCATTCAGGAAGAATTTTATATTTTATAAAGTTTATTTTCACTTAAATCGATACTTTTCACTTATCTAAACGGGAAATTGTCAATTTGATGCTTGTTCTAGACATTTCGCTACCGCATCTTTAATTCCATCTGATGTTATAGTCGCACCTGATACGGCATCTACTTCATAAGTTTGTCCTTTTATCATTTCTGCTGGCAGATCGTCAATCGCTTTACCTCCAATATCTGGTGTTTCTTTATTTCCACCTATCTGAATATCTGAAATTTTCCCATCAGAGATAATTACAGTTACAACAAAGTTTCCTTTTTTACCTTTAGCTGTTTCTGTGTAGGTTCCGTCTTTCCAGGAACCGGAATCACTGATATTATAATTTGTTTCTGTTTTTCCACAAGCTGTTAGTGCAATAGCAAATACACATATAAAAATAGCTGTTAATTTTCTCTTTTTATCCATTGATTTTTCCTGCAAACTTTCTTGATATACTTCTTGGTAAAATTCTTGCACCAATATTCATCAGCTTTGTTGCTGCTCCATAATACAAAAGAACTTTCTTTTTCATCATAGCTTTGTATCCGGCTTCTGCAACCTCTTTCGCATCTGCCGGTGTAAAAAACGTAAACATTTTTGAATGTTTCATTTCGGCAGCTTTTTCAAAACCAGTCGCAGTCGGTCCCGGACATAACGCTGTAACCGACACGCCTGTTCCTTTTGCTTCTTCTGCAACAGCTTCTGAAAAGCTGCGTACAAACTCTTTAGACGCATAATAAAGTGACATTTTAGGTCCTGCACAAAAAGACGCAACAGAAGAAAGATTCAGAATTTTTCCATAGTGTCTATTTATCATTCCCGGCATAAAATACCTTGTCAACTGCACAAGCGTCACAATATTTACCTGCAAAAGATTGGTTTGCTTCTGTTCGTCCACAATCCAAAAGTTTCCAAAATCTCCGAAGCCTGCATTATTAACAAGTACATCAATCTGAATATTTTTTTCTAATGCGTAGTTAAATACTTCGTATGCAGCATCTGCTTTTGAAAGATCACATGCAAATACTTCTACATGATTGTGATACTGTGATTCAAGTTCGGATTTTAACTTATATAACATTCCTTCCCGTCTGGCTATAATCAGCAAATCATATCCTTCTCTTGAAAATATTTTTGCAAATTCCAGTCCCAGCCCTCCGGAAGCTCCTGTGATTAATGCTGTTTGATTCATATTTGATTCTCCTATAAACAGATTATATGTGGTGTGATATCTGGATCATGATTTGCCAGTGATTCTACGCAGTCAGGACTTAGACTTTGCTCCCGAATCCATGCCAGTGATTTTTTCTGATGTTCTTTATTGTCTGCAATTCCTGATGTAATCTGTTCTTCCCAGGATTTTTTTGCATAACCTCCATCTGAGAACAGCAATACATATTTTCCAGCTTTGTTTGTAATTTTTAGTGCACATAATCCTTCGCAATGTCCCGGAATATTTACCATTACCAGACTCCCATCACCAAATACATCATAAGATTTCTGCACAGGTCCATCTATGCGATTCCAGTCAAAACCTTCCAGTTTCGTTCCATTCCACCAATCTTTATTGTACCGTATTTTATTTATCAGACTGCCGTTTTCAGCAAATCTGATTTCATCATTTGACACAAGTATTCTTTTGGCATCCGACACCAGTTTCAGCCCATTTGTATGATCACAATCCAGATGAGAAAGTAGAATTATATCCAAATCTGACGGCTGTATCCCCAATAAGGCAAGTTGTTCATCAATAGCCTCTCCATGCGGAAGAACTCCTTGATTTGTTTTATAAAGCGCAAAACCTCCAAGTGATTTAATCTGAGCCTCTCGGTCAAATTCACCATTCGGACTCATATTCCTGTGCCAGCCACAATCAAATAAAATTTTACCATGGCTACACTCAATCAGATAAGCCGACACAGGCAGCCACAGTCTGGCATCTTTCTTTCCGAATACACCGCTTGCTTTAATTGGATTGCAGTGTTCACCACCAAAAGGCAGCTCTGGCGCAACACAAACCATTCCTGTATGCAACACATGAATTTTTATTTCTGCCATTACAAATCCTCCTTGTGTTTATCTTACTGTAATTATTATATTTATGAGTATCCATAATGAAAACGACACATTTTGAAAAAGTGTTCGGTTTTAAAGATAAAAAAAGACTACGGAATCTCCGCAGCCTTTACAATATTTGCCCCGTTGCTAAAAGCATTTGTATACTGACATCTGTAAGTTTTTGTATGTCTACTTCATCAGGATGATCCATCCAATAGGTATATGCACCAATAATTGCTGATGCAATAACTTCAAAGATCAACCCATAATTTGCCATTGATTCTTTTCCGGGAAACCGTAATGTAAGATGATATTTTATTGCATCTTTCCATTTATTAATATATGAAAAATTAGGCTGGACAATGAGAAATGCATAATTCTCATCCCAATGCAACTTAACATAATTTAATGTTTTAGAAAAGAAACTGGTCATATCTGCTTTGTCAGGACTGTCGTTTATACTATGTTTTGCAATTTCAAGAATACCACCAATCAATTCATCCTCTATCTCATCTTTCAACTCAACCAGATTATTGTAATAACTATAAAAGGTTGTCCGGGCAATGGGTGTTTGTACACAAAGCTCCTTTACAGAAATTTGATTAAAAGAATGCTTACGGTAAAGTAAAATAAATGCTTTATGAATTGCCTGTTTAGTATTATTCATAATAGCTGGTCTCCTCATATAAATTTCGTTTGAGATTTCACCTGTTTTAAGAGATTTAATAAATTTTATATTTTGTTATTAAATTCTCCGCAAACCCTTGAAAACACTGGATTTATCACAGGTAATTCTTCCCTTTTTGTTTTCCTTGTATTATATCGTCCCATCAGTGTTTACGAACTCTGATAAGGGCAAATACAA
>CAVAKZ010000106.1:0-3310 GCA_963589425.1 Parabacteroides distasonis | reverse complement strand
GTAATTATATGGCTTTCAGCCAGTTCACACGGCACAGCCGTGAATAATATAGGATTAATTATCTGATTGAGAATATATTTCAGTGTTACAATGATATTCAAAATGGCACGTGAAAATGCATTGCCATCAGTTGAACTTAACAGCAGTCCAATCAGGACGCAGGCAATAACGCCCACCAGCAATTTGAACGGCAGGCTGCGAAAAAACTATTTTCTTCATTTTATGAATCTCCTTCATTGGTATAATTAATAAAAATTATAATATAGGTCGAAAAAATAACAATGGAAAGGTTTGGGGGATTAGAGATAATATGGTTTGTCGAAAGAAAATGTGAAATAGTGTATAATGATAATGATTTTAGTCATAAATAGATGTATAATATGATTAAAAATTTATACATTTTGGGGATGAAAGTATGAATACAGTTTGCAGGGATATATTCAGAGGCGTTCATGAGGGAAAATGGATTCGGTTCCATATAAAACTGATTATGCATTAATAGATAATTTTGATGGTGAATGGAATGGAAATTATAAGCTTGATGAAAATATAATCCTTATGTGAAAAATGTTGATGGAAGAAGAAATGTAGAACCTGCTAACGCTGAAAAGTATACAGACAGAAGCATTGAATTTCCTCATAAAATCGACCATGACGATTTGTGCTACAAGGTGTTTATAGTGCATGGATTTGAGTGGGCGGCGACTGGGAACATGCGAAAGATTACCAGCATTTTGAATTGCCAGATGAGTGGATTGAGAAAAGAACGTGCAGAAAAATGTAACCCAAAACAAATGTTCGTACATAAAAGTGTGATAAAACACATTTTTACGTACATAAAAATGTTGACCATACACTCTTAAAGGAATAAAATATTATACACAGGTTATAGTATTTTTGAGGAGGTGTCTGATGAAGCGTTTTGCAATTGAACAGTTAAAGCAATGGAAAGATAAAAAAGACAGAAAACCTCTTATTATCAGAGGGGCATACGTTAAAATAGGACTAAATCAAGAGAAACCTTATAAAACAAGGGTTTGAATGATTTAAGTCCTATTTTTTATACCAATTTTGAGGTAAGGATTAGGACGGCGCCGAACGAATCAATACCTACAATGTTATATTATCTGGCTGATTACTGGATAATGAGAAGATTGGGAGGTGAACTATATATAATTTGAGATAGGACTTAGTTTATACCTGAATTTTATGTTCAGGTGTAATCTGAGTCCTATTTTTTTAAAAAGTCCGCGAGAGAATATGTTTTTGCAAAAAAAGTCCGCAAGAGAATATTCTGCAATTTCAAATAATGAGTTAGACTGAATGCAAGTCAGGGATAACCTGATGAACAACTGAATATTCAATTACAGGTTTAATGAAAAAATCATTATCATACCAGAAATGTCGTATGGAGTAAAATTCCGCAACAGGCACCAGACAAGAATCAGTCCAAGCTTTGCGAAGAGAGTCGAAGAATCGAAAGAAGAAGATGAAGCAGCAGGGTGCATTTAATGTTTACGGAAGGATAATAAACCACAGAGGAATGAATAGTTCCTTATCCTCGAAATGGCTTGAGAGGAGATAGTATTAGGATAACAATGCGTCGTGAAGCTTAATAAGCGCTCACCTGTAATTCCCGGGAATGAGTACATTCCGTCGTGTACGGGCGAAGAGGTGATTCGAGAGAATCAACGTACACCTACATACACACTATTTAAAGCAGAGGGAAGCACTCAACACAGCACTTCCGATTGGAGTAAGACAGGTGGAGACAATGCGTACCCTTCTTACCCAGTCACTTGCGGTGCTTATGCCATTTAATGTGCAGGAGCTTAATGATAGCACGGGCAATTACTATGGTATCAACCAGATCAGCAAAAATGTGAACATCGGAAACAGAAAGAAGCTCATCAACGGAAATGGCTTCGTTTTCGGAGTGCCGGGTTCCGGTAAATCCTTCTTCTGCAAGATGGAGATGGGGAATGTTTATCTTAGTACAGATGACGATATTATAATAATCGATCCTCAAAATGAGTACTTCGATATTGCCCGCACATACAAGGGAACTGTAGTAAATATGTCCACTTACACGGACAATTATGTGAATCCGTTGGAGATGGATGTATGGAGCCTTGATCCGAATGATTCCAAGGGAATGGTAAGGGAAAAAGGCGAGTTTATGCTAGGTTTATGTGAGCAGTGTATCGGGGACAGCTTAAATTCAAGACAGAAGTCAATCATTGACCGATGTGTAAGAAAGCTGTATATCGACATTGCAAGAAGCAAGGAGAAGTATATCCCGGTAATGAGTGATTTATACGATATCCTTATGGCACAGCCGGAGGAGGAAGCTAAGGACATTGCATTATCTTTGGAGCTTTTCGTAAATGGTTCACTTAACATCTTCAATCATCAGACAAATGTGGATGTGGATAACAGATTTACAGTTTATGGCATCAGGGACTTAGGAACAGAGCTTATTCAATCACAATGCTTGTTATGATGGAGTCCATCCAGAACAGGATTGTAGAAAACGGACAGAGGGGCAAGGCAACATGGCTCTATATTGATGAATTCCATGTCTTACTTAATTCCGAGTATTCTGCAAAGTATCTGCAGCAGCTCTGGAAGAAAGTAAGAAAGCAGGGAGGTCTTTGTACTGGAATTACCCAGAACATTGTCGATCTGTTGCAGAATTATACCGCCACTACAATGCTTGCAAATTCAGAGTTTGTGGCACTCTTAAAGCAGGCGAATACGGATAGTTCCAAGATGGCAGAGGTCATCGGCGTATCGGAGGCACAGCTTCGATTCGTAACCAATACTTCATCGGGAATGGGACTTATCAAGTGTGGTTCTGTGGTGATTCCGTTTGATAATCAGATTAGTAAGGATACGGATTTGTACAGGCTGTACAACACCAATATTCATGAGCGCATAGAGATGATGAAAAAAGAGAAGGCATTAGATAAAGGCTAATATTTTATCTGCAATAAATTGTGTCACCACTGGTGTCACAATCATAGAAGCACAATAGAAATAGAAAATTGTAATGTTGAATAATATCGAATGAGGTCGCAAATTGCGACCTCAAAGATGATGAAAATTTGCTGTAAATTGTATTGACTATTTTTCTGATTTTGGTATTATAATATTAAAGGTGAGTCCTACCTATAAGTGGAGGTCGTAAAAGCGTAAGAATCGCCACAGGTGATTCTTCATGGTGGCTATGCTTTTTAGCATAGCCACTTTTAATGTTAAGGAGATGTATGAAACAAGAGAGATTAAATTTATATCGCATAGATATGAA
>CAVAKZ010000105.1:0-3621 GCA_963589425.1 Parabacteroides distasonis | reverse complement strand
GCTCCGAACTGTTATGTTTCGGGGTAGATTTGGGCGGTTTGGGTTGATTTAAGGTAGTTTCATTGCCGTGTCAGTATAATTTGTCGGCTAAGTAAGATTAAATTGATTCTGCGTGATTTTCACATTAAAAAACCTATATTACTACGGCAAGTTCTTACAGTTATCTGTAATTTAGAAATCGAATAAATCTTGCAATGTATTGTAAAGTCTTCCCTCTTTAGCATATTCTAAAGTATCACACAGCTTAATGTTGTGCTTTTTGATTTCAATATCATTGCTAAAGCCAAGTATATAAGCCAAACATATGCGATAAATAATCTCTGTAGGAGCACAACCGAATACCTGTTTAGCAAAGATATGATTTAATCGTTCAGCACTGTCCGGATAAAGCTGTTTCATACGCTTACTCTGATAAAGACGGGTAACAATCTCTGTAATATACATGCCGGATTTCATATAAAGGTCAGCGAATGTCTTGTCAGGATCATCAAAACAGCCGGGATTTTCCTTCTCAAGTCTGTCAACCATATCCTTTACAACCCACTTAGGCGTAAATATCTGATTTGTCTTCTGTGGTGGAATGTAATCGAAAATATCTTCTTGATTCTTCTCATCAAAATAATCTGCCAAAGCTACTTTCTTTGCCAAGAATTCTCGCACAGAATCATTAAACACAACAGGGTCGAACAGGTGACCATAATAGTCCTCCATCATTCCTGTTTCAGGATTTTTGACCTGTCCTCCGTCACGAAGAAGTCTGAACTGGCTAAGTGAAATACTGGTTACTGACTTGAATACTTCATCAGGGATAATCCTATCAAAAGTTTCCAGCGTTGTGTTCTCATCTCCGTATGCCATGAGGAATGACGGGATAGTTCTTGAAAATCCACGAAGATGGTCTTTAATGCCGTCCTCGATAGAACGCTTTTTCTGCTCCCGCTTTTCCGTTTCTACAGTCTCGACAACGGTCTGTCCGGCAGTATCTATAAATGTATCAACCGATTCCTTGATTGTCTGCTGCAAGGTTTCTACAGCCTGTTTCTTCTGTTCATCGATATGTCGATTTACTTCTTGTATTTCTTCTCTTGTTGTTGCTTCGGATAGTTTCTGTTCACGTTCCTTTTCTAGGATATTCTGCTGAATTTTAAAGTCACCGACAGCCTTTCCCACTACAGCATGAGTTTCTGTCTGCAATTTACGCTCAAGAGTCTTTTTTGTGGATGCAGAAAGGTCTTTTCCGTATTCTTCAGTTGCCTTTTGCATAACATGGTCTGTAACTTCAGTCTTAAAGGTCTTTGAGAGTGTTTCAATCAATGCATCTTCCGGCTTCTTATCTGTCTTCTTTTCATCGTATTTTCCGACAGCCTCCGCCACTTGGTCATTGATGGAATCTGTATCAAAAATCTTTGCTCCAAAAAGCTCAGAAGCTTTACCGATTACATAATCGGTATCCATCTTTACTTCTCCGGACTCATCTACAGATAATTCCTCTGCGGTATCAGGGTTTACTCCAAGAGGTGTGGTAGGCTCTTTTACCGCCTCCATACTGGTCAAAATATCAATAACAGCTTGAGGAGCATTGAAGATGTGACCAATGTTCTGGAACAGGAAATCAGACATAAATCCACGTCTGACAACTTCCTGTGATTTAAGCTTTCGAGGAATAGAAAGCACCTTTTCAGCATCAAGCTGAACCATTTCGCCATTTTCATCTTCACCCACAACAGGGAAGAAGTTTAAAAGTTCCCGTACATGCTGTTTTCTTGTATCAGAATCGCCCTTATCGCCGGAAGTATCCTCTGACAAACCATTAGCAATCTGCTCGTAAATAATCAGCGTTCTAGCCGGGGCAAAGTCAAAGATGTAAGCATTCTTTTTTCGGTACTGTTCTTTGCCGTTTGAGAACAGACAAGGATTCTGTGCACGGAATGCCGCCTGCATATATAATGCCGGACTTTTTAAGCTTGAAAGCATAAGAACTGCCGACCACTCCGGAATTGTAACTCCGGTTGTCAGCTGTCCGACAGACAGCGTGATGGTCTTATCAAACTTTCCGATGGCATTTGTTACCTTGTCATATGCCTTCTTGATTTCCTTATCGTCTGCCTCCGCATCGTCATCCAACTTTCCGTCACCAGCAGCCAAAACAATCTCGTAATTCTTGAACACGGGGTGCTCATGCAGCTTTTTAGCCAAGGCTTTAGCGGAATCTACTCGATTCAAAAGCCACAAGGTGTGCTTCAGTTCATCACGAAGCTCAGGAGTAGAGAACGGGAACTTTTCCTGTTCTGCCATAGCATCTAAAAATCTGTCGACCGAATCGTCATAGATGAATTTACCCGACGCATTTGTGGAGAAGAATTCATTCAAATCAAAAGCATATTCTGCCGTTTCGCCATTGACTTCAACACCCCGTGACAGCTTATCTCTAATGATTTCGGACATCTGATAAGTGAACATATTAAGCTGCGGAAGCTTGCCATAAGGGTTTTCTTGTCCCGGCTCTGCAACGAATTCACGCTTTGCTTTCTGTTCATCGGCATAAGTCCAGTTGTAGATTGCTTGCTGGTCAAATTTATCATTTGCAAGTGCTTTAAATGGTGTACCTGACAAATGAAGAGTATATTTACGATGAATACGGTCAAATGCTACATCTGTCTTGTATGTATCTACGCCCTCATGAGCCTCATCAATTACAAGGATATCCCAAACCATCGGATGTTTCTTGTCTCCACAGATTTCACGCAGCTTATCATACTGACCGCCAAAGTAGAGCGAACCTTTCAAGTCTTGCAAAGATACAAACTCAATACAGCCGCAGAACTCATCATCAGTGGTTTGTGTTGCAATTTTTCGATATTCCTCTCTGGAAATAACATATGGTTTACCCTGAATGCCATCTACTGTACTTACAAAGTGATAGCCGGACTTTACTTCCACAAACTTCTCATAGTCCTCATACCAGCCGTTGGCAATAGCGGGGCGATTAGTAACAATAAGAATGTTGGTAGCATTCAAGCGCTTACAAAGGTCATAGGTTGCCAATGTCTTGCCGAAACGTGGCTTAGCATTAAATAAGAATTGTCCGTGCTCATGGGAGCCAAAATATTCAACAGCACTGCTTACTGCCTCTTCCTGTTCAGGTCTCAGATTATAATCAATAACCTCAGTTCCCTGAATCTGTCCTCGGTCAGCTTTAAAATCAAAGAACATGTTACGGCTGAGCGGCGGCAATATCTTAAACCATTCGGTTTTTGGTTTTCTCTCAATGCCGTTTTTTGTAAGATACGCATGGAAGTCTGAATCACGGAAAACATCACCTGAACCGTCATCATAGATTGCAGTGCCTTTCCATTCAAGCTTATATTCGATATCAGCGGTGTGAGTCTGCTGGTTCAGTCGCTTATCTACTTCCTGCTCCGTGTATCCAATCTTCGTCCATCCGTCATGCTTACAAATCTCAGGAGTAGTGTAGGCATAAATCATCGGAACAACCTTTCGGGCGGTGTTAATATTGATTTTTGCCATATCAAGCCATCTCCTTTACATTGGTTTCGATGAAACTGATTTCTTCATCACTCAGACCATACTTTTTGTAGAGCTGGAGGTCAATCTCGTGAA
>CAVAKZ010000104.1:0-4282 GCA_963589425.1 Parabacteroides distasonis | reverse complement strand
GTGACAAGGTTCTGATTGCTGAGAAAAATGATGGCTTCAATAATTACAGAAGAATGCAGGAAGGCGCCTTTGTCCTACCCAACGATTTGTTGCAGAATTATACCGCCACTACAATGCTTGCAAACTCAGAGTTTGTGGCACTCTTGAAGCAGGCGAACACAGATAGTTCCAAGATGGCAGAGGTCATCGGAGTATCAGAAGCACAGCTTCGATTTGTAACCAATACCTCATCGGGAATGGGACTTATCAAGTGTGGCTCTGTGGTGATTCCGTTTGATAATCAGATTAGTAAGGATACGGATTTGTACAGGCTGTACAACACCAATATTCATGAGTGCATAGAGATGATGAAAAAAGAGAAGTCATTAGAAAAAGGTTAATACTTTGTTGCAATAAATTGTATCACCACTGGCGTCACAATCATAGGATCACAAGAGAAATGGAAAAATTATAATGTAGAATAATGCTGAATGAGATCGCAATTTGCGACATCAAAGATGATGAAAATTTGCGGTAAGCTGTAAAATTTAGTTACAAAAGGTAGTAAGCACCTGATATGTAACTTAAGCAATAGCCGTAAGGCACACAACTAAATATTGTTACATAAACTAGAGGTGATTTACAAGCCTCTAGTTTTTTTATACCCAAAAACAGTTGTCTTATATCTTAAATGCGATTATGACGGAATCCGTCACATAAGAAAGGTGGTGATAGAGTTGGCAGGCAAAAGGAAGCAAAATGTTTATCTTAATGGATAATGACAAGCTGGCTGCACAGATAAAGGAAGCCAATGACCTTGCCGTTAAAGTAACACAAGCCAATATAGAGATAAGAGACTTATTCCAGAACCAGGTTAAGGCTGCATATGATAAAGAGAAAGAGACACAGAAGAAGCTGATGGAGCAGTATCAGCTCACACTTGATGAAAAAGAAAGAGCATATATGTTAATGATGACACAGCGAGATGAGGCAAGAACCAAGATAAAGATGCTTGAAGCTCAGATATCCGATATGGAAGATAAGCTTAATATCGGTAGTGCCAATCCAGATAAGGACAGTTCACAGCAAACAAAGAATACAGGCTTTTTCTCAAAGCTGTTTAATAAAAAGAAAGATGAGAATGCA
Organism: Parabacteroides distasonis; assembly: GCA_963589425.1. Classification (GTDB taxonomy): domain Bacteria; phylum Bacillota; class Clostridia; order Lachnospirales; family Lachnospiraceae; genus CAKRJP01. The sequence continues at coordinate 3,157 of CAVAKZ010000104.1, read as the reverse complement.
GCTTATGTATATGATTCTTTTGTGAAAGAGATAGCATCTGATAAGCGTTTTTCAGCCGAACAGAAAGACTTCCTTATGCACTGTATGGAAGATGGCTTTGCATACGAAGAAATAAGAAGAATAGCAAGACCAGAGCTGGATGTGGCAATGATGGAGCGTTTGGCGAATTACTATAAGAAAAAGGTTAAATGATTTTTGCAGGTTTTGCAAAAAAGCTATCAATTTTCTTGTGTGAAATCCATTAATGAGATAGAATAAATAAGTAAAGTTTAATCATTAAAAGAGAGGTGAAGCGTGATGAGCGAAAGAGAGAAAGCATTACAGTTATTAGATAAAGTACCGGATTATAAGCTGGAATATGTGATTGCTTTTTTACAAGGGGCTACAATTCCAGAAAGCAAACCAAACGCTGAAACTATAAATGCAATGAAAGAACTGGAAAATGGTGGTGGAGAGTGTTTCGATACACTTGATGAGCTATGGGATAGTCTGGAGGGATAAATAAGTGTTAAAAACCAAAGATTCCGGACAGTTCAAAAAAGACTATAAAAAATGCGTTAAGCGTGGTCTTGATATGAATTTATTGAAAGCAATTGTAAAAACATTGGCAATACCTGAACCGTTAGATATAAAGAACAAAGACCATAATTTAACCGGAAATTATGCAGGCTTCAAGGAATGTCATATAATGCCAGATTGGTTACTGATTTATCGGTATAATGAAGAATATCTGGAACTTGTCAGAACAGGAACTCATTCAGATTTATTTTAAAACTGTACCAAACTGGACTGGATTGGACTAATTAGATATGCTACTCTATACTTGCAACAAGTGTAAGGAACACAGCAAAATGATACTAAATGAGACTGGATGAGACCAATTAGTTGTGTTACCCTATAATTGCAATAAGTATAAAAAGGATTTAAAACAGGTGTGAATCTGCCGTGGCAGGTTCGCACCTTTGTTTTAAGTCCTTTTTTATGCAGAAAAAATGTGACGGATTCCGTCACAGCCAGATGAAAGGAAGAGAGAATATGACAAAACAGGAAGTAATTGAATTGGTACAGAGTGGCAGACTAAGAGGATGAGGATATGAAAGATATGGCAGAACAATGGGGCTGTGGAGAATACAGCCGTAACAATGAATCTGATGTAATAATGCCGGAAGATACACAGGATGGAATTATACAGGATACTGCTTTGTGGCAAAATACGCCACTATCAGGTGAACTGCCATTTGACTAAGATAAGGAGGCGTTATGAATACATACAATGGATTAATAAATAATCTTGAAGCTCTTGAGCTTTTTAGATTTAAAGAAAATATAGATACCTATCTTGATATGATTGCCAGTGGAGATAAAACAGCACTGGATGCCCTATGTGAGCTTACAGATAGTGAATTGGATTTCAGAAAACAGCAGGCAATAACTGGCTGTGTAAAGGTGGCAAATTTTCCATTTTTAAAAGAGATAAATGATTTTGATTTCAGTTTCCAGCCATCAATAGATAAGGCAAAAATAATGGATCTGATGACACTACGTTTTATCGAGAAAGCTGAAAACATCATATTTTGCGGAACTCCAGGAGTAGGAAAAACAAATCTTGCTGTGTCAATCGGCATAGAAGCTGCCAAACACAGATACTGCGTATATTTTATAACATTTCAGGATTTGATATCCCAGTTAAAAAAGGCTGCTTCTGAAAACAGGCTGGAGAACAGAATTAAGTGGTTCTGCAGGTACAAGCTGCTGATAATTGATGAACTTGGCTATCAGAAGATGGATGTTGATTCAGCAAACCTGTTCTTCAATCTTATAGCCAAAAGATATGAAAAACTGTCAACTATCATTACAACCAACAGTCCATTTTCAAAATGGTCAGACATTTTTCAGGAGCCGGTATTGACCAACGCTCTGCTTGACCGACTGCTCCACCATTGCTCAGTCATAAACATAAATGGTCCGTCATACAGACTGAAAGACCAGATGCAGTATATGGTTGAGGAAAATTAAACTATATAAAAATATTATATAAGCGTGTAGGTTTTCCTACATTCTTATATGATAAAAAAGCTACATTTTTATATTGACATTTGCACCCAGAAACGTTTTGAGATTGATAAGCGGATGCTTTCGGAAGAAATCTTTCAGTGTGGGGATCAGCGCTTTGGAATCTGCAAGGCTCTTGTCCTCATCCGGTGAGTCGGATTTCTTTTCCACGATGATTTCAGGATGGGATTCGAGAAAATCATTGTTGTAAAAGGAAATATGTCTGACGATACCCAGCCCGTTTGTAACGATGCCGAATTTAAAGGCATAACAGAAATGCCCGTTAATATACATCTGCTGAATCGCAGGATTAGCGGCAGCATGGGGCGGCATGGAACCATAGGCGGCTTTATAAGGGTCAAAGGAATCATCCAGACCTTGCGCTTTTTTCCATGTTTTGAGCTGCCGAATAATACGATTGGCGTATTTGGGATTATTTTCTGTTACCCATGCTTCAATACCGGAGGTATCAAAGAGAAGCATAGTTGCTTTTTCCTTATCAATCCGTTGGCATATCGGTTCGGTCAGGTCAACCAGCCTGTCAAACATCGATTGTAAGTCCAATAAAAAATCCTGTTTGAAGCGTGTGAATTTAGACGCATCAGGAACAACGCTAAAGCCACAGAAATCCCGTAATTCCTGAGAGTATTTCAAAAATACAATCAGGAGAGAAGTGGTGGGAATTGAGAAAATAAGCTGTAATAACAGAGCCTTGAGCATCGGATAAAGAAGGTGCTTTCTGGGTCTGCCGGTGACGGCATGGAAATGGGAAACAAAAGATACCGGGACAACTCCATCGAGGTTAATGGTATTTTCGAGAAGTTCAAGGAACGCATATTTATCGTTATCAAATTTATTTTGGCAATCGGTAAAAATATCTGCCAAAGAAAGCTGTTTGTATGGTATCATATAGGTACAACTCCTTTCTTGGTGGATTGGTAGATAGTCTCTGGACAATTCTATTTTACCATAAACCAGTGAGGAGTTGTTTTATTTTGTAACAAAAAGAATTCCGTATTTATGCGGGTTCTGGCGTTTCGCAAACGCCTAATTGAAAGCGACCCAGAAAGGAGGCATCCATGAATAATTATTGTGCATTCAGCAA
>CAVAKZ010000103.1:3153-4301 GCA_963589425.1 Parabacteroides distasonis | reverse complement strand
TAAATAATCATCAGGTTATTCATCTCCCGGTGCATCTTTGGCACATTCAGCTGATTATTGTAAATGCTCAGGTAGCTCAGGGCATATGCCATATCTTCATTGATTTTCTCCTGGCACTCCATATCCAGTTCTTCCAATACAACCTGGTTTTCCAAAATAAGCTTCTGGTAACTTGTCATCAGTTCTTTGATATCAGTATAATGTCTTTCGATTGTAACTTCCAGATAATCCTGTGCATGGCTTGCCATCTGGAAGGTAATTTCTTTCATTGATTTAATTGCATAATCTCTGTCTGTCATCAGTTTCTTTTTCTCCTTATCATAATCACACTAACTGGCGGTCTTTCAGACCAGTTCGCTTTCCCCATGATTTTGATGGGAAGCAATTACTCACTACAACTTGCAGAAGCGGATAACCAAAAGACATTGTGGGAGCTGTCTTTGCTGACCGGAATCCATCTTCTTATGTAAAACCTGCAGGGATATAAAGGGAAAGTGACTACCTCTGCCGGTTAATAATCCAAATAATTTTCTCTATACTGTTCTCTCCTTATGCTGTTTTTCTCTCCATGAACCATTTATCCACTTCATAAAATAAATGGCTTTCCTGTCCCTGTATCATACAGGTGTACATCATTCCTACACCGCCTGCTTTTCTGCTGGCACATCGCTCAATTTTCAAAATTCTATCAATGCTATATTTTCTTCCATCTTCCCATGTAAAGAATATGGGAACCAGCTGTCCGTCTTTCCGGAACTCTGCCACTACATCTACATATACTTTGTTCATGCCGACACCTCACTATAAAATTTCGATTGCTCTTGGCGATGCCGGGATTCTGCGGATATATCCATTTTGCTCTAACTGCTTGATCCTGGAAAATGCTGACGAGGTTGATTTCACTCCGATCAATTTTCCAAACTCCCGTACTGTCGGTGGATACCCATGTTCATTGGTATATTGCAAAATGCACTGATAACTTTCTTCCTGTTTTCTGGTTAATGTTTTTTTCAAATCTATCCCTCCAATTACCCATGAAAATAACTGTGTGGATGGACCGTGTGCGTACCAGCGTCTAAGTGGGATAAGACTTTATCCTGATACATTGCCGCTCGCTGTATACTGAAATATCCAAACCGTCGTCTGAT
>CAVAKZ010000103.1:0-2791 GCA_963589425.1 Parabacteroides distasonis | reverse complement strand
GTGTTGTGGTGCTATTGCCTATCGACTTTACCGGTGCTTCATACCCTTCCTTGCAAACCTGATCTTCATCCCAACCGTTTGCGAAAGCCCATAACACATTTCCTATTTTTCCAAAATGGCTTTCTAACAACTTTTCATCTGATTCCGCAAGTTGCCCGATTGTCCGGATTCCAAGTTTTTGCAATTTCTTATTTGTCTGTCTTCCGACATAAAGCAAATCTGACGCTGGAAGCTGCCATATCCTGTCTTTATAATTTCCCCGATTAAACTCTGTGATCGCATCTGGCTTTTTATAATCAGAACCAAGTTTCGCATAAATCTTATTCCAGGAAATTCCAATGCTTACCGTTACACCAAGTTCGTATTTAATCCGATGACTGATTTCTCTCGCAATCGTCATTCCGCTTCCTTTCAGATTTCCACTATCTGATACATCCAGCCAGGCTTCATCAATTCCATATGGCTCAATTTTGTCCGTATACTCTGAATAGATTTCTCTTGCCATTTTAGAAAAGCGCAAATATAAATCCATCCGTGGTGGTACAAAAATGATTTCCGGGCAAGCCTGTTTCGCCTGCCATAATGCCATTCCGGTTTTTACGCCTTTACGCTTGGCAATATAATTCGCTGTCAGCACAATTCCGTGTCTTGCTTCCGGATCGCCACCGACTGCCAGAGGCATTCCGGCAAGTTCCGGATGATGCAACATTTCCACACTGGCATAAAAGCAGTTCATATCGCTATGCAGAATCACTCGCTCACTCAAACATTTCACCTCCCAGCTGTTTCCTTCAACATGTTGTCTTATCAATTTCTGTATGCTTAGTATATATCGACATTTTGGAGATAGTCAAGTAACATCTTGGTTGTTTTATCTCCATTTTGGAGATTTTTATTGATTTTCTTTCTGACATGAAGTATAATGCATATAGAAAATCCAAATAGAAATGAGGCGAACAAATGCGTGATTTCGGGGAAGTATTAGCAGAAAATAGAAAAAAGAAAGGATATTCACAATTAGATCTGGTAGACCTTCTTTCTCAGGAAGGTATTCAGGTCACTGCGAAAGCAATCTCCAAATGGGAGACTAATGCACGGGAACCATCTTTACATATTTTCCTGACACTTTGCCAGTTACTTGATATTGAAGATATATATGAATCCTTCTTTGGAGAAAACCCATATAACATTATGAATGGATTGAATGAAGAAGGCAGAAATAAATTGATTGAATTTGCAGATATTTTAAAAGCTTCTAATAAATTCTCTCCGCTGTCTGCAAAGATTATCCCATTCCACCACCCTGTGGAGATTTCCTGGGAGCCTGTTTCTGCTGGTACTGGAAATTATCTGGAAGATTCTGTAAAAGAAACTTATGATGTCGGGCATCTTGCTCCCGATCAGACAGACTTTGGTGTTCGGATCTCCGGTGACAGTATGGAACCACTTTATCATACAGGCGATGTTGCATGGATTCAGAAAAAAGATTCTCTTGCTAATGGCGAAATTGGTATCTTCTATCTCAATGGCAATACTTACATCAAGGAATTACATGACGAGCCAGATGGTGTTTATCTGATCTCTTTAAATCAAAAATATCGTCCTATCCAGGTTTTGGAATCTGACTCTTTTAAGATTTTTGGAAAAGTAATCGGAAAATGCAAAGGTGCAGAAATCCCGGGATTTCATTAGATTTCAACAGCAGATTTCTGATTCTGCTGATAACAATAAGCAAAGGAAGTGATTGAATGGCGATCAATAATACACTAAAAGACATTCGTGAAGAACGAAATCTCATTCAAGCAGATCTGGCAGAAGCCGTCGGTTCCTGCAGCCAGACTATAGGCCGCATTGAACGTGGAGAACGCAATCCCTCCCTTGAGATTGCGATCCGGCTGGCACAATACCTGAAAGTGCCAGTAGAAGATATTTTTCAAGTCGAAGACTGATGCACAATATCCAGAAAACCGAGGAGTAAAGTCCCCGGTTTTCCTTTTGCTCAAAAATCAGCATAATCCTTTTACAAAGTCCACTGCCTTTTTCATATCTTCTTCATTCGGATGGCCTTTCGCAATACCACCAACCAGTTTAAATGGTCCGAATGTGTCATACCCTTTACATCCAAATTTTCCAATTACACTGGCATGTTTTTTATTCAAAATCTGCTCTATGGATTTATAATTCGCACTTCCACCATAAGTACAGATCAGAAATACCTTTTTGTCATCTGGTAAATTCTTCTCTGTAAATTTCAATATCGACTGGTGAAATTTTGAATAATAGACTCCTGATGCGAGCCCAATCATACCATAACCACTCAGATCTGCATCCGGCTGTTTTACAGCATCAATCAAATCCACCTGACATTCTTCTGCTATCTTCTTTACTAATTTTTCTGTATTTCCGTGATGCACAGATGTGTATACGATTGCTTTTCTCATTTTTCTTCCTTTCTGCCTGCTCCGTCAATCAGGTCATAGCTCATATCCAAAAAGTCTAATGTCTTTGCTTCACTGACTGAACCATCCAGTAAAATCGTGATCCAGTGCTGTTTATTCATATGGTATCCTGGTAAAAAGCCGTAAGTCTGGATGATCATGCTGGTCATTTCCGGATCGCACTTTACGTCCATGATGTCAACAAGATCATTTCCCTCTAATCCCAACTTAGATTTCTCAACTGTCATGAGTACTGCATACCATTTTCCATTTTTGTGACGAAGCACTGCACTGTCTGGCGATTTACTCCATAAATATTCTGGAACTGTGCCGTACTGTTTCTGCACATATTC
>CAVAKZ010000102.1:0-5281 GCA_963589425.1 Parabacteroides distasonis | reverse complement strand
GTCAAAAGAATTAACAAATCGTTATGGCAAGGGGTATGACAAGGGTACTCTTTATGCGGAAATTATTTATAACTGAGGTTCAATTGGATAATAGTGGATTTAGGGCAAGTAGGGAGAAATTTTTGCTTGTCCTTTTTTAGATGGTTGATAAAAATATTATCGGAGATAATAATAACAGGTATTGACAAATTATTAGAGTCGTGATATTTTAAGTATACAAAGATTACTGGCGTCAGTAATACGTATTACAAAACAAAGGAGGGAAGCTATGTTAGTTTCAAAAAATGTACAAATTGAATTTGCTGATACATCCATAAAAGCTATTGAAGCAATACACGATATTAGAGAGGGTGTAAGGAGTGCGTCGCTAAACTTGTATGCTCGATATGATGTACAAATTCAGACGCCGATGCTTTATGGCGATGATAAGGTTGTAGTTGAGATAAAAATTCCAGAAGAAATAGCAGATACATTTTCAATCGGTCCACATCTCAAAGGTGTAGCAAATTATCTATTAAAAAATTGCAATGGACGATATGACAAATATGTTGTGGGTAAGCGACTGTTGGTATATACAGAAGTTGCAACACCAGAAATGAAAAACAATCCATTTCCTATGGAGGATAGACTGGAGGCTGTCGTTAAATTTGCAAAGTTGTTAGAACGCTCAGATGAAGATGCAATGGATGCAATTAGTCGAATTCTAGTTATTTTGAAAGAATCAGAAAATGGAATTATAGGGGTATGAGAAAGGCGGATTTTATGAATGAAATTGTAAGTGAAAATTGGTCTCAAAGTGTATCAGAAGCTGCAAAAAATACGTCGTTATCGTTTTCGCTGAATGGATGGTCGGCAGCGGCAGCGTTGATTTCGATACCAACCGCAGTGGTTGCAATTTATGCAATCAAAGCATTAGTAATTCGTGGATTATAATGAATATATAATGAAAAAAAGTATCAGGACAAGCAAGAAAAAATCCTTACATGTCATTTTTTTTGCGACACCTCGAGGATGTTCGCCGCATGGCTACTGGATTTTATATCAAACTTGTGTTATAATAACGCTATATTTTCAACAATTATCAGTAAAGGAGATGCAACATGGGATTTCCGGAGGAAATAAAAAGAATTAGACAGCGTTCACTTTTGACACAGGCAGATTTTGCGGAGATAGTCCATGTGGCTTATTCTACCGTGAACAGGTGGGAAAAAGGCAAAGCAAAGCCGAATTTGAATGCTATGAAGAATATAAAAGCCTATTGTCTTGAAAACGGATATGATTATTCCGTTTTGGAAGAAGCATGGCTTGACTATAAAGTGGAGGGTAACAAAAATGGTTGACACTAAAAAAGAGCAGGAGCGTGATGAGCTTCATCGTGCAATATGGGCGATTGCAGATGAACTGCGTGGTGCTGTCGATGGCTGGGACTTTAAAAATTATGTCCTTGGCACGATGTTCTATCGTTATATTTCTGAAAATTTGTGCAATTATATAAACAGTGGCGAGATTGATGCGGGTAACGATGATTTTGACTTTGCAAAAATGTCTGATGAGGATGCAGAAGAAGCCAGAGAAGGATTGGTAGAGGAAAAAGGATTTTTTATTCTGCCGAGTGAATTGTTCTGCAATGTTCAGAAGAATTGTAATAATGAAGAAGCGACATTTAAGGACCGTGAAGGTAAGACGAAAAATACAAAGGAAAACCTGAATGAGCTTCTTGAAATGGTATTCCGTCATATTGAAGAATCTGCCAAAGGAAGTGAAGCAGAAAGCGACTTTGCCGGCTTGTTTGATGACTTTGATGTAAACAGCAATAAGTTGGGTTCTACGGTAGCAAAGCGTAATGAAAAGCTTGTAAAACTTTTGAATGGCGTTGGCGAAATGAATCTTGGAGATGTGAAAGACCACTCTATTGATGCATTTGGCGATGCTTACGAATATCTTATGACGATGTATGCGTCAAATGCCGGAAAATCCGGCGGAGAGTTCTTCACTCCGGCAGATGTTTCAGAGCTGCTTACCCGTCTGGGAACAGTGGGGAAAACAGAAATTAATAAAGTATATGACCCTGCTTGCGGCAGTGGTTCTCTGCTTCTGAAAGCTGAGAAAGTTCTTGGAAAGGAAGCAATCCGCAACGGCTTCTACGGACAGGAAATCAATATCACAACTTACAACTTGTGCCGTATCAATATGTTCCTGCATGATGTGGGATTTGATAAATTTGATATAGCCTGTGAAGATACCCTGACCAGTCCGCAACACTGGGATGATGAGCCTTTTGAACTGATTGTATCTAATCCGCCATATTCCATTAAATGGGCTGGTGATGAGGATGCAACGCTTATCAATGACCCTCGTTTCGCTCCGGCAGGAGTTCTTGCACCAAAGAGTAAGGCGGATATGGCATTTATTATGCATAGTCTTTCTTGGCTTGCGTCTAACGGAACAGCCGCAATCGTATGCTTTCCGGGAATCATGTATCGTGGCGGTGCAGAGCAGAAAATCCGTAAATATCTGGTAGATAACAACTATGTAGACTGTATTATTCAGTTGCCGAGCAACCTGTTCTTCGGAACGTCTATCGCAACCTGTATCATGGTGATGAAGAAGAATAAGCCAGACAATAAGACTCTCTTTATTGATGCCACAAGCGAGTGCGTTAAGGTAACCAATAATAATAAGCTTACGCTGGAGAACATCGACCACATTGTAGAGGCATTTACTATGCGTGAAGATGTAGAATATTTTGCACATTTGGCAAGCTATGAGGAAGTAGCCGGAAATGACTATAATCTGTCGGTTTCTACCTATGTTGAGGCTGAGGATACCAGAGAAAAAATTGATATTGTAAAACTCAATGCAGAAATCAAGGAAATTGTCGCCCGTGAACAGGTGCTTAGAGATGAGATTGATAAAATCATCGCAGAAATCGAGGTGGACGCATGAGTAATTTAATTAAAACAGATAAAGCATATAAAAACTGGATTTCAGATGTTTCAAAGAGATTTCGTCAAAGCCAGTTAAAAGCTGCAATCAAAGTTAATGAAGATATGCTCCGCTTTTATTGGAGTATGGGCAGAGATATCGTTCAAATGAATGACGAAGCAAAGTACGGAAGCGGATTTTATAATACAATCAGTGCAGATTTGAAAGATATTTTTCCTGATATAAAGTCCTTCTCGCCTACAAATTTAAAGTATATGCGTTATTTTTATGAGATGTATCCAACAGTGGAGAATCGTCAGCAGCCTGCTGACGATTTGGCAATATCCGAAAATCGTCAACAAGTTGCTGACGATTCTGAGTTGCAGGTTATTTTTCGTATTCCGTGGGGACATCATATGTTTCTGCTTGATAAATGCAAGGGAGAACAGCAGAATGCTCTCTTTTATGTGAAAAAAACAATTGAAAATAACTGGTCAAGGGCTGTGCTTCAGAATCAGTTGAGCACTAACCTTTATGAAAGAGAAGGTAAGGCGCTGACTAATTTTGCTCAAACGCTTCCGGCTGTCCAGAGTGACCTTGCACAGGCAATCACAAAAGACCCTTATAATTTTGATTTTCTGACCATACAGGAAACATATAACGAGAAAGAATTAAAGGACGCTTTATTAAATGATGTATCTGATTTTCTGCTTGAACTGGGAACCGGATTTGCCTATATGGGCAGAGAAGTGCGCTTGGTAGTTGGAGAAAAAGAGAAATTTCTTGACCTTCTCTTTTATAATACCAAAGCACATTGCTATGTTGTTGTAGAGGTAAAGGCGGGAGATTTTGATTCGTCCAATGCCGGACAGCTCGGAACTTATGTTGTTGCAGTCAATCATCAGATAAAGACAGAACACGATAATCCAACCGTTGGACTTCTGGTATGCCGTGGGCTTGACAGAGTAGAGGCACAATATGCACTTGAATCCAGCAGTCAGCCGCTTGGAATCTCAAGCTATGAGCTGTCAAAGTTAGTTCCCGAGAAGTTCAAAGGCAGTATGCCTACGATTGAGGAAATAGAAGCGGAATTGATGGACTCATCTTCTGATTCGGAAAATGCGGAAGGCGGTGAGGACGCATGAGCAAGCTGGATGAATTGATAAAAGAGTTTTGTCCAGATGGGGTAGAATATAAGAATCTTGGAGAGATTGCTACAATTTCACGAGGTGGTAACTTCCAGAAAAAAGATTTCTGTGATAGGGGAGTTCCATGTATCCATTATGGACAAATATATACAAAGTATGGACTTTTCGCAGATAAAACAATTACATTCATCACGGGAGAATGTGCAAAAAAGCAAAAATTTGCCAAAACGAATGATATAGTAATGGCTGTGACCAGTGAAAATATTGAAGATGTATGTAAATGTCTTGCGTGGCTTGGAAATGAAGATGTAGCAGTAAGTGGTCACTCTGCAATCATCAGTCATAATCAAAATCCAAAGTATTTAGTGTATTATTTTCATTCGCAGATGTTTTTTGCTCAAAAAAGAAAGCTTGCACACGGTACAAAAGTAATTGAGGTAACACCTGATACATTAAAAAGCATTAAGTTGCCTGTACCTCCTCTGGAGGTACAACGTGAAATAGTCCGTATATTGGACTCTTTCACGTTACTTACAGCCGAGCTTACAGCTCGGAAGAAACAGTATGATTTTTATAGAGATAAGTTGCTGACATTTAATAATGATGTAAAATTTTTGCCTTTGGCTGAAATTGCTGATATTGGAACAGGTAGCAGCAATACAAATGAAGGGTTAGAAGAAGGAAAATATCCATTTTATGTTCGTTCTCAAGAACCTTTGCGTAAGAATGATTATGAGTATGATGAAACGGCAATCATTACAGCTGGTGATGGTGTAGGTGTAGGAAAGGTTTTTCATTATGTGGAAGGGAAATATGCTTTGCATCAGAGAGCGTATAGAATACACATTAATGTGCCTTATGTTCTGCCACGATATTATTTTCATTATATGAGGTCAGCGTATTTGCCATATATACAAAAGACAATGTTCCAAGGCTCAGTAGCTTCTATCAGAAGACCTATGTTAAATCAATTCCCTGTTCCAGTACCTTCGTTAGATGTACAACAGAGATTGGTGAATGTTCTCGATAATTTTGAAGCTATCTGTACTGACCTGAATATCGGCTTACCAGCCGAAATAGAAGCAAGACAAAAGCAATATGAATATTATCGTGATTTGCTCTTGACATTCGCTGAAACAGGCAACATGCTTGCACAGACAGACAGACAGACAGACAGACAGACAGACAGACAGACAGACAGACAGAGC
>CAVAKZ010000101.1:0-5785 GCA_963589425.1 Parabacteroides distasonis | reverse complement strand
AGACATATTTTTCTTGAAGATATGTATACAGTTCGCTATTCTTCGTTCATAAAAAAATCTAATTTTGTATTGCTCTTACTTATCCAGCTCCTTATAAGCCTTTTTCACAATTTGAGCCATAAGCAATCTTCTTTGGCTTAAAAATTCAGGATATGATAACTGCTCAAAGTTCTCAGGCAATGCATTTTGGGCACAAGCAAGCTTATATCCTTCTTCTCCAAGCTTCTCCCTGTATCTTCCGACATACTCTGCCGGAGGTGCGTCTGAAATTTCAATGTTCGTCACATAGTCAAGATATGTAAAGTTTGCTATCTGGTTTCTGTCACGGTCATTATCATAGCCGATTTTCTCAAGATAATGCTTTGGGAAGATATGATGCTTATCCACTGAATTTTTATCTCCGCTTGTTCCTAAAACAAAGTATTGTGACAGCAGTGCTGTGCTAAACAGCATTGGTGTTCCCAGAACATTAATCGCAGCGATATACCCATACCAAGCCGGAGATGTTGCGGATGAGCTGTTTAACTCTGTCGGCAATGAATATGTAAAGTAATCATCAGTAAATCTGTTGGCAATAACAGAATCAAGGTATGCTACAAATTTATCTGCACTCTGAACATCTCTTAAATCCGCAAACTGCTTTTCTACTTCTGTTTCTGTCGAGCCTGTATAAAATCCTGTAATCGTAGACATGAAAATCCACTTGCGGATAATTTTCTGAAGCTCAACGGATGATACCTTATAATCATACTTTCCGATAAGATATAACACATAGCTGAAAACCACTGCGTTTGTTGAAGCAACCAGACTGCCTTTTAAATAACCTGCCGAAGCAAAAAGATTCATGAATGCGTGCCAGTTATTGAGATTGGTTACGATATCCAGTGACTCTTTGAAAATTCTCAAATTCTCTTCACGCACATCCTGAGTGATTTCACCTGTTTTCAGATTCTTACCACGCAGCAGCATATAAGCATAACGCAAACGTGCTCTTCTAAAACCTACGCCGACTGCCATTCTGATAAGGTGAGACGGGTCAACCTGAAGTATCTGGTTAAACGATGTTCCGTTGTTAGGGATTCTTGACTCAGCACAGAATTTATTTATCTTATCGTGAACATCATTATCGTAGACGGCAATCAATGTTTCTATAAAGTTCTTCTCGGTCAGGTTCTGTCCGCCTGAATTAACACGGACGAATATATCGGCAACATCTTCTTCATCAGCCTTAGCATTGATTTTCAGTGTAGGCAATGAATAAATACCAAGATTAAGCAAATCATTGATATTTTCCTCGATAATATCTTCTTCATCTTCTGTTAATTCCGGCTGGTCATTCTTTACCCTGCCCTCGTTAGCAGTCTTGATATATGCTTTTCTAAATTTTGAAATATTATGCTCTTGGTCTGCGGCGAATACACTGCTTATTTCACTTATCCACTCAGGATTACGCTCATAAGCCTGTGTCCATACTGCAAATTCCCTTGTTAAAGGATTGAAAGAAATGCGTATCTTTCTTTCCTTGTAATTCTTATCCTTGATAGTAACTCCGTACATTGCCGCAAGCAGTGCAGTCAAACGCTGCTGTCCATCAATTACCAAATCATCAGGACGCTTATACATTTTATCATTCTTACCGATATAGCCTGTATTCTCGTAATCAGCAGGAGATTCCCACAACATAATATAACCAATTGGGTATCCCTTCATCATAGAATCAAGCAGTTCACGAACTTTATTATCTTTCCATACAAATGGGCGTTGGAGGTCGGGCAGACCTATTCGTCCATTCTTAACATCAGACAATAAGTCCGCTACCTTACTCGGTATATTGTCAAATAATTCTTTTCCCATACATTTTCTCCAAATTATTATTTCCCATAAGGGGCAGTATCCTCCGCAACCATTAATACCTCATTTTGTGAATCAATATCGTAAGTCACTGGTTTATTAAATGTTGATGAACCACCAACACCGAAATATTTTTCAAAGAATGCCTTGAGCTTATCAATAACTCCCTGTTTCTTCTTAGCTCTGCCGCCACCTCCAAATCGGGAAATAGGCGGCATGAGCTTATCAATATCAGTTCCGGCAGTCTTGATTTCGCCATCACGGAAAGCATTTTCCATGAACTTTCGTGTATCCTCCGGTTTCAGCTTTTCTTCCGTGATAATCGTATTTAGGTCGTTTTCACGCTGTTCTTCCACAAAGTCATGCCATTCAGACATTACATCATCTACATCGTTGATACCCGCAATAAATATTTCTATAAGCTGCTTCTTACTGCGTAATTCAGGGCTGGCATCAATCGCTTTATTAATTGTTATCAGCACATCTTTGTCTTCGCAGTGAGTATCATGATACTTTTTAACAAGCATAAGAATGTAATCAATATTGATTTCAATCTGGCGAATCAATTCAATCTCAAATACAACATCATCTGTAATATCTGTGCTTTCCTGACGCTTACGTTTCCATTCGTCACGCAAGTCCTGATATCTGCCAAGATAATCCTGCAAATCACGCTCGGAAATCAATTCTTTTTCCTTAAACTCATCAAAGGACAGCAACAGATTTCTCATACGCAGAATCGCACCAAACAAGGCAATAAAATCCTTCTGGTTCTGCTCCCCTTCAATGCGTGGCTCTGACAATGGGAATTTGTTTTCCAAATCCTCCATCATATCTACATATCCCGGCATTTGCTTACCGTCTACAGATTCATATCCATAGTAATAATCCATGAAGCTCTGCATCAGCACAATACCACCCGCATTCTTATCTCCAAAGAGTGAAATGGCAGAGTCAACACGCTTTTGAAGATTTCTGAAACATACGATATTTCCAAATGTCTTGATAGAATTCAGAATTCTGTTGGTACGGGAAAATGCCTGTATAAGCCCATGCATTTTCAGATTTTTATCTACCCAAAGAGTATTTAAGGTCGTGGCGTCAAATCCTGTCAGGAACATATTTACTACAATGAGAAGGTCTAACTCCTTATTCTTCATACGCAGAGATACATCTTTATAGTAATTCTGGAATTTATCACTTGAAGTATCATAATTCGTATGAAACATTTTGTTATAATCTTCAATTGCCTCTTCCAAAAATTCTCTGGATGGCTGGTCAAGTGCTGATGTATCCTCTGAATTTTCTTCGTCCAAAATTCCGTCAGATTCCTCTTCATTTGCTCCGTAGCTGAAAATAGTGGCAATACGCAGCTTCTTAGTAGGGTCAGCGTCCATCTGCCTTTTAAACTCATTGTAATAGAGCTTTGCCATCGGAACGCTTGATACAGCAAAGATGGAATTAAAGCCGCTGATTCGCTGTTTGCGTTTGATTTCCTCTACCTCATCCCGCTTAGCAGACGCTACTTCCTCAATATTTACAAGAGAATTGAAGATATAGCTTTTATCTCCACGATATGTTTTCTGGTCAAAATGCTCCAATATATATTGCGTGACAATCCTGATGCGTTCAGGTGCCATCATGACCTTTTCTCGGTTGATATCCCAGACCATCTCGTCAGTAATTTCTTCCTCGACATCCATAGTCTTGATGTAATCAACACGGAATGGAAGAACATTTTTATCGTTAATAGCGTCCACGATAGTGTAAGTATGAAGCTGGACGCCAAATGTCTGTGCTGTGGTAAAAAAACTCGGGATTCTTTGCTCTGCCGGAATTCACAGAGAAAATCGGTGTTCCTGTAAATCCGAACAAATGATATTTCTTAAAGTTCTTCACGATAGCCGTATGCATATCACCAAACTGGCTTCTGTGGCATTCATCAAATATGATTACCACATGCTTCGTGTAGACCTCATGGTTTGGATTCTTCTTGATAAATGTCGCAAGCTTCTGAATTGTTGTGATAATAATGCGAGCCTCCGGATTCTCCAGCTGTCTTTTCAGAATAGCTGTAGAAGTGTTGGAATTGGCTGCACCCTTTTCAAAGCGGTCATATTCCTTCATGGTCTGATAGTCCAAATCCTTACGGTCGACAACAAACATAACTTTGTCAATGTAAGGAAGCTTTGAAGCAAGCCTTGCCGTCTTAAAAGAAGTCAGTGTCTTACCTGAACCTGTGGTGTGCCAGATATAGCCGCCACCTTCCACAGAACCATATTTCTTATAATTATTGGCAATCTCTATTTGATTAAGGATTTTCTCGGTTGCTGTAATCTGATACGGACGCATAACCATCAGCATTTCTTCTGATGTAAAAATGCAATACTTTGTGAGGATATTCAAAAGAGTATGCTTCGCAAAGAATGTCTTTGTAAAATCAATCAAATCAGGAATGACACGGTTGTTGGCATCTGCCCAGAAGCAAGTAAATTCAAAACTGTTGCTTGTCTTTGTTTTGCTTGAGCCTTTCTTCTCGTGTTCTTTTTCTGCATTTTTTCTTGTGCTGTTGGAGTAATACTTTGTATTCGTGCCGTTGCTGATAACAAAAATCTGTATGTATTCATACAATCCGCTTCCAGCCCAGAATGAATTTCTCTGATAACGGTTAATCTGATTAAAAGCCTCACGGATTGCAACACCTCTGCGTTTCAGCTCAATATGCACAAGAGGCAGACCATTTACAAGCACCGTAACATCATAACGGTTATCATGCTTTGCACCTTCGGCTGTTCCAATCACATACTGATTGATAACCTGCAAGCGGTTGTTATGGATATTCTTTTTATCAATCAGCGTGATATTCTTGGTTTCACCGCTGTCACGCTTCAGAATTTTGACATTATCCTCCTGAATGGTGCGTGTTTTCTCTGCGATAGACTCATTCGGATTGGCAATGCAGTTCTTAAAAAAATTATCCCATTCCGTATCGGAAAACTTATAGTCGTTCAGCTCCTCCAGTCTTTCACGCAGATTGCAAACCAAGTCCTGCTCGGTATGTATCGGCAGATAAGTATAACCCTGCTCGCCGAGCAGTTTAATAAATTCAGCCTCCAGTGCCGCTTCGCTCTGGTAAGCGTCGGAACGCATTTTAACAGGCTCATATTCCGTAACAACGGTATTTTCAGTTGTCTCGGCTACAATATTAAAATACGGCACTCACATCGCCTCCTTACTTTTGTATTTCTTCAAAGGATAGTAATTTATCCCTGTAATATTCGTATTGCTTTTGTCTGGCTTCGATTTCTGCCGGAAGTCCTGCGGAGAGGTCGTTGCAGAGGCTGTGGAATTTATTCAACACATTTATAATCTCTTGCTGTTTTTCTACACTTGGAATAGCAATCTGATACTCTGCAATTGTTTTTCCCGTTAAAGATGCTCTGGTTGTAAATGCACAATGGTTTGTAACATACTTTCTGAAATCTTCTGTAGCAAAACAAAATGCGCAATATTCCGGTAATAAATAATTTGTTTTGGGAGTTGCCTTAATGGTAAATCCATTAAATACACAATCACCAATATCATCAAGCATTACTGATGACCAACCAACATCTTCCGCCGTCTCTGATGTTCTGGTAAAAAACACATCTCCACGGTGAACTCCCAACTTTTCAATTTCTGCAGGAGTGCATTCAACCAGTGCGGTAATATCCTCTCCCCTAAGAAATCTGTTATTATAAACATCCGTATATCGGATAAAAGGAATACCTGAACCAAAGAAATCCTTTCCTTTGCTCAATCCATTACGGAAATCAAATAGACTTCCCATCGGCAGTGTAACATAGCCAAATACATACTGAATGAGCTTAATTGCACTCAGCTCTGTCTGTCTGTCTGTCTGTCTGTCTGTCTGTCTGTCTGTCTGTCTGTCTGT
>CAVAKZ010000100.1:0-6282 GCA_963589425.1 Parabacteroides distasonis | reverse complement strand
AATGGAGGAAAGAAACATGAGCGTTATTTCAATGAAGCAACTTTTAGAAGCAGGTGTTCACTTTGGACATCAGACTAGAAGATGGAACCCTAAGATGGCTCCATATATCTACACAGAGAGAAATGGTATTTATATCATCGATCTTCAGAAGTCTGTTGGTATGGTAGACGATGCATACAAGGCAGTATCTGATATTGCAGCAGAAGGCGGCACAATCCTTTTTGTAGGAACTAAGAAGCAGGCTCAGGATGCAATCAAGACAGAGGCTGAGCGTTGCGGAATGTATTATGTAAATGAGAGATGGCTTGGAGGAATGCTTACAAACTTCAAGACAATCAAGAGCAGAATCGCTCGTCTTAAGGATATCGAGAGAATGTCTGAGGATGGAACATTCGACGTACTTCCTAAGAAAGAAGTTATCAAACTTAAGAAAGAGTGGGAGAAGCTTGAGAAGAACCTTGGTGGTATCAAGGATATGAAGGAACTTCCTTCAGCAATCTTCGTAGTAGATCCTAAGAAGGAGAGAATCTGTGTACAGGAAGCTCACACACTTGGTATTCCGCTTATCGGAATCGCTGATACAAACTGCGATCCTGAAGAGTTGGATTATGTAATTCCAGGTAACGACGATGCAATTCGTGCAGTTAAACTTATTGTATCTAAGATGGCTGATGCAGTTGTAGAAGCTAACCAGGGTGCAACAAGCGTTGACTACGAAGAGGCAGCTGAGGCTGAGGAGTACGTAGAAGAGTAAGATTTCATTTGCATGGAGGATAATGAAGATGGCAGTTACAGCTAAGATGGTAAAAGAGTTAAGAGAGATGACCGGAGCAGGTATGATGGACTGCAAGAAGGCTCTGACTGAGACAGACGGAGATATGGATGCAGCTGTTGAGTTCCTTAGAAAGAACGGTGAAGCTAAGGCTGTTAAGAAGGCAGGCCGTATTGCTGCAGAGGGTATCGTTATGGCAGAGGTGCGCGATGACAAGACAGCTGCTGTAGTAGAGGTTAACTCTGAGACAGACTTCGTTGCTAAGAATGCAGAGTTCCAGGCGTTCGTTAAGAATGTAGTAGCTCAGGCAATTGCAACAGAAGCTAAGGATATGGATGCATTTTTGGCAGAAGCATGGGTAGAAGATGGAAGCAAGACTGTACAGGATGCTTTGAATGAGAAGATTTCTATCATCGGAGAGAAGCTTAGCATTCGTAGATTCGAGAAGGTTTCTACAGAAGGATGCGTAGTATCTTACATCCATGGTGGTGGACGTATTGGTGTTCTTGTAGAAGCTGATACCGATGTTGTAAATGATGAGATTAGAACTTGCCTTAAGAATGTAGCAATGCAGGTTGCTGCTATGTCTCCAAAGTATGTTTCTCGCGAGGACGTAGATCAGGAGTACTTAGAGCATGAAAAAGAGATTCTTCTTGCACAGGCTAAGAACGAGAATGCTCAGTCAGCTAAGCCGAAGCCGGACAACATCATCGAAAAGATGATTACAGGACGTCTTAACAAAGAGTTGAAAGAAATCTGCCTGTTAGATCAGGTATACGTTCAGGATAGCGACCTTTCTGTAGCTAAATATGTAGAGAAGGTAGCTAAAGAGAACGGAGCAAACGTTACAGTTAAGAACTTCATCCGTTTCGAGACAGGTGAAGGACTTGAGAAGAAGAATGAGGACTTTGCAGCAGAAGTTGCAGCTCAGATGAATGCATAATTTAATATTGTCTTAAATTTATGAAATAATAAGAAGCCTTGCAAATAGTGGGAACACTGTTTACAAGGCTTCTTTTACGTAAAAATTGAGTAGAGAATTATCATCAGCATAAGAATATTTCCCCTTATGGGAGGATATAAACATCTTTTTAGAATATTGAATACAAAGAAGATATGAGGGCCCTTTTAAAACATGTAAGTGCAAAGATAGGATAATGAAGAATAATTAAAAAAAATGAGCATAAACCAAAAGTGCAACATTCTAAAATTATTTATTTAGTATTAAAATATTGACATAGGCTTTCTGGGTGACTATAGTTATTCTGTGGGAAAGGTAACTTAATGAAAGTGAGGAATGCGAAAGTAATGAGAATACACGAGAAATGCAAACGCTTGCTGGCACTTTTGCTGGTTTCAGTTATGGTTCTTCAACAGGGAACTATAACGACCTTTGCAGAGAGTGCAGAAAGTGCAAATCAACAGGAAGACACCTCCGATTTTATGGGGGGGGCAGACGATTCTAATGAAGTAACTCTTGAAGAAGAGGGGCAAAATGACAGCCTTGGCACGACGGATTTAGAAACGAATGATGATGAGGAAAATATAGAGACCAACTCGGAAGACGGAGAAGCAAGCCAAGATGTTTCCCTAGCATCTTTAGAGGATGAATTGAATATACAGCCAGTCGATGTCGGCTCATCATCTGATTCAATTGATCTTAAGAATGCGGTTTCAAATGTGGTGATTGCTAAGGTGAATGGGGAACAATATGATCCGAATAAAACCTATCCTAGAGGTTCAACAATAGAATTTAGTCTTAGTTATAATTTTCCGGAGGATAATAAACCCTCTGCAGATGGAATAAAAGTTTCGACTTATACAATTCCTAGTGGCTTGAAGGTTGCTGATAAAACAGGAACTATTGATGGCGGAACCTATACAGCAGGCGCAGGCACCTATAAAATTGAGAATAATATAGTTACCTTTACTTATACAGAAGGTTTCCTGGAAGTTCATCCAGATTATATTTCAGGAACCTTTAGCTTCAGTGGAACTTTAGATGGAAGTATTACAGATAATAAAGACAATGCAACCATAGAATTTCCAGGTAATGGAACAACATTTCCCATTACAATTAATTTTGAGAGTGGAAAGATCTCAGGATCTAAAAGTTATGTATTAAATAGTGATGGAACCATAGATTTTACAATCAACTTAAATGTTTCAGATAGGGATGTTACTGATGTAAAGTTAACTGACACCCAGGGAAGCAATTTGCAATTTGCAGACGATTCGCAGTTTAAGCTGGATGGTGTAGTAATTGCAGATGCAACGACAAGCGGTTCTACTGCTACTTTAAATCTTGGAAGTCTGGCAATCGGTAATCATGTGATCACTTATAAAGCAAAGCTTGTCGATAAAAGTAAAACTGATGCTGCTTCAAATCAAAATCAAGCAGATTGGACCTGGACAGGCGGACAAGGAAGTGCCAAGACACAGGTTGCGCCTGTAAATAAGCTACTTAAAAAGACAGGAACGGTTCAGAAAAATCAAGATGGTGAATATGTAATCACATGGACAGCTATTTATATTCCCGGAACATTTGGCACTGTGGCTGGAAAAACATTTACGGATACCTTGGGAGAAGGTCAGAAATATACCGGTAGCTATGAGGTGTATTATGATCCAAGTGGTACTCAGTGGAATGTTGCCGGAAGTAAAATTGCTGATGGAACTATAACAGAAGGCGTAAGTAGTTTTACTTATACATTTGATGAAAAACAGACTGCAAGCCAGGGCGGATACAAAATAGTATACCAGACCAAGGTGACCAAAGATTTTGAAGGAAAAGAAACATTTACTAACAAAATCGAGAATACTGATGGCGATAATACAACAGGAAGTGTAGATATCAACAATACAATACCTGCTCCGGATATTGTCTCTAAGAGCGGTGTTGCTGATCAGGAAAACAGACAGGCTACATGGACAGTGACCGTAAAAGCAGACGGAAAAACTGTAAAGGATTTGGAAGTAACTGATACCCTTCAGGATAATTACAACTGGAAAGGAAAATATTTAGATGATGTAACAGTTTCTGAGACAATCGATGGAAATGTAAGTTCATTAACAAAAGATATAGATTACACAGTGGTTATTGATAATTCGGCAGGAACAATGGTAGTAATCTTTAAGAAGGATATTACCGGAACTGTTACCATTACCTATAAGACTGATTATAGTAGTTCAGAAAAAACAGGATGGGCTAATAATCAGATTAGTTCTAAGTATAATATGTCAGACAAGGATTATACTGAAAATGATAGTACTGGGGTAGAATTTAAAGACTATAATTTTTCACTTGATAAAACAGGAAATATTTCAGGGGGAGTTGCAAGCTGGAAGGTAGTTGTAAACGATGGTGCAACGTGGCAGAGAGCATCACTTCCTGAAAGTGCAAAAACAATTGTAGATACTATTCCTGAAGGCATGACATATGTAGATAATTCATTGCAATGTACAGTGCAATCGGATTATTACGATAAAACAGTTACAGCAAACTGGAATGAGGCAACAGTTTCATATGATCAGAATACCAATAAACTTAACATCGCGCTTAATAATATTGATCTCACAAAAGATTCTAAGATTCGTATAGAGTTGTCCTATCAAACAAAACTTACCAATACAAGCAACTCTCAGCAGTCGAGTGAAGGGATGACATTTACCAATAGAGTGGCTGTTGGTGGAAAGACAGATACAGCCACCGTTGAAATAGTAAATAAGGAATTGGACAAAAAGGGAGTTCAGGTTACAGATAAAAATGTTGTGGAGTATACTATTGGCGTAAACTATGCATCAGAGGATCTTAATCCAGGAAAGGACACCTTGACCTTAACTGATGAACTGGATAGCAATTTAGTACTTGATACCCATAGTATAAGTGTCAAAGATATGAACACTGGAAATGCTGTGAATTACACAGCATCCTTTGGAACATCGGAAAGCGGTGGAAATGTATTAACATTGACGGTGCCAAATAAAAAAGCACTGACCGTAACCTATAGAGCTGCTCTAAATACAGCCGGAAGAGTTGATGGACAGACTTATAGTGTATCCAATAATGCCACTTTAAAAGGAGAGAGCCAAACATCATCAGAAATCAGTACCAATGTAATAAAGATGAAAGACGATGCAACTATTGTAGGAACTACCAATTCTATTAATATCCAAAAAGTAGATTCTAATGGAAATGGATTATCCGGGGCAAAATTTGTAGTTCAAGAAGTAAATCCTGTAACATTGGAGAGCAAAGATGATGGGCAAAGGAGTGAGCAAAGCACAGATAGTTCAGGATCGACAAAGTTTGAAGACCTAAGTCTAAATACTCTTTATTATTATCAGGAGATTCAGGCTCCTAGCGGCTATAAGATAAAAGATGCTGATAAGCATTATTTCTTTATAAAAAATACAACAGGTGAAGAAAATCAGAATAAATATAATACTTTAAAATTAAATATTAAAGCTGGGACCCAGTATGCAGAACTTTCAGGTGGTCAGACCTTTATTATTGAAAATGAAAGGATTGAAACTGGCAGCTTAGTAATCACCAAGACAATAAATGGTGATGTAACAGATGCAGAGGCAGAGGGAGCACTTAAGTTTACAGTAACAGCCCCAAGCGGAGATGTAACGAACTATACGCTTAAGGACTTCACCAAGGGAGAGGATGAAAAATACACCCTGACTCTCGATAAAGTAGCAGCCGGAAAGTATAACGTAGAAGAAACAACCTACGATATCACAGGAAATGCAGTAACAGTTAAGTATTCCGTAAACGGTGGCGACGCAACAGAAGGAAGCAAGACAGATGTAGAAGTATCAAAGAATGGAACTTCAACGGTAGCTTTCGAGGATGTATATACAAAAAAATCTGAAAAGACAGGATCACATACATCCGATTCAACACCTGCATCAACTTCTCAGAATTCTGTAAGCAATCGGACAGCAACTGTTCAGACTGGCGATGAAGCATCCGTAAAAGAATACATGGGATTGTTGCTTGCAGGAATTGCAATGGTATTCTTTGGATACAGTGGAAGACGTCGTAAAAAACATTAAAAATTTGAAAATAACTGTATAGTAGGTATGCAGTTGGATTTCCAAGATGATGAATACCCCTTACAAAAAGTGGAAACGCTGATTGTAAGGGGTATTTTATGCCCTCATTTTCTCAGAATCTGTCGATGAAAATAAGAAGTATCATGACTTGAAACGACATCTTTTTCGTTAGCAAGGATGCATAATAGGTGGTGTTATTAGAACAAAGTCTTATATTTGGTCTTTGGGGAATCAATAAAGCAAGTCTGGCTTTATACCTGAAAATGTAAGACTTATTTAATCTGAATAAATCCCAAGTTCTGAAAAGTACTTGGGTTTTATTATTAAAAATATATAAAAAATAGAAAATATATGGAGGGAATATGGCAAAAGTGCTAAAATAAAAAGAAAAAGGAGCTGATTATATGAAGCTAACGTGTATTGGAGCTGCTCATGAGGTTACTGGT
>CAVAKZ010000099.1:0-7675 GCA_963589425.1 Parabacteroides distasonis | reverse complement strand
AGGGCAAGTAGGGAGAAATCTTTGCTTGTCCTTTTTGCTGGTGCGTTTATGGTATTCCCAAGACATTGCAAAATTCACTAAGTCGTGATATAATACTTCCTATAATTATGTATTATCGGAAGTTTGGAGGTTTTGCCATGAGAGTTTGTTACGATAAGCTGTTTCATATGATGATTGACCGGAAGCTGACAACATCGCAGTTAATGAAAATGTGTGGATTTAGTGCAAATATCATCACAAGACTGAAGAAAAATGAATATATATCAATGGAAAGTCTGGGGAAACTTTGTAAGGAACTGGATTGCAAAGTGGATGACATACTTACCTTTGAATATGATGAAAGCTGAGGAGGATTAAGTCATGAAGTCGAATTTTGATTTTTTGAGCAAGGATTTTCCTGTATTAGCGAACTTCGGAAAGCTGGCTGAACAATACTGCTTTTCGGACGCTAATTCATGCTTGATTAAATTGGGAATGATAGGCGAGACTATTGTCAATTTGATGTTTACCTATGATGGGATTGCTCTGCCTTATGATAATACTGCTGTTACCCGTATTGATACTCTTATGCGGGAAGGTTTGCTTACCCGTGACCTTTGTGACATCCTTCACGCTGTAAGAAAAGCCCGTAACAAAGCAGCTCATGCCAACTATGGTTCTGTTGAAGAAGGTAAGACTCTTTTGCAAATGACATACAGTCTTTGTGAATGGTTTATGCAAACATATGGAGATTGGAATTATCAGAACCAGCCGTTTGTAATGCCTGTAGAAGCTTCAACAACAGATTCTATAATCGTTGATAAGGAACAAGAAAAGAAAATTGAAGACGACCTGACAAAAGAAGCGGAAAAAGCAGCAGCAACTGCTCCTAAGATTTCACAGGAAGAACGTAAAAAACAATCTGCATTTGCTGCCGGAAAGCGTCAGAAGACAGAAGCTGAAACACGTTATCTTATTGACGAACAGCTCCGTAAGGTTGGTTGGGATGCAGATACAGAAAATCTTAGATATTCAAAAGGCACACGCCCTGAAAAAGGTCGAAACATGGCGATTGCCGAATGGCCTACCGATTCTCATGTAGGCAACAGAGGTTTTGCTGACTATGCTTTGTTTGTAGGAACAGAGATGGTTGCAATAATCGAAGCTAAGGCAATTCATAAGGATATTCCTTCGGTTATCGACTACCAGTGCAAGGAATATTCTATGCTTATTCGTGAAGAAGACAGTCAATATCAGATTGCCACTTGGGAAAAATATAGGGTTCCGTTTACGTTTGCCACAAACGGAAGACCATATCTGGAACAGTATAAGACAAAATCAGGCATTTGGTTTTTGGATTTACGTAAGCCATACAATGCTCCGAGAGCACTGCAAGGTTGGATGAGTCCTGACGGAATCAAAGACCTTTTGGCACAGGATACAGAAAGCAAGAATGAAAAACTAAAACAGATGCCATTTGATTTTCTGACCGACAAATACGGTCTGAATTTGAGACCATATCAGCTAAATGCTATTAAAGCGGCTGAAAATGCTGTTATTGATGGCAAACAGAGTGTCTTGCTTGCCATGGCAACAGGAACAGGAAAGACAAGAACAGTTCTCGGAATGATATATCGTTTCTTGAAGACTGACCGTTTCCGCAGAATTCTGTTCCTTGTTGACAGAACATCACTTGGCGAACAGGCTCAGGATGTTTTTGAAGAGGTCAAGCTTGAAGACCTTATGACACTTGATGAGATTTACAACATCAAAGGTCTTGAAGATAAGGAAATTGACAAAGAGACCCGTATCCATGTTGCGACTGTTCAAAGCATGGTAAAGCGTATTTTGTATAACACAGAAGAAACAATGCCTGCTGTTTCTGATTATGACCTGATTATAGTGGATGAAGCACATCGAGGATATATTCTTGATAAAGAAATGGCAGAGGATGAACTGCTCTATCGTGACCAGATAGATTATCAGAGTAAATATCGTTCTGTTATTGAATATTTTGATGCTGTGAAGATTGCTCTTACTGCAACTCCGGCATTACAGACCACCGAGATTTTTGGCGAGCCTGTATTTAAATATACATATCGTGAAGCTGTTATCGAAGGTTATCTTGTTGACCATGACGCACCTCACGAATTGAAAACAAAGCTCAGCAGCGAAGGAATTCACTATAAATCCGGCGATACAGTTACTATCTATGACCCTGTAACCGGAGAAATTACCAACAGTGAGCTTCTGGATGATGAGTTGGATTTTGATGTTGAATCCTTTAACAGAAAGGTAATTACAGAGCCGTTTAACAGAACTGTGCTTGAAGAAATCGCACGAGACATTGACCCTGAATCTCCCGAAGAACAGGGAAAAACACTTATCTATGCCGTAAACGACCAGCACGCTGATATGATTGTGTCTATCCTTAAGGAAATCTATTCTGAAACGGGTGTAGATAATGATGCAATCATGAAGATTACAGGAAGTGTTGGCGGTGGAAATAAGAAAAAGGTTCAGGAAGCTATTAAGCGTTTTAAAAATGAACGTTATCCAAGCATAGTTGTTACCGTTGATTTGCTGACAACGGGAATTGACGTACCTGAAATTACTACTCTGGTGTTTATGCGTCGAGTAAAGTCCCGTATCCTGTTTGAGCAAATGCTCGGTCGTGCAACAAGGCTTTGCCCTGATATTCATAAGACTCACTTTGAAATCTATGACCCTGTCGGTGTCTATGATTCGCTTGAGCCTGTTAATACCATGAAGCCGGTTGTAACTGACCCAAGCACTACATTTGCACAGCTTATCGAGGGACTGGAAGTTCTTGATAACGAGGAAAAGGTTAAAAATCAAATTAACCAAATTATCGCCAAGCTCCAGCGTAAAAAAATAAGAATGAGCAAAGAGACAAAAGAGCATTTTGCTAATTTATCCGGTGGACTCGAACCTGAAGAATATATCGAAAAGTTGGAGAATGAGCCTACCGATACAGCAAAGAACAGAATCCTTGCTAATAAGGAGCTTTTCAAACTGCTTGATGAAAAGAAAGGTCGTGGCGGCAGACCTGTTGTAATCTCCGATAAGGAAGATGAACTGGTTAGTCATACCCGTGGTTATGGAGATAACGAAAGACCCGAGGACTATCTTGACGCATTCTCTACATATGTGAAGACAAATATGAATGAGATTGCAGCCTTGAATATTGTCTGCACCAGACCGAAAGACCTTACCCGTGAAGAGCTTAAATCATTGCGTTTGACATTGGACAGAGAGGGATTCACACAGCAGCAGCTTAATACTGCAATTTCTCAGATGACTAACGAAGAAATTGCCGCTGATATTATCAGCTTAATTCGCCGCTATGCTATCGGCTCAGTGCTTATCAGCCATGAAGCACGCATTCGTAAGGCGGTTGAGAAGCTTGTAAAAGCTCATAAATTCTCAAAGCAGGAAATGAGCTGGATTAAACGAATGGAAACCTACTTGATGAATGAATCTGTACTGAATGTCAAAGTATTTGACGAGGATGGTCGTTTCAAAGACCAAGGTGGCTTCAAAAAAATAGACAAAGTGTTCAAAAATCAGCTTGAGAGCATTGTTTTGGAATTAAACACATATCTCTATGATGACGGAGGAAAAATTGCATGAATACACAGGAAATCGTATCTAAGCTCTGGAATCTCTGCAATGTGCTGAGAGACGACGGTATTACTTATCACGAGTATGTTACAGAGCTTACATATATTTTGTTTTTAAAAATGGCAAAGGAAACCGATGCCGAAGGCAGATTTGCCGAGGGTGTTACTCTTGCACAAGGGGACAACCTTACACCGGAAGAAGAAACGCAGAACAGCGAAAAGAAAATAGTTCAGGCTTACAGCTGGGATAATTTAGTCAGCAAGTCTGGCTTAGAACTTCATAACTACTATAAAACCATCCTTCGTTTGTTTGGAACTTACTGCACAGGACGAGTGCGTGAAATTTATCAGGGAGCAGCTACTAAAATTGATGAGCCGAAGAACCTTGAAAAGATTATCACTACTATTGACGGTCTTGATTGGTATTCTGCCCGTGAAGAGGGATTAGGTAATCTCTACGAGGGACTTTTAGAGAAGAATGCTAACGAAAAGAAATCGGGAGCCGGACAGTACTTCACTCCTCGTGTTCTGATTGATGTTATGACACGCCTTATGAAGCCTCAGCCGGGCGAGCGTTGTAACGACCCTGCTTGCGGTACTTTCGGATTTATGATTTCCGCAAGCCAGTATGTCAGAGACAATACGGATGATTTCTTCGCACTTGATGCCGATATGGCGGAATTTGAGAAAAAAGAAGCATTCACGGGCTGTGAGCTTGTACATGACACACATCGTCTGGCTTTGATGAATGCTATGCTTCACGATATTGACGGTCAGATTGTCTTGGGTGATACTCTTTCAAATGTCGGAAAATCCATGAAGGGATATAACCTGATTTTAACGAATCCACCTTTTGGAACTAAAAAAGGCGGAGAGCGTGCAACACGTGATGACTTCACATTCCCGACAAGCAACAAACAGCTTAACTTCCTTCAGCATATCTATCGTAGCTTGAAAACTGACGGGAAATCCCGTGCGGCTGTTGTTTTGCCTGATAATGTACTGTTTGCAGATGGTGACGGAGAGCGTATCCGTAAGGACTTAATGGATAAGTGTAATCTTCATACAATTCTTCGCTTGCCTACTGGCATTTTCTATGCACAGGGTGTAAAGACTAATGTTTTATTCTTTACAAGAGGGACGACAGACAAGGATAATACCAAGGAAGTTTGGATTTATGACCTGCGTTCCGATATGCCTTCTTTCGGAAAGACTAATCCGCTTAAGAAAGAGCATTTTGATGAGTTTGTAGAGTGTTATGCAGATGGAGATCTAAGCAAGCGTAAGGAAACTTACAGTGAAGAAAATCCTAATGGCAGATGGCGTAAATTCACAATAGATGAGATTATGGCTCGTGACAAGACAAGCCTTGATATTACATGGATGAAGAGTAATAACGGCACAGACGACCGCACTCTTTCCGAACTGCTTCAGGAAATCAAAGAGAAATCAGCTAATATTGCAGACGCTGTTGCTGAACTGGAAAAAATCATAGGTGAGGTGGACGAGTAATGGATACCAAAGCATTAAGACAAAAAATCTTGGATTTGGCTATCCGTGGTAAACTTGTACCTCAAGACCCGAACGATGAGCCGGCTTCTGTTCTTTTGGAGCGTATACGTGCCGAAAAACAGCAGATGGTTAAGGACGGAAAGCTGAAGCCTAAGGATATAAAAAACGATACTGTCATCTATAAAGGTGATGATAATTTGCATTATGAGAAGTTTCAGGATGGAACTGTAAAATACATTGAGGATGAGATACCATTTGAACTGCCGGAGGGGTGGGAATGGACAAGGCTAAAGGACCTATTGAATGTGTGTTCAAGCAAACGAGTTCTTCAATCTGATTGGAAAAGTGAAGGAATTCCGTTTTATAGGGCACGTGAAATTGTAAAATTATCTGAAAATGATTTTGTTGATAATGACCTCTTTATTTCTGAAGAGCATTATCTTGAGTTAAAAGAAAAGTATGGCGTGCCACAACCGGGCGATTTGATGGTTTCTGGTGTAGGCACAATTGGAAAAGTTTATATTGTTAAGCCTAAGGAGCGATTCTACTATAAAGATGCTAGTGTTCTTTGTTTTGAAAACAAGAGAAAAGTACTTGCTTCTGAATTTGCTAAAATATTATTGGAATCAAGTTTTGTTCAAGCACAAATGAAAGATAATTCCAAAGGTACAACTGTTGATACAATCACAATTTCTACAGCAATGAATTACCTTTGTGTTGTTCCTCCAAAGAGAGAACAGATACAAATAGTTAGTGCAGTCAAACAAGCACTTGTTAAAGTAATTGAAGTTCAAACTAATAAAGATGATTTGCAAACAGCTATTACAATTGCCAAAGCTAAAATCCTCGACCTCGCCATCCGTGGTAAGCTTGTACCACAAGACCCGAATGACGAGCCTGCTTCTGTTCTTCTTGAACGCATACGAGCCGAAAAAGAAGAACTGATTAAGCAAGGCAAAATCAAGCGAGATAAGAAGGAATCTGTCATCTTTAAAGGTGATGATAACTCTTATTATCTGAGGACTGAATCTGAAACGATGGAAATTACAGATGAATTGCCATATGAGATTCCAGAATCATGGGAATGGGAACGAATAGGGAATGTTTTTCAAGTGAATCCTCGAAATAAACTTGATGATTCATTGGAAGTTTCTTTTATTCCAATGCCGCTAATAGATGATGGTTTTAGCGGAAAGCATACATCTGAAGTTCGTGTCTGGAAAAAAGTTAAATCGGGTTTTACTCACTTTATGGAAGGAGATATTGGCATAGCTAAAATCACACCATGTTTTGAGAATAGAAAATCCGTAGTTTTCAAAAATTTGAAAAACAACTATGGAGCTGGAACAACAGAACTTCATATTCTCAGACCTTATGCATCTGCCATTTTACCTGAATATATTCTTGCTTATGTCAAATCATCATTGTTTATTGATAACGGAAAGCAAGAATTTACGGGAGCTGTAGGACAACAGCGAATCAGTAAAGATTATGTTGAAAATTCATATTTCCCAATTCCACCATTAACAGAGCAAGCAAGAATTGTTGAGCAAATACATACTGTATATAAACAACTTAATAGTATTTCAGATGCTCTACTTTAGCAATCAGCCGCCCTCATCCGAGGACGGCTTAATTTTTACCAAGTCACAATTTTATCTACAAGCTCCTGTTGCTCGCTGGCAGTACGGCGAAGATAAATGCGTGTAGTTTCAATGCTCTCATGCCCCATAAGGTCGGCAAGAAGTGCAATATCGTTGTACTTCTCAAGAAAATTCTTTGCGTATCTGTGGCGGAATGAATGAGGATAAACCACTTTTTTATCAAGTCCGTATTTCTCGGCATAGTTCTTGAGTTGCTGAGAAATTCCCCTCGTTGTAATTCTTTCGCCATATCTGTTAAGAAACAAATAGCCGGAGGAACGATGTGTTTCCTCCAGCCATTCAAGAGTTTCTTTCTTTAATTTTTTCGGTATGTACAATCGTCGGAGCTTTCCGCCTTTTGTATATAGGTCAAAATATCCGATTTCAATATGTTCAATTTTTATTTGAATCAACTCGCTTACTCTTGCCCCCGTAGCCGCCAGATACCAGACAACAAAATACCATTCCATATTACCATCTTTCTTTAACTGCTTTTTCAGAAAATTATAATCCGCATTACTGATAACATTTTCCAAGAAATTCTTCTGTTGCACCTTAACAGCCTTAAGCTGTAATTGCTGTTCTTCTAAATACTCCAAGTATTTGTTTATCGCCTGTATACGAAGATTTACTGTCTTAGGCTTAAAGAATTCCATCAAGTACCCTTTGTATGCAAGCAGATTTTCTTTGCTGACAGATTCATAATGTCCAGTAAAATAATTCACTGTCCACAGATACGAAGTAATCGTATTCTCCGATAAATTGTCCTTTCTCAAATATTCTTCAAATGTTAGTTTGGTCTTCATAAAAAGACACCTCCGATAAAATATTTTTTGCGAAAACTCGCTCTAATATTATATCGAAGATGTTTACACTCCTCTTATTATGAGAAGGTTG
>CAVAKZ010000098.1:0-8132 GCA_963589425.1 Parabacteroides distasonis | reverse complement strand
ACCACTAGAACAAGTGTTCCCTGCGGGAATCGAACCCACAATTATAGCTTAGGAGTTCAAGTCCCTACAGAAAATCTATGTTTTTCTTGGTCAACATAAGTCAAGCAACAACTTGATTTTACTGACTTTTCTGTAAATCCATGTCAAAATAAGAAAACTGAAAATCATCTAAGTTAAGCACCTCTCGCTGACAAATGAGTGACACTGTCACCCTGAGGGTTCAACCATTCCGTTCCTGCGAATTCATATTTATGGCTACCATTCTCACTCTGTATGCGGTAATGATAACACTGTTTTCTTATTAGATTACCTATATTATAACGTGTGCGAGGTCGGATGTCGATTGTTTTTTGACCATTATTTGCTTTGGTTTACTCACATTTACTTACATGCAAACATATACTCTTTACAAGCCTCAATCCAATCTCCGCAACTATAACAGCCCCTATCATATCAAATACTACATGCTGCTTAATAAATACTGTACTACAGAATACCAGTAATGTTGCTATCCCCATAATTATCGAATATCTTTTATCAAAATACTTGCGATTTAAGCTTCCTCTAAAACAAATCCAGCTTTCAAGGCAGTGAATGGATGGAAATAGATTTATTGGAGAATCCAGCTTATATATAATTGCCACCAAATTTGTACATAACCCTGTATTTTCAAAAACTGCTCTACTCATAGTTGTAGGCACAAGAATAAATAAGGCGCATACAATAATCTTTGCTGCTACTTCACCATACATTATTTCTTTACAGTATTTTTCCTCTGTCCGTGATACACCAATATAACCTAAAATCCATTGGAAATAAGCTAAAATATATGGAATCACAAAAACAGGCAGGAACGGTATGCACTCATCAAGATTCGTAGTCATCGTATAATGATGAAATTTATTTGTCCAAATAGGCGTAATAAAATAAGTAAATAGATTTGCCAATATCATTAAGCATATGGGGAAATATGCATAACGAGGTATTAGTTTCTTATAACTAACCATTCTGTTTCTTCATTGCCTTTTCATATTGCTGACGGGATATTGTTCCTGCCTGAAGTAACTGTTTCAGCTTACTTTTGGAACATTTTGCCAATGATGCATCTGACATTTTTACTGTACCCGTGCTGCTGTTATCAGTAACATTCAGCTTTGACATTTCTTTACTGCTGCTTAATGCTTTTTCTGATATTTCCAAAGTATCCCCATCTTTATTCATCGAAGATACCCCCGTCTTAGCAATAAGATTACTATTATGCTTCACCGATGTATCTCCTCCCTTTTCAATCGAAGATTCAATTTTTTTCTCACTGCTTTTTTCAGACTCCAGAGTTGT
This sequence comes from Parabacteroides distasonis, assembly GCA_963589425.1. Lineage (GTDB taxonomy): Bacteria > Bacillota > Clostridia > Lachnospirales > Lachnospiraceae > CAKRJP01. The sequence continues at coordinate 6,794 of CAVAKZ010000098.1, read as the reverse complement.
CTGCGTTTTTTGTAAGTCAAGATTCGAAATGCTGCTAATTTCCATAATAATTTACCTCTCTTTCTTCTTTTCCATGTACTAAACTTTCTCCTATAATAACCGGGATTTCATTCCCGAATTTATTACGATCGCAAATATCCGAAGACATTGTAATTCTATTTTTTATCAAAACAACAATTGTTGAGCCCCCATATTCAAAAAAGCCCTTTTCCTGACCTGCATAAATTACCTGATGTCTCACAATTTTATGATTTGTTATCTTTCCAACCAACAGTGCGCCTACTTCCATCTGAAGGACTTTTCCATATTGGGAATTATTGATTACTACAAACTGCCTTGTGTTTTGTATGAATACCTGTGTCCTGTCATGACATACCGGTTGTACAGAATGAAGAACTCCTGGAATATGCTTTCTGGCACACACCTCTCCGGAAGTTGTCCAGATATATCTATGATAATGTGCTGGTGTTAGTCTGAATATAAATGCAGTTCCTCCCTGATATTCTTTCGCCATCTCATCGCTTTTAAGCAATTCTTTTAGATTGTATTCTGTGTGTTTTATATAAAATATGGAATCCTCGTTAATGTCCGTTACTGTAAGCAAGCCATCACAGGGGCAGACCAGTTCCTCATCACTCTTCCATACATACTCTTTCTTCATATGTCTCGTAAAGAAATCATTAAATGACCTGTATCCTCCTTTCGGAATCTCATAATAATGCATATCAATGTGATTCTTTTTAATGAAAATCGGCACTAACACTCTTGAAAAAGAAGATTTAAGGAAACGTGCTAACCCTCTGGATACTGTCGGATTCACAAGAAACTTTAATAGAAATCTTCCACCAACTGTTTTGTATAAAAATTTGATCACTATACTTTCATTCATAAAATATCTGCTCCAGAAAGGACAAACAGCCCCGTCATCTCAATAATCCCAACAAGAATCATTACAATCTTTCCTACAACATTTGGTTTTTTTATTTCAATTCCCGCAACAAAACCTGCACCGAGAAAAATTGTCATTAGTATAAAAATCCATGTTCCAACAAGTGCAACCTTTGAATACAAGAGATAACATAATGGAAGCAATATGGAAGAACTCGTAATAGGAATTCCCAAATAGACTTCTCTTTTGGAATTTGTCATCTGCTGACGTTCAAACTCCTGAACATTGAAATATGCCAGCCGAATCAATCCACACAATGTATAAACACAGGCGATACAACCGAATATTCTGTTTTTTCCTGAAATCATATATACAAATAATGCCGGAAGGATACCAAAGCTGATTAAATCACATAGTGAATCTATCTGGATTCCAAAATGTTTCTCATACTGGTTTCTTTCTTTCGTAGCGGCAACAGCACCATCAAACATATCGCAAATTCCTGCAAACATAAGGCAGATAACACTGCCTGTGTATTCCTCACTTAGTACACTTATGATTCCGATAAATGCGAATATCATTCCAATGTAAGTAAGTACTACCGTATAATCATAAAACCCAATAATTCGTTTTTTTTCCACATCAAATTCTCCTATTTAATCAATCCAAAAATAATACTGTATGCCAAAATGCACCATGGCTTTCCGAGTATGATAATCCAAATGAACTTCTTTCTATCCATTTTGATAAGCCCCGAAAAATAACACAGGAAATCATCCGGAAACATTGGAAGCAAAATTGCAAAAAACAAAAAAACATCATAAGATTTTTTTCCTTCTATTTTCTTTGTCCATTTGTCATAGAAGCTCTCTGAAAACATATCTATGACCAGTTTCTTGCCGTAACGTTCTGCTAAAAAGAAAGCAATAATTGATCCGGCACTAATCCCGACATAGTTACATATAAATCCGATCAGCGGTCCATAACTAATAGCTCCTACTGCACATCCTAAGTATCCGGGGAGAACAGGCACAATAACCTGAAACGCCTGGATAAAGGTAAGAATGAATGTTCCAAATATTCCATAACTTTTCATCAATGTTTGAAAGTCTTCAATAGAAGAAATATTGCTGGCAAAGACCTTTTTTATCAGTAACGTACATAAGCAAATGAACACAATAACAGAAATAATTTTTGCTTTTTTAACCATATCTGTTCCTTTTATCACCACCGCCTCCCTTCGACTAAATTCTTTACAGTTGGCATCATAATCCTCCAACCTTAAAATCACCTTGAAGATTTTTTTCGAATTTTCAAGGTTAAATTAAGTTACCGACTTTATGCTACTAACTGTTCAAACAAAAAGGAGGTGCTATGGTGCAGGGAAAATACAGACACGAATACAAATACAGTATTTCCTACGCAGATTATTTGATATTGCGGCCAAGATTGCGTCATGTTATGAAACCAGACCCACATACAGATAGTGACGGATTATATCATATTCACAGTATTTACTTTGATAACTACAATGATAAGGTTTTGCATGAGAAAATTGATGGAATCCAAAAACGTGAAAAATACCGTATACGCTGGTATAACAATAATTTAAGCCGTATATCTCTTGAAAAGAAAATGAAAATCAATCATCTTTGTATGAAATATGGAAAAAGTATTTCATATGAGGAATTACACATGATTCTATCCGGTAATTATGAATTCTTAAAAAAAGCAGATAATGAAATTCTTAATGAATTCTATCACAGACTTACCAGCGAAAGGCTGAAACCAGTGGTGCAGGTGTCATACACCAGGGAACCATATATTTACGAGGCAGGCAATGTACGAATCACCTTTGACAGCAAAGTAAAAACTTCCCTGGCCCACCACGATTTTACCTTTGGCTCACCATTGATTCCGGTAACCGATGATCCCAATCAGATTATCATGGAAGTAAAATTTGACGAATATCTTCCATCAGTTATTTCAAATGCTATACAACTTGGCAACATAAGACAAAATGCATTCTCCAAATACGGGATATGCAGACGATTTGGATAAATAATCAAATACTTTTTATATGAAAGGACTAAAATAATGACAAATTTTTCAGATATTTTTAAATCAGACTTTTTAAAAAATGTTACATCGGTCAATATCCCAGACATACTGCTTGCTCTTCTTTTTTCTTTTATTCTTGGCTTATTTATTTTCTTGGTATATAAGCGAACCTGTACAAGTATCATGTACTCTTCCAGCTTTGGTGTAACTTTAGTTGGGCTCTCACTGGTTACAACACTTGTTATCCTGGCCGTAACTTCAAACGTGGTATTATCTCTTGGTATGGTTGGTGCTCTTTCTATTGTCAGATTCAGAACTGCAATTAAAGAACCTCTTGAAATCGTATTTCTTTTCTGGACTCTTGCAGTCGGTATTGTAATAGGTGCTGGATTCTATCCACTTGCAGTGATCGGTTCCGCTGTTATTGGTGTAGCTATCATCTTTTTATCAAATAAAAAAGCCTTTGAAATGCCTTATATCCTGGTTATGACACTGGATAATGCCGCTTCAGAGAAAACCGTTATGGCCTACCTCCTTCAGGAAACAAAAAAAATTATTGTAAAAACAAAGACTGTTGATGCTTCACATATTGAATTAACCTGTGAGGTAAGACTTTCTGATGCTTCTACAGAATTCGTAAATTCTCTTCTTGAAGTAAATGGTGTAAGTACAGCTTCACTCGTAAGCTTCAATGGGGACTATATGGTATAAGCCTATGATTAATTCAAAAAAATTAGACAAATTCATTCCGTTACTATTGGTCATGGCCATTGTCGCATCCCTGATTCTGGTTCCTTTTGTAAAAATTTTTTCAGAAACAGGAACGATCCAGGGCTATGAAAAGACCATATTTGACACCAAAACCTCACTTACTGTAAACATTGACATTGCTAAAGAAAACTGGAGTGATCTCTTAGCAAATGCCAGCAGTAAAAAATATTATCCCTGCGATGTCACTATCAATGGCATAACCTACAAAAATGTTGGAATCAGAACCAAGGGAAGCAGCAGCTTAGATGATATCAATCTTACTTTTAAAAATGACCGTTACAGTTTACTGATAAAATTTGATAAATACACAAAAGGTCAAAACTGCAATGGTCTTACAAAACTGGCACTTAACAACATCATTTATGATGCAACCTATATGAAAGACGCAATTGCTTATGATATGGCTCACTATATTGGACTGTCTGCTCCTCTTACAAATTATGCAAATGTGTCAATAAATAGCGAATCAATGGGCTTATACATGGCAGTCGAACCCGTATCCAACTCATATGTTGCAAGAACACTCGGTAATGATAAGACTGTTGTTTACGAGCCCTTTGGATCACCTGAATACCTGGATGATGACATAGATTCATATACAAATATTACAACAGATGTAAAGGTAGGAAAATCCACAAAGAAATCCAAAAAAGTTCTTCGAAATGCCATAAAAAGTGTCTATACCGGCGAGAATATAGAAAAATATGTGGATGTGGAAAACATTATGAAATATCTGGCACTGCAGACTGTAGCTGTAAACTATGACAGTGTACTTGGCAATTCCGGTCATAACTATTATCTTTATGTATCAAACGGGAAAATAGGGATTATCCCTTGGGATTATAATCTGGCATTTGGTGGATATACAGATTCTGACGACTTCGATTATGAAGCATTGGATGCTTTTCTGAATCTTACCGAAGAGCAGTATGAAAAATTAAGCGAAGACGAACTGGATGCTCTGGAGGAACAGGCCTTCGAAGACTATTACAACAGCCTCTCAGAGGAAGAGAAAACCAGATTTGACGAATCAGCTGCCTTTGATAATGCTGCTGAAGCAAATAAATATGTAAACTTCCCTATTGATTCTCCTTTTTCCTGCAGTCTTTCTGAGAGAACCTTTTTCTTAAAACTGCTTGAAAACGAAACCTATAAAGAGATGTATTATAAATATCTTAATCAGCTTTGTTCCTATATCGATGATGGGCAGCTTGATATTACCATTCAAAAAATTGATAACAAAATCGGAACCACTGCAGGTAAGGGTACCACGGATTTCTATACAAACACAGAATACAAAACTGCTATATCAACTTTAAAAGAGCTCCTGAAATTAAAAAGTACCTCCGTATCAGCTCAATTAAATGGTAAAATCCCAACCACCTGGGATGGTCAGAAAAAAACACCTGACAGCCTGATTGATGCCACTCACATTAATCTAAAAGACATGGGGGGATCGTTTGATTAATTCAATAGAATGATAAGCTAATATATGCAACCTATAAAGGCTACCTTGTAAACATATTATTTACGAGACAGCCTTTATTTATATTAACAATTTGGTTGTTAAAGTAACCCATAATATTTTATTACAATCGAATCATAAAACAGGTCTGCTTATCAATGTCACTTTTTACTTCAATGGTCCCACCGTGACGTTCTACGATTGCTTTCGCTATTGAGAGTCCAAGCCCGAAGCTTCCTCTGTTTCTGGACTTATCCGTTGTATAGAATCTCTCGAAAATATGCTCTAAATCCTCTGGCTCAATCCCATGTCCGGTATTAACAACCTCTATATAAGCTTTATTTTGTTCCCTCTTACATTTCAAATATATCTTTCCTTTTTCATTCACGTTTTTCAGTGCATTATCAATCAATATTGCTAAAAGCTGCCTTATCTCATCCTCATTTCCGGAAATTTGTATATTCTCATCAACCTCATATATAAAATTGATATGCTTTTCAAATGCCACACTCTCATAGGTAAGTGCCATTTCTTCACATATAGCAGAAACTGAAATATTGATAAAATCCACAGTTTCCGTCTCATCAAGCTTTGACAGCATAAGCAAATGCTCAATCAGTCTTCCCATTCTCTCTGATTCTGAAATTATATTTTTTAAATACAGATTATCTTTATTGTCCATTTGAAGAACCTGAGCATTGATACTTATTGCTCCGAGAGGAGTCTTTAATTCATGGCTGGCATCCGATATAAATCTTTTTTCACGAACAAGTGACTGTTTGGCAGGTTCTGTAACAAACTTCGACAGATAAAAGGTAATCCCAATAAGAACCAAAATTCCCAACGCTATTAAAGCTGTGATACCTGCTATCTGAAGAAACTGAAAACCACTGATACTGTTGTCCATAATGATTAAAAGTATCTGATCATCTGCCAATTTATTATAAGAATAATAGTATCCTCCGATTTTTAATTTTTTATCACCAAACTTTAGCATTTTGATAATAATGTCCCGCTCAATATTCTGATTGTCACCTAAATAATCTTTTTTTGCTCCTATCGTCTTTGAAGAAATAATCTCTCCATCAGCATTAACCTTTATGCCAATAATAGGTCTTTCTTCCTCCATCATGGTAAAGATATTACCGTTATCATAATCCGGCTCATCACCTGCGAAAACTCCGCTGTAGGCAATCCAGTCCAACATATCTGCAATTTCCACATCATTCCAATAATTATTATACAATGTATTGGCAGTAAAGAATACTGCAAACACAATCACCATAAGTGAGGTTGTTACAATGACGAATTTTATTCTTAAATTATTAACCATTTATTCTTTATCCCTTTCTGCCAAAAAATAACCCACACCTTTTTTGGTAAGAATCTGAGTATCAGCCTTTACAAATTTAAGCTTTTTTCTTAGAAAAGAAACATACACTTCTATGTTGTTATAATCAGTTTCATCGTCATTTCCCCATATTTTACATATAATTTGGTCTTTTGTAAGTATTTGAGTTTTATTTATTATCAGATATTCCAAAAGCTGGTATTCCGTTTTTGAAAGCTTTACCGACTTTGATTCTTTCTCCAGCTTATATGAGGCAG
>CAVAKZ010000097.1:0-9088 GCA_963589425.1 Parabacteroides distasonis | reverse complement strand
TTGCAAGTATAGGATAATCTATTCCACATTCAAATAATAGTACGCACTTTTTTATTACATAGTATGAAAAAAGTAACCTAAACTGCAAATATCCCTGTATTTTCCTTGAAAAACCCAACATCTTACAGTCTGCGCCAAAATGAAACCCAACAAAAACCCAACTGCTCATTAAAATGTGAAATCGTTCTGCTCAGTATCAAAGTAAACAATCTGCATTTTCAATAAGAGCGGTAGGGGTATATTGCATTATCTTTTCTCCCTCTCTCCCTATATATTTAATCTGGTCATTTTGGTCACCTACCCGTATTTGCATATACTATCACACGATACATCACAATATAGTTCATTACATACGCAATTTTGGTGACCAATCATGCGGTCACCCTTTGGTCATTGGTGACCAAAACTGCTCTAAAATCAATGATAATTCTGCCCCTTTTTTACCGTGACCACCATCCGTGCATATCCATCTGCCCCTAAATGCTTACCTTGTAAATCTCTATACTTTCAGCCCCTATCTTTAATTACGGTTTTATGTTATATTATCTTTAGTTTCTCACTGTTACCTACATTATCCAGTGATAAGGAAGTGCCGGATTTGATGAAATGTGCTCAACGGATTCGGTATCTAACCACAAGAAAACCCTCTCACCTGCGTCTACGTGAGAGGGTTTTTGCTTTATTATTTATCTGTTTCTGTTATGGTTTTATTCGTTAAGAACTGGATATTCCAACCCAAACACAATACGGTTTGTCCAGTCCGTCAGACGTGCGCTCTGGTCTGGCTTTTTCAATCTGTGCATTACTGCTTCCAGGTGTGTATCTGGTACAAACACATACCCATTTCCTGTTTCTACTACCCATCCAAAAGATTCAGTAGTAATTTCTGTTGTGGTTGCTTCTGTTAGTGTGGCAGCAGTAATTTCAACCTTGTGGTCTTTCATGCACTGCAAAAACGGAATATACAGTCCTTCTGGGACAAAAGCCGCCCCTATTTCTTTGTCACTGATTTTGTACTCTACAGAATAACCTCTCATTTCTCGTTACCTCCTTCGGTGGTTTCTTTCAGATTTTCATATTCCCAGTATAAGGCAGAAAGCCCTTCTGCCAGAATACCCATAGTTGCGGGCAAGGTATGTAATCCCGGAACCTCATTGGAACGGAGCGTCAGTCCCTCCAAAACATCTTTAAGCATTTCAGCCATGTCACACCATTGAGCAAGCTTAAAATTCAATTCTTCCATACTCAGCGTGTCCTTATTCTTCTCTTTCTGCATTCTGTACTCCCTTCTTTTACAAAGTCGGCAGGATACCGACATTCATTTTGTATTCGCTATAGTTAATCCATCGTGCTGACCAGATAACATAGCGAAGGTTATTTCTTAGTAACTCGCCCAATCTCTCTCTCTGGTCACAAACGCTTTCTGCGTTTCACCGATCGGTTCTAAAAATCCAGATTTTACACTGTATTCAATCAAAAAACCTGGTTCAATCTGCATATACGTTCCTCCTACGCCTGTTTGCTATTCTGATTGTATATCGCATTTGCCAGTACATCATTTGCTCTGCGTTGCGCTTCTTCGTTTGCATGGCTATAAACATTCAGCGTCAATGCAATGTTAGAATGTCCCAGTTTCTTGCTGACACTCACCACGTCTGCACCATTTGCAATACTGATAGTTGCCATAGTATGACGCAGAGCATGAGGATGAAAATTCGGTATTCCATAACGCTCGCCGAATTGCTTGAAATAACGTGAAATATGTGAAGGGTGCATTCCATCCCCATATACCCCATTAAATACATATCCTTTGCAGGATACGCCGTGCTTAAACAGTTCTAACCGCTGCTCCCGGCTCCATCTTTTCAGCAAGACTAAAGCGGGCATGGTGAGGAAAACCGTGCGGCTCTTTCCGTTCTTTGGAGATGTGTCATACACTCCTTTGCCTGGCGTATACTGTCTGTTATTACAGATATTTACTTCACCCGTGTCCAAGTTTACATTTTCCCACTTCAAGCCGCATATCTCACCACGTCTACAACCTGTATCAAGCATAACTGTTATCAGAGTTCGCCATTTCATGGGTTCACAATCCAGGCATTCCAGAATATGTTTTACTTCTGACTCATCATATGCTTTTTCTTTAGCATTCTCAGCCATAATTTCCTCCTTTGGCTTCTTAGGTCTTTTCATTCTGTCCATCGGGGAAGTGGTAATAATCCCGTCATCTACCGCAGATTCAAATAACAACCGAAGCACTGCAAAATGCCGGGTCTGGGTACTTGCTTTGAAATCATTGTTCGCCATCATATCATCAATATATTTTCGTACCATCAACGTAGTAATATCAGTGATACGATAACTTCCCAGAGTTTCTGCTGCCCGATTCAATGTCCGGGTATAGGATTCTACGGTTCCCGCCGCACGTCCTGTAGCTTGCAGCCGATTCAGAAACACCTCCACGTATTTCTTGAACGTAGGCTTATTCTCTGCTTCAATTCGCTCACGTTCTTTTTGTTCGGCTATTTCTTTATCCCGCTGTTTCTGTTCCTGCTTTGTGAGAACCTTCCCGGCTTTGCAATCTGCTATAAATTGACCTTCGATTTTACTGGCTTCACGTTCTGCTTTCTTATCTGAATAATTCTCTGGAATTTTCCAGGTCATCGAATACGGGGTGAGCTGTTTGCCTGTATCTGGGTCACGTCCTCTGGATACCCTTATTTCATAAACCCTGGAACCATCTTTACGTGTTCGCAATGTTTTTGACATTTGGTAAACCTCCTTTCAATTATTAGCTACACCGTTTTCTGTGTAACCATGATTACATATTACACTATTATCTGTGTATTTTCAATATCGTTTTACACTAAAAACTGTGTAAAATTTTACACGGATTTTTGTGTAATTTTTACATTGTTTTCTGTGTAACAGTCTGCTATACTCATTTCAACAAGCCATTATAAGGAGGTGGTAACCATGCCGCTGTCTTACAAAATTGACATTCTGGCTGCATTGAAAGCGAAAGGCTATAACACTAATACTCTACGAAAAGAAAAGTTGTTGTCTGAGGGGGCGATTCAATCCATTAGAGAAGGAAAACCCATTTCATGGAGTAATGTGGAGAAAGTATGTGCACTGCTTGAATGTCAACCCGGAGACATTTTGATTTATTCTGATTCCAACAGCCAATCGGAGGAATGAAACAATGAGTAGAGAATTTAACAACCCAGGAAATCCAAAGCTGACAGAAATGGAAAAGCTGATTCTTGATAGGCTTAGGGCTATCCCTGTATATCCACAGGCAAGAGTTATTGCATTCATCCATAACGAATATGAAAAACTGAATGAGAAGCCTTTAGTTCAACCAGAACATACAGGTAAAATCATCACTCTGCCTAATCTGAAAAACGAACGCTTGCCGTTATATCCGAGGTAAATGCCTATGATTGAATATGAATTAAAGCTATCTGCTCTCTGTGCCACACTAAACCAAAAAGTATCCGATTACTTCCGTGACCCCAAACATCAGAAAGAATTTGAAGAATGGTATCTGCGGAAGTACGGGAAACCTTATCCATCAAAATTTGAAAATTGAAAAGCAGGAACTGTCTCACGCTCTGTTTGGCAGTTCCTGCTTTTTGCCTTACCTTGTGACCGACAATTTCACAGATTTGATTTCCTTATTCCAATTCCTGTTCCAGACGAAAATCTTCATGCGTTGCCAGGTAAGCCCGATATGCTGCGCCGTATGTATCTGGGCAATCTGCTAAAATTTCTTTTACCTTTTCTTCATACTGTGTTCCATGAAATTCCATTCCCTCAGTCTGCTTCTTGATGTATGAGTTCAAATTTCCAACAGTAGCAAAATACAGCTGAACCTTAACGTCCTTATTGCTTCCGTCTGTATCAAACATCTCTGGATTTCCAATACCGACAATCTCGTTCCAGAACTTAGAATCCACTTCATCAGTACCACCATTAACGGTTCCTGCGTATAAATCGTCATCCTGGAAATACTGATTCAGATTCTTCACTGTAAATGTAAGATTTTCTTCTGAGCCACGATACCCGTCAATGTAAGCTGCCAGATTCCACTCAAAAACATCTACGGCTCTTGCCATTTCCTCTACATTCGGAACCTGGATATGAATATCATGTTTTGCCGCAATCTGCTGTAACATATCAAGAGCCAACGGGCAAGCAGCCATCTGTCCCGCATAAATGCGGATTCTTCCAGGAGTGAGCGTATCAAACTTTTCCAGAAGAGCCAGATTGTTTACCATATCCGTTGTCGGGGCTTTCGCAATACGACCATTGATATTATTTCTCATATCATTCACAATAGCCTGCATATCATCACGCACCGAAGCTGCCAGTTCAACCCGTTTCTGTTCAATGGTCTTATCAATTTCTGCCGTTTTCTTACGATAAAGGTCACAGCCTTTAAGTTCCTCAATCTTGCTGAGTTCTTTTTCACGGCTCTCATAATTCTTCTTAACAGCAGTAGTATACTGTCTCATTCTACGCATTGCTTTCTTAAAATTGCTCATGTTCTTGTCCTCCTTAAATTCAATCAATATCTGTAGTATCTTCCGGGAGAGAAGCGGTATTTTCAGCGTCATATACATAGCACTCGTCCATGTATTTACGCTCAAGGGCTTTCATGTCCTTCTGCTCTCCCAGAGGATTGTTAGGTGTAATTACCATTTCTGTCTTGTCTGCATAACCAAAGTTATTCTTGAGCAGAAAAATACCTGTTACTGGGTTGATTTTTCCAGATAACATATACTGTTCCATCATGGATTCCATTGTCAGTCTGGAACGTTCCACAATATCACTGTATTCACCGTTTCTACGTGTTCCATGCCCCCATGCCTGCCAGGACTGACGGCTGATACCTAATGCTAAACACAAACCCGCCACACCAGGTTTTACATCATCTGTCACACATTTTTCAAAATACCACATGATACGTTCTTCAATCTGAGTACGATCATCCAGATCAATTTTAGGCTGACGCATAATTTCCAAATTATGCAGAGTGATTTTTGAATTATCTCCCTCCTGCACCATCAAGACCTGGTCTTTCCGTTTCTTACGTTCAACCGTATCTACGGCTCCCTTTGGTCTGCCCTTTACCGGGGCAGACACTTTTTCCTCATTATTCATGATTTTCACCTTCCTCTTCATCTAAAACTTTTGCTGACAGCCATATATAGCGTCCAATCTTACCATTGATTTTCTTACGTTTATCTGCTCTGCTCACACCATTAGATGCAATTTCTGGAACCACCTTTCCTTCATCAATCAGCATTTTCCACAGGCTTGTCTTACTTGCAGGAAATGTATACCCGGATTCTCCGTAAAATGAGTAAAGTTGAGTGTAAGTCACCTGCGGGATGAGGTAAATATAGTCATCATCTCTGTAACCGATACAGGATTTTCCTGTAATGGGAACACTGGTGGTTTTATCATCAACTTCTCTTACTTTTCGCAGGTCACTGACGTATACCCGTTTGGTTTCAAGCATTTCTTTCAGCAGGTCTGTGAATAGCGTAGTAGGCTTTTCGCTCTCAACCTTTTTGCTCTGTTTTTCACACATATTCAGAAATACAGTTTCCGCACGTTTCATTCGCTCATCCATTTCAGATTCAGAAATAATCCCTTTGTCCTTGAGAAAAAGTAAGTACATCGCATAACCGAAACTTAACTGTGAAAAAGCTGTAGCCAGTCTTGCGTGTCCCGCTTTGCTGAATGCTTCACGTTTTGTTTTCAGAAATGAGTCACTGCTTTCATTCACTTTCTCATAATGATTGATTATCCACTGAATATAAAGTTGCATGAATTTGTTAAAGCAGCCGGGAATATCCTGCAATTCTTGCAATTTTTGAAAATTCACGGTATCTGGTTGCAATTCAATAGATACAGAACGGGCAATGGAACTGCTGCCGATATTTACAAACGCTTCCTCTGCTGTAATTATCAGATTTGACTTTGCTACATAAGATACCTTTGCGGTACTATCAGCATTAAGCCGTCCTCTGGTTGCTCTATCACCAATCGCCGATGAAACATATTTCTCCACGCCTTCATATCGCAGTTTATCCGTACTGTTATTTGTAGGTCTTCTGTCATCCAGAAGAAGTGGTAAATCAGCACCGACAGCTAATTTACGTCCAATCGCATTTTGCGTATCCAAAAATGTAACAGGGGCGGTTTCGGCGTATCCAATACTTCCGAAAAAGCATAGCAGCAGCTTACTGATTGAACTCTTGTAACTGCCTGTTTTGCCTATAAGATACAGACTGAAACAGGGTTCCTTTCCTTTCTGTCTTAGCATATCATTCAGAGGGGTCATAAAACTGTATGCCAGCAATGGAATGGACACCCAGTCTGGTACTGCTTCCATCAATCCTTTGTCAACCTGCGACAGACAAATATCATCTGCAACATCAATATCGAAAAAACGAAAGCACTTGAAGTCTGGGTCAAGTTCTACTTTGTACTCAGAAGTCATGCCGTTTTTATCAATACTATGTTCACCATTCAGAAAAACTCTCTGCCCATCCTCAGTAACAATCCATCCTGTGTGACTATAAATAGTTTCAACTTCTGCGTCCTCACACTGTATCTGCATAAATTCTGAATAATGAGCAGCGTTACCTCGCCCCAGATATATACGGCAGGCAGGGCTAAACATCACCTGCGGTTGACTGCTTATCATTGTTTTCTTATCAACAGATACAGGTAATTCTGCCTTAAATTTTCGTCTTGCGCTGAACTCAATTTCTTCGGTTGTAGTGAAACCATCCTGTTTACGGATTATCCGTTTCAGCATAGGCGCATGGTTCGCAATAGCTTCTTTCACAACCCCTTCTGCATTCTGCATTGGTTTAAGGTGATAGAGAATACCTTCCTCATCTACTTCATAGTCACCTTTGGAATAAATTTCTTTCTCAACTGCGCCCATCTGCCTTTACCTCCTCATTTGCAGTATTCAACTGCTCCATGAGAGAAGGTACATTCACCAGAAATTTCTTACCACTGTAGATTCCAGGGATAAAACCTGCACGCTGACGCTGACGTAAAAAATATTCTGACAGCCCAGTTAATCTTGCAGTCTCTCTGATTGAATGATAGACAGCTACAGTGGTATCAACTTTATCAATCCTCATTTTGATAACCGCCTTTCTTCTTTCACTTTTCAAGTTTTGTCTCACATATCATCAGAACCTGGAATAGCACAAGTCTTCCCGGATTCTGCCAGGATTTCTTTAATAGCAGAATGAATAATCCGTTTCTGGTTTCCATCAAGTTCTTTTCCCATCCATTTGTCAATGGTTCCCTTACAATAATTTGCTCTGTCAGCAATCTGTCTGTAAGTGATTCCATATCTTGCCAGAAACTTTTTCAATTCCGTGTTGACCTTGTACTCATAGCTTCTTGATAACGGTTTTTCCATTGTTTTCATCCTCTCTTTCCTTAACAATTTCAGTGATTGCTTGTCTGATTTTCATTTCCAACTCTGCGGGCAGCGGATGTGATAACCAGTATTTTACGCTTGCTACAGAATAAAACATGGCTTCTGCCAAAGCCGCATACGTGATATGTTTCTTTCGTAAATCACGCTTCAAATCTGTATTGGTACTGAAATCATAATGCAAAAGAATCACCCCGGTTCTTCTGGGTATGAAAATCCACATTGCTGTCAAGCTGTCTCTGGAAAGCAAACACATCTATCATGTACTTGTTTCCTAAGACGGTATGGGCAATCTGTCCGCTCTTCACGCCAGTTCGCAAAAAATACTTCGATACACCAAAATAAGCACTTGCGTCTGTGATTGTCATGAACTGCGGTAAAGTGGCATACCCTGTCAATCCTTTACTCATAGTCTCACCTCCTATAAATTTGCTCTTGCATAAATCGTAACCATCTTATATAATATAATTGGTTTCGATATTTATATTTTATCGAATTTTATCGAAACTTCAAGTTTTTAGGTCAGTCACTTACTAACCCCGACATTGCTTTGCAAGTTGGTTGCGATTTTCAAAAGGGAGGTATCATTGATGTATGTGCTTTCATTGCCAGAGGGATATGCTCAAATAGACAAAAGCGAAGATGGAACTATAGCTTTCATAGAATATAAAGATGGAACACCCGCTAAACTTAAAATAAAAGGGAAAAGCAAAACCGTTTCTATTATTCCAATCGGACAAATAGTTCTGGACTCCTTCAATAAATCATGGGAAGAATACAAGCAGGCAGGAGGTACACGAAAAGTAGCAATAAAACGCAGTAGGGTATCCATATCTCAACCTTATTGCCCAAAATGGATTTATCCGAAAGAAAAAGTACCCGATCTCTCAATAGATGATATAAACCAACATTTTATGGAAAATTCTATAGAGGTTACTTATATTCCATTCAACAAGGAAATTTGCCCCGTTTTTTCTATTGATAGAATCAGCCAGTTATACTACTATGATTTACTTCGCATGAAATCCGCAGGCTTGTCTATAAAACAATGCTGTGAATGCGGAAAGGCATTTCGCTCTTCTACTACCGGGAAATACTGTATGGATTGCCGCAAAGCAGGCGTTCGTGAAAAGAAAAAATATAATAATTTGAAAAACAACCCAGCTCTCAATATCTTCAAAAAGATAACCGACAGAAATAATCCCAGGCAAAGGGCAATTATCAATTCATCAGACTATCTTAACAACCTTAGAGATATTATAGATGAGCATAAGCAGACAGATTCAGAGCAACAGCTTCGTGATTTCGCCACGCTTTTATCCGCTCTGGACAAAAGATATTATGCACTGTATAAACACTTCGGAAATGATAAATATGAATACTACGGAGAGGAACAACTTTTTGAAAAATGGCAGAGGGAAAAGAACGAATTCCCCAAGGTTCCAGATTTGATAGCCTGGATTGAAAACTGGGAAAATCTCATAAAACGGTAAAAGAAATCCCCCGGAACTCACTCAGAGTCCCAGGGGATTTTCTTATGCTCCTACGTCAATCAGATTCACCTTGCAATTCCTGTAGTGTGTCGGGTGCCCATCCTCATCCACCCAG
>CAVAKZ010000096.1:0-10428 GCA_963589425.1 Parabacteroides distasonis | reverse complement strand
TCATTGTGATGGATCTTTCTGACTTAAAAGAAGTTCTTCGCCTTTTACAGATATCCGGGAATAATCTGAATCAGTATGCGAAGAAAGCCAATGAGACAGGAAGTATTTACCATGAGGATATCGAAGAACTGAGAACAAATCAGAAAGAAATTTTGCAGGAAATGAGAAAAGTGCTGGACAGACTGACAGCAATTATGTAAGGCAGGTGAGAAGATGGCGGCAACAAAACTGATAGCAATGCACCAGAATAAAGGCCGGAGTGTGATGCAGTGTCTGAAAGACAGGACTGATTATGCCATGAATGGAGAAAAAACGGATGAGGGAAAATATATCTCGTCTTATCAGTGCAATCCGGAGCTTGTTGATCTGGAATTTGCTCAGGCAAAAAAGGAATATCTGCATAAGACATGGCGGCAGCCTAAGGGAGATGTGATTGCATATCAGATCCGCCAGTCATTCAAGCCGGGAGAGATTACACCGGAGGAAGCAAATGAAGTCGGATATGAAACCGGTATGAGATTCACAAAAGGAAAGCACGCATTTATTGTGGCAACCCATGTGGATCGGGCGCATATTCATAACCATATCATTTTCAATTCCACCAATCTGGAGTGTGACCGGAAGTTTCGGGATTTCTGGTTTTCCGGAATTGCATTGCAGAGACTCAGCGACATTATCTGTCTGGAGCATGGGCTTTCTGTCATTCCAAAGGTAAAGCCGAGTGAGAGGCAGCGGAGAACAAAGTACCCGGAACGTGTGAGCATGAGGGATGTTATCCGGGAAGATATTCTGAAATGCCTGGATCAGAAGCCGGCAGATTTTGAGGAACTTCTGAAATTTTTACAGGCAGAAGGATATGAAATCAAGCGTGGCAAGCATACCGCAGTCTGTGGAAAAGAGCAGAAACGTTTCATCCGGTTCCGTTCACTTGGAGAGGATTTTACAGAAGAAAATCTGAAAAAAGTGATTGCCGGAGAGAAAGAGCCTCCCGAAAGAAATGAAAAAGTGCCAGAACAGAAAGAAGCAAAACCGGAAAAGCGTAAGTTTGATCTGGTAGTTGATATTCAGGAAAAAATGGCACAGGGAAAGAATGGCGGATATGTCCGGTGGGCGAAAAAATATAATGTGAAACAGTTTGCGGAGTCTATTCTTTTTTTACAACAGCATGATATTCACGATAAGGAAACTCTGGATGCATTGGTGGATGGTAGTTCTGCAAGATACCATGAACTTATGAAAACCATCAAAGATGCAGAGGAGAAGATGACCGCAAATAAAGTGATCAAGACTCACATTATCAATTATGCTAAGACCAGGGAAACGTACATTGCCTATCGAAAATCAGGATACAGTAAGAAATTTTTCGAGGCACACCGAGATGAAATCACTCTTCATAAGGCAGCCAAGGAAGCATTTTCAAAACTGCCGGATGGAAAAATTCCGAAGGTAAAGGATCTGAATGAGGAATTTGTAAGACTGCTTTCAGAGAAAAAGGCAGCTTACAGCGAATACAAGAAAATAAAGAAAGAGATGCGGGATTATCAGATAGCGAAGCAAAATGTGGAATCCTTCTATGCTGCTCAGCAGAGCTGGGACATAGAGGAAGACATGAAAAGGAAACGGCAGCAGGAGAGATAAGCATACGGGCAATCATCAAAAATATAAATTGGTGGTTGCCCTCTTTTTTATATTCAGGCAGAGCAGGAATGTATCAGCACTCACAAAGTGAGAGAGCAGCTTGGCATCGAAGATGACATTCTAAGGGGATTGGGGATGTGCCTCCAACAAGCAAAACGCGCTCGTGTACGTACGAGGGCACTGCTTGCTAACTTGCGAAGTAAGATAAAACTAACTTAATGTGATAAAAGATTTAAAAACCTTATTTGTTGAAATAATATTAAAAAGAGCAAGACTTGTAATTCAATGATGACGAAATCTTGCTCTCTGTTATATATATGTTCGGTTTTATTATTTTGTTAATTCTTTAAAATGATCGTGAATTATGATGAATCCAATCCATGCTACAAAGCAAAGGGTGAATACTCCAATCATACCAGCATAATGCCAAATTTCTAAATTGTCCTGTCTTACAATGGCGGTTTCTACATAACTAAGTCCTTGCATCATGTATACTATGGGTCCTATATACCAATAAGCAGCTGGATAGTCTGAAATAACTCTTTCTTTTGTATCTGCTTTTGATATATATATGGCGAATATCTGCATGAATACGTATACTACAAAATACCATCCACAGAAGTTAGAGATAGGAATATTGAAGAATGTGCCACCATCTTCCCATATCCAGTTTCCATTCAGCGTAGAAGCGGTTGGATCTAATACAACATCCCACATTACCATGATAAAAGCAGCTGTAAATGGAACTAAGAATGTTTTGATTCCGGAAAGTTTTTTCTCATACTGTTTATTAATAGCAAGAGATATAACCCATGCAAAATATCCCATTCCAAAATAAGCTGGCATAATGACTATTGGCACATCCCATATTCTAGGTCCAGGTATTTCATAATGGTAATTTCCGAAAGGAAAACCTGTGTGAATACTTAAGCCTTCAAAAAAGTTGCTCACTGCCCAGCATATAAGGAAGAAGACAATAAGATTTTGGGATCCATAGTATTTTATGCCATGCATAAATGCAATAGCACAACATCCTACTGCGACAGCAGCGGCAATGAATACTTTTGACCATGGGAAAAATACATTCAGGATAACAACTGCAACCATAAGGATCAGCATGATTTTGATGTCATTTGAAAGTGACATTTTTTTTGATTCATTCGTCATATGATAATCTCCTTCGTTTTTGGTGCGCATAAGACTATAAATGCACACTTGTGTATTTGGTAAAGTTAGTATATAATGTGAGTGGGTAATTTGCAATATATTAGTTCATGAATGCACACATTGGTTAAAGTGAGTAAAATTAAGCAGGAGATATAAAAATGAGTATAACAATTAAAAAAGGTAAAGTTTCAAGAACGCAGAAATGTATTATAGATGCTTTATTAAAACTAATGGAAGAAGACAACTTTGAAGAGATTACTGTTACTCAGATTGCACAGGAAGCTGAGATTGCAAGACGTACTTTTTATCTAAATTACAATAGTAAAGCAGAGGTTCTTGCCAGTTATATAAAGTTTTTATATGATGATTTTGCAGAAGAGACACAAAATATTAAAGAAAGAACTTGGAAATCAGATGTGATTAATTTTTTTCTATATTGGAGCCGACATAGAGATATTCTTTTGTTATTAGAAAAAAGTAATCAATTTTTAATTCTGTTGAATGAGTTTGAAAGTATTTTATTTAATTCAAAAGTATTTAACTTTTCTTCTCTCATAAAGGCTGAACTGCCTATGAAAAGAAAAGAATACATTGTGGTAACTGTAGCAGCTGGACTGTGGAGAATTTTAGAAAAATGGGTGCAGAATAACTTTGAGGAAAGTGCTGAAGAAATAGCAGAAATCTTTTTGACAATTTAAACAATAGATTATAATGAAAATTTTACCTTTAGTCCATTTTATTCAATAATACAAAATGGATTATTTTTTAGTGTAAACAGAAAATCAAAGCAATAATATTATACAAAGTTAAATCGAGAGAATTAAGATTTTAGGCATAGTACCAACTAAGGTTCTATGCCTTTGCACTTTCCGGAAGCAGCATCCGGTCATCAATATAGTAATCACAGGATATCTTCCGGCTATTGTGTCCGTAAAATTCGATGATTTCAGGCAGGTTGTCATTGACTGCATCAAATTCAAGATTCTGTTCCCGGCACCATTCAACCGCTTTTGCCAGGGCTTCTCCGGCACGGCAGGTCCAAAGAATGAGCTTATTGCCATTGTGTTTCCATTCCTGGAGGTAAGCAATCAGAGCAATGTTGGGTTGACCAAGTTCCGGCCATTTACTGTAGCAGAGAGTCCCATCAAAATCAACGGCAATCGTTTTGAAAGGAACTGTTTCATTTTCCATTAGAGTTATCTCCTTCATTTGAAATCTGTCCGGCACTCTTGTATTCAAACAGTTCATCTACCGGGCAGTTTAAGAAATTTGCCAAGCGCATGGCATAGAGGAGGCTGGGAATGGTATGTCCGTTTTCTATGTTGATAAGAGTACGCACATTCATATCAGCTCCATTAGCGACCTGACGCTGGGTAAAACCAAGATCAGTTCTTGTTTCTCGTAATTTACAGATAACAGTTTCTGCACTCATAATTGCAATCCCCCTTTACAAAATGGTAGTAAGTGTCGGGCAGAGAGGTGAAGCTGACCGGTCACTATGTAAATGTTATCATAATATGTGTCCAATTTATTGGACTATGAGAGAACACGACCAAAAATCTTAAAAGAACTGTGTTCCGTTACGGGAATAGGATCATATTTCTTATTCAGAGATATGAGATACGTTCCCTTTCTGTTGTTCTGGAATTTTTTCACATATGCATTTCCATCAAGGTAAAAGATACCAATTTCTCCATCTTCAAGATGTTCAGTCTGTTCGATCCAGATAAGTTCTTCATTATGGTAGCGGGGTTCCATACTGTCTCCACTGACATGTACCCCGAAAGTTGCTTCTTCTGGAATATCAGGGGCAGAGTACATTTCATAATCGTCACCATCCAGAAATGATCCGGTACCGGCAGATACCGTTGTATAGAAGACCTTTCTTTCCCTAAGTACATGGAGAGGAATAACCTCGGCGATTTTGTAATCACCACTTTTTTCAAGCAGGCTGATGTAATCCAATGCCTTGCGAACACCTTCCTCATTCAGATTGCGGAATGGATTATCAGGATTTTTCCCAATAAATTCAGTATAAATATCGTGGATGTCCAGCAGTTCACAGATAGCAAGAAGCTGTCTGGAGTTAGGCTGTGACAGACCGGATTCCCAGGCACTCACAGTATTTGGTTTTACATAAATATCATATTTTTCAAGCTCTATTGCAAGCTGGCTCTGTTTCAGCTTGTGGTCCTTTCTATGTTTTGCAATCGTTTTTCCTAAATCTTTCATAGCGAATCGCCTTTCTAAAACTGTGATAAGTGTCATCTCATCCTATATGCACATCCCAACTATATCATGATATATGGCAAAATTCAAGAAACATCTCAATTATATTGATATAGTGAAATGAAATTCACTTGAATCTCAATATGATTAGAGCTATATTATCACTTGTAGACAAAAGGTAAATAATGGAAGGAAGGTAGAAGGAGTTAGTTACAGCAAAAGATCAGCGAGAAGTACAGGGGATAAATGGTGCGGACTTCGGCACATCGGAACTCATTTGTCCTTATAACATAATCATCAATGGTTTTCATTTCCCTTATCCGTTGAATGGTACAACTAAACCAGGAGGATTTTATTGATGATAGAGAGAAAAGACAAACGATATGTAAGCTGCCCGGTATGTGGCAGGCACCTGATGAAATGTCAGGGACAGTGCAGTATAGATATAACTTGCGGAAAGTGCAACAGGGAGATTGTTGTCATTGTGGACGAAGAGAGAGTTATGGTTCTGGAAAACAGGAGAACCACGGGGAAAAATGAGAGAGCCGGTCAGGTAAGAATCAGTGTCCAGAAGAAAAAGGATCCGCAGAAAACAGATCAACTGAAAAGAGCTGCAAACTATTAAGAAAACTGAATAACTGAGATAGCAGATGAACCGTCAGATTTGGCAGGAACCATCAGAGACGGCACTGGATATCAAGAGTTTGTAACGAGCTGGAATTAGCATAGAACTATTAGGAGCCGACAAAACGGAAATAACGCCAGGTGGCATATTACCACCGGTCTTATTGACAACCGTTTTGTCGGCTTTTTCTGCGTCTGTTTCCGTTTTTGCTCCGGAAATGGAGAGAAAGATGGAAAAGACAGAAGTAAAAAGCGCTATGGGAACAAGGATCAGAGAAATGAGAAAGGCAGCAGGGATGTCACAGGAGCAGCTTGCGGAACTTCTTTGTACAAAAAAGGCTACGATATCAGCATATGAGAATGATCGAATTGATATAAAGAGCAGTATCGTACTGGAGATTGCAAGAGCACTGGGATGTACAGGCTCTTATCTGTTGGAGGGAAAACAGGAAGGTGATGTGGATGCCAGAATCATTGAAATACTGGGCGAATTGAAAAATGATCAGGTGAAGGAAATAGCATTAAGACAGCTGCAGGCTTTGGCACTTCTGGCATAGAAGTATATTCTGAGTAGACTTTTGTCTATTGTTTGGGGAACGATTTTTACTCTATGTTTATCTACAATAATTCCTGTAAAGAAGAGTAAACGAAAGCGATTTACGAGAAACAGGAGGAGATTATAGATGGCAGAAAAGAACCTGATCAAAATATATGTGAATGCAACGTCAGCAAAAAGAGTGGACATCATTATCAGACATTATACGGATTTTATGGGGATCGTGGACGGATATACAGAAGGTCTTCGGTACATGATTGAGTGTGAAAAGGAAAGCAACAGCCGTCAGGATATCGGCGACCTTGGTGTCAGGGTGCAGACAGGAGGCATGACAAGTGATCCCACTGCTAAAAAGGCAATCAGAAATGTGCTGACCAGAGAGGCACTGATCAACTGTGATTTTTCCGGTGACGTGATGGATGGTGTGGACCGGGCAGATGAATATATGCGTGATGCGTATTTACTAAGAGATATGAGAAAAGACTATGAGCTTTTCAGACGTCAGTTATGTATTCTTGGTACAGAGAAAGAGACTTTTGAAAAATATCTCTGTGGTGAGAAGAACCTGGTTGATATTGCAGAGGAGCAGGGAATCACTTATGAATCCGCACAGCAGAAGATCCATAAGATCCGTTCCAGAGTGAAGAAACAGGTCATTGGATTTATGGATGGAAGAATGGGAGGTATCGCATAATGGAAAATATCGTATCTACCCAGGAAAAGCGCTGCTATACCGTAAAAGAATTGCAGGAGATCTTAGGTATCAGCAGGCCGACAGTATATGAATTATTGAAAAAGAACGAATTCCGCTGGATCCAGATTGGGACAAAGTATCGTATTTCCAAGAAGAGCTTTGATGAATGGCTGGATCAGAAAACTGAAAAAATGTAATTTACCTTCTAAATGATAGGAGGACTTGCGTGTTATATTGTGAGCGGAAGGAGGTATGCGGATGGATGCTATAAATGATATACAGAAAATTAGGACGCAGATCGAACAGCATCAGACTGAGCAGGAACAGGTCCTTCGTCGCACCATGTCAGTGCCGGAGATGCGGAAACTGCTTGGATTAAAGAAGACAGAGAGTTACTGGCTGGTTCACAGAAAATTTTTCAAAACAGAGATAATCGGAGGAATGATGAGAATTGACCTTGAAAGTTTTGAAAAATGGTATGCCAATCAGGTGAAGTATAAAAAAGCAGGCGGCGAGAAACCGGGAAAAGAGTTAAGGGAGAAATCTTATTCATTTAAGGAAGCTGCAAATATTCTGGGAATACATGACTGTGACCTGTACGATATCTGGAAAAATGAAAAGCTGGAGTATATTACAGTGGATTTTGTGAGACGTATTCCTGTTGATATATTTGAAAAATGGTATACAGATCAGGATGTATACCGCAAGGTCACACATATTCCAACAGCAGAGGAGCTGGAGAAAGATTACATCTGTTTGCAGGATGCGGCGGATCTGCTTGGGATTTCACGGGAAAAACTGGCAAAAATCGCAAGAAGCGAAGAGATTGGAAGACTTCTGGATTCTACTATCTGCAATAATAAAAGGTGGATCACCAGAAAGAGTTTTCAATTATTCCTTAATGGTCAGAATGTGTATCACATCATGGATGATGGGGATAAACAGAAAGAAACCCCGATGTCACAGGAAAAAGATGAATTATCCTTGGAGATAAAAGAATATATATCCAGACAGGATGCAGCGGAACTGGCAGGCGTGAATGTATCGACAGTTACCAAATGGATGCAGTCCGGAGAATTCCTGTGTATCGGAGCCGGAAAGGTTCTGAGAGTTCACAGGCAGCAGTTTTTGAACTGGCTAAATGAAAACAGGGAAGGGGTGATGTGACATGGCATTTATCAGGCATCGGGGAAAGACATATTCCGTGGTATATAAAATTCTGGATGATAATGGGGAAGAACATACAACATCTGAAACCTTTGCCACGCAGAAAGAGGCGGAAAAGCGAAAAAAGGAAATCGAGTATAAGCAGTCTATCGGAAAATTTGAAGTCCCACAGTGTACTACCGTAAAAGAATTGATTGAAGAGTATGTGCAGATATATGGACATGACAAATGGGGTGTTGCTACTTACTCCGGTAATATTGCCCTTATAAATAATTACATTCTTCCTACAATCGGAGATACCAAACTAACGATCATCAATACGCACTTTATGGAAAAGTATTATAAGGATCTTCTCAAAATGCCGGCGGTAAAGAGTACGAAGAATCCGGATGGGACAGGAACAATCACGGAAAGTACAGTAAATGAGATACATAAGGTGTTAAGAAGCTGTTTCCGTCAGGCAGTAAAGTGGGATATGATGGAAAAGAACCCAGCTGTGGATGCAACCGTTCCAAAAGCAAAGAAGCAGGAGCGTGAGATTTGGACAGCAGAGATGCTTATGCAGGCATTGGAAGCCTGTGATAACAAAATGCTCAAAATAGCATTTCACCTTGCATTTACGGCAACACTCAGGATTGGGGAAGTGCTGGGGCTGACCTGGGATGCAATGGATATTTCAGATGAGGCGATTGCTGCCAACCGGGCATATGTTTATATCAATAAGGAAGTAGAGCGTGTATCGAAACAGGCAGTGGAAGAGCTGAATTCCAAGGATATCATACTGATATTTCCAAGCCAGAAGAAAAATAATAAAACGGTCAGGGTATTAAAATCACCGAAGACGGATAGCAGTAAGCGAAAAGTATTCATTCCAAAGTCTGTGGCACAATACCTGATCGAACTGAAAAAGGATCAGGAAGAAATCATCGAAGCACTGGGGAGTGAGTATCAGAATTATAATCTGGTCATGGCGACAACATTTGGTCTTCCTATAGGAGGCAGCTATCTGAGAACAAAAATGCAGAAGATTATAGATAAACTGGGGCTGCCGGATGTAGTATTTCACAGCCTACGTCATACCAGTGTCACCTACAAGCTGAAACTCAGTGGTGGAGATATTAAAGCAGTCCAGGGAGATTCCGGTCATGCTCAGGCTGACATGGTAACGGAAGTGTATGGACATATCCTTGACGAAGACCGAAGAAAGAATGCGGAGCTTATGGAGAGTGCCTTTTATAATAAGGAAAATCTCAATCCGCAGATGAAAAATCAGAATGAAGGCAACAGTACGATCACGGTTCCGGATGGAGTGGATGCGGAACTGTTGATGAAAGTGTTGGGGAATCCGGAGATGGCAGCGTTGCTTACATCACTGGCAAAGACAATGAAAGTATAATAAGTGGATTTTGTGACACCACTGGTGACACAAATATGCAGTTAATTTGATAGTACAACTTGCACAAATTTTGGTTATATAGTATATTATGTCTATGAATTGCGGTGGACGTCTTCGGACAACACCTAGAAAGAGCTTGATGCGTCGGGCTCTTTTTTCAATGGCAATGCATATAATAAAGTATAGAATACCTTTATATGGTCTGTTATATTTATTGTAGAAAAGACTGTTTCATGGTATGATATTAAAAAATGATCATCGGAGGACAGTACGCCGTAGCGTAGGGGATAGTAAGGTATAAGCCTTGCAGGCCGCCTGTTGGATAAGATGTCGAGTGAGCTCGGTTATGATGTGTTTATCATGTCATAACTGGGCTCTTTTTAAATTTATGATAATGGAGGAAGAATAAATGAATAATGAATTTGTCTGGCTTGAGCCACTTTTAGAAGATGACAGAGAGCAGTTTATCAGAGATAACCAGGATGCATTTAATTATGGAGCTATGGAGGAATTTGGACTTAGAGATAATCATTTTGAAGAGGACGGAGAGATTATTTCAAAAGAAACTATAGAGCAGTCTATTGATAGCGGAACTGCGTATAGAATTATGTACGATGGGAAAAAAGTTGGCGGGCTTGTAGTTAAAGTCGATGGAGAAAATGGAGAGCTTGAGCTGCTTTTTGTAAGACCTGACTGCCACACAAAAGGAATTGGGTATGCTGCATGGTGTGCCATTGAAGAAATGTATCCAAAAGTAAAAAAATGGGAAACATATACGCCATATTTTGAGCAGAGAAACATTCATTTTTATATAAATAAATGTGGGTTTCAAGCTGTTGAGTTTTTTAATAAATTTCATCTGGATCCTAACGATCCGGATATGGAACAAATGCCTGATATACCGCAGGAAGATAATTTTGATGGAATGTTCAGATTTGTAAAAATTATGGGGCAGGA
>CAVAKZ010000095.1:0-10565 GCA_963589425.1 Parabacteroides distasonis | reverse complement strand
TCAGGTTCATGGTACAATTATCAGTTTAGATATCGTTCCATGAATAATTCAGGTTAATTTATCGTTATTTTGTAGTTAATTTGTTGTTATTTTGATTAAATTTACTTGATTGTTTCGGGCTTGTTAGGTATAATAATTTGTGCACTTTATGTGCAGAATGAGGTAATTATATGAGCAAAGGACTATTATTAGTTATTTCAGGATTTTCTGGTGCAGGCAAGGGAACTGTTATGAAGCGTCTTTTAGAGCTTCACAACGAGTATTCACTTTCTATATCAGCTACAACAAGAAAGCCAAGAGAAGGCGAAGCTGATGGAAGGGAATATTTCTTTAAGACTGTAGAAGAATTCGAGAAGATGATTGCTGAAGATGCTTTGATTGAGCATGCACAGTATGTAGGCAATTATTATGGAACACCTAAGGTATATGTTGAAGAGCAGCTTGATAAGGGCAACAATGTTATTCTTGAGATTGAGATACAGGGTGCTATGAATATCAAGAGAATGTTCCCTGATGCAGTGCTTATGTTTATAACACCTCCTACAGCGGCAGAACTTGAAAAGAGACTCCGTGGCAGAGGAACAGAAGATGAGGCGACAATTAAAGCCCGTCTTTCAAGAGCAGCAGAGGAAGCAGAAGGTGTTGAGGATTATGATTACATAGTTATCAATGATGAAGTTGATTTATGTGTCGGCCGTATTCATGATATTGTGTTAGCTGAGAAGATGAAAGCTAAGTATAATCTTGGACTGATTAATAATATTAAAGAAGAATTAAAGTTTTATTCGAAAGGAGAATAATATAATGATACATCCATCGTATACTGAATTAATGGCTGTAATTAACAGCGAGGTTGAAGAGGGCGAGCAGCCTTTAGTACAGAGCAGATATTCAATTGTTAAGGCAACTGCTAACAGAGCTAAGGAAATCATCGATGCAAGAAGCGTTGAGGAGAAGATTGCCAAGGCAAGAATTGAAGCAAGCAACAAGGAAAAAGAGAAAGAAAAGGACAAGGATAAGGTTGAGGAGAAGAGAATCTCTAAGGAAGATGAGAGAAAGCTTCAGGTTGGAACTCCTCTTGTAAGATGTTCAGAGAAAGACAAGCCATTATCAATCGCAGTTAAAGAATTCTACGAAGGTAAGGTTAAGATTCTTGGAAGTACAGACGAGAATACTTCATTATAATTAACAAAGACTGATGTTAAGGGCAACTGCTTGTATGGGCGGTTGCCCTTTTGCGCGAGTAGCACTCAGGCAATACATAACAAAAAGCTGTTGTATGAGCTACAGGCATGAGGAGAGATGAGGAGTTTAATATTTTATGACGAATAGATATGATGAGAAAGAAAGACGGATTCACTGCGCATTTTCAGAAAAATGCGGTGGCTGTGATTACGCCGGGATGAAATATGACAATGAGCTTGCAGTTAAGCAGAAGTACATTGAAGAACTTTTTGGAGAATATGTAAAAGTTGATGATATAGTTGGAATGTACAGACCAATATATTACCGCAATAAAGTTCATGCAGTTGTAGGACTTGATGATTCCAGAAATGTGATAGCAGGAACTTACGAGGAAAACAGCCACAGAATAGTTGATACATCAGACTGTATGATTGAAGATTCACAGTGTACAGATATTATTAAGGATATTAAAGGACTTATAGCTTCATTTAAATATCAGCCATATGACGAGGATGCAGGAAAGGGAATGATCCGCCACATTCTTTTAAGAAAAGGATTTTCTACAAAGGAGATTATGCTTGTTATTGTTACAGCAGGCGTCGCATTTCCATCAAAGAACAATTTCTTTAAGGTATTATGTGAGAAGCATCCGGAAATCACTACAATTGTGCAGAATATTAACGACAGACGCACAAGCATGGTGCTTGGAAAGAGAAATATTGTTCTTAAGGGAAAAGGCTATATCGAAGATGTGCTGTGTGGCTGCAGGTTCAGAATAAGCCCGACATCATTCTATCAGATTAACCACCAGCAGACTGAAAAGCTGTACAAAAAGGCAATCCAGCTTGCTGATATATCAAAGAATGACACTGTAATTGATGCATACTGCGGCATTGGAACTATTGGAATAGTAGCATCCAAGAAGGCTGGCAAAGTTATCGGAGTTGAGCTTAATTCAGAAGCTGTGTCAGACGCAAAGATAAATGCTTCAATTAACAATATAAAGAATGTCACATTTGTTAATGCTGACGCAGGAGATTTCCTTGTTGAGTATGCGAAAAATGCAAAGGCAGATGTTGTTATCATGGATCCTCCAAGAAGCGGAAGCACACCGGAATTCCTTGGCTCGCTTCTCAAGATTAAACCAGACAGGATAGTATATATTTCCTGCGGTCCTGATACACAGGCAAGGGATATTAAGGTGCTTGTGAAGGGCGGATATAAGGTGACTGCCTGTCAGCCTTTTGATCTGTTCCCACATACGGAGCATGTTGAGACGGTAGTTTTGCTGTCAAAGGTACAGAATTAAATAGTGAGAAAAGGTTTGAAATCAAGGCATTTCCGAGCGTTCGGACGGTTCTTTAGGAACTGCCCGGATGCTCGGATTTTTGCTGTGTGGGAATATATCAACTGGGTGGATTTTGGGGTTGAGTGGACAGGATGAAAATGGGGTTTGCGAGTGGATAGGATGGATATTTTCGGAGGGGTGAGGAGAGGGAATGGATGAGAGAATCTCGTATATGAAAAGAACCACAAATAAAAGAATATCTTGAGTTTTACCAAGGTTCGTGATATAATATATTCGTTTTTTGTTGGCTGTTCATAGACTAACAAGGAGAAGAATATGCAGATTAGTTATAAGCCGTTATGGCATACGCTTTTGGAAAAAGGAATGACAAAAGAGGAGCTGCGTACAGATGCCAAACTCACAACAAACGTAATTGCTAATATGGGGAAAAATCAAAATATTAGTATGAGTACATTAATAAAAATTTGTGAAGCATTACAGTGCGATATTAGTTCTGTTATTGAAATTAAGGATTTTCCAAAGCAAACACTTGGTAAAAAAATAGAAGAAAAGGCGGACGATATAATGAAAATGAAAAATCATCCGAGATTGGTTTCTTTGTTTTCTGGTTGCGGAGGAATGGATAAAGGATTTGAGGATGCAGGCTATAAGAGGGTTTGGGCGAATGATTTTGATGCAGATGCACAAGCTGTATTCAAATTAAACCTAGGAGAAATTGATGGGCGCGACATTACTCAGGTACCCGTAGAGGATATACCGGATTGTGACATAATCACAGCGGGATTTCCATGTCAGCCATTTTCTAACGCTGGTAATCGAAGAGGGGTTTATGATTCTCGTGGAGAGCTATATTTGGAGTGCTTGAGAATCATTGAGTTTAAAAAACCTAAAGTGGTACTTTTTGAGAATGTTAAAGGTCTATTATCTTCAAAGCATCAAAGTGGAAAGCGTTTGATAGAGGTAATCAAAGAAGATTTAGAAAAGCTTGGTTACAATGTGAATTATAAAGTTGTTAATGCGTCCGACTATGGCGTTCCTCAAAATCGTGAACGAATGATTTTGGTCGCTTTTAGAGAAGATTTGAACAAAACATTTATTTTTCCTAAAGAGCAAAAGGATAAGAGTAAGTTGACGCTAAGACATGTACTCGATGTACCGGCTGATGCTCCAAATCAAAGCTATTGGGAATATTCTCCACAAGCACAGAATATGATCGAGCAAATTCCGCAAGGAGGTTCATGGAAAAGTATTCCTTACGAGAACCTTTCACCTCGGTTCAAGAGAATCCGTGATGACATGAAGCGATATCATGCCCCTAATTTTTACAGAAGGTTTAGTTTAGATGAAATTAATGGAACGATTACTGCTTCTGCACAACCTGAAAATTGTGGAATTACACATCCCATCGAGAACAGAAGATATACGATTCGTGAAATAGCTAGGATACAGACATTTCCAGATGATTTTCTGTTTATTGATGATACAAAGAAAAACATTGTAGCAATGTACAAGGTGATTGGGAATGCAGTGCCATGCCATTTGGCAAACGTTTTAGCAAAATCAATTTTGGAACAGGCTTTTAGCGAGGAGGACTAAAATGACATATTATATATCTCAGACGGATGTGGAAAATTCTATTGAATATTTTAGCAATGCAGGTTTTGACTCTGATGATATGCTCTTTTTGTTTTTATTGAGCAAACACTTTGGGGTTACAGCATCATATCCAGTGACCTACATGGCAGGAAAATTATCAGATACCCAAAAGAAAGAGTATGTTAGCTCACTTTGGATGTTGTCTGGATTATTTGATTCATCGGAGACTTGCGGTAAACGCGGCTTGATGTTCCCTACTGCTTTTAGGAAAATGTCTGCCTATCAACCAGGAACAGAATTTTCTGGAATACTTGGCAGAATGAAGGACACTGTTGAAAAAAAGAATCATAATGTTCCTATCTATGGCGATAATGAGGGAATGCTTACATTGAAGAGTAATTATCGTGACTTGATTCAAGATAATTATTTGCATGGAAATAAAATCTCTCTTTCTAATTTGGCGGCTTGGGTTCTTCGATTCACAAGTTTTGACTTCGAAATCGCCCCAAGCGACAAGCAATTTACCCGAGTAGTGGAAAAAACCATAAGAAAATTCTTTAAAATCACAAAGAACGATTTTCTTTGGCTTTTTGAAAATGATCTTCCGACACATAGATTGTCTCCGTCCACAAGTGGTATAACGGGAAGTCAAATAAGAGCAAAGTTTACATTTGAGACAGGAAAAGAACCTGATGTGTCACCGATAGGATCTAATACACCACAAATCAGCAAAATTGAGCGAGAAGTTGTTAATCGTTATTTGGCTATGAATGGGGATAATCCAAGCGACAGTGATATTTTAGACATTCTAAAAACAAAGAAGCAAATTGTTCTTACTGGAGTTCCAGGTGTTGGAAAATCCAGATATACGCAGATGCTTTGTGCGAATCCATTTTTTGCAGGAAATACAAAAACCATTCAATTTCATGCAAGTTATTCATATGAGGACTTTATAGGTTATGAAACTTTAGAATCTGTTGGCAATGGAACCAAAGTTGTCACACACAAAGCTGCTTTTCTTGAGTTTGTTGATGAAGCTTCAAAGGAGGAAAATAAGGAGAAAAATTATCTTTTTGTTATTGATGAGCTTAATCGTGGCAATATAGCAGAGATATTTGGTGAAACAATTCTGGCGTTGGATAGAAATTATAAAGTATCTCTTAATCGAGACTATGATGGAGTGAAGGAGTTCAAGTTACCAGAGAATCTTTATATCGTTGCTACTATGAATACGAGTGATAGAAACATAGCATTTTTGGATCTCGCTATTAGGCGGCGTTTTGCTTTTGTTCCGCTGACACCAAATTACGATTTTCTTTCAGAAGAAGTTGTATTAGATGACTTTGATTTAGGAAATGTATTAAGAGTAATTAATCAGCGTATCATTGATACTTTGAAGGATACAGAGCTTGTTCTTGGACAGTCATATTTTATACCTGCGAGAACGGCTGCTGGGTATAGGTGGGACTTTAATAGTTTCAAGAATCAATTCAATTTTGTTTTGTTACCAACCATTAAAGAGTATAGCTTTAATGATCCATCGGCAGTAAATTCTATAGTTGGTGAGAACCTTGGTGATGGAATACAGGAAACAGATGAATTCAAGGCGGCGTTTTCTGCAGAATTTCAAATATAAGGGGTAGGCAGTGTGTCTATAGTTAACGAAAATGCAGAGCAGAATATAATTACTATTCAAGACGGAGAACTGGCATTCTTTGAGAATTTTACAAAGTCATATGGCATCGCCTGGTCATATGAAGAAAAGAAGAATAATATTCTGCCTTTGAGCAAGTCATACGTTGGGTATATTACGACACCGGTTCGAGTTGTTTCGTTGAAGCCCAAATATAGTGAGATTGGATTCGAGCATATTATTCGAATGTATCTTTATGTATATGGATATCGGCCAACAGATAGTGCGGCAATTCTTGATATTTCTGAGGCTGAGACCAGTGCGGATGTTGCTGATATGTTCATAAAAAATCTGAAGAAAAATGTGCAAGAAGGTATTATTCGCACTTATGATAGAACCAAGATGAAAACTACAAGTCTGAAAGGACGCGTGAATTACAGAAAAACATATATGGATTTTATGCAACAGAAGAGAAAATTTGTGACCACAACTGTATCATCATTGTCGTTAGATAATGATTACAACAATCTGATTCTGTCTGCACTGAGAAAGTTACAACACGTGCGAAAATTTTCTTCTACAGCAACAGAGTTATCCATGTATTTTGCGGGGGCATCACCGAATGTGACAAAAGGTAGCGTAGTGTTGGAAAATATTAACTTTAATTCCAATACAGCTCGGTATAGACGTACCTTAACCTATGCAGCAATGATCATCGATCAACTCTCGTATAGTGATAAGGGATCGGCGGTGGGCACTGATAGTTTTATCATAAATTTTGATCGATTGTTTGAGGATTTTGTAATTAAGGTACTAAAAGAAGTTCCAGAAAAGAAGGAGTTCACTACGTGGGCAGGTAAGAAAAAATTCGCAGATGTTGTTGGACCAAGTGGTGCGTATGAAGAGAGGGAATATCAGCCAGATATTATATACAAATTTATTTCTGAAGATGAGAAATATGATTATATGCCATCTTCTTATGCAGTTTTAGATGTAAAGAACAAAGCACATGGACTGTTTAAACCCGCAGATATTTATCAAATGCTGACATACGTAAGATTGCTTCATGCTCAAAAAGCGGTTCTTTTGTATCCTTCTTTCTATACTAAAAAGCCGGAGCAACTCACCCTGAATGCAAACATTTTTTTGCCATCAACTATTTCAGCCTGTTTTGTGAATATAGCAGATGATTCTGGAGAGAAATTTCTGAAATCGATACACAGGTTTGCTGATGTCGTTGTTAAGACAATTAATGATATACCTGTATAAAAATCAAGGAGGTGTTGTGCATGGCGGCAAGCCGCTCATTTACGGATTATGTTAGAAAGAAATATGACAATGAGTTCTGGGCGGCAGCCGAGCAGTTCATCGAAGATAACCAGGACTACATAGAAAGCTTAGCTACCAGAGTACATGCTGTCGGAGAGACTGAGATTGCCAATGTACATGTGGAGCATGTATGGGTGGAAGATCGTCCGGGGATGGAGATTAGCTTCGATGTAGCACTATCTGTGGATGTTGAGATTCACGAGGGAAATCATCACTATGATTCATCAGAAGGAAGGACTTTCTGGCTGATGTTATCTTGCCGAGGTGACCTTGATAAGAAACTGGATGACTTTGAAATCCTGCAGATATTGAGATATGATGGCAAGAATCGACTAAAGGATCCAATGGATGATTCCCTTGTGCCGATCATTCCATATTCTGAACTTGAAAGAGTTGCTGAAGATTTCTTAAAGAGAAATTTCCCGGAGGCACTTAAAATTCCACCACGAGGTCAGCCCGCTGTGTGGGTGGATCCGACAAGATTGGCAGAAGCATTGACTCTGTCTATCCGAAGCCATCGTATAAAGGAAGATTCATCAGTCTTTGGTCAGATTTATTTTGAAGATGCCGATGCTGATATTTATGACGAGGATGCAGACAAAGATGTTCCTACTTATATTGAGGGAAGAACCATCCTTGTAGATCCCCTAGTGTACTTGCTTCGAAATATCGGATCGGTGAATACAACCATAATTCATGAGTGTGTTCACTGGGATAAGCATAGGAAGGCTTTTGTATTAGAGCAGCTTTATAATGAGACAGCATCCTGCATTAGCTGTGAAGTTGTCGGCGGGGCTGCATCCGGGATTTCTAAAAAGTCTACGGAATTCATGGAGAAACAAGCAAATCAGCTTGCACCCAGAATTCAGATGCCGCGGACTCCGTTTAAAGCCAAGGCGAATGAATACATAGCTACATTTCTTCGTGAGACCAATGCTCAATATGAAATGGATGTCATGGAGATGGTCATTGACCAACTTGCGGTCGATTTCGGAGTGTCCAGACAGGCAGCTAAGATTCGATTGGTAGAACTCGGATTTGACGGTGCAATCGGAACCTTTAACTATGTGGATGGGAAGTATGTCAGACCTCACGGATTCCGAAAGGGCTCAATCGAGACGTATCAGACTTTTACGATAAGTGCCCAAGATGCCGCTATTCAGCGTTTTTCAAATCCTGAACTGCGTGAAAAGACAGCCAACGGTGATTATCTGTTCTTAGAAAATCATTACGTCTACAATTCTCCGTTATATGTTTGTTCTGATATGGACGGTCGGCTTATGTTGACTGATTATGCCAGAGCACACATGAACGAGTGTTGTCTTGTCTTTGATTTGAGCATTACAAGCAAGGTAGAGTCTGCGTACCACACAATCTGCTTTTTGAACAGAGAGCAGAGTGATATCACCTTTGATGTAAAATATCATAATGGATATCAGAATGCTCCACCGGAACGGCAGATTGCAATGCGAAAAAAGCAACAGGAGGAGTGGCTGAATATTCGCAAGCAGATGACGGACGATCCCGAGCAGTGCATGGAGCTGTTGCTGAAGTGGAGAAATATGAAGTATACCGATCTGGGTGACTTGATTGAGAGAGATCCGAAAACAATCAGCCGTACTGTTAAAGGGAAAACGGCTCCGAATCTGAATACTGCTGTATTGATTTGTTTTGGTCTGAACTTGCCACCGATGATAAGCGAGAAGCTGTTGGATGTTTTGGGATGTAAGCTGAAACCGCTTGATCCAGAGCATCAGTGGATCAGCGAAGCACTACATGTGAAGTATCCGGAACCGCTGTGGGCGGTGAAAGAATATCTTGAGCAATATGATGTAGCAATCTGAAAATTTATTTTATGAAAAAACGGACATGCCGTGTCCGCTGCTAGATTGACCTGGAAGAAGAAAACTTCCGGGTCTTTTTGTTTTACAGGTAAATGTAAATTTGAACCATTGACAATCAATGGTTCAAATACTATAATGATGGTACAAATGTATGGCGGAGGTGTACCATGTCAAGGCAATTTGATGAATATATGATGAACAAGGTCGAAATAAATGGAGAATTATGCGAACTTGTTGAGCCCGATAATTTTAGTGAACTCATGGAAGCTTATGAGATGAAGGATAAGCTACAGACACAATATAGCTCTTGTATGCATGACGATGACAGTGCAGATGGTTGGTTAAATCTGTTGCAGGAGCAGGAAGAATACATTCAGGATTATCTTGAGAACTTGGAAGAATTTGATAATAGCTGTCTCATCAGCAATATCGATTATCTTGCAAAGAAAATAGGAATGCGATATGGGGATTTGGAAAAAGCGTTAGGTCTGAGTGCAGGCTATATTTCCAGGACAGCAAAGGCAGACTCAAAAAAGAAATTGAGTATCGATGTGGTCTGGAAAATTGCAAAGCTTTTTGAGGTGGATATGAATTCTTTGTTAGAGAGAGATTTATCTGACCAGGAAAGCAACACAGCACTTGTTGGCACGTTCATAGATCGTCTAACTGAACAGACCAAGCTTGGGGAGATAGAGTGGAAATCAAATGGTGGGGTGCTTTGCTTCCTTCAAGACAAGTATAGGGAAATGGGACTTGTTACAGAGGATAAAGAAGGTACGGCAGTTTATCATCCCGCTCATATGGATCCGGAAATTAAATGGCGTTTGGAAGATGACATCTTCTCTTGCAATGGCATCGATTCAGAAAATGAACTTGTGATAATTCCTTTTAAGTGGGATAAAAACGATGCTGTTTTTTATGATTTTATTTGGACTTGGACAACTGGAGAAAAGTCAGAACCAGAGCATCTGCGGTACCACTGGGAAAAAGCCTTCTATTCCGAAGATGATCGTTATGGAGAATTGCGTAAGCATGCCGATGAATTATATCAAGCCATTCAGAAATGCGAATGTGACGCCAAAATATCACAGACTACAAGAAAAATAATCAAGAACTATTTGAAGTAAGGAAGTGAGTAAATGCGAGATGATTTTCCGTATGCAATCTGTTGTCCGAGTTGCAGCACCATCCTTAGTCGCTCTTTAAAAGGGACAAGGACATTTATTCATTGCTCAAAGTGCCAAGCAGAGATATTTTACGAAGTCAATGAAAATGGATCAACTGTACGGATAACGAAAGAACCTAAGACGGCACCAAGAGTGCCAGAGATACCAGCTTAATTTAATAACGCATGAGCATGTGAATCCGGCTTGAACCGCCAAGGCAGCCTTGCGAGAAATGTACATCTTACTGAAGTAATAAACTTAGCTTGAACTGAGAAGATTGCCGGTAGGTTGATTTCATCCTTAATTGGGTGAAGTCTACCTATCGGCTTTTTTTGTGCTCCAAAAGCGGACATGGCGTGTCCGTCCTGGAAAAAATTATGAAGGTATAGACCCCTATGAAAAATTGGCAAATGCAGTCATCCTGCAGGCTGTGAAGGATTATCGGACGGCAAATAAGAAACTGAAGAAACAACCAACGAACAAAGACGCAGAGCTCATGGTAT
>CAVAKZ010000094.1:0-14282 GCA_963589425.1 Parabacteroides distasonis | reverse complement strand
GTACATCTGCAGGCGTCAGCCATGCAGGATGCACGACCATTACAGCAAACTTCATCAAGCACTCTGGCTACCTTACACAAGCGACAGCGATGTGTAAGATCAGACAGAGTACGCAGATGAAATCCGCAACATTTCTTCTCGCAGACTTACCTATATGATGTAACTTACAACAGAATAATTAAAGCGAGGTAACGATTATGGAATTAACCAAGTATGGTGGCACAGAAATCCTCGCACATATCAAGCATGATTTGCGACAGCTTCCAGAAGGAAAATCCTACGGAAATGAATCTGTAGATACAAAGCTGTCCCGCAAAAATTACAGCCTGATAGACCGAGGTAAAACAGCCAAGGAAGTGAACCAATACAGAAAAGATTTTGAAAGCAAAATCTTTAAGTATAATCGCAAGAATCTGGTACATGCAGTAGAACTTGTAATTCAATGTCCAAACGACTGCCCACCGGAGCAGCATGAAACATTTTTTCAGACTGCATTTGACTGGTACTGTGATAAGTATTTACCTGCCGGAAAAGACTGTGTATTTGTAGCAGAAGTTCATAAGGATGAACATAAATGGGTAGAAACAGAAAGCGGTTTAAAAGATATATCGAAAGAACATCTTCATATTGCATATGTACCCGCAGTTCCTGCCGGAGAAAAACATCCTGATTTTGAGTACAGATTAAATGCCGATGCATTAACCAAAAAAGCAATACTTAGGGATATGCATCCGTCACTACAATCAACGCTTGATGAAGCAGGGATAAAAGCCACAGTATATCAGAAGAAATCTGGTGACGGAAAAGCCGTTCCTCTTACTGTAAAACAGCTAAAGGAAATTACAAATAAAACAGGTGTGGTAATTGACCACACTCTTACAGTAGATGAGCTTGCAGGTATATTGTCGAGGAATGTCGAATTAAGCCAGAAAGTGGATGTACTTACAACAGCCAACACTGAACAAAAACACAACTTACTCCATCTTAATAATAAGGTTGCCGAAAAAGACCAACAAATTAGTAATCTGCAATCTGAATTAAAGACCAAAACCGACACAGTAACAGCAGATAAAGAAAAAGCCGAACTGCAGGCAAAGCTGCAGGAAAAGGATATTGAAAATCAGAAATTAAAACAAGCTGCACAGCAAATAATTTCTGAAAAGAACAGAGAACTTTACAATGCACAGAATGTACTATCTGCAAAAGAGCAGGAATTATATCAGACTGCAGGAGAAAATCAAAAACTGCAGGAGCATATTAAGACCCTGCAGGAAGCCTTAAAAAGCAAAGACATTGAACTACAACAGGAACGACAGAAAGTAACTGAACTGGAAGCAAAAAATCGAACTGTATCAGCCACCCAAAAAGAGAATACATGGGGCGCAGATGCCGGATGGGGTGCTTCATCAGGATGGGGCAATACAACACGTAAAGAACATACCGTTGAGGAGGAAAAATTATGGTAGAAAAAACTCTCCGTTCTGCAATCAATGCAGAACATAAAATTGAAAGCATTGTAGAATCATCAACCGATGGTTCTGCTGATGCCACCGAAAAGGAATTTCAGCAGATACGCAGACTGACAGAACAGGCGGCGTTATCTGCAATTAAAACAACAGAAAACTGGGGAAAGAATGCCCTTAACAAAACAAAAGAACATACGGAGGAAATAACTTTATGATAAAAAAATATGGCATATGGTACGCAGTAAAATATTACTGCATAGTACAATTTTTTCTTTTCGCAATCGTTCTGATATTCTCCAACGATTATATATTTGAAATAACGTGTGAATATATGAACATTACAGAAAGAAATCCTTTATATAATCTGTATAAATTAGCAGTACCGATTGGACTGGCAACACTATGGCTCATGATAGTCTTTACAATCTGCAGGGATAAAAGATACAGATACCTGACAGGAAGAACATACGGAGCAGACCATTCAAAATATAAAAGAACCTATCATGAACTGGTCGAATATTTCAGAAATGCAGAACCACATAAACTTGATACTTCCACATTTGAGAAAGTACCTTGGAGAAATGCTAAAGGAATTATATTCGGAACAGATAAAGGAAAGCTGATAAGGATACCATCTAATTCAGAATGTAATATCGCTATCTTCGGTCCTCCCGGTTCAGGAAAGACAAGCGGAATTGCCATTATAAATGCAATGAGCTTTCAGGGAAGCGTACTGGCAGTAGATGTAAAAGGCGATTTATACAATTATGTGTCTAAGCATACAAAGAGGAAAATCGTAAGATTCTGTCCTGATTCCCCGACAGCATTAACAGACAGCGTAAGATTTGACCCATTTGCTGAACTGGGACAGATGGATGATACAGACAAGAAACTGTATCTTGAATCCGTCGCAACCGTTCTCATCGCAGATGAGGGCGGATCTGACAGCAACTACTTCTCTACAAGAGCAAGAAAGATGTTTCAGGGAATTACTCATCTGATACTGCATACAAATCCAAATGCAAGCTTTCCAGATGTGATACACGCCATCCTGCAGGGCAATGTATTTGATTGGGTTACAAAAGCCATAGAAAGCGACTGTGAACCTGCAAAAGAGCTTCTTGCAAGTTTCTACGGAAACTCTGAGAAGAACGTAAGCTCGGCATATGATGCACTTACAACAGCACTTGTGCACTTTTCTAATCCTATATTGGATGAACTATTATCAAAGAATGGCAACTGTATATCAATAAAGACCTTAGAGCAGGGAACAGACTTGTACCTGCAGATTAGTCAGGAACACTTAGATGCATACGCTCCATTATTCACCCTGCTCATACAAAGCATGAGTACCGCATTTACCAAAAGACCTGACAGCAGCACAGGAGTAAAGAACAGACCTATACTTATGTTATTGGACGAGTTCCCACAGCTTACATTCTCATATAAGCTGATTAACTCTAATTTGTCTACACTCCGTTCAAAGTCTGTAATCTGTATGGTTATACAGCAGAACTTATCACAGCTTGAATACAGATACCAGCCGACAGGCGCACGTTCCATACTCGGCAACTGCAATTATCAGATTATCCTCGGAAGTAATGACATCAATTCATCGAAGGTATTCTCTGATACATTCGGCAAAAAGAAAGTGCTTAAAATCAGCAATTCAGAAACAAATGCACAGAATAATACAACAGGACGTTCCGTTCAGGAAGCAACTGAAAAGGTATTTGAACCTGAATATTTCGGAGATTTATCATCTAATAATAAGATGATAATTTACTTCAAAGGAAAATACTGCGAAGCAACCAAATTAAACTGCTACAAAGATTAGAGAGGTAATTATCATGAAAAATAAAATCATATATCGTATCACAGATGCATTTAAACATATCGGAGTCAGTTGGGACAAAATGGCTCCTGATACAGATACCGCAATCCAATTTGCACATACACATATCAATCCTGAACCACAGCGAATGATTGATATGAACCATTATACAATGGAATACTGTCTTGCACATTCAGGCGAATCTGTGAACGAAAGATTCCGTCAGAACCGATGTGACAAAGTAGACCTGCAGATTGCAGAAATGGTGGCATCACATACCACAGATACAGACTTAGTTCTGTATCGTGGTGTATGCGACCATGTATTTGACCTTATGAAAGAGAATGCAACAGATATGACAGACTGCGACTTGTACGAAAAAGGATTCCTCGCTACAAGTCTTGTAAAAGGACATGAACTTAACTATAAAATCAAATTGAGAATCAAAGTACCTGCAGGAACTAAATGTGTTTATATGGGAAACGTGAATGACGAACAGGGATATTATGAAGTAGATGTTATGCACAGCTCAAAACTTAAAATCATCAGCATTGATGATACATATATAAACTGCGAACTACTGGAAACAGCATAAGCAGAAGAAGGGTATAATTCCATAATGGTTTTATACCCTTTTTATAATGGTTTAATAACCTTATAATACTATTACAAAAGTATGGAAAGCATGGATAAGTGACATTCCGTTATTGATAAACAGATGGAAAAGACCATGCACAGCTCATGGATAGCAAGCTACCCACAACCTGCACACACTCTTTACCACAGTTTAACAACAACTCCATAAGCGTATCACTTACCCACCTTTACCA
Organism: Parabacteroides distasonis; assembly: GCA_963589425.1. Classification (GTDB taxonomy): domain Bacteria; phylum Bacillota; class Clostridia; order Lachnospirales; family Lachnospiraceae; genus CAKRJP01. The sequence goes on along the minus strand of CAVAKZ010000094.1, from coordinate 10,152 downwards.
CACTACTGCTTCTCTTACCAAAAGCCTGCTTTTCTTTATAATTTTTGAAATAACCTTGACTATGCCACAACCCCAGATACAATCCTAGGGGATTAGGAAACGGCTTTTGGGCGTACTTTTCCTGCATAAAATCTGCAGATAAGTGCAACCCAATACTACAATCCCTTTTTCATGAGGTATCCGTATTTTTGTTTCCCGACTGTGACTATCCGTAGATATGCCACCACGCTTTAATAGTTCCCGCAGCTCCAATAATTACTCCAACTACCAGTCATTTCTAACTGTTGCGTGTATCCCTCTGAAAGAACACTAACTTGTCCCAGAGGTAGCCTGCAGCTTTACGCTGCAACTGTGCGCCCCCGCCTTAACTCTTTAACCTTGGACTTTTCAGCCTTTAGGCTTCCCTTTCTGTTCGGGTGTGGCATCCCTGCCACAATGAGGATATGAAACGGCTTTTTTCCCCTATGGTCATATATTCTATGGAAACTCGGTTATAGAATATAACCCTGCGATTTTCTTGTTAAGCTCGCAACACTCCCGTCTGGATTTATACTGCCTACAGCCTTTGCAGATAGCAATTATACAAGCGAATTAGTGTTAGCCGATATAACGCCCTCTCCTATTTCCAAGGAGCCGGATTGGCATCAAAAAAAGTATGTATATGACTGCCAGTATCACACACATACTTCCATTCCCTAGGGAAAACCGCCTTATTTTGGCTTGAAACCCTTGTATTTCCTATATCTAGTGGCTTGACACTACCATAAAAAATACATATAATGAAAATGGAATTGGAAGTGATATTGAAAGTATGCTTTCAATATCTACAGCTTTATGATTGTGATTCGTGGTTGAGTCAATATTCAGGAGAACGCCAATTCTCTTGAAAAAGCTGAAATTAAACAAATTATAAAAAAGGAGCTACGCCAATAGCTTCTTTTTTTGTGCTCTCAGCTCTTACATTCTTTATTCTACAAAATCTTAGTTCTAAAATCAAGAACAAATTATCACTTTAAAGTTACATTTTAATAATCAAGCACTTGTAATTAGCAGTTACAAGTGATATAATAACCTTATTAAAGGGGTATAATACCCTTATAATAACGGTATTATAAGGGTTTAATAATGGTTTTATAATGGTATAATACCCTAATTTTCATGGAGGTAAAAATTTTGGAAATTATTTCAGTGAATATTACAAAAGGTGGATGCGGAAAAACAACCACAGTACAAATGTTAGGCGAAATATTGAGCAGAGAATACAACAAAAAGGTACTCTGCATTGATACCGACCCGCAATGCAATCTTACAACTGTATCCGGCGTGAACCTCATGGAATGTCAGGAACATAATCTTTATACCTTACTCAAAGAGGAAAGTACGCTTGATGAATGTATTATTAAGTCAAAATATTATGACATAATCGCAGGTTCTCTCCTGCTTGCCTATGCCGACACAGAATTTAACCAATTAGGCAGGGAATATCTTCTGAAAGAACGTATTGAAAATGCAAATTATGATGTGATATTGATTGATACACCGCCTTCACTCGGACTGTTAAATATTATGAGCCTTACAGCAAGTACAAAAATCATTATCCCTACAGAGTGCAGTTATCTTGCCATGATTGGGTTGGATCAGCTATCCAACACAATCGAAAGTGTACGCAAGCACTCAAACAAAGGTCTTGAAATTGCAGGTATTCTCCTGATTAAGTACAGCTCCAGGGCAAATATCAATAATGCAGTTCTGAGTGGATTAGAAAAAATGTCTGTTAAGCTGAATACCAAAGTATTTAACAGTAAAATCAGAGAAACAGTAAAAGTAAAAGAAGCACAAAGCCAACAAGAACCCATTATCGAATGGGATGCTTCCTGCTCCGCTGTTAAAGATTATTTAGAATTTACAAAAGAGCTTACAGGCAATTTACAATAGTATGATAATGGTTTTATACCATTATAAAACCATTATAAAATTCAAAATATTATGAAAGGAATTGTACAATGGCAGGAAAAAAATTACCCAAAGACATTGATTTGGCAAGTAATGTTGATGTAGCTGCGAGATACTTTTCCAGTCCGACACCTGCAGAAGCAGAGCCAGTAAAAGAAGAAAAGATTACCGCACCACCAAAAAAAGAAAAATCATCAGAAAGCAAGACTGACAAAACAGAAAAAGAAAAGAAAAATCTTGGTGGACGTCCTAAAAAAGAAGGACTGAAAAATGAGCAGTTCACTTTAACAATGAATCCGGAAATGTATGAGAAGCTACGCATTATTGCAGAAGAATATACAAGAGGAAATTTTTCGGGATTGATTGATGAAGCAATTAAATCGTTTTGCAAGGAACATAGCATTGACCTATCAAAAGTACAGGTAGCATCGGAAATACTTGATATGTATAAAAAGAAGCAGGAAAAGAAAAGGAATAAAAAGTAATGGTTTTATACCATTATAAAACTATTGCAATACCATTATGTAAAGGAGAACAGCAGCTATGATGTCAGAAAAGATTAGATTAGTGTTAGCAAAAAGAGATAAAAGCAAAGCATGGTTAGCAGAGCAACTAAACTGGAGTACCAGTAATCTATATAACAAACTAAAGCGTGACAATTTCAGTGAAAAAGAACTTGTAGAAATTGCAAAGGTACTGGACTGTACCTTTGAAGCATATTTTTCTCTCAATGATTCAGACGAAAAATTCTAAAAGGAGATAATGCAATGACAGAACAGCAGAAAGAAATTGAAACTATAAAATCGAGAACATACAGCCTGAATCTGTCGGATGCCGATGTAAAGCGTATAGCAAAGACTGCCGGTTCATACGGATTGACTGTATCAGAACTGTTGGAAAATTTCATAGGTGACTTAGTAGCAGGAACATACAGTAACGGAAGTGATGAAAGAATGTATGCAGAACAATGGGCGGAACGTTGTTGGTTTGCCTTAGACCCTGAAAAAAATCTCATTCATTATTTCTGTACAGCATACGAATATGATTTTTCTGACCTTATGGATATATTAGAAAGAATAGATGATATTCAATCAGATATTGAAATAACTGAAAAGAACATTGCAGAACCTAAAGAGGAAGAATGGAAAGACGTTGTATATCATAAATACAATGATGACAGAACAAGCTATGAATGTATTCCTTGTTATAACAGCGTGGAAGAATATATTGCAAGCGAACAGCAGGACTTAATCGACTATAAAGAAGCTCTTGAGGAAGCACAGCAGGAATTAAAAGACCTGCAGAACAGTTTTGATACATATATGAACGGAAAATCGTATGTGTGGAAAGAAGAAATTCAAAAGGCAAGTGCATGGTATACAAGCAATATATCTGACAAGCTATCCCCTGCTGAAGCTTCTGAATAGTCTAATATCCAATGGATTTTTTTATGCAATATGTTATTATATACTTACGGATAGGGGACAGCCCCCAATAAGGAAGTATGCCTATATATAACGATTTTGGATATATCACTATCGACGATGCAAGGATTGACGAAACATGCAATGCCTACTTTAAATGGAAAGACCTGAATACATACATTCAGAATAATTCCCATCGTGGTATCAACATGCCTGACGCAATATCCGAACCAATGGGATGTTATTGTTTAGGTTATTTATGGAATCGTGGTGATGAAGTAGGCGATGCAACCGACCCAAAAACTGGAAAGAAAATTGAGTTCAAGGCAACCTCAAGATTTGAAGGAGATTTATCTTCTTTCGGTCCAAAATGCCAATTTGATGATTTAGTCTTTTTAAGATTTAAACTTGATGAAAATTTGCTGTATATCTACGACCTCAACATCAATTCTGATGAGTTCGGAAAATATCCTGCAAATTCATCACAGACAATTCAAGACCAAAAAAATCAAGGTCGTAGACCTCACGTGAGTCTACAACAGCTCTTTGTAAACGCAAAGAATTTAGAACCCGATTATATTTTTGATATACGAAGATGCAAGGCGTACAATCGTCTATCTGAATATTATAAAAAGTTAATTGGAATAACAGAAGAAAGGTAAGGGGCTGCGCCCCCTATCTTTTAATCTAGTGATTGCGGCACGCCGCAATTTCTATTATAATATCATACATACTAACCAAAGAAAGGATTATCACTATGCAACCACTTAAATGCGCATCGTTCTTTGCGGGTGTAGGTGGCATAGATCTAGGATTCAAAACAGCAGGTTTTGAAACTATCTATGCCAACGAATTTGATGAGTATCCCGCAAAAACATTTGAATTAAACTTTCCCAATATTCATGTAGATGTAAGAGACATAAACAGCGTTAAAACAGATGAAATTCCTGATTTTGACATAATGTTAGCAGGATTTCCATGCCAAGCATTTTCTATTGCAGGTTATAGAAAAGGATTTGACGATGAAAAGGGCAGGGGGGAATTATTTTTTCAATTAGTCCGAATACTAGAAGCGAAAAAACCCAGAATTGCATTTTTTGAAAATGTCAAAAATCTTGTTGGACACGATAACGGAAACACTTTCAGGGTTATATGTGAGCAACTTGATAACCTAGGATACAAATATACATACCAAGTATTAAATGCAATGAATTACGGCAATGTAGCACAAAATCGTGAACGTATATATATTGTAGCCTTTCGTGATGAAGCAGATTATGAAAAATTTCATTGGCCGCTTTCAGTCCCTCTTACAAAATCTGTACGAGATATAATAGATTTTGAAAAAACAGTAGACGAGAAATACTACTATACAGAAGGTAAATATAAGGGCGATATTTATGAGCAACTTGTAAAAGCAATGGAAAATGATGAAATAAATAACCCTGCTATTTATCAATGGCGTAGAAAATACGTTAGGCAAAACAAAAGTGGTGTAGTTCCTACACTTACAGCAAATCAGGGAGAGGGCGGACATAATGTATGTCTGATTCATACTGACGATAATAAAATCCGTAAAATGACACCAAGAGAATGTTTTAATACGCAAGGATTTCCAAAGGATTTTAAACTTCCTGATGATATGAGCGATGCAAGATTATATAAGCAGGCAGGCAATTCAGTCTGTGTGTCCGTTGTATCCCGACTTGCAACAAGCATTAAAGAAGCTATTGAATAAAAGTGTCAATATAACATTTCAGAAATATGTAGTGAATAATAGTATCAGAATAACTTGACAAAATGTTATTCTGATACTATTATTTTGTATCAATATAACTATAGTTAAAATGATACAAAGGAGTGCAATCTTATGGGGAACTATTACAGCTATAAGCGTATATCTACTGATACAGAACGCCAGAACTTTGCAAGACAGATAAAATCATTAGATAAATATGCAACCGACCATAATATAGAATATATTGTCGAATTTACGGAGGAAAAATCTGCAAAGAATTTTTCCGACCGACCACAATTCTTAAAACTCGACAAAATTCTACAATCAGGAGACACAGTTGTATTTAAAGATTTAACCCGATTTACAAGAGAAGCAGAAAACGGATATAAAAAATATCTGGAGTGGTTAAATCGTGGTGTAAATATGATATTCATTGATAATCCTACTGTATCAACAGACTATATCCGCCAGATGATGCAGACTGCATCAGAACAGGATATTGTCACGAAAACAGCAATGGAAAGTATCATAAAGTTGCTAATTATAGTCGAACTTGATAGAGCTGAGAAACAAAGATTATATATATCAAAATCAATCAAGGATGGGATTGCTGCAAGTAATAAGCGAAGCGGACGACAATTAGGGAAACTCGATAAGTTTACTGATGAGTTAAAAGCAGATATAGAACTGTATTTATCCGATAGAAGTATTAAGCAGACTACTCTAATGAAAAAGTATCATATTAGCAGAAATACCCTCAAAAAATATATCAATACAGTTATGATTAGTCACAAATAGGTGTATCATAGGGAAAATACGATTATCACACCAGCTGGGGAGAGGTCAAGGAGAACGGGCACGCCCTGTGGGCGGGGCGCAGCGTGGGGGTTCTCCTTGGAACTTCCGGCAACCATTCCCCTGACTATTGCCACAGCCTTCCGTCAGCAATGGGATGGGGGTCTGGGGGACGGTTCGGCTCAAGGTTCCCCCAGTGAAAAGAGAAGTGTCCCTGTGGCACTCCTCTTTTCATCTTTCTATAAACTTTTTAGCATATCAGCATCAAAAAAATCCATTTCGTTATCTTCATCAATCCATAATTTCATATCATTAAAATTTGGAAAATCATTATTTTTTGATACTGCTAAACAATGGTCGTTGTGTACTTCTGTTATAACTGCCTTAATATAATCATTGCTTTCATATTCCACACAATGCCACAGAACATTTTGACCGATATAAAAATTGTGTTTCATATTATTCCCCCTTTGTAATGGCTTCTGTCTGGCACTCCCTAAAGAAAAACGCTTTAGTCATAAACATTTTTTCCTGTTCTTCCTCGTCCTCTGATTCTGATTTCTTTTTCTTGGTGGTGTACTTCCATATCATAAAAGTAGCAATGCACTTTTCGCCCTTTTTGACTTGTCTGCCGATTGCTTTCCATCCTGCATATGTATGTATACTTTCAGGCTCTGGCATTTCTTTCTTTTCTCCGTCCTCATTTTCTACAATGATTTTTCTGCCTGTATCTCCGATAATTCCCGATTCCATCAAATTCAAACTTTCATTAAATATAATCTGCTCATTCGTCATTTTATGTTCCTTTCTGTGTGGGGATTGCTCCCCACACTCTGAAAAAATCTTTAAATTAAAGTGTTATGATATATGCTCTGTCTGTTAGTCTCTCTGTTGGGTCTACTTCAGCATTGTTTACTTCTTCCACCATTGCAGAAAATGTGTCAATGTCTGTTTCTTCTGTATAAGGTATTAAAAGCATTTCATGCACTGATGACGGCAAAACTACAATTTTATCTGTGTTGTGCTTCTTTCCAAACTCTGCAAGTGCCTTTTTATTGAGGATTGCACTTGCTCCTTTTATCTTGCTTGTATTAGTAAGTACATACAGCGGTGTCATATCTTCCATTTCTTCCGAATACTCCATATTCATCATGGAACACATAACTTCTGCCATAGATATTATGGTAGTTTCTGCATTTGTGTTTGCTTCTGCTTTTTCCCATGCTTCACGCTCTGATATGTCGGAACGCTCTAAAATTGCACTTGAAACTTTTGCAGAAACATATCCGTCCCTGTCTGAATCTCCTCTGATATATAAATAGCTTTCGATTCCCTCAAGGTCGCAAGCTCTTTTTTCTATGTCCTCGTTGCTGTCTTTCTGCATACCTATATAAATATTATTAAGTATGTACTCTCTATCAAAAAACATATTCACATCAAAATTAACTGCCTTGCTACTTTCATATATTCCGATAATAGCTGATACAACATCATTAAGTGTCTTGTGCTGTTCCTCTGCATTTTCAATGATTCCCTCTGTATAAATGATAGATGCAACATTGCAGTCTGTTAAAATTCTGATACCCTCAAGCACCACACCATTTTTTATGCTGTTCTGTGAATCTGCCTTGTATCCTCTGTTGTTAAGTTCTGTAATAATCATTTCTCTTGTCATGGTTTTAATCTCCTTTATAATTGTAAATTTGTGGTTGAAATGTCGGCTCGCCAAAGCCCAAAATATGTACTTTCAAGATTCTGAAGCTTTTTCTGGAGGGGAGCGTCCTATTTTTTCGTAGGTGTATTGCTTCATCCTTTTTTCTCCTTTCTATGTTCATGTACTTTCTGAGTTCCTTGCTTATCTATCGGGTTTGCGTGCATCTTCTGTAACAGTTTTCTGGCCGGATGCAAGGGGATAAGTGGTAATCGGACTGAGCGAAGCGAGGGAGAATTAAGGAACGTCCCTTGCATCCGGATAGGAAACTGTTACGATGCACATTAGCAAACCGATAAGCAAGGAACGGAGTACATATAGAAAAGAAGAAAAATGAAGCAATAGACACCGCAGAAAAAAGGGGTTCCCTGGGGAACCGATTGGCAAAGGGGATTCCTATATATCCGCTTTCTGCCCCGCTTTAAGACATTCATTTTCCTAAAGAAAATGGATGTCAGGGGCAAGTGGTCGCAGGAGTTCGGGGAGACCAACGCCAGAAATGGCGGTGCTTGGAATGGTATCTAATATACAAAGTAACACTTTTAAGAATAAAATAATATTAAATATTATTTTTCACTTGCATTGTATTATTTTTTGTGTATAATATAAGTAGGTTAGCAGAAATGCTAATACTCTTTAGAAAGGAAATGATGATTATGCCAAGAAGGAAAATTATTGATTCAGATTCATGTAAATTCTCGTTGGATGTATCAGGTGATAACAAAAAGACTCTGGATGCGCTCACAGCAAACTATATGCTGAAATATGGACCTATGATTAACAAAATAATTGGGACATTCTGCAGAATGCCTAGTGGTATAAAGAAGGTCATCGAAAAGGCGTGTTTGTCAGAATATAAAAGACTTACTGCAGAATTAGATAAAACTCCCGATGGATTTCATAGGAAGCCTCTTGAACAAGAAAGAGAATCTTATCTTGAAATTTTAAAACTCATCAATAATGGAATCTATACTATTCCTGATGAAGAAAATGAAGATAATACAATGAAGAAGGTCAAGCTGGCAGACGGATACTTGATTATTCCAAGTAATTGGATAGTTGTAAATCCTGAAAGAGCAGAAACTTGCAGATATGCAGCTGTTCTTGAATGCAGAAACTCAGCTAAATATGAAGTACCGCATTTTATTTATCTTAATAATTACAAATACGGAAAAGACTACACCCATGATATGGAAGAGCAGTTTTACTCGCTATGTCGTAAGACATGGCCGAGATTTGCAGAAATTGAAGAACTTAACAGCAAAAATCAGCCAGTACCAGACCCCGAAAACAAAGGTCAATATCTGAATGCAGAAGCATATCTTAATGCACCTATAATCGGTTTATTCAGTATTGATGAACAAGGAGATAATTTTACAGGTGAATATCCGTATGGCGCTATGATTGTAAGGACATCAAATGAAAGTGCAGAAGAATAAGAAAAAAGGCTACAGATGTTGGTAGCATCCGCAGCCTGATTACAAATCAAAAAATTTGAAATGTAATATGTTTTCGCAGACATTATCTTATCAAATTTTCTTGATTTTTTCAATCAATTCTTATTTATTCCACACGCAAAACATACTGATTATAGCAATAATATCCCTAGGATAATTGCACCCTTTTTCTAAGATTTGGCAGTCTGAAAAAGGCATAAAAGGCAGTCACATAATCAGCCACCTGCCAACCGGAATATGGGGCATAAATGCCCCTATTCCATATTAAAAAAGCGGAGGAATATCATATTATGGCAAAAACAATCCAAGAACAGATAGCAGAGATGGAATCTCGTTGTAACCAGTTAGAAGAACTGCAGAAACTCTTTGAAAAAGCAGTAAAAAATGAGTTTGGAATTGAAGCAAAAAAGATACACAAAATCATTGAAAGTGACAATGACATTTCAAGTGATTTCACAAAGAAAGTCGCAACACATTTTACTCTGAAAACAGAAAAAGATTTTGCAGATTTTCTTTCCATTTTTTGTACGGAATCCAGTCTGGATTATTTCATAAAAAAGCGTGCAGAAAAAGAAGAAGCGTAGCCATACAGGGGATAGCTGACACAAAATCCGCAGGATCTGGTGTGTCAGCGTAAGGGGGCGCAGCTCCCTTTCATTTCTGAATGGCTCGAAGCCATGAGGAAATGAGCAAAGGTAGATAAAAATTCATGACCGGAGGGAATGAGTTTTTATCGTAGGAAGTGCAACTTCCTGCTGTTGTGTAATGTAGATATGTACCAACTCATTCGCTATTTTTTTGGAAGCTATGCTTTCAAAAAAATAGCGAATGAGTTGGTACATATCGGAATGGAGCAACAGGCGGAAAGGGTTAGGGCTTCGCTTGGGAAAACCTGCAAGGTGTTCCCAATAAGAACAAATTACCCCAAAGGGGCAAGGCGTTAGCCGCAGGGGAAACTTGCTTTCCCTAATTTGTATAGGGAAGTCGGAGAGAATAAATGTTGCTTTGCTGTATTGGGAGTACATCTGCAGGCGTCAGCCATGCAGGATGCACGACCATTACAGCAAACTTCAT
>CAVAKZ010000093.1:0-16920 GCA_963589425.1 Parabacteroides distasonis | reverse complement strand
GGATCACAGAGATCGTGCAGACCGTACGGTTTGCCGCGAGCACCTCCCCGTTTGCATCGAGAATCCGCCCGCGCGCCGCCTTGATGTCGCGCTCCCGCTCGTGCAGATCATCCGCTTTTTCGGAGTAATAGACAGACCGGAACACGCAGAGATACACCAGTCTCCCGGCAAGTCCGGCCATCATTCCCATGCAGAGGATCCACAGAAGAACGTAAACGGTAGATAGTCCGTACCTATACAAAACTGGAGCAAACCTGTATGATAGAGATAGATTTGCTCCAGTCTTATTTTATTTCACTTCTTTACCGGTTTTCCGGCAGTTCGCCGGAAGCTTCGGTGACCAGGGAAGCAAGTCATCCAGAAAGCTTCGGTCCGTGTCGTCCAGATGCTTCGGGATTTCGCTGAGCAGGTGCTCAAAATAATCATACGGTTTCAGGTTGTTGGCTTTCGCTGTTTCTGCAATGCTGTATATAATGGCGCTCGATTTTGCCCCTGCAACCGTATCGATCATCACCCAGTTCTTCTTACCGATACAGAATCCGCGGATCGACTGCTCGGCGGCGTTGTTGTCCATCGGCACTTCCCCGTCATCTAGGAACACCTTCAGGTATTTTTCCTGGTTCATCGAATATTGAAACCCTTCCCATGTCTTGCTCTTCGGTGGGACTTTCCGGATTGTTTCCTTTGCCCACGTGAAATAAGCCTCCACCAGCGGGCGTACGCTTAACTGGCGGCGGAGTTTCCGTTCTTCTGACGGGAGTTCTTTCAGTAGCTTTTCTTCCCGGTAGATGGCCTGTATCATGCTCAGCGCAAGATATGCACGGCTGCCATTCCGCGCTGCTTTCGGCAGGGCTTTGACCGCTTCATCAAATCTCCGCCTGGCATGGGACCAGCATCCGGAAATCTTCAGGTCTTCCCGTTCATTTTCAATCGTGTGATAGACCTGGTATCCGTCCGTGACGCATATGCCTTTGAAATCCTTCAAGAATTCTCTTGGATGGCTGGCATTTCGCGTCTTCTGGTATTCATACAGGACAATCTGGCGGTCTGTATACATCCGCCCGGTGCGGTATATCCACATGAAGCTTTTGCTTCCGGCAGAACGTCCGTCTTTATTTACCAGGACTGGCGTCTCATCTGCCTGCAGCACATGGTAGTGATACATTTTTTCATGCAGGTAATCATAGAGAACCGCAAGATACCTGTCTGCACACTGGATGGTCCAGTTCGCCATGTTCTGCCGGGAGATATGCAGGCCGTAACGTTCAAACTCCTGTTCCTGGCGGTAAAGCGGGACGGCATTGACGTATTTTGCGTTCATCACTGCCGCCTCGAGTGACGGGGATACCAGGCTCCCCCTTAAAAGGCATTCCGGGTGCGGGGCCCTGACGATTTCATCCGTCTTCTTACCGGCGTACACCTTTACATGATGCTCCTCGATCTCGATTTTCGCCGGGGTAAACCCATATCTGCGGTACACTTCATCCGGAAGCTGTTTGAACCCGTCTTTTCCGAACCGTTCCTCCAATTCTTCTTCTGACAGGGAATGTTCGATTATTGCAACCGGAAGACCGGAAAGATCCTCTTCCCTCTTTCCCTGTCTTTTCTTTGGGCGCTGCCGGGCGGCGGTTTCCACTGATTCACCAGCTTCTTCGATAGCAACAGCCTCGGCCTCGTTAAAGAATACAATCTTCCCGTCGGCTTCCATAAAAGAAATCTGGCCTTCTGTTTCATGCCTCTCGGAGGCCCGGCCAAAGCGGTGCCTTTTTAAGTCCGCAACCTGTTCCAGCACCAGCTGGAGGGTCCGGTCGATCTGCTTGAGCTGTTCCTGCTGTGCAAGAAACAGCTGGATGACTGTTTCCTTATCAAGGCTGTTCAGTTTTTCTTCCGTATATTCCAAAGCCATGCCGCTGCCTCCTGTTTTTCTGATGGTTCCATTCTAACAGAAAACCATCTTTTTGGCGAATTCACAATGGAAGCGCATCCGTCATAATGACCAGGGACACAGGGGCATCTGTACCGCTTACGGCAGCCTCTTCCCCATGCGCCACTTCCAAAAGTGAAATACGGCCAGCTGCAGCATATAGAGTCTTAAAACCATGGCAGGGGCTGCCTTTGCAATGGATCAAAGGGCAGCCGCAGGTGCGTGACAGCAGCATTAAAATTTCTCTGTTTTGCACAATAGTTAAAAATCATCCCATATATTCCGGTGGTTCCACCGGTCTGACAGACTTTTTCGGTGCGATCGTCAGTCCCTCCATCAGCCATCGGAACTGCTGTGGTGTCAGGGAACGCACTTCTTCCGGGCTGCGCGGCCATTGGAAACGGCTTTCGGACAATCTCTTGTATAGCAGGAGCCATCCATCCCTTTCCCACACCAGTCCTTTGATGCGGTCTGTCCGCCGCCCACAGAAAAGATAAAGGGTATCCGGTACATGGGGCTTCTTTCCTGTCTGCGCCTCCACCAGTGCTGCCAGACGGTCCATCCCAAAGCGTAGGTCTGTGTAACCGCAGACAATGTAAACTGCCTGAAAGCAGGTGGCATCATTCAGCATTTTGTATCACCTCAAGAACCCTCGCAAGAAGAGACATAGGGGTAGATTCTGTTACATAGACAGAAAATCCCTTTGCGGAAATATGCAGTCCCGGCTGCGAGGGGCCATCCTTATGGTTCTGCTGTAAAAGCCCTGGTTCTACAGGGACGATCTGCTGTGAGGGAATTTCTTCCTGCATATGTTCCAGGCAGGCTTTCCGTACCCGATGAAACCGGTAATAATAATTCGCTTTTGTGATGCCGTGGTCTACACACCAGCTGGCAACGCTTACGCCGGCTGGCCGGTTTTGACATTCTCTGATTTGTGCAGCCCATTCCTGAAGACGGAAACTTGCGGCCACCATAGATGTTTCTGAACTCATAGACTTACCTCCGTGTAGTGGTATCAAAAGTTGAGGCTCAACCTTTGATACTCGTATTAGAAATATAGTCTAATTGTCACACACTTTTCCTTTACAGTCGAGGTACAGACTATCTACCGTTTACCATTAATACATCGTTGAATGAAAAAGTGGCATATATATGCCACTTTTTCATTTATAAAAATTTTGTCTCGTAAGCTTATTCTGTGTTGTACATTGAAAGATCCTTTTAATTTTGAGAGGGTCTACGTGATTCTGGCACTTTAAGACTTTGAGTTGTGTATATTTCAAGCTGCCAAAACCCACTCCTAAAATTTGCCACAAAATCCCACTTATACAACACATTCTTTTCTCTACTGTTCTCGATTTTTTCCATGCTGAGCTTGTACCGTCCATTGTCCTTATCAAATACCATACAATGACAACCAATGTCATTCACAATCAATCTTAGGTCATTTTCAATTTGTGTTCCAATCTGATCGGCTGCCAGTGCCACATCATAAGGTGTTTCAAGCACTGATTTCCAAACGGCAGCGCTGCATTGCATCTTCTTTCCACTGACAACGGCAGGATATCTTTCAATCCATTGCCGACTACTCAGCACTAAATAGCCATCGTGAGACTTCTTTGGTACAATCCCCCTTGCTGCATTTGCACGCTCTCGCATGATGCGATATACATTCTGAGCTGATGCCAATCTTCCAGATATAGCCTGTTCACGTTCCATGACGTCTTGTTCACGAGCTTTTAGAGCCGTTTCACGGGCTTCATAAGAGATTTCTATAGCTTGAGCCTCTTGAAGCCTCTGAGTGGCATTCTGTTGCCTCTGAGTGGCAACAGACAATTGCTTTTGTGCTTCGCGTATCTTTTGATCTGCCATAGCAGCAGCTTCAGCTATCTTATTATCAGCTTCTTTTCGCAACTGTTCCTCCAGTTGTTTCAGTTCACTTACATCCTGTCTGGCTGCAATCAAACGTCCCTGTTCAACCTGTTCATCAATACTCTGCTGCAATTCATCATACGCTTCGTGCCATTTTGTAACATTTTGAGCCGCTTCCTTTAGTTGATTTTGAGCGCTAGTGGCTTGTTTTTGCCAATACTCACATTGTTTTTCGAGCAAATCCAACTTAGCCTGCATTTCATTCAAGGTGCTATACTGATACGTTACTTCAAGCCCACGAAGCCGTTCTGCTTCTTCGCTGTCAAGCTGCAATCGTAGATAATCACTGCGAAGAACGATCAGTCTCTCTCCATTTTTAACTTCTTCTTGCAAACGACGGAGCTGTTCACAGGCTTTTTCCATTTCTTCATATCGTTCCCGTGTGTTCTTTACGGTTTCCAACCCTGCATCATCGTTATTTCTATTCCAAAAAGCCATAATATCACAGCCCCCTTATGTAGTTGTTAGCCACTACTTCAACGCGATTGTGTCCCAGAGCTTTGCTGCATAGCTCCATTGCTCGCCGATCCAGCTTTTTTCCTGCTTCGTCTTTACGACAATTATACACTTCTGATTGGTATGCCTTACCAGTTCCTTTGTTAATCCGATCATATGGTATTTGACCAATCTTGCGCGCATACATTTTGTACATCTGCGTTGCATATTCCGCACGGTAGCTGTGTATATCCGCATTCTGTGAGATGTGTTCCCACACCTTCTCATCCAGTGCAGTCGCCTTGAAACGCTCGATGATCTGCTGGGAATGATCTCCGATTATTGGAGAGAGCCGTTCTCTGCCGCCTTTTTCTTTCGTGTGGATGAAATATTCATGTGATGGAGCAGTAAATGCTTGTGCATCCCTGCAAATCGTCAGCATCGTTTTCTCTGCGTCTGTTCGTTTTTCGGCGCGGATTGCTTCTATTCTGGCAATCTCTGCATTGATTTTCCACCTTGACATCAAATCTTTTCCTTTCACATTTTCAACACCCTCTCTTCGTAGTCCTGTCCCCTTGCAAAAAGCAATCAATTCCGCATTATTCGTTGTTGAAAAATGGCGATCACGCACCGTTTCCACACGTGATCGCTTAATATCTTCTCTTTTTCGCTGCGGCGGTTGAAAGCGTTTCTCATCATCTGGCTTGATGCCATAGAGCTTATTTAGTGCCGCTGCTTCCGTCTGGATTGTCCATGCAGAAAGGTGATTCCCATTCTTATCAATCTGTTCTGTTCGTGATTGCAGCCACTCTGGCACGTACTGTTCTGCTTTCTTCAGAGTCGTACACTCAGGATGTACCTGCTGTACCCATTTTACAAAGTATTTCGTATGTTTCCAGTATGTTTGATAGGTGTTGTAACTGTAGATCTTATCGCCATTCGTGCCATTGGCAACTGCCTTTTTTTTGGAATCACCAAAAGCCTGCATCCCAATCAAACGGTCATACGCTTGCTGGTGCAGGTTCTTCGAGTATGTTTTATTATTCCGTCCCATTGAGTTCTCCTCTCCGAGTTTATTTTAACGTGTATCTCACGGTTTAAGCTAGGCCGCTTCGCACAAGTGCAAAGCAAACACTTTTTTTGTACACCTAATAGCACGATCAGGTGGGTCTTGTGTGTGACCAACGAACACTTTTGTCCAGTTATGTGTCTGGATTCCGCTTCTACAGAGGTTTCCTACTGCCTTTTTTAATGACGTTGCGTAAGGTCGCAGCGAATGTTAGCCATCACCTTCAGGACTTGTACAGCGCCTGTTGCTATCCCTTAACTTCAAGTGTCTAAACCTGTTTCCACGGCTTTTCATCTGGGGATGTGTGTTCCAGTCAACATCCATCTGGGCTGCATTCGTCCGTTTCTTCGGTTGCTCATCACGTTTTCAAAAAGATTACTCACGCAATTTGCCTGATTCCCTACTATTCCGTCATACTTTTCGCAAAGGCTACTTTCGTATCAAAATTAAATTTGATACAGGTATGTACGGTACGTTCGGGGCATCCATGGTCAGCTCCATGCTTAGTCAAAAAAACAAATAAATGTCTGTCTGATCAGTATAGCACAAGGCATTTTGTGTGTCAACATATCTACATAATAATATTATATAACGGTTTACCCGTTCATTTCTTTGGTGCAAAGCAACCGCAAAAATAAACGGGTAAACCGTTCTTCGGCGGCTACCCGTTATCAATTCTTTTATCAAAAAAAGGGAAAGTTCAGCACCCTCCCTCTGATCACAGTTCCAATTGTGAGAAATCAATTTCAAATCCATGATAAATATTGACTGAAACTTTATCTTTTAATGTTTTTGGTGGATCAAAAGCACCTGCATTTAGTCCTGCCTCCAGATTATAAACAACTACTCTGTCTCTTTCTGGGTCAATAATCCAATACTCTCGGACTCCTGCCGCTAAATACTTATAGAGTTTGTACACGTAATCTCGTCTTTCTGTTGACGGAGACACAACCTCGATCACCCAGTCTGGTGCTCCAATGCAACGATTTTTCTTAATTTTGTCACGGTCACAGATCACAGAGACATCCGGTTGTACAAGTGTATGATTGTCATCCGCCTCAAGCTGCA
Organism: Parabacteroides distasonis; assembly: GCA_963589425.1. Taxonomy (GTDB): domain Bacteria; phylum Bacillota; class Clostridia; order Lachnospirales; family Lachnospiraceae; genus CAKRJP01. Next base: position 10,492 of record CAVAKZ010000093.1, on the reverse strand, counting down.
CGTCATAAGGTGCAGGGAATACCTCACACTTTCCACCTTTAGAGCGAATGTAAATATTGATCTCTGTTACAAGAAAATTAACAATCCTCTGATGATTTGATGAAGGAGATGCCATATCATAAAACAGTTCTCCATCAATCAATTCCGCTATTGTTCCCTCTGGTAGAGCTTCAATATCCGCTATTGTTTTAAGTTCTTCTTTCGGTAATGCCATTATTGCCACCTCCATTTCATGTTTCTGGTTCCATTTTGCCCGTATTTTGTTGGATTGTCAAGCTGTAACCTTGCTTTTTATAAACAAGGTTAGTTTGTATCTAAATTAAAATGGGTACAAAATATACTTTTGTTATACATGTGATAACATGTTACTGTTATACATAACACTCAATTTTTATCATCATCCTTCGATTGGCACGCACGAGCCACCACAGAAAACGACACTCTCAGTTTCTTTCCGATTTCTCGATAGCTCATGCCTAATTTGTGCATATCTCGTACTTCTTCCTGCACCTCTTTTGATAGGGCTGCCTTTCTACCCGCTCCACGTTCGTTTCTAAGCGATTTTTTCCTTTCAGCCTTAAATCGTATGCTTAATGCTTCATAATCGCTTTTTAGGGCATTGTAGGACGTCACAGCGGTATCGTAGCTTTCTTTGAGCTGTGAATTTGTATTGCGAAGCTCCCGATTCATCTTTTCAGCAAGTTCACGTGAGTTCTGTGCCACTTTTACTTTCAACTGTTCTTCTTCCAGAGCTGCTACAAGGCTCTTGTATACGTCCGTATCCTCCACAGTTGCGTTTATTTGTCTGCGCAATGCAGACACTTCTTGAAACACCTCATCACGCTGTTTCGTTACTTGTTCCAGTTCCCTTTCAAGTCGATCAATCTTCTCCTTCTGTGTTTCCTTCGCCATAGTCGTCCTTCTCACTTCTGTATTTTTTTTAATTTAGATACAGTATAGCATACTTACCAAGTTGATGCAACTTTTTTTCCTTGATTACGCTTTTCTTCGTACCGAACGGTGCCACGTAGTGGCAGAGCCAGAGCGCCGGTTCCCATGGGGCGGTGGGGCGGCTGGCTCAGTGATCGGGGGCGTTTTTCATAAAATCCACTTTTCTTGATTACGGGAGTTCTGAAAGCCGCATAAATACTAGCTTTTTGATATGCATAGGTGAGAGAAAAATTCCACATAGTGAAATTTATTGAGTCTAATACCTCGCTTTGATGATATGAAAACGTTCAATAGGTTACCATGTAATCCATCTATCTAGTTTTTTTCCTTGATTGATAGCTTGATTACTCTCTTGATTACTCTCTTGATTACTCTCTTGATTACGGGGGTTCTGAAAGCCGCATAAATGCTAGCTTTTTGATATGCATAGGTCACAAAGAAATTCCACAAGGGACACAAAGAAATTCCACAAGGGACACAAAGAAATTCCACAAGGGACACAAAGAAATTCCACAAGGGACACAAAGAAATTCCACAAGGGACACAAAGAAATTCCACAAGGGACACAAAGAAATTCCACAAGGGACATAATAATATATTGACACGTTGTGACCTATAATGTATACTTAGAAAAAAACACAAGGAAGGGGATTAAAAATGGCAGGAAAGACACGAATAGATAGTGATAAATGGCTTGTACAGAAAAGTCTACCATTGTTCGCCTTATGGCAGTCAGAATTGACGCTTCCAGAATTTAAAATTCTTGATGTGTATTTGTCAAGAATCAATAGTCGTGAGCCAGATAATAAAGTCGTAACGCTTGAAAAAGGAGAACTTGAATCTATACTCGGTGTTAAAAAGATAAATAATGAGGACTTAACAAACCGATTAGAGCATCTCATGGGACATGTTGTTCGTATACCTGATCCGCAATATCCTAAAGGAGTACATTTGGTTACTCTGTTTGAGGAGGCTATTGCTATACCAGATGAGTACGGTATTTGGCAAATAAATTTAGAATGCACTCAAAAGGCAATGAAGTATTTCTTTAATGTTGAGAATCTTGGATATCTTCGCTATAAACTTCGATGCATTATGCCGATCACAAGCCGTTACACTTATATCATGTTCATATACCTTGAAAAAAATCGTTATCGCTTGACATGGGAGGTTTCACTTGACGAGTTAAAACAAATACTTGCTTGCGATAAGGAGAAGTATTGTCAAACTTATAAGCGTTTTAATGATCGAGTTTTAAAAAGAGTTCAAGAAGAAATGAACGAGAAAACAGAGTGTAAGTATACCTATGAACCTGTTAAGAAAGGACGAACAGTTGTTGCGATTCGATTCAAGGTTAAGCCACTTCCAAAACTGGAAATAGAAGTTTCAGAAGTACCAACACAAAAGGAAGATGAGCAAAATTGCCCGATGTGGGAAGTTGCTTTGAAGGAATGGAAGTTATCACAAGCACAGATTGACGAGTTGACCGCGCTGGTTGCCATGGTTCCGCCTCACAAACTGCCAAGCTGCCAAAAAGAAGACATTGAAAAGGCACGCTATCAATACATTGCCCAGAAAGCAGCTGAGATCAAGCGCCGGAACGAAGAAAAGAGAATCAGCAGCCGCTTTTCCTATCTCCGAAAGCTTATGAAGGATGACATAGAATCAAAGTCTCCGCAGGAAGGAAAACAGCAAACACATGCAGTTGCAAGCGGTACTCAGGCATTCCAAAACTTTACAGAGCGTCAGAATAATAATTACATGGATAAAGTGTTAAAACAGTATTCACAGCCATATTCATCAGAAGAGGAGCGCAAAGCACTTCAAGAAATGGAACAGCAACAAAAAGACGATAAAAAATAATTGTCAAACAAAACTCATCGCGTTTTTCGCCAATATTCGCCCTTACAGTTCGTATAGTTACTCTTATACGAACACAAGCGCACCGTTTCCAGTGCGCTTGTGTAAAATCATTGCCAAAGCATGGCAAAATTGTACAAACAACAACTTCAATTCATTTGTTTTCTGTATCAAAGCAATATTGAGACACTATCTTTTTCCAAAGTCCCCTAACAAGCTAAAAAATCAAGATTCCTTAAACCCTCGCAGGGATCTTGATCAGAGGGGCAAACCTCACGTTTTCCCCTCGATACTCCACTTTTCATCAATGCAGCAACAACACTTATACCTATTTGCCGTTTAATATTGTTTCTAATAAATTTACATACGCATCAAATTGCCGAATGCCAAAATCTGTAATCCTATAACTTGTTTTAGATCGTTTTCCACATATTAACTTTGTTGATTTAATATACCCCCATTCTTCCAACTTTGACAACTGCACACTAATATTTCCATCCGTTGCTTTTGTAATCTTCTTTAAATCTGAAAATGATTTTTCTCCGCTCAATAAGCAACTTATTAATTTTAATCTTATAGACAAACTAAACGCCTCTGGTATATTTGCTATTTCCACTTTTCTTCTCCTGACGCAATAGTAAAAATCCCAAACCAATATATCCAAAAATATTAATAACATAGTAAAATATCTCAACAATATTTACTTGTATCTGTATATTTTTCACTGGAATGTAAAATAACACTTGTGAGAATAAGTTGGCAAGAATATAAACAAACATAATAATAATAGCTAAAGCAACCATCCAATTTTTATCGGTCAAATATGCAACTGATATTGTAGCCGCACAGGCCAACAACATATTAACTATCATCTTATAATTTGTTAAATCTGATAACGACTCTATTCCGATATTCACTCTTGAAATGATTATCACCAGCCTTGCTGCAAACAGTAAAAACGGCATTGCAACAACTATCATTCCCCATATACTTATGACACTTAAATAATATTTGTTTGAAGTGTTTTTTTCGTTTCGATAAATTTTTACAAATATTCCTGTCATAACTATAGCAACTATAATATCAACAACAAAATTAGAATATGCTGTTATACCATTTCCATGCCAAATAAATATTCCTAATAAATTCAAAATAAGCATCAATCCCTGTAAGATTCCATATACAAAGAACAATTTATATGGTCCTGATAATTTTCTCTTGGAACACTCAATAGTGTTTTTAATTTCCTCGATATCCTTGTACACCTTTTTCTGTGTTAATTCCATAATGCCTCCCTTCAATACTCTATATCATAAAGTTATTTTTAATATAAAGTAAATATTCTATTTTGTCAAGAATAAAAAAGAGATACCATTTATTAAAACAGTACCTCTCTTTTTATTTTATCATTTTTATTATGTTAAATTAAATGTTCATTCAACTTTCGGTATAATAAAATTCCGTATATAAAGACGTATTACTATACCCAATAAGACTATCAAAGTGAACTGTGGCTGTATATTGTACTGTTGATGTACGTCCCCCATCTATAACAGAATATGTTGGTCCAGATATGTTAGTCAAATATGTGTTTGTTAAAATAGCCGTAGAAGTCATATTTAATTTTGCATTCCGGCAATAGCCGATATTGGATCCATTATTAAATATCGTATATGTTGCAGTAATAGTAAAGTATTGTCCAAGATTCCACGTTGCTTTTGTTCGTGTTCTTACTACGGATGACCTTGCAATACCTACAGATTCATTGCATACTTCTCTACTTGCAATATAATCCAAAAGTTCTCTCTGCTCTGCTGCAAATTCACGAGTCGTTTGCTCATATCGCTCCAATGAAACCTTGGTTTCATCTACTGGAATATAACCTAGAGATAATCCATATTCCTCATTAACCTCTTTTAAGATTGCTTCATATGGAGAATCTGTTCCAGTTGCAAATACATTCATACTCATTCCCATACATAAAGCTACTGCCAATAGTAAAACCACTGCTTTCTTTAAACACCTCTTCATATAACATTTCCTCCTTTGCCTTTTTCTTTTTCCTGCGCAGAAACCAGAAAAAGGTGCCCTGATATTCAGGGCACCTTTACCTTATAAAGTATATTATAAGTGCAAATGGATTTTGTCAAGTGTTTTTTTCAACTTCGATAGTATAACTATTAATGTTCTAATACACCCCTAACAAATAAACAGCAGCTCTAACTTTTAGCCGTACTGTGATACATTATCACAAACAAAATAAAAAATAACGAACGAAAAGCAGCTAACATTCGCGGTACGATGATGAAGTCGAAACTTGCAGATTTAACCATTCTTTTTCTTCTTAAAACTTGCACCATTTTCAACATCTTCCCTAACAAGCCCTCACGGGTAGCTTGATCGACGTGGCAAACCTCGCGTTTTCCCCTCGATGCTCCCCTTTCTATCGTGTAACCGAACTTTTCCATTCCCTTCTCATAGTGTATTATAATATTTTTGATACATATGCAGTCATCTATTGAGATCAGCCTATATTCAAGCTGATTTTAGAAAAAAAGTTATCAAAATCTGCCCTTTTGATGTAGCCGATCAGACCTTGTGACTTAATCTCAACCCATTCATCTCCAATAGCTTTAACCTGCATTGCCCTTCCATCCATCACATATTTTGCCATCTGCTGATACTCTGCATCATATACTGGTACTCTATTGCTGCACAAATACCAGTTCGCTGTATTTGTTTCCTCAACAGTCCTTTGCAATGCTTCTTTTTCCTTCATGATCTTACCATTGCATGTGCCACATACCAGTATCACACCGATCAGCACAATACACAGGCAAGCTGCCTTGACAAACGTTTGTTGTCCTTCTCAAGCTGCTTGTTTCTTTCTCTGATGTCAGAAATCAAGCTGTTCGTCTTCTTCTCGTTCAAGCTTACGTTTTCTCGAAGTTGTTCCAATTCTTCCCTTACTTCGTTCATCTTCATACGACACTGTTCCGCCTGCTCTACGGCTCTCAAACGCTGCATATCGCTTTCTGATAGTCTCTGCTTGTAATTCTCTATCTTTGTCTGCATCTCTTCCAGTTGATTCATCATCTGTTCTTGCAATTCCAAACTGTAGTCGTTCATGCTCTTCTTCCTCCTCTTTTTTTCGTATCGTCGCTAGTCTTGTAAAGAGTGCCTGTTGCCTTGTTAACGTGTCCAGTTGGCTGTTGGCTTCCGCAATGCTTCGATTGATTTCACACCTATCAGCTGCCCTTCCTCGCTTTTCCATTTGCCTTGCAGCATATCCCTCATGCACGGTCGGGATTCTCTCTATTTCCTGCCGTTCAAGGCTTCTGTGGTCTATCTGATGCTCTTGTTCGAGATAATGATTACACTGGTTTGCCCAGCGTTTTCGCCACTCCTCAACTTTTTCTGGTTTGTTCCAGTTGTTGGCTTCTACCGTGACCCTTTCCCATATCTTGCGCCCTCTCGCACCTATTTTCTGCTTTCCTGTTGCAGGATCTATTTGCGGTATCTTTTGTCCATGTTCATCCAGGACATACGCTTTCTTCTCTTTCTTTCCCCACTGTCCATCGGATTCTATCGGTCTGGTCGTTCCAAGGATATGCGCATGATGGTTCCCTTCTTTCCAGTGGATATTCGCATCCACACACATACCTTCAACCGTCAGGCTTTGCGCAAAGGCTCGAACAAGCTGCTTACTCTGCTCAAGAGTCAGCTCGTTAGGCAGTGCCACTTCCCATTCTCTCGCTAATCGTGCATTGCTTTGCTTCTCAATTTTCTCAACTGCATTCCACAAGACTTCTCGATTATGATATTCTTCCGGTGCATTCTTGCAGAGAAATATTTCTGAATATGCAACCTCTGATTTATTCGTGTAGTTATGTATCAATCCCGTTTCTTGATCTTCCAACTTTTCACCTGCACGATAAGCTGAAGCTGCTACGACAGATCTGCCACCGCTTCGACTTATATTTTTGATTGAACAATGATATATTGCCATACTGTTTAATTCTCCTTTTTCGTATTCTGATCTTGCCGTTTTTTAATGAGCGAAGCTCAAAACCCTCGGAGAGCGCACTGTTAAGCAGATATACTTGCGTAGCAAGTGTGTCTGTAAGTGCCACTTATCAGGGATTATGCAACCATAATATCATTTTTTAATTTTTCTAGCAAGCGGATGTTATTTATGTTATTATTGAATTTGATTGATATGAAAGAAAGGAGATAAAATTATGACTGAACAGAAATCATCTGAACAGAAAATCGCTGAACTTGATAAGCGCATTGAACAAATCAAAGCGCAAAAGAAAGCTATCATCCAACGTGAAAAACAAGCTGAACGTAAGGCAAGAACCAAACGGCTGATTGAAATCGGTGGTGCTGCTGAGTCCGTTCTTGGACGACCGTTTCAAGATGGCGATTTGCAAAAGTTCATCAACTTCTTAAAGCAACAGGAAGTCCGCGGAAACTATTACTCAAAGGCGATGAACAGTTCTACAGACAAGTGAAAAAAATTTCCCCGTTGACCCGTCATAGTCATGTGTGATCAAGGTTAATCTCTTCAAAATCGTCGTGTGTCAGTAGTTTGTATCATAATTATTTTGACACATTTCAAGTGAGGAGGGCGTGAAGCAGAATACAAATCGCTCTGTGACCGCTTAGAACGCTTTTTAAATTAATTTTAGTATCTTACCTATACAATTTAGCATTAATGACTCTAAAATGTCTTAAAACGCATTTTAGAGCGTTCTAAGGGCATATCCATGCACAACCATGCCATTAACTGATAATGTTTGACCCTTTTTGACATTTATGTTATACTTATGCGGCTACCACCCCCAATACAGGTAGAGAAAGGGGGTGCTTCAAACATGGACAACTCCGTATTATCCTTTTTTCTCTCAGTTTTGGCGAGCATAGTTGCCTACTATGTGTGCAAATGGTTAGACGAAGAGATCTAGGCGGTAGCTAGCCTCAGGAATAAGCCACTTGCTACAAAACGGCATAGAAAAACCCCAGTGTTGCCTCACTGGGGTTTTTTGTTTGCGATCAAACATGGACTCGCATTATCCTTTGCCTATCGGCATTATAGCATATGCGATTTATAAAATCAAGTATGTGGTAAAATTATCCTTCTCCATTGATTTAGTGGTGCCGCCAAAAGGCGGCAGAGCCAGAGCGATGGGAATCCATAGGGGCGGTGGGTCGGCTGGCTCAACGAACAGTACGGTAACTGTCCGATTGGAAGTAAACTATCGTTGAAATCAAGAATTTAAAGCGCTTTGCGCTTCTTGATTGATAGCTTGATTACTCTCTTGATTACTCTCTTGATTACTCTCTTGATTACGGGGGTTCTGTGAACCGCATAAATGCTAGCTTTTTGATATGCATAGGTCAATAAAAAATTCCTCATAGGTCAATAAGAAATTCCTCATAGGTCAATAAGAAATTCCTCATATTCCTTATAAGTCAATAAATACTATTGACAGTTATTGACCTATTTGCTACAATATCGTTGAGGTGATTTTTATGAAAACATTGGAAGAAATGTTAGACGAAGAACGAATTCAATTTGTGAATATGGAAATGTTTTTGCGCCATTTTGCTGTCCATATTAGAGGGTTAAATTCCATTCCTTCAGAAGCGGAAATTAAGCAACATTTATCCACTTGCAGAGATTACTATGAAATCTATGGAACAAAAGAAGGGGAGTATTCTCCTTGGTGTTCAGCCGGAAGGTATTAATGATGACTAGAAATAGAAACATAATTGATCCGATTAAGGGGGCAGGTAAAGACCCAGAAAATAAAATGACTGTACAGAAATCTCAGCCTTTATTATCTTTATGGCGGTCTGATATGACGTTGGCAGAATTTAAAATATTGGACACCTATCTCGCCCGTATCGACAGCCATAAGCCAGAAAAACGAACCGTTATTTTCACTAAGGGAGAACTTGAACAGCTCCTTGGAGTGAAGAAAATCAATAAAGCAGTTTTGTCTCAACGGTTGGTTAATCTGTATCGCGGAGTTGAGATTGAAAAAGTTAACTCTAAAAAGCTACATACTATAGCTTTGTTTGAGGAAGCGTATGGTGAAATGGACGAAAATGGAATTTGGACTATCAAATTAACCTGTTCTGCTCCAGCAATGAAATACATTTTTAATGTTGAGGATCTTCGTTATTTACGCTATAAGCTGCGTAGTATAACAAATTTGAACAGTCGATATACGTATATCCTTTTTTTGTACTTGGAGAAGAATCGTTTTCGCAAAAGATGGGAAGTTAAGGTTGAAGATCTACGTCATTTTTTGAATTGTGATAACGATGAAAGCTATCTAGCTTTCAAGGTCTTTAATGACCGCATTCTGAAACGCTGTCAAAAAGAAATGCACGAAAAGACCGAGTGCAGGTATACATATGAGCCGATCAAGAAAGGCAGAACTGTCGTTGGTATCAGATTTGAGGTTGAAACGCTGCCAAAGCTTGAAACAGAAGTACCAGAAGAACCAATGGCAGAGGATCCAAGCCGCCCACTCTGGGAAAATGCGTTGCAAGACTGGAAGCTCTCAACAGAGCAACTTGACGAGTTGACCGCGATGGTTGCCATGGTTCCGTCTCACAAGCTGCCAAACTGCCAAAAAGAAGACATTGAAAAAGCACGCTATCAATACATTGCCCAGAAAGCAGCTGAGATCAAGCGCCGGAACGAAGAAAAGAGAATCCGCAGCCGCTTTTCCTATCTCCGAAAGCTTATGAAGGATGACATAGAATCAAAACCTCCGCAGGAAGGAAAACAGCAAACACATGCAGTTGCAAGCGGTACGCAGGCATTCCAGAACTTTACAGAGCGTCAGAATAACTATACGGACAAAATTATGGACAAGTTAAAAAGTGATTTGAAAGAGTTTCAAGAAAATCAAGAAGCGGTTAAAAAAAAATAATTGAAATCAAATTATCAGATAAAAAATATCGCATTTTTCGACAAAATTCGCCCTTAAAGTACGTATAAAAATTGTTATACGAACCAATCAGCCCACCCAAATACGAACAGAGTCGTATTTGGGTAAAAGCAGCACGAAATTGTGTAAAAAATGGAGAAAATAGCAATATTCCCGTATATTTTCCCATTGCAAATAGTCAAAAAATGTGTCAGACTTTTCTTGCAAGGAGGATATCAAATGCAGGCATACATTTATAAGCAAAAGAACGAAGACTTAGGGCAGATTGAAAAACTGCTCGATTGCCCATCCAAAACATACATTGCTTCAAGCCGTGATTGTAGCATTTATCAGCAATTAAAGCGAGATCTTGAGCAGAAACCAGGACTACATTAGTTCAATAGCAGCCATCGGAACTGCTGTGGTGTCAGGGAACGCACTTCTTCCGGGCTGCGCGGCCATTGGAAACGGCTTTCGGACAATCTCTTGTATAGCAGGAGCCATCCATCCCTTTCCCACACCAGTCCTTTGATGCGGTCTGTCCGCCGCCCACAGAAAAGATAAAGGGTATCCGGTACATGGGGCTTCTTTCCTGTCTGCGCCTCCACCAGTGCTGCCAGACGGTCCATCCCAAAGCGTAGGTCTGTGTATCCGGTTTATCCTAACATTTGGATAAACCGGATTATCCTCAGAGTATTTTTATCCTCATCTTTTCTGAATAAAGAGGGATT
>CAVAKZ010000092.1:0-24612 GCA_963589425.1 Parabacteroides distasonis | reverse complement strand
CACGGCAACAAATAATCTCTAAACAAAATTGATTAGTGATTGTCGAGTTTGAATAACGGATTGAAATGCCGAAAACCTGTATTTATGCGGGTTTCCGGCATTTGTTTTATCAAATGGCTCTAGTTTGGCTCTATTTGTTGGCGGAGTAATTGATGCAAATGTAGTTATTGAGAAGAATGAAAAGGAAAAAATGATATGAAGAAATGCAAACTTCTTTTATTTGATTTAGACGGAACTTTATTACAGAGTGACAAAACAATATCAACAAGAACGTTATCAGCTCTAAAAAAATGCAGGGAAAATGATATATTGATAGGTGTTTCCACCTCCAGAAGTGAGCAAAACTCTTTGGTATTTTTAAACGAATTGATGCCCGATATTTTAATATCAAGTGGAGGGGCATTAGTAAAATACAAAACAGAATATATTTATAGGGCAGAATTTTCCGAAGAAGAAACGAATGTGATGATTGACATGGCAAGAAATATTTGTGGAAATGATTGCGAAATTACGATAGATACAATAGATGCACATTATTGGAATTATAAAATAGATCCTAAGAAGTTAGATAAGAGTTGGGGAGATAGTATTTATACAGATTTTTCAGATTTTAACGAATGTTCATTAAAAATGTGTGTTGAGATATTTAATCAAGATAAGGCAGATAAGCTAGCTCGAAGTCTCTCTGATTGTGATTGTATTCGTTTCTCTGATGGATTTTGGTACAAGTTTACAAAAAAGAATGTGACGAAAGAAAACGCAATTATGAAGATTACGGAAGTATGTGGATTTAGTACAGATTCAATTATTGCATTTGGAGATGATTATGCAGATATCGGAATGCTTGAATTATGTGGAACAGGTGTTGCAATGGGGAATGCGATTGATGAGGTAAAAGAGAGAGCTGATATTGTAATTGGTTCAAATGATGAAGATGGTATTGCGGATTTTATTGAAAATGAAATATTATAGATATGTACATGGAGAGGAAATATGGTGGAAGTAAAATTTTATGATACAGTTAATGACGAACTATTGAAATTTGCAGTAGTAATCTCACAGAGTAACGGCAAGTGGGTATTTTGCAAGCATAAAGAAAGAGATACATATGAAGTGCCGGGAGGGCATAGAGAATCTGGGGAAAATATTCTTGAAACTGCTAAAAGAGAGTTGCAGGAAGAAACAGGAGCTATCAAATTTGAGATAAAACCAATATGCGTATATTCGGTGACAGGTAAGACTAGAGTAAATGATACTGGTGAAGAAACATTTGGACTGCTTTGTTTTGCAGAGATAACAGAGTTTGCGAAAGAATTACATAGCGAGATGGAGAAAGTTGTGCTTATGGATGAGTTGCCTGAGAACTGGACATATCCGTTGATACAGCCGAAATTGATAGAAAAGTATTTACAGGTAAAAAATAATTCTATAATCGGAGCAACAGTAACTGTCACGGTCGATAGACCATTAGGAAGTTATCATCCTGAATATAAGGATATGTATTATCCAATAAATTATGGTTACATTGAAGGAGTTATGGCACCAGATGGAGAAGAGCAGGACGCTTATATATTAGGTGTAAATGAACCAGTAGGCAAGTTTACAGGTAAAATTATTGCTATTGTTCATAGAAAAGATGATGTAGAAGAAAAATGGGTAGTTGTACCTGAAGGAATTACTTTTTCAAAGGAAGAAATCAAGAGGCAGATTCATTTTCAGGAACAATATTTTGATAGTGAAATTGTGATGTGATATTAAGGAGATTGCTGTTTCTGAGAAGTTAAAGTAAGAACTGGAAAGTAAGTATGCAGATGATAGGGTGGCATATACTAATGGAAAGCAAGAAATGATAGATATTATTCTGAATGGTAAATAGATTGTTGACAGGAATTGCAAATACTGGTATATTATTCAGCAAAAACAAGGAGAACATACACATGAATCAGAACTTATATTCAAGAAGTTATATGTACATGTATTACGGACGTACACGGCTATAAACATGCAAGGTTAGTGCATTAGGTTATAGCTTGTAGGTCTTTTAGTCTAGTGCATAAAACCAGAATATAAGAGAAGATTTTACATACATTGCATCTTATTAAATTGGAGGTATCGCACTGGACATTGAATGTTTGGTGCGATTTTTTTATGTTTACAAGAAAGAGGTGCAGAAAATGAATGATTTAATTGAACTTAAACTGATAACAAGAGAAGATGCTGAATGTCTGCATAAACTGCAGATAGAAGCGTTTATGCCCTTATATGGAAAATATCAGGATGATGCTACAAGTCCGGCGAAAGAAAGCCTTGAAACAATAACAAAGAAGATAGTTGATGATAATTCGGATTTCTATTTTATTTTGTTTAATGGTGAGAAAGCTGGAGCTGTAAGAGTTAAATGGCATAAAGGGCAAAAAGTACACAAGAATGTAAATTGGATATCTCCTATTTTTGTTATTCCAAAGTTTCAAAATAAAGGAATTGCCAGTAATGTAATCAAACAATTATTTGATATTTATCCGAATACAATAGAATGGTGGTTGTCTACTATCAAGCAGGAAGAGAAAAATTGCAATTTGTATGAAAAATGTGGATTTGTTCGAACTGGAGATGAAATAGTTGTAAATGAAAATATGACATTAGTTTTTTATGTAAAGAGTTATATTGAGGTAAGGAGATTTAAGGAAAAGGATGCCAAAGAGGTTAGAAATCTTATTGTCAGGAATTTCTTAGAGATTAACAGTAAAGATTATGGCATATCAGCAATGGAGAAACTTGCAAAGGTTTACGATGTGGAAAAAGTTCTGAATGTGGCAAGTTATGCGCATATGTACGTCTTTGAATTTGATGGAAAAATAGTTGGAACAGGTTCTATCTCAAGTTTTTGGGGAAGTGAAACAGAAAGTATACTTTTGTCCATTTTTGTCCTCCCTGAATTTCATGGAAAGGGTGTTGGAAGAAAAATCATAAATACATTAGAAACGGATGAATTTTATGTAAGAGCAAGCAGAATTGAGATACCAGCATCTATTACAGCAACGGAATTTTATAGAAAATTTGGATATGATTACAAGAATGGTGTTAAGGAATTGGATGATGAACACCATTACAGATTGGAAAAGTTTAAGGCGGCAGGGTTGAAATAACAACAGATAATCAATTATTTTTATTTATCCTTGCAGAAGCATTAGTTCTTATGTTAGGATACTATCTAAGGAAAGTACCCATGACAGGGTGGTAGCCTCCCGAGTTTTATGATACCGGGCAACCGGAATACATAGGAAGGGAGGTGGCGCCGATGACGGCTTATGAGATCATTTCGATTTTCATTGGGATATTAGCATTGTTGATGTCCTTTGGTAGCTTGATTGTAGCGTTGCTTGCCTTTCTCGATAAGAGAAACAAGCGAAAATAAAAATGCCTATCCTGTCTGATCCACAGGATAGGCGGTGTCCTTAAGGACATTCATTAACCTAAACTCGGAGCATCCACCTTTGGAGTGGGTGCTTTCTGTTTAATTAGATATTATCATCTTATGTCTGATAATTCAAGAGGTTTCACTAATTTGGAAAAATTTTTACAGTAAGGCGGTCAGTACCTTTTTTGACAACCATATTGTCATCAAGCAGGTGTTGCTTGATTTCTTCGATATTTTCATTGATATGCTGCAAACTGTCAGCATACTCTTCTTCTGAATATTCATCTTTAGCATTTATCATATTTTCACGAATTTCCAGAGCTTTCATATAGGTACAGAGTTTTTTATTGATGAGATTGTTCTTAAAGGACAGTTTAACAGTAGCAGGTTTGAAATTGCCCTCATCGTCCTTATCTGCCTCAAATTTCATATCAATCTGATCATCCAGTTTAAACAGTAATGATAATACATCAGAAACGGTTTCTATATCAAAATCCATGAAAATGTTAATGCTTATACCTAGTGCATTGGCGATTTTTAAAAGCTGGTCAGGCTTTGGATTACGGATCCCATATTCATATTTCTTTATTGTTGCGGAGTTTATGCCGGACAACTGACCAAGCGTTTCCTGCGATATTCCACGCATATTGCGAAAGTATTTAATCTTTTCTCCAGTAGTCATAAAAATGCTCCTTTATGATTTGTTATCCCTATTCTATCACAATGGGACACATTTGTGTATAAAAAGTTGATTTAATTACTTGACAGACACAAATGTGTACTATATAATACGGATAAATAAGGTCACAAAAGTGTACCAAAATAAAAACAGGAAGGAGAACACAATATGGAGAATACGATGAAGATGTATGTAACAGCAGATGAAGCAGCACAGATTCTTGGAGTATCAAGAGGATATGCTTACAAAATCATTCGTGGTCTTAATAATGAATTGAAAGAAAAAGGCTATCGAGTGATTTCAGGAAAAGTGCCTACAAAGTATTTTGAAGAAAAGTTTTATGGTATGGCAGTTGGTTAATGGAGAGGAGATGATGATATGCCAGCTACAAGAGATGGTAAAACATGGCGCAGCCAGTTCTATTATGAGGACTGGCAGGGTGTACGCCATAAAAAGAACAAAAGGGGCTTTAAGACAAAAGCTGAAGCAGAGGAGTGGGAGCGTAACTTCCGGCAACAGCAGAGAAAAGATTTGGATATTAACTTTGAGAATTTTGTTGAAATCTATTTCGCTGACATGGAGAACCGGCTTAGAGAAAGCACAATCAAGAATAAAAGATATGTGTTTGATTTAAAGGTTACACCTTATTTCAAAAAGAAAGAGATGTGTGAGATTAAGACTTCAGATATCCGTGCTTGGCAGAATGAATTGATTAAGCAGGGGTACGCACCGACTTACCTTAAAAGTATTAATAACCAGTTAGCGGCACTTTTCAATTATGCGGTCAGATATTATGACCTGAAAGATAATCCCTGCAGGAAAGCAGGAAGTATCGGGAAAAGCAAGGCTGATGATATGGAGTTCTGGACAAAACAGGAATTTAAGCAGTTTCTTACGTCTATGGACAAGAAACCGGAGGCGAGAATGGCATTTATGCTTCTGTATTGGACAGGGATGCGTATAGGAGAATTGTTGGCACTTACCTATGAAGATATTGATTTGGAAAAACGAATTATAAGCATTTCTAAATCATATCAGAGATTGGATGGAAAAGATGTAATTACACCGCCTAAGACACCAAAGAGCAATCGTAAGATTACAATCCCACCATTTCTGGCAGAAGAGTTAAAAGAATATTGCAGTCGTTTATATGGAATTATGCCAAATGAAAGAATGTTCCGGTTTACAAAATCTTATATGGAGCATGAGATTGTACGAGGCATAAAGGAAACAGGAGTTAAAAGAATCCGTATTCATGATCTGCGTCACAGCCACGCATCACTGCTGGTGGAACTTGGATTTCAGCCCTTGGCAATAGCGGAGCGGCTGGGGCATGAAAAGATAGAAACAACATTAAATACTTATTCACATTTATACCCGAATAAGCAGGCAGAACTGGCAGACAGGCTAGAGTTGGAGAATGAGGAGGACAATCTATGAGCGGAGTACACAAACATCCAACAATCAGCTTTCGTGTATCGGACAGAGAGCGGGAAATGATTGAAGCCAAGATACTTGCAAGCGGTATGCAGAAGAAAGATTATTTTGTCCGTTCCTGCATTTATAACAGAATATGTGTTGTAGGCAAGAAAGAGGTCATTTACCAGCTTGTAGAGGAATTGCAGAATATGCAGACGAATCTTTCCGAACTGGTAAAACAACTGGAACAGCAGGAGGTAACACTTACTGCTGATGGATTGGAAGCTATGCGAAATGACTGTATGGATATGTTACAGGCAATTATTGCAATGCTGGATGGTGCAAAGTATCTTTGGCAGGGAGTACAGATTGATAAAGAAAAAAGTCCTAACAGCGGCAACTGTTAGGACTTGCGGTAACAAAAGAAAACTTCTGTTACACCTGTAAATACAATTAGAGTATAGCAGAGGTTCTTCTTAGGAGCAAATAAAAGATTGGAAAATGGAGGACTTTTATGGAAGGACAGAAGACAGAATTAAAGATGATACGGATGTCGGAGGTTGAGTCACAGGAAGTGAAATGGCTGTGGTATCCGTTTATACCATATGGGAAGCTGACAATTATTCAGGGAGATCCGGGTGATGGAAAGACCACATTGGTGTTAAATATAGCAGCAAAGCTGTCAAAGGGAGAAAGTCTCGACAGTGATATGAACGTGCAGGAGCCAGTAAATGTTATTTATCAGACAGCAGAGGATGGATTGGCAGATACAGTAAAGCCGAGGCTTGAACTTGCCGGGGCGGACTGTGAAAAGATACTGGTTATTGATGAAAGTGATAAATCATTGTCTATGGCAGATGAAAGACTGGAAGAGGCACTTGCTGAGACTGGGGCAAAAGTATTGATATTAGACCCGATACAGGCATATCTCGGTGGTGGAATGGATATGAACCGGGCAAATGAGGCAAGAGATATGACAAAGAAGCTGGGAGTATTAGCAGAGAAATACCAGTGTGCAATTCTTCTTATTGGTCATATGAATAAGGCATCGGGTAATAAAGCAGCATACAGGGGCATGGGTTCCATTGACTTCTTTGCTGTGGCGAGGAGTGTGCTTCTGGTCGGCAGAATAGAGGGAGAACCTAATACAAGAGCAGTTGTTCAGATAAAGAATAATCTTGCGGCATTTGGACATCCAAAGGCATTTATGTTATCAGAAACGGGCTTTCATTGGTTGGGAGATTATGAGATTACAGCAGATGAAGTACTTGGCGGTATTGCACCAAAGGCAAATAAGTTGGAACAGGCAAAGCAAATGCTTCGTGAATTGGCAGAAACAACTAATATGGTGCAGAGTAATGAAGTTTTTGAAATGGCTGATGAACAGGGCATTTCAAAGAGAACATTGGAAAATGCGAAGAAAGAACTAGGCATCCGGGCAAAGAAAATCAATAACTCGTGGTATTGGGAACTGGATGCAGTAAAACAGAGATAGGGTAAGAACGCAACATTGCAGGCTATATAGAAATTGCGGAGATAAACTTTGCAAGGTTGCAAAGCATATAGACTTTGCAGTGTTGCGGTCTTGAATGAATTAGGAAAGGAATGGTGGATTGATATGAAAAATGTACAGATTTCAGAAGAACTTTTCGTTGCGATAATAAGATATTTTATGTTGGAACAGGAGGAACTGTTGCCTCAGATAAAACAGGGGCTGGAGAAGAAACTGGATGCAATGGTAATGAGAGAATTATATACAAAATATAAGACTGCACCAACGGAAGAAGAAAAGGAAAAGGCTCGAAAGGAATATTTGGATAGACGAGGTGTGCCGGAGAGTTTTCGGTGGTAGTTTTTCTTAAGCATATATAACGGCTGCGTGTCACGCTTCCGTTAGAATAGATAAGGAAAATGTGGTGTGGTTGACACAGTGGAGGCTTGTGTACACTGACTGCCGCAGGCAGAAAAGCTCCCGGCAGGGCACAAAACCTGACTTGTCAGGTTGCATTTTTGATGGCGTAGCTGTCAAAAGTGCTTTTGCGTTACTTTCGACGAAAGTAACAAAGCCTGCGCCGTATCCGGCGCTAATATGACAGATAAAAAGAAAGGGGAAGATTGCCTATGGAGAGAACGATAAGTGCAATGATCGGAAAAGGTTCTGTGAACCATAATACCAGAGCATTTACAGCTAAGAATGTAGATAAAAACAGAAGTGCTGGTAATGTAGAATTTTGCCAAGAAGATATTATGCAGGTTTATCATAAGTTGTTTGATGAAGCACTGGAACGATATAATGCAAAACAGAAACGGAAAGATCGCGTGATTGATAATTATTATGAAAAAATCAGACGAGGGAAGCAGGAAAAGTTATTTCATGAAGTGATATTTCAAATCGGAAATAAAGATGATATGAATGCCAAAAGTGAAGATGGATTGTTGGCAAAAAGAATTTTAATGGAATTTATGGATGAGTTCCAAGCTAGAAATCCGAACTTGTATGTATTCTCGGCACATTTGCATATGGATGAAGAAACACCGCATCTGCATATTGATTTTGTACCATATATTACAGGAAGTAAGCGAGGTCTTGATACAAGGGTATCATTGAAATCTGCACTGGCGGCAGAAGGATTTGCTGGTGGTACAAGGGGTGCAACAGAATTAAATCAATGGATTGCATCAGAGAAACAGGAGCTTGCGACAGTCATGGAGCGATATGGTGTGGAATGGTTACAAAAGGGTACGCATGAGAAACATTTGTCGGTGCTCGAATTTGAAAAGAAAGAGCGTGCAAAGGAAGTAGCAGAATTGGATAGCCAGAAGCAGGAAATATCTTCGATGGTTATACGGCTTGGTGAAGAAGTTTCTGTAAAGAAACAGGAGTTAAAGAATGCTACTGCTGAAAAAGAACTGGCAGAGGAGGCTACGCAAAGGGCAAATGAAGAGAGAACTATAGCACAACAGGAGAAGGAAGTATTGCTTGCAGGTAATCAGGATTTGAGAATGGAAAACTCAAGGCTTGAAAGCCGTAAGGACAGACTTCGCATGGAAAATCATGATTTGAAGCAGAAGCAGTTACAGTTGCAGACAGATAATGAAGAACTGGAACAACGGCATGAAGATTTACAATACACGAATAGTGAATTAAATAATGTGAATGATCAGTTGTCCATTGATAATTATTCCCTGGAGCAAAGGAATGATGCGTTGCAATCGGATAATCAGGCATTAAGACAAAAATACAATGATTTGAAACAGGATAATGTTCAGCTTGAAAAGCAACAGAATGAGCTTAAGAGGAATATAGAGCAGATGGTACAGTCGGAGCAGTTATTACAACGTGATGTAAGGAAGTATGATGAAGCACCGGAATGGCAGTTGCCGGAACCGGGAGCATTTGCAAGTGCTAAGTCATTTCGGGATAAGGTAGTGATGCCATTTGTGAATAAGCTGAAGTCGTTGATAAAGAATCTGACAATCCAGTGTGTAAGGTTGAAAGAAGAAGTTTTACAACTGCGGAAAGAAAAGAAGAGACTGTCAGATGATGTGGAGTTTTACAAGGGCAAGATTAAGGATATGAGTGATAGGACAGAGCTGTTGTAGGAAAAGGCTGATGATCTGGAGCGTGTGAAGAGATATGCTGACGCAGAGCAGATTGATACGATTATTCGTAAGGTAAGGGAACAGGAGCGTACAGAACAGCAGATAAGGCGTTATGACAGGTCTTATGGGACAAGATAATGGGAAGGATGGATTGATGATATGAAAGATAATCGAATGGATAATATCGTAGAATGTGCTTATAACATGGATAACGGCTATGTTGAGGTGTGGTTTACAGATGGAAATATGCTTCGGATAAAGTGTGAAGAAGTGGAGGCTGCTCTGAGGACAACGGAGCAGTCACTGGCGAAGCTGCATAGGTTGTTGGATAACAAGCCAATAGAGTATGTGGCAATGGCTTTGTCTGGGGAAATGCAGGCATATTGTGATATTGAGGATGAGATGGTTAAGGAAATGTTCGGAACGATTGTGCAAGGGTATCTGAAAAAGGGGTATAATCGGGCTACGGCGGAGATGATGGCAAGGGAGTTCTTTAGATATGAGAGCTGAAAAATCTTATTATGATATATATTATAAGATGTAGTAAAGTTTTTGATTATATGATAGAATTAAAAAGAAAAAGTGTATAATATAACAGACTTAAAAATATAACATTAAGAAGGTGAAGAAATGCGTAATATATGTGGAAAAGTATTTCAAAACATTCAGACAAGAGATATTGAATGTTTTTTATATGATCCTCAACAAAACTACTATTATGTAGTTCAGAATGCTTCAAAAAGTGGATATCAGCAAAGTATTTTTACATCCTCTGTTATGATAGCTCTTATAGAAGAATTTTTATTAAAGTATAATTCAATTGTAACTGAGATTGAATTTTTGGTAGAGGATGAAGAATTAAATCAAGAAATTAAAAAGATTATAGGGCAAATGAAAGATAATGGTGCTTATTGGGAAATACTTAAGGATAAACTTTCCTTTTTGAGTAAATATGATTCAATTGATATCAAAAAAGTAAGTATCAAAAGTAAGCAGGGAAATGGATTTTTGCTTAGCCTGCAAGTAAATGGGATTTTTGATGTTACAGAGAATGCATATGATCTCGTGGCAACAGAAATTTGTAATGTCGTTAGGAGGGTGATAGCTTGAGACCTTCCTCAATTATTAAAATTCTTATTAAAGCAATAGTTCTTCCGTTCATAGCAATGTTTATGTTAAATAAATGGAATTTGTGTGATTATGTTACATTTATTCCAGAAGATTACAGATTTGAAGCAGGATTAGCGTTGTATATGGCAATTTTGGAAGCAATTGCTGAACTTGCGGAATATTTTATTGCGAAAGCTAATGCTACTATAACATGTGCTTTTTATACAGATGAACGGCATGAAGATAGCCATACTAGACCTAGTATAAAGATGAGTGAAAATTCAATGGGCGTGGCAAGTGTGTGGTGCCATATTATACTTAACGGTGATTATAAAAAACTTTTAGGAACAGAAGTGTGTTTAGATATACCACAGTGGTTTTCTGCACAATTGGATGCTAATAGTAATATTACACAAGAAGCTTATCAAATAAAATGGAATGTTTCTAAGTTATTGCCAGAACATGATAATAAGAAGAAAGTGCATACAGAAACAAGAATGAAATTATCTTTTATAAGGAATGAGGCAACTGATGCGTCTATAGTTCTTGAGCCAACAGTTAATAAAAAAATTGGACTAGAATTTGAAACCAATGGAATCATGATTCAAAATGTAGGAGGTATAAACTGATGATAACAGTTACAAGATGGGTAGATGAAAAAACAACAAATCTTGAAGATATAGAAAAATTGTTAGATTCTCCGCATCCAGATGAGGTGCCAGAGAGTGGAACTAAATATATTAATTGGGAAATACAGAAAGTATTTGACAAGGATAAGAAAGATGTTTTTTATGGCAGAGAGATAACATATAATTACTATACATTTTCAGTAGATCAAATTCCAGGAGGCGAAGAAATATCAGATGATGGAACCTATACGAAACGTGGTTTTGTTATTCCTTATTTCAGTGCGGGAAAAGTACGTTATATTATAAGTAAAAATACATATGCACAGACTTTACTTCGGAAGATGTTGTTTTATTCTGGAAAAGGAGAAATTCTAAGCAATACATTGGAATTATCTGGAGATTTATTTGTGTGGCTTATTAGCAAAGTATATGGTAAAGAGAATACCATATCAAGTGAAAATGAAGAATTAAGTGATTTGATTATTGATTCAATAAAAGGATTTAAAGGAGATACGGAGGATTTGCTAGCGAAAGTATCTATGTCTGGTGAATCTGTTATGAATATTATTAGTGCGTTATCATTTTTAATTGAAAGTAGAAACTTAAATCAGATTACAATAGCATTATCTTATAGAAATCATATGAATATGGAAATATCTCTAAATAATAGAAATACAATAGGATTTGATGAAGATAAATATCTTGGAGAACTTGTTCAGGTTCCTCGACATGAGATGATAGCAACTTGTATTTTGTCATTGTATATGGAAATAGTCCCGATTTTGCTACAGAAATATCAGAGCGATATAGATTTAAATTTGTGGGGGCAGGGAAAATGTGTTTCTTTTTTGGAAATGGTAGCAGATGATTTAAATAAAAAAGTTAAAGCACGAATAGATGATCTGATTGCCAAGCCAGAACAACTTAAATTCAAAATGGATTCACAGGATGGTATTTTAGGAGAACCTTGAGTATATGCAAAACTATGAATGTGTTATGATAAGTGGTAGTCGTGATGGCTCCATTTTGGCTCTAAAAATTTTAGATGAGGTACACAAAAATGCGAAATAAGATGAATATGAAGAATAAAACGCACAAATGTGTACCGAGAAACAGCCAAATAAATCCCTCCGCCCAAGAATTTGAATAACGGACATTTGAGCCACGAATCCTTATTTTAATGGGATTGTGGCTCTTTTGTTTTGCTCCGTGATGTTAACGTGATGCTGAAAAATGACACCATTATTTTTCCTATGCATATTATACTGGATTGAAAATTGTCGTGATGTGTGATAAAATGACAGCCATGGAACCCACGACAGGGGGTGGTAGCCTCCCGAGCCAATGGACCGGTTTTCCGGAATACATAGGAAGGGAGGTGGCGCCGATGACAGCTTATGAGATCATTTCGATTTTCATTGGGATATTAGCTCTGCTGATGTCCTTTGGCAGCTTAGTTATTGCGTTGCTTGCCTTTCTCGACAAGAGAAACAAGCGAAAATAAAAATGCCTACTCTGTCGCAACCAGAGTAGGCGTCTCTATTTAGAGAAATAAGCTAACTCGGGAAACTCCACCTTTTGGAGTGGGGCTCCTGAGAGGCATCTGTTCGAGCAGGTGCCTTTCTTTATGCTTAATATATCACAATCAGCGGATGATTTCAACTTCATTTTACTGGTTTCGGAACTGATTCAGCCGGTCCGCAAGTTTCTGATCCTTATCAGGATAAAGATGTGAGTACGTGTCAAGAGTAGTCTTTACGGATTCATGACCAAGCCGGTCTGCAATTTCCAGAGCAGAGAACCCAAGCTCTATGAGCATACTTGCGTGGGAATGCCGCAGATCATGCACTCTGATCGGCTTCAGACCTACCCTTTCAGACACTCTTTTCATTTCCTTTTCCAGAGCAGTCTTCTGGAAGTAGAATATCCGATCACCCTTTTCAATCCCATACAGCTTTGAAATGTATTCCTGGATATCGTCATACAGGAAATCCGGAATGGAGATACACCTTTTGGATTTTGGTGTCTTCGGTTCCAGAAATATCTCTTTCCCCTTTACCTTTGCATAGTTTTTGTTTATGTCTATCCTCTTGGATGGAAGAATATCCGCTGGTGTCAGTGCGAGCAGCTCGCCGGAACGCATGCCGGTATAGAACAGGATATCAAAAGCTAGCTTCATGGATGATTTGCTGATAGCCTTGGAAAATTTCTCGTACTCAGCCTGTGTCCAGATATTCATTTCGTCAGCATTGCTTTTTCCCATACTGCCTGCGGCCTTGCAGGGATTGAGGGCGAGGTGGTAGTGCGAGACAGCATAATTCATAATAGCGGACATCTGATTGTTTACAGTTTTCAGATATGTTTGGGAGAAAGGCTTATCGTCTCTGTCCCGGAATGAGATAAGCTCATTCTGCCATTTGCGTATCTTGATCGTATCAATGTCACACACTTTCTGCCTTCCGAAGTAGGGAAGCAGCTTCGTGTCTATGATAAAACGCTTATTCTCCATTGTGGTAGGTTTGAGGCGGTGTTCCATATCCTCGAGATAATTGGTAACAAGCGAGGAGAACAGTATGTCGCTGGTGGCATTCTGCTGATCCATGAAAGTACGTTCATATTCTTTTGCTTCACGCTGCGTAGAGAATCCCCTTTTGCAGATATGCTTCTTCTCTCCAGTCCAATCGGTATAGTAGAAGTTGGCATACCACATTGTTTTTCCATTTTTCAGAGTATATTTATATGCCGGCATACCGAACTCCTTTCCATTCTTTGCAGATTATTTATTCTCCGAAGTGAAATTCTTTCTTATACTTCGGTTTTTCATATTCTATGCCTTTGTAATGATAGTATGACCGCTCCATAGCCTCCAGAGTGAGCAGATCAATCTCCCTGGCAGAGAGGATTCCATCATTCTTCCTGTGCGTCCGGATCCGGTAGAACTCAGACCGGGATTCCTCATCAAGCTTGGCCAGTCTTTCTTCAATCTCTTTTTCAAACTCCGGATCGTAGATGTTATCATCTTCCTCAGCCTGGCGCTTGAGTTTGGCACGAACCTGCGCTTCCAGCTCTATAAGAGATTCAGCCCCCTTTTTCTGCTGTGACTTTCTGTACTCTTTCTCCAGATCACTTATCTTTTGTGAGGTTTCGTCTGCGTTATACATAAGTAGATTCCTCCTCATTTCCTTTTTTATTAACAACGACAGATGTGCCATTTACTGATACACCTATCATATCTCTGCTTAGAGCAATCATTTCATATGAGATTCCGATAATGGCATTTCCACCTTTTGAAACGGATTCTTTTATCATACTATCAAGTGCATTTCTTTTGGCTTGCTTGATTTTATCTGAATAAGCTTCTGATTCTACACCAAATAAATCTGAAATATTGGATTCCATTGTTGAAAACCATCCTGTTCCAATGACAGATTCGCCAGATACAAGGCCTACATACTTTTCAATAGAACAGGTTTCAAAAGAATACCCGGTGGATAGTAAATGTTCTTTATACCGCAACACTTCTTCTTGCTGTAATTGCTCTTGTTTTCTTAACTGTTCTTGCTTTGCAATAGACTGCATCTCGACTCTCTTACGTTTTTCTTCTTGCTGTGCACGCTCGTAAGCTTCGACCGTATCACTAGTAGGAACACCGCATTGAAAGCATATACCGCTCGTAAGCATTTCAGAAGTTATTTCGTGGCCACACTTTATACAATTCATACAATCCCCCCTTTCAATCTGACGACCAATCAGAAAATACTATCTTTTATGGTGACCTCGGTACCACGCGAGGTCTATTATTTTCCAACAACTTTCTTCGAATTAACCGCTGCAACGGCAGATTCCTCCAAGTGTTGTTCCCGGAGCAATTCTTTGGTTTTGCCGATAATAATATCCTGATTGTCTTCGTTTAGCTGTAAGAAAGCATTGAGCAACTTCTTGGAACTCGGACTTGTCGCATTGAAATTATATATTTCCTTGAAAAAAACACTTAATCTGTCAGCCATATTAACAGAAAAGCCGTTTTCCTCATATTCTCTATAAAGATTCAATAAATTGCGTTCACGCTCGTTTGTATAGAATGGTTCTTCCTGTTCTATACCATCTTTATCATCAGTTTTCCCTAAAAGATAGTCAGTAGAAACCCCGAACAGAGAAGCCATAGCAACTAAAACCTCATAGGAAGGTCTTCTGTCACCTCGCTCGTATTTGCTGATACTTTTTTGAGAAATGTTTAATTTTACAGCCAGTTCTTCCTGACTTAATCCAAGTGATTTTCTCAGTTCAGCAATTCTTATAGAATTCACAATAATCACCACCTTATTCTCATATTACTACACACAGGAGTAAAATAAAACCTACAAACAGGAGTAAAAAGTTGTTGACAATCGCCATAGAGTAGTATAATATTACTACAGAAAGGCGAATAGAAAGGAGTGACAAAATGAGAAACACGTTGATCGAAGCGAGAGGAAATCGCACGCAGGTGGATGTATCTAATGATATTGGCATTTCCCAAAAGTATTTATCAAAATTAGAACTAGGGCAAAGAACTCCCAGTCTTAAAATAGCATACAAGATTGCCTCTTATTACAAAACAAGTGTTGAATATCTTTTTCCGGATATTTTTTTATCCACAAACTCGCCAATTAGTAGTAATAATTAGATTATAACAAGTAGAGGTGATGTAGAAAATGGCAAATTTAACAGCAAAGACCAGTTCCAACATCTTTTATAAGGCTCGTTGCGAAGCGGCAACACACAATGCTTGACAGAACGCTTAAAAGAGATTAATAGTGAAGCTGATTTAACTTGTTTTGGTCAGGAGTTCAATCCGGAAACTTATGCCATTGCTAAAGCGGATATGCTTATCAAAGGTGGAAATGCATCTGGTATGAAATATGGTGATACATTGAGCAATGATGCTTTTGACGGATATGAGTTTGACTACATTATTTCTAATCCGCCGTTCGGTATTGATTGGAAACGTGAAAAAGAAGCTGTTGAAAAAGAAGCAAAGCGTGGCTATGAAGGACGTTTCGGTCCAGGAGTTCCTGCGATTTCAGATGGGCAGATGTTGTTCATGCTCAATGGTGTAAAGAAGTTAAAAGAGGGTTCCGGAAGAATGGCTATTATACAGAATGGTTCGTCCTTGTTTACCGGGGATGCCGGAAGTGGTGCTTCTGAAATACGTAAATATGTTATAGGGGAAGATTTGGTGGAGGCGATTGTGCAGCTGCCAACGGACCTGTTTTACAATACGGGTATCTCTACATATATTTGGATTTTGACTAAGGGTAAGGATATGAACCGTAGCGGCAAGATACAGCTTATTGATGCCAGCAAATGTTATGTGAAACGTCGTAAGAATATCGGTTCTAAGAGAGTTGATCTTGACGATGCTTGCATTGAACTTATTCTTAGGGCATATGAAGGCTTTGAAAATGAAACCTATGAGGATGATGGATTGGTTGTAGAGTCAAAAGTGTTTGACAAAGAGTTCTTTGGGTTTACAAAGGTTACTGTGGAAACAGCACAGGTTGATGAAGATGGTAAACCGATCTTGAAGAAAGGAAAGAAACAGCCAGTAAAAGGTGCTACAGATACTGAAATCATTCCTTTGAGCGAAGATATAGTTGTATATATGGAGAAGAATGTACTGCCATATAATCCGAATGCTTATATAGATTCATCAAAGAATAAGGAAGGCTATGAAGTCCCATTTACGAGATTATTCTATAAGTTTGAAGCACCGGCATCTTCAAAATCTATATTTGAGGAAATAAAGGAACTTGAAGCGGAAGAAACAATTTTGATGAAGGAGTTGTTTGGAAATGCGTGAGATGAAAAATAGTGGAGTTGAATGGTTGGGCAAAATACCAAATCATTGGATGATTCGGAGAATTAAAAATCTTTTTGAGCTACGTAATGAAAAAAATTATGAGGCTCTTGAAGATGTTAATCTAATCTCTCTATATACGGATAAAGGTGTTGTTCAGCATAGTGATTTAACAGAAACAACAGGAAATAAAGCCGTTACAGCTGACGGATATAAGATTGTAAAAGAAGATGATATTGTAGTAAATATCATTCTATGTTGGATGGGAGCTGTGGGGAGATCTGCTTACAATGGTGTTACGAGTCCGGCATATGATGTGTATAAGCCACTGCATGATACTAACAGTAAATATTATCATTATTTGTTTAGAACTTCACAATTTAATGGTGAATGTTATCGTTATGGACGAGGAATTATGTTGATGAGATGGAGAACTTATTCAACGGAGTTTAGGGCCATTTCGGTTCCGCTACCACCAGAGGATGAGCAAGAAAGAATTGTAGAATTTCTTGATAAAAAGCTGGATGATGTTGATAGACTTATTGGTAATGTGCAGACACAGATTGAAAAGCTGAAGGCTTATAAACAGAGTTTGATTACTGAGGTTGTTACAAAAGGACTTGATTCTACTGTGCCGATGAAGAATAGTGGAGTTGAGTGGATTGGAGAGATACCAGAGCATTGGAATATAGAAAGACTAAAATTTAATGTTTCTGTTAATGCGGAGAAACAATCAAGCTTGGATTTGCCGTATATTGCACTGGAACATATAGAAGGATTTTCCGGTAAGCGAATAAAGACTGATAATGTATATGAAGTAGATGGTGCGATTGTTGCTCATAGCGGAGAAATTCTGTTTGGTAAACTTCGTCCTTATCTTGCAAAAGTGTACAAAGTTGAAGAAGAAACATATGTTAGCAGTGAGTTTGCGGTATTTAGTGCTGAAACTATAGATAACCAATATCTCAAATGGTATATGTTAAGCTATGGATTCCTTGATACTGTGGTGCTAGGATATAACCATAGACACGAAATGTTGAACAAGCTATACTTATAAAAAAGGAGTTCAACACAATGGCTAAAAATCAAAAATCATATACACCAGAGTTTAAGCAGCAGATTGTAGATTTACATTGCAAAGCTGGCAAAGGTGTAACCGAATTAAGTAACGAATATGGCATTCCAAAAGGCACAGTCTCTACCTGGATCAAAAATCTTGCTCCAGTAATTACTACAGAGGAAGAAACTATTTCCTTGAAAGAATACAAGGCACTTCAGAAAAAATGAAAGACCTTGAAATTGAGAATGAAATATTAAAAAAAGCTACTGCCATATTCGCCAAAAATCAATAGCTGAATACGTGTCGTTTATTCAAGCTAACATAGACAAATATACTGTAAAGCAGATGTGCTCAGCACTTAAATTCCCTAGAAGCACTTATTATGCTGCATTGAATCATGTTCCTTCAAAGAGAGAACAAGAATATAAAGAATTCAGCAATGAAGTGTTATCAGTATATAACGAGTTTAAGAAACGCTACGGAGCAATTAAGATTCATAGAGAGCTTAATGATAGAAATATCCCTTGCTCAGTAAAACGCGTCCAACGTCATATGAAAAAGCTTGAAATTAAAAGCATTGTTGTTAAAAAGTATCAATACCAAAAGAATCAAGGTGCAGTTCCTGATAATAAAGAAAATATCCTTAATCGTGATTTTAGTGCTGACACAGTATTTAAAAAACTTGTAACTGACATCACATATATCCATGTAGTAAATGAAGGATGGACTTATCTTGCTTCTGTAATGGACTTATATGATCGCAAAATCATAGGATGGGCATATGGTAAAAATATAACAGCAGAGCTTGCTACACAGGCTGTAAAAAATGCATGCCTGAATATTCCTAATACAACAGGAATAATGCTTCATAGTGATCTAGGAAGCCAGTATACAAGTGAAGAATTCGAGAAATACTTACAGGATCACGGAATAGTACATTCATTCAGTAGAAAAGGCAATCCCTATGATAATGCCTGTATCGAATCCTTCCATTCTGTTTTAAAGAAGGAAGAAGTATACACAACTACTTATTACACATTTGAGGAGGCTAAATCAGCACTCTTTGAATACATAGAGTATTCTCAAATCTGATACACCGATTGCCAAAAACTATTTGGACGAAAAACAGATTCGTCATTTAGAACGTGCTGTTACAGGATATTTTGATTACATAGAGGATTTGATTGAACGTGAAAACGTCTTTACAATGGAAGAATTTTCAAACAGCGTGAATGAGTTCCTTGCGTTCCGCAGATACGATATCTTGAAAGATAATGGACGTATTTCCCATAAGCAGGCAGTGGAGAAAGCATATCAGGAATATGATATTTTTAACAAGACACAGCTGATAGAATTTGATTTTGATAAGATAGTAAAAGGATTGGTAAAGAAAAAATAATTACTTTTTTGGATTATGTGATTATGATACAATTATGAAAATAGTGTTTTATGAATCTAGCAAAACTGGAATTTATTGAGGATATGATTGCAAGGTCGGAGCGTAAGGACTCTGAATGGAGCAGGGATTATGCTGTTGGAAAATGGGCAGTCAGATACATAGAATTGTTGAAGGAGAAAAGCACATCAGATGAGCAAATAAAAGAAATTTGTAAAAAATATTGGAATAATTCAACTGTAAGAAGGTACTACATTGACATTTGTATGAAGAATAAGGAATATGACCATGTCTTGCAAGTTTTAGATGAATGTATTATGCTTGATAAGCAGTATAGAGGTTTGATTTCCGAATATAGTGAAAAGAAAAAGAAAATCTATTTTTTGCAGGGGAATAAGAGTGCTTACATAGAGCAGTTATGGCAATTGGTGCTGGATCACAAAGCAGGAAATTTGGATTTATATAGAGAATTGAAGAAACAGTATACTGTAGATGAGTGGCTCGTAAAAAGAGAAGAAATATTCAAAAAGCTTCCGGCGTATGTGCATGTAGAAAGGCTATATGAGGAAGAAAAATTATATGACAGATTGTTGGCATATGTATTGAATTCATCAGGGATATATGCTTTGCAAGAGTATGAAAGGGTTCTAAAAAAAGAGTATCCAGAGCAGATACTGGATAAATATAAGAATGAAGTAAATAAAATGGCAATGTATACAAGTGACAGAAAGCATTATGCATACATTGTTTCACTACTGCAAAAGATGCAACGGATGGAAGGCGGAGTAAATCTTGTGGAACAGATAGTTGTTGAATGGAAAGTAAAATATAAAAGTCGTCCTGCTATGATGGATGAGCTTAGGAAATTGTGATGGATGGTGTTTTGGTGAATAAGAATACAAATAACAATATGCGGGGAAACAAGCATGATATAAGGTTTTCTTTGATGATAAGTGTGTAGTCGAGAGTAGATAGAATTTTATGTGTCGCAATGGAGATGATGGAATATGAACAGATTTTCAGAAAAGGATTGGAAAATATTTCGCAGTAAGATAGCCGGATGGCAAGAGGCTTATATGGATAAGCTGAATAATGAATATATGGCAATACTAAGCGGAGAGGGAAATGCTTCGGAAAAGTTTTGGAAGCTGGAGAAAAGCATTAAAGAGGATAAAAAGGATTGTGGTGTGCAATGTGAAATGAGCAGATCCAATCAGTTTTATATTATGCTGGAACTACTGAATGAGGGAGCAATAACTATAGATGACTTGGAAGAGTTTAGTGATGATTTGAAAGAGACGATGAAACATTTTTTCAATAGATAAAACAGGGAGGTATGCCAATATGCGTGATTCAATAGAAAACATATCACAACTTCAGAAAAAGTTGAATGACTTGCAGCTGGAAAATGAGATATTGAAAAATATATTGGATAAAGCGGGAGTGTCATACCATAAAGAATTGTTGGAATTAAGACAAAATGATTGTAAAGAAGCTTATGATCTGGAACAGGGAAAAAGAATTATTCACCCGCAGATAATAACAGAAAATATGGCAAACAAGTTCTTTTATATGTTCTGGGGAAGACAGGATGTTTATGCAAAGCGTAGTGTTAATAAAGAAACTGGAAAAGTAGCATACTATCCGCAGTGTAATAATCTGTGGACAAGTGGATGTCATAGAAAATTAAAAGATGGTATTAACTGTAAGGATTGCAAAAGCCGTTCTTATAAGACTATAACAAAGTTTATTATATTAAATCATTTGCAGGGGAATTCTTATAATGGATCTGATGTAATAGGTGTTTATCCACTTTTTAGTAATGGAACATGCAGATTCATGGTATTTGATTTTGATAATCATGATAAAGGAGCAGAAGAAAATGATTTTGCAAATGTTGATGATACATGGATTGAAGAAGTAGAGGCAATGTGAGAAATCTGTGTGTTAAATGGTATAGATCCATTAGTGGAACGTTCAAGGTCTGGCAAAGGTGCACATATATGGATATTCTTTGATAAACCGATAGCTGCTTCATTGGTAAGAAAATTCGGATTTGCATTGCTTGATAAGGGTGCAGAACAGGTTAATTTAAAATCTTTTAAATATTATGACAGAATGCTACCTGCACAGGATTCGTTATCAGATAATAATTCACTTGGTAATCTGATTGCATTGCCGTTGCAGGGGAATGCTTTGCAGGATGGAAATAGTGTGTTTATTGATGGCAACAGGAATGCATATCCTGATCAATGGAGAATATTATTTAGCAAGCCAAGACTATCGCAGGAATTTTTATGATATAATATAACTTAATTAATAAAGCATACAGAATGGAGGAATATTATGGGTGATCCAATAAAAAACAAAACTGAAGAAATATCTGACGAGCTTAAAAATGCATGGGACAAATTTGCCTCATATGCTTTTATAAATTGGTTCAATAATGATAGAAATGTTTTTCGATTAAGAAATGCTTATTCTTTAATCATAGATGCTGATTCATTGGACGAAGCCATGAATAAAATAGGAATTAAACCAGATGTCCAGAGCAGTATTAAAGAAGAAATGATAAATCCTTCTCGTCTCAGCGGTTTCAAGTTGCTTGGAGAAAAAGACTTAAAATTAATAAAGGCTTATGATGTTTTACAAAAAAGATATAGTCTGCAGCAAGTTGAGGAGAATATAGCTGATGACAATGCTATCAATAACAATAAGTCTAAAGCAGTATCAGTGGATGAGGCATTGAAAAATAATGTAAATGCAACCAGGGTCTCCGGCAGTCATGGACAATACCTTAATAGCATCATATCTGCACTGGATGCTACTGCCAGCAAGCTTTCTAAGGATTCCTTGGAATATCAGATGTTGTGCGATACACTAAAGAATACCGATGAAGTCTATAAAAAATATCAGGCTAACAAGGTAAGCTACGAAGAATATAAAAACAGCATGCAGACGCTTGAGGAAAGCACCCGTGATTATATCAGACACTGTGAGAAGCATCCAAAGATTGGCTCTCGCCGTGCAGAACGACTTAAGAATGCAAACAAAATACTCAATATCTGCGAGGCATTTGATGCAAAACAAACAGTCCGCCAATATCTTTATGATAATATTGCCTTAAAATATTATGCAACCATTGTATATAGCCATGCTAATACGCTTAAAGGCAAAGAAAAGGATGATTTCCTGGAAAAGTATGTCGGAAATAATTCTGAAGATAAGAAGCGTCGTGCTGCCGAATGTGTAAAGAGTTTTAAGGCATTCAAGAGCGTAGTAACATCCACTACTGATGTAGATAAGTTATTCTATATGAACGAAGAACCTATAAAAACTTTCAACCATATTAATAAGCTTGCAAAGGGTGAATCTAAGGAAGCAATATCTGAAATATCTGCATTCAAGAAGGGTATTATTAATAAAAAAGACCTTGCACCTAAAGGTGCATTGAAAAATAGTAAACCTAAAAAAGCTCCTTTTATGCAGTAATGGCATTGTCTTGCTCAGTATGGTATTATATAGAAATAATCTCTCTGAATCTTGAGTGATCATGCCAGCAAAACTCTGGAATTGAACTTTGACGAGTAAATATTATTCTTGAATTATCTTTCATAACCAAATGAACAGTGCGTCCGTATTTTGCATCAGAACAGGGAGTTTCGCAGTTACAGGAGACGCAACCATTTTTATGGCTGATTTTATGGCATTTGAATTTCATCCGGAAAAAAGCGTGCAGGAATCCCAGCCGATATCACAATCAGGCTGGGAAAAGTAACGGTCACATTTGCAGTCAGTAATGCCATTCTCTTTGCATTTACAGATGCGCTTTTTCCGTTCCTTGTAGGAGGTAACAACAGGAGTTCCATCACCGGCTAAAGCCAGGGCATCCGAATGGATAAGTCCTGTGGATACAGAAACATCAAGGAACTCTTTCTGATAGATTGTAAAAAGAGAAGAATAAGGCTGTTCATCAAGTTTAAAACCAGTATTTTCCAAAACCGGAAGAAGCTATGCAACCGTAACTTTTTCCACAGAATCAGCTTTCGTACCTTTTGTTTTAGGCTTCTTAACCTTGGTTTTAAGAGGATGGATATGTGGTGACATATGATCATCATCAGAATTCCACAAGCAGTTTATAAAATCATAAAAAGTGCCAACGCCTGGAGTATTACCATGTTCAAATCCACTGAGGATGGCATAAAGAGGATAATCGATAAAAATGCAATCATACGAGGGTCTTCGTAGATTGCATTTTTTATTAATATACTATATTATTTGCACTTACCTTTTATTTATTGCAGGATATCTACATCAATTATTTAAGAGAGTAGTTTGGCATAAGGAATTCAATTTATGGCATTGTTGTCAAACATCTTTGTAAGAATCTTAAACAATTAATTAATACATTTCATGGCCAGTCTCTGTCGTGCTCATTGTATCATAACTCCGGTTGTCGTTCTATACCGAATCGGAATCCTCATACAAAACTTCTGATAAAAGATTTTCAAGCCTTTGTTCTGCCATTTCCGGTTT
Source organism: Parabacteroides distasonis (assembly GCA_963589425.1). Lineage (GTDB taxonomy): Bacteria > Bacillota > Clostridia > Lachnospirales > Lachnospiraceae > CAKRJP01. Next base: position 923 of record CAVAKZ010000092.1, on the reverse strand, counting down.
CTTGGAATAGAGCCTTACAATATCTGCCATGTCAATAATTTCATTCAGGATGGCAGTCAGCATGAAAATGACTATAAGAAACATCATGAAATTGATTGGGAGAATATAATCACATTTAAAACAAGTGATTATGTCTTCATTGTCTGTGTGATAGCGGTGTTGTGGGTGATTCTTAGCATTTACTGGTTATACACAACAGCATATGTTGTATCAAAATCATGGGAGGTCGGAGCAAATGCATGGATATTCGGTGTGCTTACATTAGTAACGAATCTGTTTGGTGCAGCATGTTTATGGATATATATTAAAATGTTTCATGTATGCCCGCATTGTGGGAAGTTGCAGCCAAGAAAAGCCAATAACTGTGCTATTTGTGGAACGGCTATGTACATAAGATGTCCGGAATGTGCAGCCAGAGTATCAATTAAAGATGAGTATTGTAACGGCTGTGGAAGAATAATGCATAATCAATAGAATATAAAATGACTGTAAAATATAAATTTCAAATAACGCATTGCGTAATACTGCGAAACATGATATAATGAGCACTAGTGAGGGGCAGCATGCCTGCATGCTTATCCCGAACGGTGAGTGGAACTCATGAACGAAGTTCATGATATATACTATAATATAGGTAATTGCGAAACTCGCGGTGCTCGTTCGCAATCTTGAACCAAAACAAGGAAGAATTTGTGCAGAGCACGAATTCTGGAATGAAAAATGGATAACTGGATATTTTAGGCGCACTTTAATAAACTATGGGCTTTATGAAAGTGGTAAGTCCTAAGCTATGAGTGGTTTTATGCTTCGAATATATTCGTGGTGATTGATTTTATCTGCGAGAACAACAGTAATAAGTTGTGTGATCCCGGCAAGAATCAGATCAGCATGCAGAGTCTTCTCATTTTGGGTTCGGCGTCCTG
>CAVAKZ010000091.1:0-34443 GCA_963589425.1 Parabacteroides distasonis | reverse complement strand
AGAAGCACTACAAGATGCTTGGAAGGAAGATCTTGATCCTTATGGTGAATTTGAAGACGATATAGATGTCATGGATTATGATAATTATTATGATTATGAACATAAAATCGAACAATATCAAGAAAAGAAAAAGTGGCAAGAAAAATATAATCCAGAAGATAATATATATGTATTTGATGTAAATGTATATGATTTTGAGGATGAAGATGAGTATTTAGAAGCACTACAAGATGCTTGGAAGGAAGATCTTGATCCTTATGGTGAATTTGAAAACGATGTGGATGTTAGAGATTATGAGGATTTTGATTCCTATCAAAAGGCTATTAAAAAAGCGGAACCCGATTAAACAAGTTTCGCTTTTTTTAATGCAAAATAAACAATTGGAATCAAAATAATATGAATCACAATGGCAGGGGCTGTTGAAACAAAATAAGAAGTAGCCCAAATTTTTAAAGAATAATTTTGTGCCCCTAATAATATTGCCTGTACAATACCACCCACAATTCTTCCTATAAGCATAGCTAGAACTAGTGATGTATACACTTGAACTTTTGAATTCTTGTCTTTTAATACCATCATTAATAGGCCACTTACAAGTCCGTATGTTGGAAGTTCAAAGCACATCGCAATCAAGGTTAAACCTTGTGGCATGCCTGAAATCATACTATTTAAAATAGGACATAATACCCCAATCACAACACCATACACAGGACCAACTACAAGACCTGCAAGTAAGGGGGCAATGTGCATGGGTGAAAATAAAACACCACCATTAGGAATCATACGAATCAATATTGGTAAAATAATTCCTATCGCAACAATCATTGCGGACATTATTAATTTTTTTGTACTACTCACTCAAAACTCTCCTAACCTCATCAATAGACATTCCCTTGGCTTTGGCAATGCGTGCTAAATCTTCATATTCAAACTTTTCATTTTGAACACCATATCCATAACTAACTTTCTTATGAACTAAACCATATTCTGTATCTATTGTTTCAATATTTCGATATAAGCTATGGCGAACACATGTATTTTCACGAATGCCCAGTGTCGTTAAATGTTTAAACATCAAATTCATCATTTTTTCTTTGTCTGAAACCTTGCACATACATGTAAACAAATAGCCAGGACGATTCTTTTTCATGTGAACATTTGTGACATATACATCTAAAGCTCCATTTTCAAATAAAATATCGTACGCAAAGCCAATTTCTTCTGGTGTCATATCGTCTAGATTACATGAAAGCTCTACGACTTGGCCATCCTCTTCCATTTCACCTAGAAAGGCACGTACACAATTGGCAGCTGGAAAATCTTTATTTCCCATACCATATCCAATTTTATTTGTCTTTATGGTTGGTTGCACTTCAAAAGAGTCTACAAAATGTTTTAATAATGCCGCTCCAGTAGGTGTGCACAATTCTCCTTCCATACGTCCTGCATAGCTAGGAATTCCTTCTAAAAGAAGGGCTGTTGCAGGTGTTGGTACAGGTAAAATGCCATGAGCACATTTTACCATTCCATTTCCTAAAGCGATTGGAGAACAATAGATTCTTTCTACATCTAGCATTTCCAACAACATGCAATTGCCAACCACATCCACAAGCGCATCGATTGTACCCACTTCATGAAAATGAACGTTTTCCACATCCATTCCGTGTACTTGACTTTCTGCCTGTGCAATCAAGTGATATACAGATATCGCATCTTCTTTTACTCGATCACTTACTGCTAAATTTTGAATAATCGAATATACTTTCGAAACATTCATACCGTGCACATGATGTGAATGTCCATGACTATGCATATGGGCTTGAGGAAAATGATTTAAAATTATATTTTTAATTCTTTCTTCTATTCTAGATCCACAATCATGATCGCATTCATAAGACAAAATCGAATTTGAATATGTCACATGATGAATATTCTCAATCTCTTCAATATGATCTAGTATGTGTTCCATGTGTTCCACATTTTCAATGTGAAGAGAAAAGGTTGCCTTCTCTCCTTCTTCTTGTCCATTCACTAAAACTTGAATATGACTACCTAGAATGCCACATTTTTTTGAAGGTACACATTCTACTCTAACACCTTCTAATCCTAGTGAATTCAATTTTTCGATAAAAGCCTTTTGATCCACCAATTCACTTAAGGCCGACATCAACATATCTCCAGCACAACCCATTTTGCATTCTAGATATAAAACTTGCATACTACCCTCTTCTATTCTAATGTTTCACTTACTTTATCTAGCCAATCACGAATTTGAATGTGTTGTGGACACTGCATCTCACATTGTCCACACTTAATGCACTCACTCGCTTTTCCATGATCGCCTTTTGTCGCAAAGTCATAATTTCTTTTTGCGCCCTTTGTATTTCCATAAATCAATTCTAGATTCATAGCCGAAAAGATGTTTGGAATTTGAATCTTCATTGGACATCCATCCGTACAATAATGACATGATGTACATGGGATTTGTTCGATGGAAGCTAAAATTTCCATTGCCTTTTCAATTGTCTTTTGTTCTTCTTGGCTTAATGGTTTAAAATCCTTCATATATGAAAGGTTATCTTCCATTTGTTCCATATTGCTCATACCACTTAATACGACCATAACTCCTGGTAATGAGGCTACAAAGCGTATAGCCCAACTGGCAAGGCTTGCATCAGGGTTTGCTGATTTCAACAAATCTTGTACAGGCTTTGGAGGATTGGCCAAAGTACCACCTTTAATAGGTTCCATAACAATAATAGGCTTATTATGTTTACGAGCTACTTCATAAACTCCTTTTGAATCAATACTAGGATTATTCCAGTCGGCATAATTGATTTGAAGTTGTACAAATTCAACATCTTCATGACGAGTTAAAATATCATCCAATCCCTTTGCGCTTCCGTGGAATGAAAAACCATAATGCTTGATTTTTCCCATTTCTTTTAATTCTTTTACATATTCAAATAGGTTCCACTCTTCATATTTTTCAATACTCGTATCATTGATGGCATGTAAAAGATAAAAGTCAAGATAATCAACTCCCTCTCTTTCTAATGAGATATTGATTTGATTTTTAGCTTCTTCTATCGTTTTTGCGACATTAACATTCAATTTAGAAGTTATATAATAAGACTCTCTAGGATGTTTAGAAGTAATGGCTTTACGAGCTGCTTCTTCACTACCATTATATACATAGGCAGAATCTAGATATTTGAGTCCAGACTCCAAAAATAAATTGGCCATCTTCTCTGTATGATCAATATCAATGATGTCTTTTTCAACATCTGTTCTAGGCAAACGCATAAGGCCAAAGCCTAGTTTTGGCATACTTTCCACAAATTTTTCATCTAACATTTTCTTTTCCTCACTTACTTATAGATACTATACCCCTAAAGCAAGGTTTAATGTCAATAGAAAAAAGAACAACAATTACGTTGTTCTAAATCATTTGAATGTCAAGCCATCTAATCTTTTCCTCAGAAAGGCCCGTATATTTTGCGATTTTCTCTACAGGCATGTTATCTGCAAGCATCTCATTTGCAGTTTTAATTTTTTCTTCCAGTTTGCCTTCAGCCTTNCCTTCAGCCTTACCCTCAGCCTTACCTTCAAGTCTTTGTTCTTCACCATAAGCTTCAATTGCCTTACACACCTTTGCTCGACCCCCCTTCTGTTTCTTTGTAATGATGCATTCCATCATTCAAACATAATCCAAAAAGAGCCTCTATGTTGCGATTTTAGATAAGTAAACACGACATAGAGGCTAATTTTTAAACTTTCTTTTCTTTAGCTAAGCTTCTAATCTTTTCCTCAGAAAGGCCCGTATATCTTTCGATTTTCTCTACAGGCATGTTATCTGCAAGCATCTCATTTGCAGTTTTAATTTTTTCTTCCAGTTTGCCTTCAGCCTTCCCTTCAGCCTTACCCTCAGCCTTACCTTCAAGTCTTTGTTCTTCACCATAAGCTTCAATTGCCTTACACACCTTTGCTCGACCCCCTTCTGTTTCTTTGTAATGATGCATTCCATCTTTCAACACATCATAGAACATGTCTACTGAACTTGTACACCTAAAATCATGCATCAATTTTCCAATGTCAGATGAATCATTTTTATACTCCCCATTTACATAAATGATGTGATTGCCATCATCAAATAGTTCGTTATCCAATTCCTCAATATGTCTATTGACATGATACATTGGAAGTCCTTTTTTCATTACATCATTTTCTGTAATAAAAATCACATATGAGTCACACATCGTTGAAAAATCTTCGCCTTTCTTCAACATTCTAGAATCTAGAACTCCACTTAGAAATCTCGCTCTTTTTCTAGCAGCACCTCTATCAGCTCTTTGAACCTCAATATCATAGTTCTTTCCTTGTGAATCTTCTGCAAATATATCTAGAATCACATTTCTACCATTTGTTGAAGGATTTTTTTCAACTTTCTGAACCACGATCCTTTTTACAACAATATCCTTTTGATCAAGAATTATTCTAAGCATTAATGTGGTTGCTTCAAAATTTTGATCAAAAAACATTGTCATGAAATTGTCATCCATTAACCGATAGTTATCAAGAATAGCTGCCGCTCTTTGAGAAGGAATGTATGACTTTTCTTCTTTACATACCAAAGTTTATCACCACCATTTCTTATTGTATATATAATGTTTTTATCACTAACTTCATCCTATAATAAGAATACTTAATTTTCAATAAACAAACGGTGAGCACCTAAATAATATAATATTTAGCATGATAAGAAATACAACTATAATATAACACAATCATGTTAGAAATGTGGTATTTCCAGCATATCTAACAGTTTAATAAATGTATCCTGTCCATCAAGACAGGTATCTATTAGCCAATCTTTTTCATCCTTCCATTTTGAAAGGGCACGATAATAAAAACTCTTCTTACTGTTTTCAGTAATGAAAGGTACAATATTGTGATGTAAACATTCTTTTAATGCCACAAGACGACCTACTCTATCATTTCCATCATTAAAAGGATGGATGCATAAGAAATCATGAATAAACACTTGAACCGCAACAAGCGGATCAACATTTAATTTATGGATTATTTTATCATATTCCTCACATATTTTTTCTATTGCTTCAGGTGTTTCATAAGGTTCTAAAGATCTGAAAATTACTTCTTTTCTACCATCTGGGTACACTGCATCAATTTTATTTGGCGTATCTTTGAATTTCCCTCCTCTCTTTTAAGCATATAAAAAGCACCTACCATTTCTGATAGATGCTCATAAATTTTAGGGTGATTTTTTATGTGTATTAGAATATTTTTCGCCCTAAATTCTAATGTCGTTTTGTGTCAGCTTTAAACAGTTTTAAAATTTTCGCCAACATTTTTCCTTTAAAAATTGTTTTAGAAATCAAAATATTTCTTACGCAACTGCTTATTTGCGAATACAGCATATATACGTTTTATTCTCATGCGTCCATCATTTCCTGTTGCATTTTTGCTAATTATACTGCCGCTTTCTTGCAAATTGCTTATCTTTGCAGATATACGATTTTCTTCTTCATTTGCAACCTGTTGTATCAGCTCTATAGCAGCAGTGTACTTTGGCCAAGAAATGTGTTCGACAAAATCATAGAACATACTTTCAAATGGAAAAATATTCCAATAGCATTCATTGATTTCAGACAGTATTTCCATAAAAGAACGTATATTTAAGGAATAATTCTCTATTGATTTTTGTTTTTCTATGATTTTTTGATACCTTACAACAAGCTCTTTTAGCCATGCATCTGTTTCTTCTGTAATCCGTACCTCATCTGAACCATCCCACCAGTAAAGCCTATCCATATCTGATAAATAAAAATTCGGCTTTCCCTTAAGTTCTTCTGGTGTATTGTAAAATGCGAAAAAGTCATCCTGCCTTAAGTATTCACTGGTTCTAATTGGCTCAAATGGTTCTTCAATTCTCTTTTTTCGCCATTCCAACAGCTCTTGTGATGCATAAGCTTTTATCTTTTCATCATGATATACATTTTTGTATAAATTTTTCCACAATGCCAAGAACTGTTCTTTACGTATCTCAGCACTCAAATATACAAATACTCTGGCTGGCATGGTAAGTGTCAGCTTTGCCAGTACTAGCAATTCTTCTGCTTTTTCCTGCTCACGCTCCTTGTAGCTTTTCTTCAGCAAGTTCCACAAGATCTCAGAGTCTGGATTTGATGCCCAAAAGCGGAATAATTCCTGTTTACACTTCATAATATCTGCTGCATAAGTTCCTGTTTTTGTATCATCCTTCATTAAATATTCTGTACCATATATAACACAAAATAAATCCGTAAGATCAATGCCACCCATGGCATCGATTCTTTCATATGTAATAAAATCTCTCAGCATTCCCATTTTGAATTGATCGCGTTCTTCAGTAAATGCCTCCTGTTCCATACATGTCCACAAATTTGCTCTTTTTCCCATCGCAAACTGTGTTTTTAGAATATGGTTTAGCCATCCTATCGTTTTAGAAGCCTCTATAAAATCGCCATCTTTCTTCGCGAATCCATAATTTGAATCATACAATTCATAAAGCATATATGCGGCTTGCATAGTATCACTAAATTCTGCATCTCCAATTTTTCCTGACCATAGTACTGCTTCACTTTGCCTAAAGCATGCACTTTCCCATCCGCGGTCTTCAAAATAATTATAATAGAAACAAATATTATCTTTTTGAATCGTACTAATTGGTTGTAAAAGCGTAAGTGTCTGGCCAAACATTTCTACTTCTGTCGTGTCCATCATACCTCCTAGATCAAGTATGCGACGCATTTGTTTTACAAAAACTTCACGCTTATCTTCTGGTATTTTGGTGTTTCCATGATACCATGCAAATGAACCCATTTTTCTTCTCCTCCAAACTTAAAATCCAAATACACATTGCCTAGCCACATCATTTTCCATCAATGAACAATAGGCAGCAATCGATATTGAGTCAAATTTCCTTCGATATGGTTTTAACCAAAGTACTGCCATTTCTCTATTCATTTCTGGAAATAATTCAAGGCCTTCATCCACAATTCTACGTAACACCAACAATACCTTGCGCCATGCAGGATCATTTTGGTGTTCAAGGATCTTTTTAACAAACTCTTCATCTATATAGCGACAAGACCATTCTTTATCTATATACATAATCGTTTCTTCCAAATATGATTTTACCTGTAAATCCGGCTGATCTTCTTGCATATCTACAAGTTGTTTCCAAGTTTTAATTCTATCCTTCATCTCATCGGACAATAAAAGATTTTCACCATTCCAAAATTCCAAGAACTCATCCTCATTTTTTCGATGGATGGTTTTGTAGAATGTCATTTTCTCAAAATCCTCTGAGTATTTTTTGTCCTTATCCTCACCAATAATATCCGTATAATAATCTTTAGTTATAAACATATCCCATTCATCCCAAAATGGCCTATCTTCCAACAATGCAAATGTGCTCACAAAGCAAGTTGGTGGCAAATAGAGCGATAATTCTGCAATGGTTGACAAGTCATCATCTTGTTCTGCAAGTTTTTTCCGACTTGCTAATGGCAAACATAGTAACTCATTTAAATAATCAACAAGTGCTTTCTTATCAAATTGATATTGTTTAGCCATGATTCTATATAAATATTCGATTCTAGACATATGGGTAGCTTGTGCAATTTGTGTTCTATTAGTAATCAGTTCTTTATCAGTCTTTGGAGGTTCTGTCTGGTCAGTAGCTAGTATAGATAATAGTTGAAAATCTTGAAACTCACTATAACCAAATGGAAATATGCGTTGGAATATATCTTTAATAGTAGGTAAATCTGCATTAGGATCTTTCCTTAGAAGCAAAAGCATATCCCACATCTTTTCTCTGCCGCTATTATAGATTTTGCGATTCAAGACAGTACTCAAAAAACGCATATAGCCATAGACATCCACCGGTTCTCTTTTTGTCATAAAGAAACAACTGCCATTACTATAGCACTCTTGCAAAAGCAAAATACAGTTTATTGCCAAGCCATATTCATGACTACCTCTATCAACTGAATAAAGCTTGCAAGTATTCATATTATATATAGAAATAGTGCGATCTTTCTTTTCAAAAATAGAATAGTCAAATTCAACAATACCATTTTCATCTGGAGTAGGTTTTTCCAAAATTGTGATCTTACCAATCTCTTTTCTTTTACGCATACCAAAACGTTTCAGAATCTCCATAACACAAGCATTGAATTCCTGTTTCTTATCTTCTGAAACATCTACCTTTCCAGCTAGCCAATAGCTACTATCAGTCATAGTTATTTCTCCCCTTATTTAATCCAGTTGTTTATTTTCCAATAGCCCTTTCGATCCGATCCTACGCGCTCAATGATATTCTTTTCTTTTAATGATTTCAAATAATTGGCTACTGATTTTCTGCTTACTTTCATTCGCTTTGCTAATACTGTCACTGTAAATCCAGGGTCCTCATAAAGTAATTCCAAGACTTTCTTTTCTTGATCGTTCACCCTATCGTTCACCCTATCGTTCACCCTATCATTCACCCTATCATTCACCCTATCATTCACCCTATCATTCACCCTAATAATTCTATCCTCAGGTGCCGTGAATTTTATCATGATATCACTAGGGTTAATAGTGTATTCAGGAACTGGAACTCCATCCTCTACACAAGCATTACGGATTTTTTCAATTCCACGTCCCCAGCTTTCTATAAATCCAGCATAATAAAACACACTTGCAATATTTGGATTGTATGGCACTGATGCGTGTTTGCCCAACAAATTATCCAATGTCCAATTTTCTGGTAGGCACCCAACATTTGCAATATACAATTTATCTTCATAAACACTGACTTGAATTGGTACGCCTGATTGATACTGTTTGTGGCAGATTGCATTTATCAATGCTTCCCTCAAAGCAAGCTCAGGGACAAAGTATCTCTCAATTCTTTGTGTTCCTTCGTAGGTAATCTTTGCCCTCATATATTTCAGATAAATTAGCTCTATTGCCTTATCAACTTGTTCAAGAATGGAACCATGAATCTCATCCTGATACAAAAGATCAGCATCTGTTTCAAAGTATCCGATTTTAATATACGCCCCCAATTGGTATCTTTCTGGATCAGAAGCAAATAAAAGCATCGCCGCATTTGTTAAATAATCACCATTAATTAGGTGAAGTTTATCCAAAAGAACCTCTTTAGACTCTTCCAATAGATTTGCTTCCATGCGTCCTTTTCTCGTCGCAAGCGCTTTGAATTTTTTAACTGCTCCATCATCCACTTCATTTACTGTAAATACCGGAAGTGGCAAATTATCCCATGTCACTCCGCGCTTTCTAAGCAAAAAAGCCTCCAATGCTGGTCCGGTTAATACTTGTTTTGTACTACCGCTTCGATAGTGGTAGACACCTTTACATGAAATTCCAATAGGGTATGCTGGTACATCTATCTCAATATATTCCTTATCACCATCTGTCAAACGATTAACCCCGACTATTATGCCCATCGCATCTCTTACTTTATTGGGTATATCTTCAAGAAGTTTTTTTGAATTTTCTACACCGACCACATTTCCATTATCATCGCACCCTATATAGATTTTTCCTCCTTGAGCATTCGCAAAACCGCATATCCATTTCAGATATTCATCTCTCCAAGATTCTTTCCATTCAACATCTTGCTGTTCAGGCATATTTCATCAACCTCCAGTTTGTTTATTCATGAAATTAAGCTAAATCACATTATGGTACATTAATTATATCTGTTAAATCCCAAAGCAACAAGACAAATACCACTAATCAACATACCAAATCCCTATTCGATTCTATACCAATCTGAACACCCTTAGTCATTTACACAGTAGGCGAATCTCTTGTTCCAGGTAGTGCCTCTGCCACCGCAAAAATAATTGAATACTTGTAGAACGACACAATATTTTACCCAGAAAACGACACTTTATTTTACCCAATCGGGCAAATTAAAAACTTGGAGTTGATCCAAGCTTTTTTAAAAGGGTAATTCTTCTGCTCTATTTCAAAATAATATGGCCATTTTTTTTATCAATCATTGGGTATTTTAGTCTGACGTTCTACAGTTTGCTTTTGTCCTGAACCTTTTATAAAAAATAATTGACACCATTGCAACAAGTATTTCTGTCGCCGGATATGCACACCATATCCCCTTCATTTTCCAAAGTGAAGATAGTAAAAATGCCGTAGGTATCAAAACAATGAACCCTCTGAGCATAGAAATGATTTGCGCATAAGCAGGCTTTTCGGTAGATATAAAAAATGTGGCAAATACAATGTTGCAACCAACAAAAGGGCAGGAAGTAAAATACAGCTTTAATCCTCTTATTGCATAATCAGCCAGTATCATATTTCCCTCGCTGTTGAATACGGCAGTTAAAGCCTCTGCACCAAAGAAAACAATCGAATATATGATTGTGGATAAAAACAACATTGTTACTACTGCATATTTCAGTATAGCGTTTACATTTCCCCGATTTCCCATTCCATAATTTTGACTGATAATCGGTTGAATTCCTTGCGACAAGCCTGTGTAAATTGATACAACCACAAGAGAAATAACCGTAATTACACCAAACGCCGCAACACCTACATTTCCCGAAATACGCAAAATAATAAAGTTAAACAGGGCCATAACAATTCCAGATGTGACTTCAGTAAGGAATGGCGATGTACCGCTGGAAATAATTTCACCCAGGTATTTTCCGTATGGCACAGACTTCACAAAATGAAAGTTATTTTTTCTCTTTATGAAGTATGGTGATAAAACAATGATACTGATAATAGGAGCAAGACCTGTTGCAAAGATAGCACCGAATATCCCCATATTCATAGGAAAAATAAATATATAATCAAGTACCATATTTGACAGACTTCCCGTAATCATTGCAGCCATAGAAAGCGATGGATTACCGTCATTACGCACAAAGCATTGCAAGAGATTGTTTGTCAGAAAAGCGGGAGCGAATAACATCATTACTTTTAAGTATTCGTTTGTCATTGCAAATACGGTATTGTCTGCACCCAAAAGTCTTACAATATTTTCAGAAAAGAAAGTTCCTGCAAAAACATACAGTGTGGAAAACGCAATTACAAGATAGATTGCATTCGTAAAAATACGATTTGCCTGATTTTCCTCGTTTCGACTTTTCCATATAGAGTACCTTGTTCCACCACCCATTCCGAGCATAAGCCCTGTTCCGTTTATCAGGCAAAAGATTGGAAAGGCAAGGTTAAGAGCGGTCAATCCATTCGCTCCAAGTTTAGCAGATACAAAAAATGTATCTGCCAAAGTGTAGCAGGAAAAAGCCATTTGCCCTAAAATATTAAGAGATACATATTTTGAGAAATCTCTGAAAACACTTTGATTTTTCATATTCCCTCCAATATCTATGTCGCTATTTTGTGTAGTTGTTGATTTATTCAGTTTGAAAACGAAAAACACCCGTACACAAATAGCCTTTGTGTACGGGTGCGTCTCAAACCGTATCGTGATTATAATCGATATTTATACCGATTTCAAGTATTTTCGAATAGTATTTACAACATCTTACAAAGTATCCCTATATCTTTTCAATTTTAAAACGACAATACCAAACAAGCTAATAACACCCAATAGCCCAAACAACAAGCCATTCGATTCTACACCAGTCTGAACACCCTTAGGCTCTTCCTTTTCCTTTTTAGGAACAGACACATCCTTTTTAAGAGTGGACTTTGGAACAACCACTTCCTTATCCTTCTTAGCCTCTATAATCGTTAACTTATATGTATCATTGATCACCTGAGTTTTACAGTCAACAATCACGAATATTCAATAATATCAGCTTAAATGCTGATTTTTTTATGTCAACTCTTTTATTTTTCTATGTACCGTAGTGTAACGTTATGTTATAATATATGTATATTAAGGAGACGTCTCTATGTATCTTCATGTTGCGAATACTAAAAAAGGAAAATATCTTACTTTCTATGAAAGCTATCGTGATAATGTCACAAAAAAGCCTAAAAACAGGTGTGTTCAGGCTATTGGCTATTTGGACGAGTTTACCAATCTTTATGAGGATCCTATCGCTCATTTTAAACAAGTGGCTAAAGATTTGACTAACGAAAAGAAAAATGACAAAACTTCCACCATCACTATTAATATGAGCGAATCAATGACAACCGATACTGACGATATTAAAAACGTAGGATATCTTGTATTGAAACACATCTACAAAGAGCTTGAGATCGATAAATTTTGGAAGCAGGTTTCAAAAAAATACGAATTTGAATATGATCTAAATAAAATATTCCAGCTGCTTGTTTTCTCTCGTATCATTTCTCCTGCCTCTAAAAAGAAAACATATGAATCTCGTAATCTTTTCTTTGAACCATTTGAAGGCTTTCAATTAGAAGATGTTTATCGTGCTTTAGATATATTCAGTGAAAACGACAAAGATTTTCAACAATGGCTTTATGACCATTCTTGTACTAAATACAATCGTGACATGTCCGTTTCTTATTTTGATTGCACAAATTATTATTGGGATGTTTCCAAACCTGATTGCGATGAATACAATGACGATGGATCACTCATGCTCGTTCGTTACAGAAAGATGGGACCAGAAAAGAACAACAGAAAGGATCCTATTGTTGAATTAGGGCTATTGTTGGATAAAACATGTATTCCTTTAGCTTATGATTTATTTCCTGGCAACGATTCAGAAAAGCTTCATCTTCTTCCTATCGTTAAACAAGCTAAAAGAAACTATGGTTTCAATAGAACGATTTGTGTGGCAGATCGAGGTTTGAACACATCTGACAATATCTTTTATTTAAATGGCAATAATAAGTCGGACAACAATAATCTTGACGGCTATGTCTATGGTCAATCCGTGCGTGTAGCAGATGCAGAATTCAAAAGTTGGGTAATCGATCAAAATGGATATATTGATACAGTAATCCAAAATGAATCAAGCGATGAAGGAATATTCAGACATAAATCACGCATCTATCCAAAAAAGCTTCAGGTACATGTAGAAGTGGATGGCAAAAAAGTAAGAAAGACAATAACCGCAGACCAAAAACAAATGGTTTACTATTCCAAGAAATATGCAAAAAAACAAAAAGAAGCTCGAAATAAAATTATAGAAAAAGCGATGGATTTAATAAAACATCCTGGTAAATATGACAAAGTGGCAGCTAGCGGCACATCGGGATATGTCATCAACCTTAACTACGACAATAATGGCGTAATCATCAATAAAGATCTTCAACTTGATATAAATAGAATAGCAGAAGAAGAAAAATATGATGGATATTATTCAATCGTCACAAGCGAATTAAAAATGAGCGATACAGAAATAAGAAACATATACAGAGGGCTCATTAAAATAGAGGATACATTTAAAGTGACAAAATCTGAATTAGATACACGACCAATACACGTAAGAACAAACGAACACATAGAAGGACATTTCACAACATGTTTTGCAGCACTTGTATTGATAAGATTATTAGAAAACAGATTAGGCAATAAATATTCAACACATAAGGTAATAGAATCATTAAGAAAATATCAATGTGCACATATTGATGAAAATCATTATCAATTTTTCTATTATGATGAAATACTAAAAGATATAGAAAAATCTTTCGAGATTGATCTATCAAAAAAATACAAAACCAGAAACGAAATCCGTCGATTACTAAAATATTAAAAAAAATTCAAAAAGATTTCATTACACTACACAGACAAAGAGCCGCATAGTCCTTAAACAAAGGCTATACGGCTCTTTTACTGTAAAACTTGAGATTTATACCGATTTCAAGTATTTTCGAATAGTATTTACAACATCTTACAAAGTATCCCTATATCTTTTCAATTTTAAAACGACAATACCAAACAAGCTAATAACACCCAATAGCCCAAACAACAAGCCATTCGATTCTACACCAGTCTGAACACCCCTAGGCTCTTCCTTTTCCTTTTTAGGAACGGACACATCCTTTTTAAGAGTGGACTTTGGAACAACCAATTCCTTATCCTTCTTAGCCTCTATAATCGTTAACTTATATGTATCATTGATCACTTCATAATGATCTAAATTATAATCATAAGGAATATGAATAACATATTCACCAACTTCTTTATAAGTCTTACCAAATAAGGTAATACCCTTATCTGTATACTCATATGTTACATCTGGTCTATATAAATCAATAACCCTCTTCTTATATGTAACACTCTCATTATCTAACTTAAATTCAACATCTGGATAATTGGACGTTCCACCAAGAACAAATTTACCCTCTGAATCAACAGTAACACTCAGTAATGGATATTCATCTACAACATTCAATATGGGAACATAGTCTGTATCCTCATAATAACACGTAGGATTTTCAACACGAACAAGAACTATTTCCCTCTCTTCTGTCAATTCAAAATCAATACAATTACCAGATTCATCACAAGCAATATATTTACCAGCAACAGAAGGAATACCATCTATTCCATTTCCTTCTTCATCAAAGTAACTCTCTGCCCACTCAAATCCACTAAATGAAGATACTGGATAAATCTCATCAGCCTCTACACTCAATGGAATACACAATAATAAAGCACAAATACAACCAATCAATAATTTTTTCATAAACCTTTCCTTTCCAAGTTGTTGTAATGCTTAACTAATCTAAGTATAACAACACACAACTCAAAAGGAAAACAGATCTATTAATTAGTGCAAAGATCTAACCATTTAGTGCAAACGCAATAACATTAGTGTACACTTTAACCCAATATGTAAGAAGGTTTCATGGTAGATGCAAGAATAAACTTTCACTTTGTGACAAAAAGAATTTTAATGAATTTCTAACACATTCCAAAGCCTTAATAGTCGTCTTAGAACGGTTGCAGAAAATGAACAAAGAAGAACTGAATGGATCATTGAGCAATATTACTACATCCATCAATAGATATTTTCAACTTTAGAAAGATCTAACACGATTAAGCCTCTTAACAAATTCAAAAATCAAATGAATCCGAATCATCTTTGCGTACACTATTATTATTTCTAGCCATAACACATCCTCCTTATGACATGAGTATGGCAGTTATCCATTCACTTTGTACCACCATTATATTTGACGTTTACACTAGATGTATAAATTCAATTAGAAGTTAACGTGAAAATTCAAAATGGCTGGTTGCTTTTCAATAAACACACTGTAATCGTTTAAAACATTAAAAACTATCAAAAAACATAATATCATTTTGGCTTGTTCATCACTTACTTTTGTGACAGCTCAGATGAGCGAATACAAGAGCAATGCCCTTAGACACTACTCATTCTGAATTCGGTATGCCGCTCGGGTCGCTCCCTAGCGTTGCCCTATCCTGCATACCGAAAAAGTAACTTTATTTTATTTGAAAATATGACTGGAAGCAAGACCGGAAAAGGATTTACGGAGAATTAAATTCCACCCCTATCCTTTGCAAAGGTAATTTCCAGTCAGGAATATATAGTCACTGGAATTTAATTTTCCATCTGACTCCGGTATTTCTTGCAGATGAGACTCCACCATTAATTTTATGGATTACATTCACTCTTGTATCTGCCTTGCTATATCTATCACATATCTCCGCACTCGAATCCGTTGAGCCGTCATCAACCAATATCAACTCAAAATCAGAATAACTCTGATGTAAGATCGCTTCAATAGTATCAGCTACATATTTTTCAACATTATAGACAGGCATAATTATGCTCAACAAATGCATTCCATCACCACCTTAAAAATCATTTTTCTCCCCATACTTTCTTTTAAACCAGTCCATATAAGCAGTCCAAACAATATTGTATTTGTATTGTCCTTTAAAAATTCTTTTTATGTTGCGTACAGTTACGCAACCATAGGCACTTAATTTTCGTATCCCCTTCTCATGCTCTGATACAAGCAGCAAAGAATTTCGTATAGAATAATAGAGCGTTCTGTCCGGTGTCTTCTGTGTAGAAGCACTGACCTTGTGATAAATCACAGCTTCCGGTGCATAGTTCATTTTAATTCCATATTCAGATAATCGCAAAGAATACTCTGTATCTTCATAATAAAGAAAATAGTGCTCAGGAAGCAAACCAACCCTTTCTACAACTGATGTTGGAATCAGCAGTAAACATCCTGTAACAAAGTTACAACCATCTTCCACTCTCTGTTGTTCTGACTGTGTGTCTATTTCGTTATATCTAAAATGAACTGTTTTTCCGGTCCATCGATTATATCCTCCTCCGGCGAACCAGATTCTATTCGGGTTCTTGAAAAATTTGATTTTTCCATATACCACAGAATCTAAAGAAGATGCGCTTATCATCTTATCCAGAAAATCCGGTTCTACAACGGTATCATTATTCAGCAAACATATAAATTCAGCGCCATTTTCAATCGCATATTGGATTCCTACATTATTGCCACCAGAAAATCCCAAATTATCTTCCAAACAAATCAAATGCTCGTTATCCGGTATCATATAATCCTTCAGCTTTTCTGAAGACGCATCTGTTGATCCATTATCCACAACAATGACAGAGACATTCGGAGTTGTCATCTTTCTAAGACTCTCCAGGCAATCAATCGTATCTTGATAACCATTATAGTTAACGACTACGATCGATACCCCCCCGAATATTTTTGGCAAAACATTTGATTCGCTTCTCTATATCAAACCTCTTATTCAATGTTCTTCCGTTTTCCAATGTCATAAAATACCCGTGTTGCCACTTGATTTTCTTATAATCCTTCGCTGCCGAATAATCCAATATTTCCCCCGGCATCACATCAAATATCTTGTGTGTACCATCATAATCGGAATCCATCAAACTTCCGATTACAAGCGCATCCTGCTTCTTAGGAGAAAACAGAAAATCCATAAAATGATGAAAACCTGTCCCAACGGTAATGAGGTCTGCACATCCGTATTTCTTAAAGTCCATCACAGATTGAAGAGCATATTTCTGAATCATCTGAACAACAGGCGCATTCTCACTCTCAGCACCTATTTGTTCGCACTGAACTTCTACCCTCTCTCCTGCTTTATACAAAAACTGTGCTGTTCCAGCCGGTTCAAACATGAGATGTTCAAGCACTATTGAATATTGAGAAAACATTTGTCTTTCATAAGCGGTTGATCCAATCTCTCTAAGCCAAGCCTTTACGGATGAATCTAAATCTTGCAGACACTTCTCCGACGCTGTAAACTGAACACCGATTATATGATTATCGATGAGCTTATTTATGCTTCGTTGTGCGCTTCCGTTCACGCTGTTGTTGACCAACAGTACTTTTTCATTTTCTGCACCTATCTGTCTCGAATATTCAATTAAAAGATTGTATTGTTCCTGTAGTCTCTCCTTCTCATTTTGCAGGACAGCTTCAAATGGCTCTTTAAATGTTGCCTCTGTCATCCTAGACCTCTGAACAGAACCGTCTAAGTAGCCATGTTCAAGCAGCAACTCACGAAACCTCTCAGTCTTCATAAAAAGCAACTGAGCAAGGTCATCACATGAATATTCTGCCCTGTAGGGAATCGTATCCAAAAATTTCTCAATCGTTGGACTTTTATATAAAGAAGGAAGCCGAATGATATTCTTATTCAGTCGAATGTATTCTGTGCCTTCCTCTGGATACATCGCTTCATACACCTGTTTAATTAGGTATCCTTCTCTAGCAACAAACGCAATCCTTCCGGCATTCTCTTCTTGTGATATTTTATGTATCCACTCGCAAAATTCATACAGCAAAGGACCAAGTACGCTATAGCCAACACGCGCCATCGCCCCATCATATTCAGCTAATGATAATTCTAGATGATTACGAGCAAATGTATTCAAAATATCGACAGCCACGGATTTGTGTGAATCTTCATAGAAATCCATATTGTTTTCTACGATAAGTCGCTCATATGCTTGAATTCCATACTTTAGAGGTGACTGTATGTCTGTCTTAGGATTATCTCCGATGTGGCAAATCTGATCTGGCGCAATCTGCAATTCCTTTAAAACAGTTTCAAATAACTCGCCTGACAGCTTTGTTTTCCCTTCTTCGCCAGATATAAACAACCTGTCCGGCTTAACTCCTATATGATGTAAAATCCCCTCGATGGTATGACGATCAAGATACATATCTGTTGTTACAGCTATCTTCTGTCCTCGTTTTGAGCAGTATTCAAGAAATTCAATCATGATTTCATTTGGATAGCATGTATTAACTTCTATATCTTTTTCAATGTTCTTAAGCTTATCGCAAATTTCAACAGAGTATTTCAGATTGGAGTAAATTTTATCTATAGTAATTTCTTTATAGTTCGCTTGCTTCCGTGCTGATGCTTCTGCCTTAATTCTCTGTTTTCTGAATCCTGAAATCCATTTAGGATTTTCAGCATTATACTCTTTCTCCACCAGTTCAAAAATCAGCTCTGGTTTTGAAACAGCTCGAAACATAAGCGTATCAAATAGGTCAAAAGAAACCCATTCATGCTCTTTTATTTTTCCCAGAAGTTCCTCTATCATGCTATCCTCACCATCTTTCATAGAAGATCTTTACTTTAGATGCGCATATAACTCAAAAAGAGGAAATGCGTGTGCTATCATGATCATCTTAGCTTGCACCTTCTTGTTATAGTAATTTCCATATTTCTTATATTTTCTGATTACAGACTTATAGTGCTGCCTATCGCTTTTATCCAATCTATGTTCCTTCAATCCACGCTCTAATGCATTCAAGTTCCAAATCAAGGATTGGCTTCTTATAATATCCGCGGTTTCCTTCTTCTTTATAAAGCCATCAAGATAATGAACCATATCTTCATAAGCATCCGCCGCACTGGCATATTGGGAATAGCTTCCAGTTGTAGTCTGATTATTCACATGCTGCATCCAATGATAAAATGGAAAATTAACATAGCAAACCTTATGTACATCTTTAAACAGTCTGAGTGAAAAATCAGCATCATCGACCAAAGCAATATTTGTATTAAATCGGATCGTATCCAAAACCGACTTGCGATACACTTTATTCCAAATAAGTCCCTCAATGCCGTTAGCTTGATTACCTTTTACAATGCTGTAATATATGAATTCTCTGTCCGACAGAACATCTGTCTGCCCCCCCGATTGGAACAGCGATTTCTTTTTCTACGTCATCATATGACCGAAAATCCTTAATATATTTACAGCATGAGATTTCACTATTCGTATTCTCTAAGTTATCTATCAGCGTTTGATACATCATTGGATGAAGCAAATCATCATTATCAACAAAAGCAATATATTCTCCTTGTGCTCTTTGAAGCCCATAATTACGGCTGTCTGCAACACCACCGTTTGCTTTTCTCATGTATTTGAATCTGAAATCATCCTCAAAATATACTTTACATATTTCTGAGCTAGAATCAGTTGACCCATCATCTATCAGCAAGCATTCCCATTCTTTATAAGATTGTGAAGCAATAGAATCAAGGCATCTTCCTAGATACTTCTCCGAATTGTATACCGGAACAATTATACTCAAAAGTTTCATACCTATATCTATCTTCCCTTCGCTTTGATTTTCTTTATGCAATCCTCAAGAAGGCCTGTTACTGCCTGATTTTTCACAGCTATCTGCAATGCAAAATAAACTATCGCAGATGCTGCAACTTTAACAAATATTCTGATGACAATATTGGCTTCCATATTCCTAAATATGTAAAGCACTGCTATAATTCCAATACTTCCAACAATACACTGCAACATCGTTTTCACGCCATTCAAATGCGTGTAATATTGTCTGGTTACCTGTAAGTAAATAAGAAAAACAACAATCTCCGCAATTAATGTGGTCAGTGCTGCGCCATTCTCCTTCCAAAGAGGAATGAAAATAAAGTTCAGAACAAGATTGACTACTGCGCCAATCACAGCTCCATTCAGTGTAACCTTTTCTCTTCCATAAGGAATAAGAATTGTACTGCTATGCATCGTCGAAAATAGTGCAAAGAAAAGTGCCCCGCTCAAAATAATCATAGACATTCCCGCCTCAAGGTAATCCTCACCGGCGATGAAAAGAATAATATCCTTGTTCATGAACGCCATTCCGACCATACACGGAATCACAAATGTCATCATAATGTTAAAGCTCTTGGAAAGGAACTCATCACTTTTCTGTCTGTCGCCGTGCATTGCCAGAAGCACTGCCCTTGTCTGTAATACATTGCTTAGAGCCAGCAAACACGATTTAACCAAATTATATATTTTAGTTGAAACACTGTAGATTCCAACATTATAGTCTGTGCCCATAATACCTAAAAGTGCAGTATCTGTTCTGTTATAAATCATAACCGATATGTAAGCCGAGAACATCAGCAATATCGGCCCCATATGTTTTTTGAAATCTATATGCCTGGTCAGCTTAATATCGCAATATTTTCTTCCGTAGATAAATCGAATGATATTAGAACCGCAGGAAGCTATTACTGTGATCACCGCATAAACATATATATCCGTTCTGCTATGAACGAATGCGAACATTGCTCCGATTGACAGGAGATTAAATGCAATGCTTAAAATCGTTGTGAAATGGTAATCCTCATGAACTACAAACAGCCAACTCATGCCGATTGTTGTCATGGGAATTGTTATACTGAATACCAAAATGAGCAATGCATAGGAGCGAAAAGCATCAACAGTGAATGTTGTCAAAAGCATTATCACTATGACTATCGCATTCGATAACATGCTTAGGCTAAAGAGTTCGCTCATCAGATCACTCAGTTTTTTCCGATTATCTCGAACCTTTGCTCCTTCCCGCTGTCCATATGTTGGAATTCCAAGCATAGCGACTGTCGCAAATATCTCCACAAAATTCTTAGCGTAATTGTATTTGCCCAGCTGCTCTACGCCGAAAATACGAGATATATATGGAAAGGTGATAAGCGGGAAAATAACAGAGCATACTGATTGAATTATGCTGAATATAGCGTTAATTTTTATCGATTTCTTTTTATCCGCCATTTAAAATATTCCCTTCAAATTTACTTTCTTCTCTTGCTTCCAGTTGCAAATCCATCAATAGTAAAAACAATGCTATATTACTTTGTCTCCATAAGTCTGTTATAATCATCGAGAAACCTGTCACAAATACATATACCACTAGTCCAAGTTTATACGGCATCGTATAGCGGTCTCTCCACGCACGCTTAAAAAGTTTCAAGAACATGTATGCATACATCACTACACCGATGATTCCATACATCATATAGTAACTAAACACACCAACATCATCATAGGAATAAACTCTCCATTCACCGTGCATTATGTACATCAAGTCAAATTTACCATTTGACGGCTGTGATGGACTAATTATGCCTATTCCGAATAGTTTATTATCTTTTGCCATTTCTATATAATGCGGAATAGCCCCCGCTCTTGGAATCATAGCATTATCCGTAAAATTAAATACACCTGCAAACTTTTTTGTTAAGTACCCTCCGACTGACGGTAATTGCAATAACAGTACCGCCATTACTATAACTCCCGCAATAATAAGGATCTTCTTACTTGGATTTTTAATACAGAATGCTAACATACACGCGATAGCAATTCCAATACCAAGCATGTTCATTCTTGTTTGCACTATAAAGACGACCGCACCAAGTCCCAAAACAATAAGCAAATAATCGCTTAAGGATTTTTTACTCTTATTTGAATTTAAAAATTCAGAAAAGGTAACGATACAAAAAAATGCAGTTAGCATCATAGCGCACGTCAGTCTCAAACTGCCATCACGCATACGGTATAATGTGGAATCCAAGAACTGAAAGCCAACATAATAAGTAATTGTTGCCAAATAAAGCAGGAATAACGCTAATTTTCCGAATGTTTTAAATATTTTATAATACCAACTTGAATCATTTACAAAAGATGCAAAATAAACATATAAAAGCATGCTGAATATATTGGCAATATAATATAACACTGCGTTTATCGATTGCCCATACCGAGCAAGACTCACACAAATTTCGACAGCTATGTATATTAAAAACACAAATACTTCTTTTTTATATGTTGCCTTCGAGCGTAAAATTCTTCCAAATACCGGGATTGTCAAGAAAGTCATGCATGCCGCAAGCTCTTGACTGGAAATTTCCTGGCATCCCAAAAAGAAAAAACTTATCAATGCCAACATATAAAGAATAAAAATCAATCTATGATAAGGCAGCCTTTTTCCCATCTGTTGTCCTCCTTAACGTAGCACTAAATCATTGTAGCAATCAGATAGAAAACCATAATCACTACGAGATGAAGTCGTACAAGAAATAGTCAAGCTAATTCTGTTAATTCCAATCTTCATCAATATCATTCTTCCAAAGAAGAAGCTCTATCTTTCCTCACGCAATCGAGGAACAAGCATTTTTATATCCTTGTAAATTCAAACCCTTTATCGCTGATCTTCTTAGCGGGTATCCCCCCCCACGAAGTATGGAGTTCTGCAATATCCTTGCTTACAACCGCATTTGCACCAATGATAACATGGTCTGCAATCTTAACATTCTCAAGTATTTTTGCACCCGGAGCGATATAAATTTCATCACCGCCTTGAACGCCAGCACTCACATTTACATCACTCTGCACAACGCAAAAGTCTCCGAATCTCGCTGAGCCATTAACAATGATTGAGCCATAGTGAAATAATCCGAGGCCTTTTCCAAAACTATTAATACCAATCTGAATTCCGGTTTTAACGGACATCTGCTTATATCGAACATTCAAGAACTTCCTGTACAGCTTTCCAATGAAGTCCTGCCTACAGTTCGTATAATATTCTAATTTCCGCATCAGGTTCAGATAATTATATGTGTAATCGCCAAACAAGTTAGCGTGAATTTTCTTTTTATTGTTTGCCAGACGGTCCGCTTCTAAATACTCATAATAATCGGCTTTACTTGCTATCACTTTGACTCCCCTCCAAAAAACTCATCTTCCAGCATCAAGCACAGACAATGGTAAACCGGCAGATGCAGTTCCTGAATCATATAGGTTTCTATCTGTGGAACCTTGATACATACATCGCTCATCTGTGCCAGCTTACTATCCTTAGCTCCGGTAAGGCCAATAACTCTCATTCCTTTTGCATGTGCTGTTGTAGCAGCATACAGTACGTTTTTACTATTGCCAGATGTTGAGATTCCAAGGAATACATCTCCAGCTTTTCCATAGCCATTCACCTGCTGTGCGAAACAAAGTAATGGTTCACAATCGTTCATATACGCTGTGGAAAGAGCGGGATGTCCATCTAAAGCGATGGCAGGAAGTGCACCCTGAAGATTCTCTGCAAGAACAGTTCCTAACTCTTCATTTTCATCAATCAATCTCTTAGCAAACTCCGCGCTCGGCTTTCTAGGATTTTTAAAACCCTTCATAAGCTCACCTACGATGTGCTCTGCATCAGCTGCCGAGCCACCATTACCAGCTATCAACAGCTTTCCGCCATTTTTATAGGATTCTTTTAGTATCTCATAAGCCTGCTCTATCGCATTTGCACATTCCGCCAATTCAGGATATCGGCTTACCAATATTTCAATTTCTTTATTCATGCCATATCCTCCGCAAATACAACCTTTTCTATGAACTCCAGTAAAGATTTCACTGTTTTATCTTGTCCGAAGTTCTCATCTTTATCACTAATCAGCGCTGTCTTGCATCCAGCATTAATTCCGGCTTTGATATCATTCTTTCCGTCACCAACCATCCATGACTTTGAAAGGTCAATATTGAAATCCTCTGCTGCTCTTAACAGCATTCCAGCTTTCGGCTTTCTGCAGTCACAGTCGATCTTTAACGCAGGAACTTCTCCCTCATATCCCTTATGTGGATGGTGCGGACAGAAATAGATGGCGTCAAGGTATGCCCCCTCTTGTCCTAATAGCGTCTCCATCTTATTGTGGATTTTTTCTAGCTCGTCAAAGCTTACTTCACCTCTAGCAATCACAGGCTGGTTTGTAACCACAACAGCAAGGTATCCGGATTCATTGATCTTTTTAACCGCTTCAGCCACTCCATCAATCAGCTCAAAGTCATCAATATCTCGGAGGAACCCAACATATTTATTGATGGTTCCATCTCTATCAAGGAATATCGCTTTCTGCTTGTTTTTAAGATTTTTTCCAGACACTCTACCTGCCTTGTAATCCTCACAAACAGAATAGTACCGTTCCGGCGTGCCCATGTCTTTCACATACTCAGGGCTGTCGTAGCAGAACATCTTTCCTGTACCTGCCAGTGTTTTTAAAAGCTGCCTATCCAAGTCAACCTTGATTGGCTTTCCATCTGTTCCAATTTTCCCAATCGTCTCCGCATCAATATCCGCAAGCTCTAGCACTTTAGGATTAATTACATGAAGTCCAGCATTTACGCGATTTCTATAATACTCTGGTCTCTCATCCTCTTTAGCTAACCAGCTCTTAACCTCTCCACCCTCATCAGCCACAATAAGTCCACTGTCATACGGGTGGCTGTTCGGATGGATAAAGAGTGTAACCCAGCCACCATGCTGCTTGTGGTACTCGACAAAACGATTGAAATCTACATCAAACACAGCATCCGCATTCAATAGTAGGAAGTCTGACGTTAGCTTATCTTTAATCTTAAACAGTGCCCCCGCATTGCCCAGCGGCTCCTGCTCGAAGAAGTACTCAATATGTACTCCAAAAGGCTTTCCTGTCGCCGGAGAATTGCCTGATCCATCACCGAAATAATCCATGATGATATTTCCGAGGTGGCTGACCGTAATGATGAGGTCATCAAAGCCTTGACTTCTCAGGCATTCGATTTCTCTCTCCAGTACAGGAACATTTTCAATTTTAATCATCGGCTTTGGAATATCACTCGCCACAGACGATATGCGTGTTCCTTTCCCGCCAGCCATAATAACTACTTTCATATCATTATTCCTTAATCCTTCGGTATATAATCTTCCGGTGTGTAATGAATCACTCTTGTCCCACCATCCTCAAACTTAAATGGAATGTACAAAAGATCCTTCATGGCAGCTTTCACTGCTTCTTGTTTCTCTGGCTGTACATAAAAAACCAAAAAACCGCCACCGCCAGCCCCGAGGAGTTTTCCTCCAAGTGCTCCGGCTTTCATGCCTTTCTCATACAGTTCATCAATACTGTTTGTGGATACAGCAGCACCAGTCTGCCTTTTTAAATTCCATGTGTGGTCAAGGAGCCTTCCAAAATCATCAAGATCTCGTTCCTTGTCTGTCAACACTCGCTCTGCTTCATCTACCAGAGCCAGCATCTCTTTAAGTTGAGCCGTTTTATCAGTCTTACCTACAGCATTTGCTTTCTGCACATCCGATGAGAATCTTGTAAAACCCGTGAAGAACATGAGGAGGTTATTGTTGAGCCTTCTCTTCCTCTCGGGATTAATGATCACAGGAAGAACCTCATATCCATTTGCATTGAAGTTAATGCGGTTAAAACCACCGAAAGATGCTGCAATCTGATCCTGCCATCCACCAGCCTCAGCGCATAACACTCGTTCAAGATATATCGCCTCATCTGCTAATTTCTTCTTATCAGCATACTTACCTTTCAAAGCGTAAAATGCATTGAGCATACCAACGGCGAATGAGGAACTTGTTCCAAGACCAGAACGAGCAGGAAGATCTGCCTCATATGTAAGTCTGATTTCATGCATATCAAGCATTTTCATAGCATTACGAATTGCCGGATGCTGGATAGCGTCTATATCCGTTACTCTCTCTGTCTTTGAATAGGACAGCTCAGTGCTGTAATCGAAGAAACGAGGTAAATGACGGACATTCACATAGCAGTATTTATCAAATGTCGTCGACAGTACCGCACCGCCATATTCT
The DNA here is from genome assembly GCA_963589425.1 of Parabacteroides distasonis. Taxonomy (GTDB): domain Bacteria; phylum Bacillota; class Clostridia; order Lachnospirales; family Lachnospiraceae; genus CAKRJP01. Next base: position 8,499 of record CAVAKZ010000091.1, on the reverse strand, counting down.
TTAAAAAAATCCTCCATATCAGTCCCGCCGCCGAAGAACGACATGCGAAACGGTGTCTGTGTAATAATCATCCTCTTGCTCCCATGCATTTATCTATCATTTCAGAGATCACTTTCTCTGCATATTTTTCAGAAAATCCTTTTTCGTAAAGTGCTCGAATCTCCGAATTATAATGATGCTTGGCATCGTCCATTGCCAGTGCAGCTCTTATCTTTGTTAGAAATTCATCCGCTGTGTTGGCACGGAAAACAAACTCATCCCAGTAATCAGCTGGAATCTTCTCCTGATAGCCTTCATAGCTCTCATTAGAGCCCACAATCGTTTTTCCAAATGCCATCGCTTCTGCAACCTTGACCTTCATCCCTCCGCCTTCAAAAATCGGGCTAATGATGATGTCAGCATCGCGGTACAATGTCTCTATATTCTCGACAAACCCATATATTGTAACGCCCTCTGGATAATGCTTTTCTTTCAGCTTATCCATCTCACGGCCTGCAACAATCAAGTCCACATCTGATTCAAGCTTCGGATATACCTCTTTGATAAACCAATCAATACCGTGTACATTCGGCATATAGTAACCCCCAAAGAACAACAGCTTCTTACGTCTATTAGGAGTCTTCTGATAAAATTTATCCGAAAGCTGAACATCCATGTAAACGCTTAAATGTGCTTCTGGCTTCTTGCCGTACGCTTCCAGATAAAGCTTTTCTTCCCTATCACCGAGAACAAAGTTTACATCCGCATATTCCGCAGTCAGTTTTTCATTTGAAAGCATTGAAAGATACACCGGCTTCTTGTAGATTGGTGCAACCTTCAGCCAATCTTTAGCTAACTTTGCTTTCACATCATGGTAATAGGAAAGCACCGGAATGTTTGGATAATGTTTTTTTATCTGCTGAATCAGCTTTCCAAAAATGGAGTTATCAATGAATACAGCATCCGGCTTTTTATTCCGAATGATATCTATAATCTTCTGAGTTACAGAAGAATCAATGTATGTGGAATAACCACATAAGCAGTTCCATAACAAGATAACACTGTTATGCGCATTTGGAAGAATGGTATGTCCTTCCTCTGTGCGTTCTGACACACTCTTTCCGACAAGGGCTACCAAATCCACATTTTCTTTCCCATAAAGATTTTGAAGCGTTTTGTAATGTGCTCTGGCAGATGTTTTTGCCCCGCTGCTGCTTGTATAATAAAAGTCTGTTATATATAATACTTTCATTTCATCACCTATCATCAGCAGCTTAGCATCACTGCTGTTCTATTCCTTAAGATACTTTTCATGCAGATAACCGTAGATAGTTTGGTCCCCCCCACCACCACCTCGGTTACATACTGTCGTTTCCAGGATAGCTTTGAAAACACATTTCCATCATCTGTCAAACGACTTGCATTATCCTTATAAGGAAGATTTAGGTATTCCACCAAATCAAATACCGCTTTATTTGATTGCTTTATATCCGCAATCTGTTTTGCGCATGTTTGATTGTTTTTTAATGTCAGATTAATGAAATAATCAAACATGATATAATCAACCAGCGAATTTTTTTGAGCCCAGTAATAGTAGTGATACCTCAATGTTTCATACATCAACTCATTACCTTTCTTTGCAAAATAGCAAAAGGTTGTCCATCTACCATGAGAAGGATCCTTGGTCTTCTTGCCAAAATTCAAACTGAATAGATCAGCTTTAAAGTACTCCTCTGGAATGTCCTTTAATGCGATAACCGTGGCATCAAGCCATGCTCCACCATAGAGATACAAAAGGTTCAACCGAATTAAATCGCTAAGATGTGTTCGTGTAATATAACCCTTCTTGAACTTCTCCATGATAAAATCCGGAAGTTCAATGTATTCATGTATATTGTCCTCTGAGAGTACAATCACCTGATGTCCATTGCTGTGCTCTTTTATGCTTTCCACACAGTACTTTACGATATCTGGTGCTTTGTCTATTCCCTGATACCATAAAACCCAAATTGGCTCTTTCGGTACATCCGTCTTTATAGGTTTTAAATCTATTGTCAAACCGGATTTCCTTGATTTCTCAGTTGTCTCTATCAGGTAGTTTTCAATAGTTCGCTCGTTTAAATCATTGATTTTCCATGCAAGACTTGAATTACTCTTCAAAACCATTCTTCTTATGGATTTGATAGTAAAAATCCTCAAGCCAAATGCTTTTATATATTGCAGCTTGTTCACAGCCTACATCCTCACTTTACATTCCGTCAATTTTACATATATCCGATCCAGCTGCTTAACTGTCTGCGTGATGTCATATTTTTGTATTTCTTCTATATGCTCATCTTTATACCCAAGTCGTTCTTCAGCAGTTCGTATTTTCATTGCAAGAATTGCATCAGCCCAAAGTTGCGAATCTCCATCAATGGATTGCCAATTGATATCACCTAAATCTACTTCCTTTGTAACCCTATCAGAAACCACACAAGGAAGTCCAGAAATCTGCGCTTCTAAGAGTACAACCGGAAGTCCCTCGTATCTTGAAGGAAACACAAACACATCCATAGCAGAATAAAATGCCGTAGGATTATTTGTCTCACCATAGAAGATGATGCGATCCTTATATGGATGCTTTTGTATCCTCGCCTTTATCTTTTCTTCATCCGGGCCGGTTCCAACAATCAGTAGCACTGCATTATTTCTCACCGCTGCAGCTTTTTCAAATATCTCCAGAAGATACTCCTGGTTCTTTTGTTCATTAACTCTTCCGATGTGACCAATAAGCAATTGGTCAACTACACCGAGTTCATTTCTAATAGCAGCACGGTCTTCTCTAGAAAAGGCAAAATTCCCTGTGTGAAATCCGTTCGGTAATATTTCAAAATTATTTTCGCCAAACAGCCAATCACCAGCTAACTTTCCACAGGCAAGTGTTTTTGAATAAATCTTCCTGAAATAGGGATTCAACAGTTTATGTACTTTGTAATTCGGGCAAGTGCTGTTATGGCTATGCGCAATCCTAGCTTTAACACCGGCAAGCCTTGCAATGGTAAGTTCAATCGCCATCATCGAACTACTACCATGAACATGGACGATATCATAGTGTCCTGCTTTTAGTGCTTTCCATAAAGTAGAATAGTGTTTTAGCGATTCTCCATGGCGCGATGGAAGGGCAATCAGGTGAATGCCGTATTCTTTACATTCTTTGGCGTACTTTTCCGAAATCGGTCGTCCTGCAAGTATGGTTAAGGCATACTTATTCTTGTCCAATGACTTACAGTAATTCATCATTACTGTGCCTATCCCTGTAATTCCAAAATGATTTGTGACCATTGCCACCTTTATTTTATTTTCTTTCACAAAGCTGCCTCCCATCACAAATCATCATATTCATCGTTCTCTAATCTCTATCCAACCGCCATCTAATCACAAGCCAAGCGTTTTCGATATATCTCTACCAGCCCTTTGGGCTTTACATATTGCCCACATATTTTTTATCTATTGCTCACATGCACATGGTATTTTAATTTTCTCAATCTCATAGCAGTTGGAATCAAACTAGGACATATGAACATCACAGCTGCCCTTATTTTGTTTTGTCTTGAGGTTGGAACTTTAAATGCACTCAATGCATCCTTCCTTGTTACCTTCAAGCATCTTTTGTACATGCCTGGAAATTCTTTTTGAACTCCAGCAAGTACGCACATATCATAAAAATCCGAATGTGTTCTCCAATTAGCGAATTCCCAAGCTTTCTCTATGCGGCTCGTATGGATTGTCATGTTTTGTTTAATGATCTCCAGCGCATGTAGTCCACACTCGCATTTTTCTATCGAAAACTTAGTCATTGCACTTGTCGGATTATTGCGACGGTAATAATATGTTTTTCGCTCACCAGCAACGATTTTTCCTGCTTTCTGGAATGCCGCCACATTAAAGTTGAATCCCTCTCCGATGAAGATTTCAGGAATGAAGCGAATATCTCTCAGGAGCTCTGCTTTAAATAGCTTGCAATAGCATCCTATAGGGACTCGATAACATAAAATTGCTTCTACAGCATCCTCCGCACTCCATACCTTGATTTCATCTCTATCAATCTGATTCTCATCAAAGTTTCCAAACATACGCTTTGTCAATGTAATATCAGCATCGTGTTTAATGATATGCTCTAGCATATATTCCACATAATCCGGCATGACATAGTCATCACCATCTACAAAGCAGATACAGTCACCGCTCGCCATATCCAAACCCGAATTACGAGCAGCACTTACTCCCGCGTTTTGTTTGTGTAGCACTTTGATGCGTTCATCCTTTTGGGACATCTGGTCACAAATAGAACCTGAAGCATCTGTTGAGCCGTCGTCAACTAGAATGATTTCTATATAATCCCAAGTCTGTGCACATATTGACTCTACGCACTTTTTTAAAAATGGAGCTACGTTATAAACAGGAACAATAACGGACACCTTACAGTTTTCTTCCGTTACCCCCCCCATTTTTTGAGGATTCTTATTGCACCAGCCGGTAAAACAGTTTTTATTCGTTCTTTTGGCTGAATGCCCACTTTTAAATCTTCCATATAATACTCTTCATCTATCTTTTCATAAAATGTATCTCTTTTACTTGGTCTGCTACTTGGATTCACAAGATTCCCCTGTTTCACCATAGCCTCCTCCAACGTAGCTTGTTCAACATCTGCAAAAGGCTTCATCATTTCAAAAAGCTCTTGCCCCTTTTTTGTGTTTACAAAGACGCTGGACACACCCTTGGGGGAATCAAAATTCGGATGACTCTTTGCAATCCCCCAAAAATCTCCGACTGTCAAATCTCCCACACGGCTCATGTTCGCATAACTGCACTGATAGCAGCTTTCTCTATAGCAGTCGCCATCCATGAAATGTTTTCCATAGCGGTCAAGGGAGAGTATCTTTGTCTTTGTCTTTGTCTTTGTCTTTAGTAGATATTGTGTTCCCCATCCTCTATTCTCTTTAGATCGAAAATTGAAATAAATCAACTTTCCACCTGTTTTCCTCTCCTGCCATTTCAGATATTTCTTGAATAGCTTCGGGGAAGGTACTCCGTGACAAATCAAATCAATGGTATAAAGATTTTCATCATCTCCACCTAGAAAAGAATACAAACCCGATATCTGACAAGGCGTTCCAGTATATAACACTACCTTTCCTTCTGATAGATTCTGCTTTACTAATGAATAACTATCACAAGGATCGGACTGAACATATTTCGATGATTGGATTCTATATCTTTCATCATCTGAAAGAATTGCCACATGGCTCACTGTGAGTTGTTCGTCATAGGCTGCTCCATAAACCACACCGCCTCTTTGTAAAATTGCTTTTGCCGCACTATCCGCTGCTCCACCTGAGGCAGAACGCATAATGTCTATTTCATCCTTATTTCGCCATGCCCACACATTAACCGGTTTGTTTCTGTGCAGCTCTTTATTTTTAACCGGGCAGTTCTTCAAACACAATTTACAGCCTATGCATTTTTCTTCATCAACTGATGGATACCAAAATCCTTCTTTATTCTCTATCATGGAAATGCAACGCTTCGGGCAACTTTGCTCACAGCTTTTACATCCTACGCATTGGTTTCCAATAGAACTGATATTGTGCTCAGGATTGTGTTTCTCCTTATGCATCATAGTCAACACCCTGAATTTGGGCTTCTAAATATTTTTTTGCTTGATTTCTATGTACCTTCAGCAACTCATCAATTTTCATATAGTCAATCTGCTTGTCATTAATACTCTCGGCATCTTCAATCTTCGTTGTCATTCTCTTACTAAGACTCAGCCTTTCCAGCAAATCACTCAGTTTTTCTTCATTGCCATAACTATTGCCCACACTCTTACGAATCAACGTTGTAAACGGGCGATGCGTAATCACCGAGAAGATACTTCCATGGAAAGTATCAGTAATGACCTCTTCTGCATTTCTGAAATAAGCCAAAACCTCAAAAGGAGAACAATCTATGAATTGATCAGCACATTTTTGTATGCCACCAATCGCATAGATCTTTAATCCCTTCTTTTTTGCATAGGTAGAAATCCAGTCTGCTTCATCATCAGAAATGCGTCCTGCATATGCGTACAAGATAAGATACTTCTCACCCGCTTGAATCCGTGATATTTCTTTACAACAGTTCATGTAGTCATAGGTTAGAACCGGATCTAAGTTATACACGGGTTTCTTACCAGTTAGCTGTTCCACAATAGATTCAGAATTGGCATCTCGTACAGAAATTGCATCAAACCTTTTCAGCAAGTTTCCGACTTCTTCTTTCTTCCCATGCTTCTCAAGCTTGTCCAGAGTTGTGTTACCAAAGGAAGCTGCATAAGTAATAAGCTTCTTTGCGTGGTTATCTTTTCCGAACAATTCCGGTGAATAACCAACATTAGAATTCTTCTGAATGCAGTTAAAAACTTCATCACTGCCAATCACAAGGCAATCCAATGTTGGGTTATAATTCATTTCATCTGTAACACCTAAAAGCGGCATATATTTTGAAGCAAAAGACTGTTTATAACGAATGAAAGACACTTTATGAGATAGAGGGACTTTATATTGGAAGGTTTCTAATCCTTTTTTGACCTTCCGGACAAGTTTGTTACTACTATCGGCATTCTCAGCAATTACCGGAGCACCTACATGGTAGTCCACAAACTGAACTTCGCATCCCAGTTCTTCAATTAGCTGTTTTAATGCATACGCCTGCAAAAAAGAGCCATAATTAGCTATCCTGTGCATGGACATAATTCCAACTTTTTTCATCAACCTATCCTCAACTCATTTACTATTTTTTCAAGCTCAGTATTAAACTTCTCGTTATTGCTACTCATTTCATGTCCCATGTTCGCAACAATCTGATCATAATGTCTTATAACCTCTCCGAGCTTTTCTATATCCTCTACTGGAATAATCGTTCCCATTCGTTTAGCTACATTTCTAGCAAATTCAACCTGATGGTCATTCACATGCTCATCAAATTTATGTTGACGTGGAACAACTATAGGAGTCTTCCCAATCTGAAGAGGCATGATAAAACTTGCGGGACCACCGTGAGTAATTACAATCCTTGCGTCTGCAACATTCTTTACCATATCCTGGTACGGAATCAATTTACTCCACTTACAGTATTTAGGCTCGTATGTACTGAAACCCGTTTGGATCATCACATCCTCTGTGATCACACCATTTTTTTTAAATTCATCTATTTTCTGAACCAGCCGATTAAAAGGTTGTTCGTGTGTTCCCACAGTTACAAATATCATTTTCAAACCCCCTCCTAATGTACTCTATTTATCACATCTACTGGTACACTAAAACATACCATCGACGAACAATTAAAATATACTGCCCAAATTCACAGCCTTCGGATAAACTTTTTTCTGTTCTTCCCATTGCACAACAAACTTATCCACAATGGGATAAACCATCTTTCCTGTCATTGTCGGCTTATCAATTCGGTCAAAGACCTCTATGTAGATAAGCTTCGCTCCGAATAATTTCCCCAAATAAAAAAAAGGGACTGCCACAGCTGCACCGGAAGAAATAATAAGATTTGGTCTTTCTTTTCTTAGAACCTTCCATGCTATAACTGTGTTCTTAAGAAGTGCTTTAATACTACGATTCGTTGGAAAGAAGCACGGATAAAACTGCTCCCCTTCCAGTAAACTCCTCGCATCTTCCTTATCGAAAGTGACCCAAAATCTGTCATGTTTCTCCCAAAAAGGCTTCAACATATATAAATGAGTAAGATGTCCACCAGACGATCCAACTAGGCAAATTTTTAGCTTTTTGTCCTTCATAATCATTCCCTTTTTTCTATTTTTAACACACCCTCATGTGCTTCTATCTATCTTTCTCTGTACTCATCCAGTCAAATCACTTTGGTTAATCATTATCCACAGTGTGTAAACAACTTTTAACTTTGTAGTCGGCACTTACAAACATATGAGTAAAATTAAAAAGTCCTTATCATGACCATTCAAACATAGTTTCCCCTACCCCATAGAAAGAAGTATTCTAACTATGCATAGAGACTATGTTCAAACACTCATTATAAGTCCTCTTGACGTTATAACTCATATCCTACCTAACGCTTCACAACAAATCCACACGTAATCTCTCTATCAAAGATGTCAAGATCCAATATGGCCTTATTGCGACCAAAATCAACCTTCACAATATTCTTACTAAAAGAAACTAGAGGCCCCTTAAAAGGAATGCTTCTACCTCCAATATAGGCTCCATATGAAAGTCTTAAAATAAAATCTTTATCTAATAACTTTTCTAACAATTCAATCTCTTCACTTCTTAAAGCCTGCACACCACTTGTCTTAAGTTCCTTGACAATCCCCTTCTTCCCTTCATCCAACGAAAAAAGGAATTGATCAAAGTCCTTCTGGTTCCTATTTGAAAGTACAAACAAGTAACCACTAAACAACGTCAACTTCTACCCTAATTTATACATCTATACAAAATCGAGGTCAGCTAATTA
>CAVAKZ010000090.1:55661-59438 GCA_963589425.1 Parabacteroides distasonis | reverse complement strand
GTTTACCGTTTTCATTTACGTATGGATGATACAATTCTTTATCCATGTAGATTCCAGTAGCTTTCTTTATAAATTTGTTGGTAAGTGGGAATCGAAATGGGTAAAAATAAGGGAGGAGCCGGTAACTCTTCCCTTAAATTATTTTATGAGACAATTTTGAATCTGTCTCTTTTGGCTTTTTGTACAAGCCCCTTATTGATGGCGTCGGAATGTGCCTTGATAAATTCGGAAATGTAGGCAGCTCCAATTTCATCGTTATATTCTTGTACGCTACCTTTTACGGTATGAATATAGTGGTTCAGTGAGGCCGTTCCACTAACACGTTTACCGTTTTCATTTACGTATGGATGATACAATTCTTTATCCATGTAGATTCCCCTTCCATATAAATTTAATAATCACAGTATATAGTGTATACACATAGCAGTCAATACAATATATACGAACAAACGAGCTTTGATTTTGAAAGGAGAACAAATGAATCATAGAATAATAGCAATAGATTTTGATGGGACTTTATGTGAAAACAAATGGCCGGAAATCGGTGAACCGAACGAGGAGCTTATTGAGTATCTGAAAAAAGCTCAGGCGGACGGCGACAAGCTAATTCTCTGGACAGCACGCAATGAAGAGCAGACTCAGCAAGCGGTTGACTGGTGTAAAAAGCAAGGATTGATATTTGACGCTGTGAATGACAACCTCCAGGAAAACATTGAGCATTTTGGTGGCAACAGCAGAAAGGTTTATGCGACAGATTATATTGACGACAAAAACTTGCCGATTGTTTCCTGCCGTGAGAAATCCGGCATGGAACTTTGGGCTGAGAATGAAGTTGCTCTGGCGTGTAAACACGAGAATCCAGACCGAAAAGACGAAGAGTGGGATTACGGTTGTGCCTGCTATGAAAGCGCTTTAAAAGCGTTCAGGTCTCTTTGTGAGGATGGTCATTCCGGTTTCAGTATCGGTCTAACTAAAGCTATTCTGAATCGTCTGATTGATCATAAAGCATTGCTTCCCATCGAGGATACTGAGGACGTGTGGAATGATATTTCCGATGTGTCAGGCTTAAATGGCGAGAAAGTCAGCTATCAGTGTAAGCGCATGTCATCTCTATTTAAAGATGTATATGCCGACGGAACTGTTAAATACCATGATAACGATAGATATTATGGAGTTGATGTCCTCTCTGATTCTTCCTATCGCGGGGGTTTGGTTGGTAATATCGTTGACGAAATGTTCCCAATTACCATGCCTTATATTCCAGAAGATAGACCGTATAAAGTTTATACCGAAGACTTTCTTACAGATCCAGCAGAGGGTGACTTTGATACCGTCGGGGTTTTATATTTGATTACTCCATCATTGAAGCTGGTAAAAATCAATAGATATTTCAAAGCGGCAGAAAACGGATTTGATGAAATCGATGAGATTGAGTACAGACAGCGTAGGGAAACCGCTAAAGCCAGAACGGAGGCTACTGATGGAGAGGAGTAAATTCATCCAGGGTATGCACAGTGATATTCAGTTGTCTGATAAGGAACGACGGCGTATCATCCGTAAGAGTGTCGAGAATCAGCCATGGAAACTCAAATGCACGATTGCTATGGAAGAGTTCGCTGAGCTTACACAGCAAATTAGTAAACAGATTCGAGGGTATGATGACAGAATAGGACTTTTGGAAGAAATGGCGGATGCGTATATCTGCCTCGAATTCCTTAAGTCTATTTTTGATATTTCGCCAGAAGAATTAGAGAAGGCTATGGATGTGAAATTAGAAAGAGAACGAGGTAAACAGCGATGATTAAATTGGAGAATGTGACTCTGGCAAGTCCGGAGCAGATGATATTCATCATTGAGGGAATGCGAAACCCTATGAATAGTTGGGAAAAGAGTGATAGCATTACATGCGATGAATGTTATCAGTTGAAGGGTGATATTAGTCCAGAAGGAGAATGCTTATGTGAGCGGTGTAAATCAGTAAATGGCTTCGATATTGGTAAAAACGACCGCTCACTTATGCAGCGCTTATCCAAAGCCGGTACTGATCATAGAAAGTTTATGCGAATGATGCCGGTGTATGTGAGGATAACAGCGCCTTTATATTGGTGGAAAGAGTTCGATACTTATAAAGTTGGGACGGTCGCTAATAGCTGTAGCACTATGCATAAGATTACGGCTAAGGAATTCACAATGGATGATTTCAGTTATGAACACCTGATTGTGGCTTCTTTCAACGAACTCGGACGGACAATCGAAACTTTAAACTACTGTAGAGAAGGATATTTGGAGAAGAAGGACAATCCCGATTGGCAGAAGGAAATCTGGTGGCAGATGATCCAGCTTCTTCCGAGCAGTTACAATCAGACTCGTAACGTTATGATGAATTATGAAGTTCTGGCTAACATTTACAAGTCCCGCAGAGGACATAAGCTGGACGAATGGCGTGAATTCTGTAAGTGGATTGAAGAACTTCCTTATAGTGAACTGGTTACTGGAAAGACGGAGGATTGATATTTATGCAGCTGACGATTATACAGATGGTTATTTTGTTTCTTATTGCTTATGTATGCCTGTACGGGCTGGTTGACCGCATTATGAAGTGCATCGAACATTGCGCTACGGCGAAGGCATACGGAAAATTTAAAGAAGGAGAAACGCATGATGAGAAAAGACTTGATCAAAAATAAGGTCTTCGGACTGATATTTATTGTGCTTGGAGCGTTGACCGTCCCGATCGAATGGAATGCAACGTTCTTTTTATTTGCTCTGATGGTTGGTATCGCACTGTTTGTAGCAAGAGAAAACTGTATTACAGATTAAGGAGGTGGCATTATGGGCCGAGCTGAAAGGAGAAGAGCACAGAAATGTGAGCAGAAGGCTACGACCGCTACGTACAACCTGACAAGATCGCAGTTAGATGTTTTGGTAAGAGAAAAGATATCTGACGAATTGGATAGAGTTAAGCAGGAGGCTACGAATGATGCTATCAATCAGGCGATGATTCTTCTGCTTACTCTGCCGCTTGAGGTATTGATGGACCATTATTGGACGAAATCGTACGCAAAACGGATACCGGAGTTTACAGAACATGTTCTCGAATATTATGAAAAATGGCAGAATGGAGAGCTTGACATGGATAAGCTTAAGGAAGATTTGTGGGTATATGGTGGTGTGAAGTTTGAGGAAGTGGAGGCGACATAATGATATATTTGATTTTAGGAATCATCATTCTTGTGGGGCTTATTACAGCGATTGCCGGTGCAATTTTGTCGGTTATGAATGCCGCAATGCTGATGGATGATTCATTGATATTTGGGGGTAGGGATGGCAGTAAAAGATGACAGAAAAAATGCAGAAGGATACAGCGACCCGACTGCATATGAGGCAATTAAGAACACTGAAAAAGAGCAGGATAAGGACGAAATTAGATTCCATCAACTGCTAAACACACTGTTTTCGCTTTGTGAATTGGCTGATTTTCACGTCGAAGGAAGGGTCGTTTTGAAGGATAAACGGACCGGAAAAGTGTGGAGATAGGTCTAATCTAGGTTAAAAATTCGGGTCAAATTTGGTCAATTTTCTGCCCACTTTTGGGTTTTAGGATTTGACCAAAGCCCGGATATTTTTGACCAAGGGGTGTTCGGAGGCGAAAAATTGGGTACGAAATGAGTGAAAAATGACGATTTTGGTCAAATTTCTGGTCAAATGCCCGGTTTTGCCCACTTTTAAAAATGCGGATTTGACCAGTAAGAATCCAGTATTTATGCGGGTTTGCGG
>CAVAKZ010000090.1:0-55651 GCA_963589425.1 Parabacteroides distasonis | reverse complement strand
AAACTATTATGATAAAAAGTTTAAAAATATATAGTAATAGCGAAAAAAAAGTGGGTTTTTGACCAGAAGCAAGAAATGAGGTGATTTTATGGGTGAAGCAAGGAAAGTGACGTGGAAAGATATTTTCGAGAATTTTAAGATGGTGTATCCGAGACTGTCGAAGGGAGCGAAAGATTTCAAGCCGTACAATTACATGAGCATCATGATATTTATGACGGATGGTACGAAGGTGGTATATGACGACCTGATGAAACGAGCAAAGCTGGTTGCGGCGTGAATGGATATTTTGGAGGTACATTGGCTTTGCAGTTGTTTGAACAGACAAGGCGGCTGGTGATGAAAATCCACTTTCAAATTTGTATACCTCATGGTATACTATAAGAGCCACACAATCTAATATTTGAATTCGCGTTCGAGGAATAACTTTGGTAAAAAGTGTATTCTCTTTTACTCGTACCCTTGAACGGCGATGAGATTGTGTGGCAACAATTAGAGATGCGCTTTTTCGGTGCGTCTCACAAATTGGGGCGCACTTTTTAATTTACGCCCAGATATGGAGGATGGGTACAGAAATGGGAAGAGGATCAAATAAAAATATTGTAGGTGTAATTAGCGCTGTTGGCTCCTTGGTTGTGGCTGCCACACCTCTTGTTGAGAAAGCAATTGATAATGCGAAGAACGATTCGTCCGAAAAATCGGAAACAAGCAAGGTGGTCATTCCAGAGTTATATCGAAAAGGATTTCCAATCGATTTGGAACAGGCCGAAACAATGTTGAGCGAACTCGGATTAAAAGTATCTAAGAGTAAACTGCGTGTTGCAGAAGCAGATCCAAAGTATAAGAATTGCGAAGACACTCAGATATTAGATTCCAGCCCGAGGCAAGGGACGAAAGTAAAACAAGGCACAACGGTTTGTCTGCGATACATCACGCAAGATGTTATTGATGCTAGTCAAAAGATATTTGACAACAACATTCAGGCAAAGCAGGAAGCAAAAGAAAAGAAAGTCTCCGAGAAGTTGGAACGAAATGAAAAAATGAAAGGAACCATCTCGGAGACTATGGGGGCGGCTAAGAATAATATCGGTAAGATATTTAAGAAAGAACACAAGGCAGCCGGGATAACAGATGAAAAACAATAATTGAATATTGATATTTAGACAGAGATGCTTAATCGTGTCTCTGTCTTTTTATGCTCTTTTTTGCGCGCGAAAAAAACATGCCCTTTTATGAAGAGAGAGGATAAAAATGCATTTTTAGAAATGTTACATTCTCTTTTGCATTTTGGAAGGAGGCACAACTTAATGTTAGAAAACAAGTTTCAGTCAAATTTGATTAAGGAGCTGAAAGAAAGATTTCAGGGATGTATCGTTATGAAGAACGACCCGACTTATATTCAGGGCATTCCCGATCTGCTTGTTCTTTACAACAATAAGTGGGCTTCTCTTGAATGTAAAAAAAGTGCTGGCGCAAAGAAGCAGCCGAATCAAGAATATTATGTCGAGCGTATGAACCAGATGTCATTTTCAAGATTCATATGTCCGGAGAACAAAGAGGAGGTACTGAATGAACTTCAACAATCATTCAAACCTTGAAGGACAACATGCCTTTCTTGGTGCCAGTAAATATCACTGGATAAATTATGGCGAGGATAAGGTTGCGGAAGCGTATACTAATTTCCTTGCCGTTCAAAAAGGAACCGTCTTACATGCATTCGCGGCACAATGTATTGCATTAGGACAGAAATTACCAAAGTCACAGAAGACTTTGAATGCATACGTAAACGACGCTATCGGGTTTAAGATGAAACCGGAACAGATTCTGTATTATTCAGACAATTGTTTTGGAACCGCAGATTCTATTCTCTTTAGAAATGGTCTTCTTCGGATTCACGATTTGAAGACTGGCAAAGTACCGGCACACATGGAGCAGCTTGAAATATATGCTGCTCTTTTTTGTTTGGAGTATCATGTTAAGCCGGCTGATATTGAGATGGAATTGCGAATCTATCAGAATGACGAGATTCTGTATCACAATCCGACAGCAGAAGATATTGTGTCGATCATGGACAAGATTATTACTTTCGACAAAGTTATCAAAAGAATCAAAGAACAGGAGGTCTAAGCTATGAATCCCATTGTGGAAGATATGTTAATGCATTACGGAATGCCTAGACGTTCTGGGCGCTATCCTTGGGGTTCTGGAGATAACCCTTATCAGCACAGCGGAGATTTTTTGAGCCGTGTGCAGGAGTTAAAGAAGTCTGGTATGAGCGAGACTGATATTGCTAAAAATATGGGTCTTACCACAACACAGCTTCGTACTCAGTTGAGTCTCGCAAAAGATGAGCGAAGAGCTTTACAGGTTGAGACTGCTAAAGGACTTAGAGAAAAGGGCTACAGCCTAAACGAGATTGCTGAAAAGATGGGTTTCGCAAATGATTCGTCTGTCCGCTCTCTGTTGAATACCAGTTCTGAAGAAAGAATGAATCAGGCAAAAGCGACTGCTGATTTCCTTAGGAAACAGATTGATGAAAAGGGAATGATCGATGTTGGAACCGGTGTTGAGAAGGAATTGGGTATATCAAAAGAGAAGCTGAGCCAGGCTCTTTATATTTTGGAAATGGAAGGCTATCCGGTTTATGGTGGTGGTGTTCCGCAGGTTACTAATCCTGGTAAACAGACCAATATCAAAGTAATCTGTCCTCCGGGAACGGAGCACAAGGATATTTATGATTTCGAAAATGTGCATTCTGTTCGGGATTATATCTCTTATGATGATGGAGAGTCATTCAAGAAAGCTTTCGAATATCCGGCAAGTCTTGATTCTAAACGTCTGCAAATCAGATATGCTGATCAAGGCGGCGTTGATAAGGATGGAGTAATTGAGCTTCGTAGAGGTGTACAAGATTTGTCTCTCGGCGATTCTCATTATGCACAGGTTCGTATTATGGTAGATGGTACACATTATCTTAAGGGCATGGCTGTCTATTCCGATAATATGCCGGATGGTGTTGATGTCATCTTCAATACAAATAAAAAATCTGGAACTGCCACCAAGGATGTCCTTAAGAAAATCAAAGATGACCCAGACAATCCGTTTGGTTCTTTGATTAAGGAGCATGGTGGTCAGAGCTATTATGATGACCCGAAAGGAAAATATACAGACCCGGTAACAGGAAAGAAACAGTCTCTGTCTCTGATCAATAAGAGAGCAGAAGAAGGAGATTGGGGCGAATGGAGTAAAGCACTTCCTTCACAGTTCCTTTCTAAGCAGAGTCTTACACTTATCAAGAAACAGCTCGGATTAGCGAAAGCCGATAAACAGGCAGAGTATGATGAAATCTGTTCTTTGACCAATCCGACTGTTAAGAAGACATTACTGAAATCTTTTGCAGACGATTGTGATGCGGCAGCTGTACATTTACAGGCAGCAGCCTTACCTCGTCAGAAGTATCAGGTAATTCTTCCTTTGACATCAATCAAAGACAACGAAGTATATGCACCGAACTACAAAGACGGAGAAACAGTTGCACTGATTCGTTATCCGCATGGAGGAACTTTTGAGATTCCCATTCTAAAAGTAAACAACAAGCTGGCAGAAGGAAAGAGTGTTCTTGGAAATACTCCAGCTGATGCCATCGGCATTAACAAAAAGAATGCTGACCGATTATCCGGTGCCGATTTCGATGGTGATACAGTTATGGTAATCCCTTGCAACTCTTCAAAGAGTAAGGTGAAGATTACTTCTACATCTCCGTTGAAAGGCCTTGAAGGATTCGACACCAAAGATGCTTATGGTGGAACAGCCAAAACAGATTCTGATGGAACTACTCGTTACTATCGTAACGGTAAAGAGTACAAGATTATGAAGAATACTCAGACTGAGATGGGTAAAGTATCGAACCTGATTACTGACATGACTTTGAAGGGTGCAACACAGGACGAATTGGCAAGAGCAGTTCGTCACAGTATGGTTGTCATTGATGCTGAGAAACATAAGCTGGATTATAAGCAGAGCGAGATTGACAATGGTATCTCTTCTTTGAAGAAAAAGTATCAGGGAAATGTAGATTCAGAAGGTCGTTACCACGAAGGAGCTTCGACGCTCATCTCAAGAGCAAAGTCTGAGACACAGGTTCTTAAGAGAAAGGGTTCTCCTACAATTAACGAAGACGGTTCTCTTTCCTACAAGTCTGTTGTAGAAGAGTATGTCGACAAGAATGGTAAGATTCAAGTAAGAACTCAGAAGAGTACAAAGATGGCAGAAACTAAGGATGCCCGTACTCTTTCTTCAGGAACCCCTCAGGAAGAAGCCTATGCAGATTATGCTAATGCTATGAAATCTTTAGCAAATCAGGCTCGTAAAGAAATGGTAAATACTGGAAAGATTGCTTATTCTGCTTCTGCTAAAGCTACTTATTCTGAAGAAGTAAAGTCTTTAAATTCTAAACTGGATTTAGCTTTGTCAAATGCCCCAAGAGAAAGGCAGGCTCAGACTATGGCTAATGCTACCGTGGCAGCTAAGAAGAAAGACAACCCAGATATGACAAAGGCTGAAGTGAAGAAAGCAAGCCAGCAGGCTCTGGCACAGGCAAGAAGTTCTGTAGGAGCTAAGAGAAACAATATTGAGATTACGGATAAAGAATGGGAAGCTATTCAAGCCGGTGCAATTTCGGAGAACAAACTTACACAGATACTGAATAACACCAACACTGATACGATTCGTCAGCGAGCTACACCTCGTGCAAGTACATCACTGAGCACAGCAAAGCAGAACCGTATCAGTGCGTTGAGTGCGTCGGGTTACAGTACATCCGAAATAGCAGAAGCATTGGGCGTCTCAGCCTCAACCGTATCGAAGTACCTCAATGGAAAGGAGTGAACCAAGCAGAATGAGATTCGCACTTACAACGTTCGACAACCCGTATGATCCATTCGAGCAGTTCACTCAATGGTTCATGTATGACGAGGAAAAGGGTTATCACACAACAGCTTATCTTGGACGAATAGCTCGAACATCAGATCAGCTATCGGATGAAGAGAACAATAAGGAAGTGGAAAGAGCGATTGACGAGATTATCCGTTATGACTTCCAGAACATCTACCGAAAGGTAAGCAAGAAAGCAAATGATGAAAAACAGAAAGAAAAGGTTTCGTAAAGCGATTGCGTCGGCTCAGACAGAGTCAAAAGAGAGTAAGAGAATATAAAATAGGGTATAGGGGGGGTGTCTAAAAAACATACCCCCACCCACATCGCGGCGGTCTTTGAAATTTCCCCAGAGGGATATTTTGGGAGACCTTTTCGACTTTTCCAGTGTTTAAACGAGCCTGCAATCTTCGGATATTCGCAAGTCTTCTGTGGAGGCTACTCAGAATTGGTTCTCCTTTCGCTGAGGCGAGATATTTGCGGTTTGTAGACTCTTTTAAATACTGGAAAACTGTCGGACATCAGTTGTAAAACTACATGAGAACATCGAGAAACTAAAAGAGAGGAGGCATCAATTGTGAGAAAAGTCAAGTCCAAAGACGCCACAGATTCTTCCAGAATGATGCGTCCGGCTCTAACACCGGAAGCCAGAGAGAATCAGCTGGTTTCATTGGCAGTTGACCTTGCTGAAAAGCAGCTACGAGAGGGTACAGCATCAGCACAGGTCATTACACACTACCTAAAGATCGGTTCAACGAAAGAACGAGTCGAGAAAGAGATCTTGGAAAAGCAGAAAGAACTGATCGAAGCGAAAACTCAAAATCTGAAATCCATCGAGAACACTGAGAAGCTTTATGCAAATGCTTTGAAAGCGTTTCGTGGATACAGTGGTCACGGAGATGAGGAAGAAGACGATGAACCTTAAAACATATTCAGAGTTGACACAGCTTTCAACATTTCGTGAACGATTTGAGTATTTGAAACTGGGTGGAACGATTGGCGAGGACACATTCGGATTCGATAGATACCTCAATCAGATATTTTACAAGTCGAAAGAATGGGCAGCAGTCCGACGAGAGGTTATCATTCGAGACAACGGATGCGACCTTGGATTAGACGGGTATGAAATCAGAGGAAAGATACTGATACACCATATGAATCCAATTCGGCAGCAGGATATTCTCAGAAGAAGTGATCTGCTTTTGAATCCTGAGTATCTGATAACCACAGTTCTATCAACACACAATGCTATTCACTACGGAGATGAAAAATTACTGCCGATAGTTCCGTTGGAGCGGAGCAGAAATGATACGTGTCCGTGGCGTAAGGGAGGATGACGATTAGAATGGAGTATCAAAAAAAAAAAAAAACGATTATTTAGAGCACCACGGCATTAAAGGAATGAAATGGGGAGTCCGTCGATACCAGAATGCAGACGGTACACTTACTGCGGCTGGAAAGAAGAGATACGATGAGCCGAATTCAAAGTACAGTAAGGAAGATAGAGAAGCTGATAAATATTTGTGGGGCAAGTCTGGGGTTAAACGAATAAATCGTAGGATGAACAAAGGTCAATCTTACACGAAAGCAACTTGGATGGAAGCTGGTAGACAAACTGTTACCGGTCTATTAGTAAGTTCAGTTGCAACTGTAACCATGGCTGATATAGCGTCTGGTGGTCAGTTACATAGAGCACTTGGTCAGAAATGTGTTGATTCATATCTTAAATCCAAAGCGGCTAAATCTGTGATTAAGATAGCTCAAAATCCTAAGTTTGACCCGATAGATGTTGCCTTTAAAATCATAGAAGACTAAAGAAAGGAATGAGATTATGGAAAACAATAAAGCAGTCAGCGAAGCGGCTGACGAAAAGAAAGAAGTAGCACCTAAGACTGAGACTGTAGTTTACGGCACGGTGGTTAATTGTAAGAATCTGAATATTCGTAAAAGACCAAATCAGAAGTCTGAAATTATTCAGATCATCGAGGTAGACTCAATGGTGCAGGTTGATAAAAGCAAGTCCACAGTAGATTTCTACAAGGTATGCACTGCTACTGGATCAGAAGGATATTGCATGAAACAGTATGTAAAGATTCAGTAATCACGGAGGTACAATCATGAGTATTACAGACAGTATACTGACATCTATTAAAAAGTTGCTGGGGATTTCAGAGGAGTACGAGCATTTCGATGCCGATCTGATTATGCATATCAATTCCGTGTTTTCAATCTTAACCCAGCTCGGTGTCGGTCCGACTACTGGATTCATGATTGAAGACAAAAGTGCAATTTGGACTGATTTTATTGGCGATGAAGCAAAGTATATGCTGGTAAAATCATACATGCATTTGAAAGTGAAACTCCTGTTTGACCCACCGCTTAGTTCAGCTGTAATGGAATGCTATAAGACCCAGATAAGCGAATACGAGTGGCGTTTGAACGTTGCGGCTGAGAATGAAGATACAAATCCGGATGACCCAGAGACATACACAGGAAGTTATGAAGTTACACCGAAGGCGTATTCGGCTCAGACGCTCGATACCGCTGGTAAGGTGCTGAGTGACGACCTGGTCATTAACGAGGTCCCGTATTATCGGACAAGCAACGATAGCGGCGGTGTGACCAGCTATATAGCGAAGGAGGGAGATTCAAAATGAATGAAGATTACTTAGAACACCACGGCATTAAAGGAATGAAATGGGGAGTCCGTCGATATCAGAATGCTGATGGTTCTTTGACTGCGGCCGGTAGAAAAAGACGTTCTGAAATGACATCGGAAGAGAAACACGAACAGAACAAGAAAGTCGCAAAAGTTGGCGCTAAAGTGGCGGCTGGCATGACGGTAGCCGCAGCAGCTTATTACGTACACAAGCATCCGGAAGCCATTGGCAAAGTAATGAGTCAGTTTAAGAATACAAAGATGAGTAGTGTTAGTCAGGCGACAGTAAACGCTGGAAAGAAATGTGTCCAGGAGGCAATAGCCGGAGCCAAAGAGGGCGCTAAAGAAGCGATGAAAGAGGCGCCTAAGAAAGCAGCAAAAGCGGTTGTAACAGGAGTTGTTCTTAACACCACAAAGAAGGTTCTGGATTCAGCGGTCGGTACGGAAGAAAGTGCTAAGATTTTCCAAGCTAACGATAATAAGAAGATCGGCAAATTTTGGAAAGTATCACCAGAGGATAAAGAGGAGGATGACGATTAGAATGGAATATCAAAAAAAAAAACGATTACTTAGAGCATCACGGTATTAAAGGAATGAAATGGGGAGTCCGTAGATACCAAAATGCAGACGGTACACTTACTGCGGCTGGAAAGAAGAGATATGACGATATCGATGATTCTACCAATAAGCAATCAAGTAATACCCGTATGAAAACAGCGGTAAAAGTCGGAGCAGTAGTTGCTGGAACGGCACTCGCAACTTATGGGGCTTATAAATTGTCGAATTATATAAAAACTGAGGCTGGTAAAAAATCGTATGAAGCTGGAAAGAAATATGCAGAAGAACAGTTCTTTAGTAAAATGCGGGATCTCATTGATGATGGCGATATGTCGAATGTTATCTCATTACATGAAGCCGGTAAACAAACATTAGCAAATGCAGATAAACGCACCAGGATGGTTCAACGCTCAACGAAAGAAGCAATTAAATATTTAAGGCATCCAGAAAATTACCAAATAGATGCTGATCTATTACGGTGGAATTAACAGGAAGGAGAACAAAATTATGGCGTTATCAAACACTGCCGTCCCGAAATATTACGGCATGTTTCGAGATGCCGTAATTCGTGGCGAGATTCCGGTAAACAGAGAAATAGAAATGGAAATGCGCCGGATTGATGATTTGATTGATAATCGTGGCATCTACTACGATGACCAAGCAGTTGAGGGTTTTATTAGCTACTGCGAGAATGAGTTGGTTCTAACAGATGGTTCTGATTTGAAGTTACTTGATACATTTAAACTTTGGGCTGAGCAGATATTTGGATGGTATTACTTTGTTGAGAGAAGTGTTTACGAGCCGAATGAAGATGGTCATGGTGGACGGTACGTTACCAAGTCTATAAAGAAACGATTAGTAAACAAGCAGTATCTCATCGTAGCAAGAGGTGCCGCTAAGTCCATGTATGGCTCCTGCCTTCAAAACTTCTTCCTTAATGTAGATGTTACCACAACTCATCAGATAACCACCGCTCCAACGATGAAACAGGCAGAAGAAGTGTTGTCGCCGATCAGAACAGCTATTACTCGTTCACGAGGACCATTCTACAAATTCCTTACCGAGGGTTCTTTGCAAAACACAAGCGGTTCAAAAGCAAACCGTATGAAGCTGGCGTCTACAAAGAAAGGAATTGAAAACTTTCTTACCGGCTCATTGTTGGAAATCCGTCCGATGCGAATTGACAAGCTTCAAGGTCTTCAGTTGAAAGTGGCAACCGTTGATGAGTGGCTTTCTGGCGATATTCGCGAAGATGTAATCGGTGCAATCGAACAGGGCGCATCCAAGGTAAACGATTATCTCATCGTTGCAATTAGTTCAGAAGGTACAGTTCGTAACGGAGCAGGCGATACAATCAAAATGGAGTTGATGGACATTCTTAAGGGGGATTATGTCAATCCGCATGTGTCTATATGGTGGTATAAACTGGATTCCATTGACGAGGTATCAGATCCAGATAAATGGTTAAAAGCTAATCCTAACCTCGGGAAGACGGTTTCTTATGAAACTTATCAGCTTGATGTGGAAAGAGCAGAGAAAGCTCCAGCAGCACGAAATGATATTTTGGCAAAGAGATTCGGTCTTCCGATGGAGGGTTACACTTACTACTTCACTTATGAAGAAACGCTTCCGCATCGTCACAGGGATTATTGGCAAATGCCGTGTGCGGTTGGGGCAGACCTTTCGCAAGGCGACGACTTTTGTGCATTTACGTTCTTATTTCCGCTATCAAACGGAGCTTTTGGTGTTAAGACCAGAAACTATATTTCTTCATTGACTTTGATGAAACTTCCGGCAGCTATGAGAATCAAATACGACCAATTCATGAAAGAAGGCAGCCTTATTGTGTTGGAAGGAACCGTTCTTGATATGATGGAGGTTTATGAAGACCTCGACAATCATATCATTGAATGCGGTTACGATGTTAGATGCTTTGGATATGACCCATACAATGCGAAAGAGTTTGTGGAGCGTTGGGCTAATGAAAATGGTCCGTTTGGTATTGAAAAAGTCATTCAAGGTGCAAAGACTGAATCGGTTCCGCTTGGCGAATTGAAGAAGCTGTCCGAAGAAAGAATGCTTCTCTTCGATGAAGATTTGATGACATTCGCTATGGGTAACTGTATTACACTTGAAGATACTAATGGAAATCGCAAGTTATTGAAGAAACGTTACGATCAGAAGATTGATGCCGTAGCTGCGATGATGGACGCCTATATCGCTTACAAAGCGAATAGAGAAGCATTTGAGTAGGAGGCGTAGTATGTTGGTAGCAAAAGCAATTGACAGTCTTTCAGTGCTTCGTCCGTATCATCGAAGAAAAGTTGCTGCCATCGTACCCGCTGATTGTTTGATGCACTATGGTGTTAAAGGAATGAAATGGGGCGTTCGGAGGACTAAAGAGGAGCTAGCTCACGACCGAAATTCGATAGAAGCGAGGATGAGTAATCAGTTAAAGACAACAGTGAAAGCATCAAACGGGATATCCGTAACAAGTTTATCTGAGCACGCTTTAGACAGAACACAGCTCGATTCGAGACCTGTCACAGTAGAGGGAATCATGGACGCATTGAAAAATCCGTTGAATGATGGTAGCATAGTAACAAAACATGACAATTCAGGGCGTCCAAGTCAGCAGTTTATCGGAAAGTTGGCGACGGTTGCTGTAAATCCAGAAACTGGCGTTATAACCACAACGTGGTGTACTGGAAGTAGAACAAAGCGCAAATATTTGAAAGATGGGTGATATTATGTTTAATGCGGAAGAAATAGCCCTTATGAAGTCCATAGGCTTAGATAAAGATTTTAATAATTTATCAGAAGATGATGATTACTGGGTCGAAATAGAAGAAAAGGTTGGAGAGTATCTTACTCTACAATGTTTGGATGAAAACTATTCTCCGAATGAAAAGGGCGCTATATGCGAGACAATCCTTGATAAGATACCAGTGTAATTTTCCAAAGACCTCTTTTACAAGGGGTCTTTTCGTTTGCAGAAATTTAGGAGGTGACAATTCAAAATGGATTTACCATTAAGTTCCAGGTTTAAACATGCTTGGAACGCTTTTCTTAATAGAGATCCTACTGGAGGGTATCGTGACATTGGTTCTGGGTATTCATACCGTCCGGACAGATTCCGATTAACTCGTGGAAATGAGAGGTCAATCGTTACCTCTGTATACAACAGAATCGCTTTAGATGTAGCCGCCATCAACATTCAGCATGTCAAGTTGGATGATGAGGGGCGGTTTTTAAATGTCATCAAGAGCGGCTTGAATGATTGCCTATCACTAGAAGCAAATCTGGATCAGACAGGGCGGGCATTTATTCAGGATGTAGTTATGTCCATGATGGACGAGGGATGCGTTGCTATTGTGCCAATCGATACAGATGATGATCCGGATGATACATCAGGCTATCAGATTCTGTCTATGCGAGTAGCACGTATTCGAGACTGGTATCCGAAGCACGTTCGAGTTGAAGCTTACAATGAACGAACTGGTCGAAAGCAGGAAATTGTGGTTCCTAAAGAAACCGTCGCTATTGTAGAGAATCCGCTTTATGCAGTAATCAATGAACCGAACTCAACGATGCAGAGGCTTATTCGGAAACTGAATCTGCTGGATGCAGTCGATGAGCAGAGCAGCGCTGGAAAGTTGGATTTAATTATTCAGCTTCCATATGTAATTAAGTCAGAGGCAAGACGTCAGCAAGCTGAAAAACGACGTAAAGATATTGAGGAACAGCTAGCCGGTTCCAAGTATGGCATAGCCTATACAGATGGAACAGAGAGAATCACACAGTTGAATCGTTCGCTGGAGAACAATCTAATGAAGCAGATTGAATATTTAACGAGTATGCTTTACAGCCAGTTAGGTATCACTCAGACTATCTTAGATGGAACAGCCGACGAGAAGACCATGCTGAATTACTACAACCGGACAGTTGAGCCGATCATATCTGCTATCGTCGATGAGATGAAACGAAAGTTTCTTACAAAAACGGCTCGTTCACAGAACAAATCCATTATGTTCTTCAGAGATCCGTTCAAGCTTGTACCTGTGGCTGATCTTGCTGAAATTTCTGATAAGTTTACCAGAAACGAGATTGCAACATCCAACGAGATTCGTCAGGTAATTGGTTGGAAGCCGTCTGCTGAT
This sequence comes from Parabacteroides distasonis, assembly GCA_963589425.1. Classification (GTDB taxonomy): domain Bacteria; phylum Bacillota; class Clostridia; order Lachnospirales; family Lachnospiraceae; genus CAKRJP01. The sequence goes on along the minus strand of CAVAKZ010000090.1, from coordinate 43,345 downwards.
CCGAAGGCAGATGAACTCAGAAACAGCAATCTGAGCGAACCGACTTCAACAGGAGAGGCTGCAACAGCGCCAACTGATGAAACCCAGACCAGTGATGCTACTGGAGATTACGATAGTATTGTAAATGATTTACTGGACAGCATTTCCAGTGAAATCGATAAAATTATCGGAAACCATATGTCTGGTGATGATGAACCGGCTGAGGAGGGAGATGATTCTTAATGGGTGAATCAAGAATAGCAGTTCTGCAACATTATGCATCTCCTTATTACGATCCGGAAAAAGCGCATGAATATTACATGCGAACACGAGAGTTAAAGGGTCGTTCCACAACCACCTTAAACGACGATGGTAAGAAAATCTGGTCTTATACGAAAAACACGATTAAGACCGAGAAGAAAGCCAAAGTTAAGGAAGAGCAGGAGAAGCGTGACCAGAAGATTAAGGAACTCAGAGCAAAAGCACAAACCACAAAAGAAGAGATTTCATCTCGGTTAAAGGAGTTGAATGAAGCCCTAACCGAAGAAGCTTCTGAGAAAAAGAAGAGTGTTGATGAAACCAAGGAATCTGACCTGGATAAGATTGATAAGGATGCAACCAGCCAGAAGGAGCAAATCGATGAAAAAAAAACTAAAGCGATTGAACAGCTTATGGCGGTTGAAATTCCGACAGGATTGTCTAAAACAGAGCGGGCTAAGCGAATAGCCGAGAGAACCGAAAAGATTGCTAAACTTAGAAGCGATGCCACAGCAGATAAAGCTAAGGTTAGCAGTGAAACGAAAACGAATAAGGCAAGTGTGCGAACAAAAGCGACCAATAAGAAAACCAGTATTTCGGAAGATACCAAAGAAGAGAAAGCTGATAACACAGCCAGCGCTAAGGCGGAACGAGCACAGGTTAGTGCTGAGCTTAAGACCGCGGTTGCAGCAGCTAGAGAAGCTTACAAGGCAGCGAAAGAAAATCTGGATTCTTCTTATGAGGAGATTTACCAGACCGAATTCGATAAGATTCAGTCCGAGTACAAGAAGGTTACAAAATCATCTTCCAAATCCTCATCGAAGTCGTCATCAAAGAAATCTTCGAGCAGTTCGTCCACGTCTAAGTCTCATCCGTTGTCGTATTACATTAGGAAGTAGGAGGTAAAATCAAAATGAAGTATGACTTTGGTGGCTGGGCCACTAGAAATGATCTTCAATGTGCTGACGGACGAGTCATCAAGAAAGATGCGTTTAAAGCACAGAACGGACAGCGAGTTCCGTTAGTATGGATGCATGGACATAGCGATCCGGCTAATGTTCTTGGACACGCTTATCTCGAAAACCGAGACGAAGGCGTGTATGCATATTGTGAATTTAATGATACAGAATCTGGAAAGACTGCAAGAGAGCTTGTTAAACACGGCGATGTGCAGTCTCTTTCTATTTTTGCCAATCAGTTGAAGCAGGCTGGTTGCGATGTTGTACATGGCATTATCAGAGAAGTAAGTCTCGTACTTGCAGGTGCGAATCCGGGAGCATTTATCGATGATGTTATGGCGCATGGTGACGGCGAGTCAGGTATGCTCATCGGATACAATGAAATGATCATGGGTTATTTGGAGCATTCCGATGATAAAACTGAGGGGGATGAAAAAGTGAAGAAAGAAGATTCTGAGAAGAAGGATGGTAACGATAAAACCATCGCAGAGGTATTTGATACCCTCACTGAGGAACAGAAAACAGCAGTTTATGCAATGATCGGAACGATTGTCGATGACGATCCGGAAGATAATGAAGACGATGAGTCTAAAGAAGGAGGAAAAGACAACATGAAGCATAATGTATTTGACACTGACAGGAGAGATGATACCAGTTTCCTGTGCCACGCTGATCAGATGGCAATTCTTGAGAACGCTAAGTCCAGCATGGTTGGAACCCTTAAGAATGCTATGAAGATCTATGCTGAGGATAACGCTCTTCAGCATGATGCAGTTGCAAGCGGATTTGAGCCGACTGGAGATGGTAATGTAACCATGCTCTTCCCTGAGTACAAGGAAGTAAGACCAGGTGCACCCGAGCTGATTACCAGCGATCAGGGATGGATTTCTACGGTAATGAATAAGGTTCATAAGAGCCCTATCTCCAGAATCAGAACCAGCCAGGTCGACATTCGTAACATCGAATCCATCAGAGCAAGAGGTTACGTAAAGGGTAAGCAGAAGAAGCAGACCGGCAACTTCAAGCTGATTCGCAGAAGCACCGACCCGCAGACAGTATATGTAAAGAGTGCACTGCACAGAGACGATATCGTTGATATTACCGATTTCGATTATGTTGCATATCTGTACAACATCGATCGTATGCAGCTGAACGAGGAACTGGCTACTGCGATTATGCTGGGCGATGGAAGAGAAGACGGCGATGAAGGAAAGATCTATCCTGAGCATATCAGACCGATCTGGACTGATGATGATCTGTATTCTATCCATGTTGATCTAGATATTGAGGCCGCTAAGAAGGAGCTTCAGGGAACCAACACCAGTGCTAACTTCGGTGACAACTATGTCATTGCCGAGGCTATGATCAATACTGTTCTCTATGCAAGAGAGAAGTACAAGGGCACCGGCACACCTGATCTGTTCATCACTCCGCATATGCTGAATCAGATGCTTCTCGCAAGAGACATCAACGGTAGACGTATTTACGCTTCTAAGGCAGAGCTGGCAACTGCATTGAATGTCGGTACTATCAACACTGCTGAGCAGTTCGAGGGTAAGACCAGAACTACCGAAGATAATGCAAAGAAGAAGCTGATCGCTATCATTGCGAACCTGGCAGATTATTCTCTGGGCGCAACAAAGGGCGGAGAAGTAACTCACTTCACTCAGTTCGACATCGACTTCAACCAGGAGAAGTCTCTGATCGAGACCAGATGCTCCGGTGCTCTTACTCGCGTATACTCTGCAATCGTTGTAGAGGAACCTGTAACCACAAGCACATCCGGTTCCGCTGATGCTACTGAGTAATGGGGGTGTAAAGGAGAAAATTCAAAATGAGCAAGTTTTACGGAGCAATCGGCTATGCCGTGACTGAGGAAATTAGACCCGGTGTATGGGGAGAGAAGATTACTGTACGTGATTATTACGGTGACGTCATTCGAAATACCCGTCAATACCAGGGCTCTGACACACTCAATGATAACCTCAATGTGTCGAATGAGTTCAGCATCGTAGCCGATCCGTTTGCTTACGAGAATTTCCATTCGATGCGGTATATCGAGTATATGGGGGCGAAATGGAAGATCTCAAATGTTGAGGTCCAGTATCCCCGTTTAATACTGACAGTTGGGGGTGTATACAATGAGCAGACGACTGAAACTGCATAACGAATTATGCAACATTCTTTCATGCCCGGAGTCCGGAGCAGAGTGTCGTGCTTATTTTCAACCTCCGGCTTCGGTAAAGATGAAATACCCCGCCATCGTTTACGCTCTTGATGATATCGAGAATACGTTTGCGAATGACGGGGTTTATTTGTCTACAAGAAAGTATTCGGTAACTGTAGTTGACAGCGATCCGGATAGTGAGCTGGTTGGCAAGGTCGCTTCCATGCCGACAAGCAGATTCAATCGACATTACACCAAAGACAATCTAAATCACGATGTCTTTGAAATATTCTTTTAAGGAGGAACAAATCTATGAAAAAGAAACTCGTTTGGGATCAGACTGGCGAGCGCCTCTATGAGACAGGTGTCAGCCAGGGTGTTCTTTATCCGATTCAGACCGGCGGAGTGTATACTACCGGTGTTGCTTGGAATGGTCTTAGCTCTATTACTGAGAGCCCTTCCGGAGCAGAAGCATCTGCAATTTATGCGGATAACATTAAGTATCTTAGCCTTATGTCTACCGAGGAACTTGGCGGAACCATTGAGGCTTATATGGCACCGGATGAGTTCGCTGAGTGCGATGGCTCTAAGGAGTTAGCTCCTGGCGTATATGCAGGTCAGCAGAATCGTAAGAAGTTTGGTCTGGCATACAAGACTCTGCTCGGTAACGATGTAGATTCCAATGATTATGGCTATAAGCTGCATCTTATTTACGGCTGTCTGGCTTCTCCTTCTGAGAAAGGCTATTCTTCCGTAAATGACAGTCCGGAGGCTATGTCCTTATCTTGGGAGTTCACTACCACACCAGTAGAGATTACTACTCAGATTGATGGAAAGACTCTGAAGCCTACTTCTCTGCTTACTTTCGATTCTACTAAGGTAAATGCTGAGAAGCTGGCTGCTCTGGAGGAGATTCTGTTCGGTAAAGACCCGACTACTTCCGGTGGTAACGATGGTGTTGAGCCGAGACTTCCTCTTCCTGATGAAGTTATTAAGATCATGACTGCTGAGGGCTAATCCCAGCAGTAAAACCACAGATGGAGCCGTATTCAGGAAAGCTGGCGGCTCTTTTTTTTATTTGAAAGGAGAACAACTATATGATTTCAATTACAAAGACTTACAAGGATTTTAATGGTGTGGAGCGCACCGAAACTAAATGGTTTAACCTTAGCGAGACTGAGGTTATGGAAATGGAACTCGGTACGGCAGGTGGAGTTGCTGAGATGCTTCAGCGCGTTGTAGATGCAAAAGACCAGCCGACGATCATCAAGTTCTTCAAGGAGTTCATCTTAAAGGCTTATGGCGAGAAGAGTGCCGATGGCACATATTTCAATAAGTCTGATGAGATTGCTCATAATTTTTCCTGCACGCAGTTCTATAATCAGCTGTTTATGGAGCTTGCTACAGATGACGAGAAAGCTGCAAAATTTGTGAACGGGGTAATTCCGAATAGCATTGATATTGGAAAGAAAGCAGACACCCCTACTGCAATTCCAGCAGCGATTTCTGCGATGTAAGGCAGGTGAGAAAGAATGCTTGAAATTACGATACCGTCTGCTGAACTGTGGGACGAACAGAATGAACGGTTCATCTATACCAAAGAGCAGACACTGCGATTGGAGCATTCTCTCGTCTCAATTTCAAAATGGGAAAGTAAATGGCATAAAGAGTTCTTGTCCAAAGAGACAAAGACCTTTGAAGAGACCATAGACTATATAAAATGTATGACGCTCACACAGAATGTAGACCCATCCGTATACGCATATTTGACAAACAAGAATGTTGCCGAGGTGAATAGCTACATTGAGAATCCGATGACTGCTTCTTCGGTAAAAGAGGAAGGCGATCATGCTATCAATAGAGAACGGATTACCAGTGAGCTTATTTATTACTGGATGGTATCATACAACATTCCGTTTGAGTGTCAAAAATGGCATTTGAACCGTTTGCTGATGCTGATTCGCATCTGCAATGCTAAGAATAAACCTCCGAAGAAACGTAGTCGGAGGGATATGTACAGGCATATTAACGAAGTAAATGCCGCAAACAAGAAACGATTTAACTCGAAAGGATGATGAAAAATGGCAAAATCAAGACAAGCCGTTGTTGACCTTGTCCGTTCGTGGGACGGAAAGAAAGAGTCTGACGGCTCACATAAATCGATTATTGATGCGTATAACAAATTCTTTGAAACAGTTAAGGGCGGTAAATTTCCAAGAAATACCAAGATGCAATACAACTGGGCATGGTGTGCATGTACTTGGTCTGCATTGGCGGCTCTTCTTCGATATGAAGATATTATGCCGATGGAAATCTCCTGCTATTACCTGATCGAAGCAGCAAAGAAGATGGGCTGCTGGCAGGAAAACGACGCATATGTTCCGAGTCCCGGCGATGCGATTCTGTATGATTGGCAGGATAACGGTGTCGGAGACAATACTGGAAATCCAGACCATGTTGGTACAGTGATCGAGGTTTATAAAGATGCCGGTTACATGGTAGTTGAAGAGGGAAATTATAGCGATTCTGTGAAGAAGAGAACCCTCTCAATCAATGGCAAATTTATCCGTGGATTCATTACACCGAAGTATGACGATAATACTGTGGTTACGCCGGGGCTCACCAGTGGAAAAGATGTAAAGACCGTTGCTCATGAGGTTATTGCCGGTACATGGGGAAGTGGAGCAGAGCGCAAGAAATTGCTTGCTCAGTACGGTTACGACTACACCGCCGTTCAGAGTATGGTAAATCAGATTCTGAACGGTTCTGCTGCGGTTCCGTCTAACAATACACAGGATCAGAATCAGCCGGTTTCTAAGAAAGTATCGGCAACCTGTTCCGCTAAGAAATACGATAAGACTTTAGTCAGTGAGTACAAAACAACGGCTAATTTGTATTGTCGAAACGATGCTGGAACCAATAAAAAAGCACTTTGTAAAATTCCGGTTGGAACCAAAGTGAAATGTTACGGCTATTACAGTGTTTCTAATAACGTAAAATGGCTGTACATTCAGTTCACTTTGGATGGCGTTCAGTACACAGGATTTTCATCTAGTGCTTATTTGAAAAAGTAGGAGATACACATGATCACATTCAGACAAAAGGGCGATTTTTCTAAACTGACCCGTTTTCTCGAAAGAGCTAAGGAAGCAGTTCATCTCGGCGACTTGGATAAATACGGTCGAGAAGGCGTGGCAGCCCTTGCGTCTGCAACACCGGTTGATACAGGATTGACTGCGAATTCATGGCACTACGAGATAGAACAAAAGAGCGGTTCAGTTTCAATCAGCTTTTACAATTCAAATATTCAAAATGGAGTTCCGATTGCGATAATTCTGCAATATGGACACGCAACAAGAAACGGCGGCTGGGTACAGGGGCGGGATTACATCAATCCTGCTATCCAGCCTATTTTTGACAAAATTGCAAATGCGGCATGGAAGGAGGTTACTAAGCTATGAGTACGACAGTTGACGAACGAGTCGTCGAAATGCGGTTCGATAATAAGAACTTCGAACAGAATATTCAGACAAGTTTATCGACGCTCGATAGGTTAAAGAAAAGCCTCAATCTTGAAGGCGCGGCAAAAGGCTTAGAATCCGTGAACGATGCCGCACAAAAATGTGGCAACAACATGTCGCCTTTGTCTAATGCAGTAGAGACAGTAAGAGTAAAGTTCTCAGCTCTCGAAGTGATGGCAATGACGGCATTGGCAAATATTACGAATTCGGCAATCAATGCCGGAAAAAATATTGTATCAGCATTTACCCTTGACCCAATCAAATCCGGTTTCGAGGAGTATGAAACACAGATTAACGCAGTTCAGACAATTTTGGCGAATACATCGTCAAAAGGAACAACCCTCGATCAGGTTAATAACGCTTTGGATGAGTTAAACCATTATGCCGATTTGACAATCTATAACTTTACGGAGATGACTCGTAACATCGGTACATTCACGGCTGCTGGTGTAGATCTGGACACCTCTGTTTCTGCCATTCAAGGTATTGCAAATCTGGCAGCGGTATCGGGTTCAAACTCTCAGCAGGCTAGTACAGCGATGTATCAGCTTTCGCAGGCGTTGGCAGCGGGTACCGTGAAATTGCAGGACTGGAACTCTGTAGTAAATGCTGGTATGGGTGGTCAAGTATTTCAGGATGCTTTGAAAGAAACGGCAAAAGTTCACGGTATTGCTATTGATGAAATGATCGCCGATGAAGGCTCATTCAGAGAAACGTTGAGTAAGGGTTGGTTGACATCTGACATCTTAACAGAAACACTTAGTAAATTCACAAAGACGGGTGTGGCTGAGTATTTGTCCAATCTGACGGGCATTAGCAAAGAACAGATCGAAACCATGCAGGAACAAGTCGGAGCAAATAAGGATGGTTCAGCTTCGTATGAGCAATTGGCTGAATCAATGGCAGCTTCTGGAAATATTACGAAAGAAGAAGCTCTGAGTTTGTTGCAGATGGCTGATACTGCGGAAAACGCAGCAACTAAGGTAAAAACGTTTTCCCAGTTGTTTGATACCTTAAAAGAGGCGGCTCAGTCTGGTTGGACACAGAGTTGGGAAATCATCGTTGGAGACTTTGAAGAAGCAAAAGAGCTTTTAACCGAGGTCAGCGACACATTTAGTGCCGTAATCAATGCCTCCTCTGATGCTCGAAATAAGATGCTTCAGGATTGGAAAGACCTTGGTGGTCGTACCATGCTGATAGACGCTGTTAAAAACGCTTTCGAAGGATTAGTAAGCGTAGTCAAGCCTATAAAAGAAGCATTCAACGAAATTTTTCCTCCGATGACTGGAAAACAGCTTGCTGATATAACAGAAAAGATTCGTGACCTGACTGCAAAATTCAAAATAGGGGATGAAACGTCTAAGAACCTGAAGAATACATTCAAAGGATTCTTTGCGGTTCTGGATATTGGTGTGCAGGCATTCAAAGCTATCGCTAAAGGAATCGGAGAAGTGATAGGCTTATTCCTTCCTGCTGGTAACGGGATTTTAAATCTTACTGGAAATTTTGGAGAGTATCTCGTTAAGTTAGATGAGACAATTAAACAAACCGACATTTTCGGCAAAGCCATTTCAACCGCTGTTAAAATTATAGAAACAATCGTAACTGTTGTAAAAACAGCTGGTGAGAAAATTACCGAGTTTGGCAAAGCAGTCGCTGCAAAATTTGATTTTCAACCATTCGAGGTATTTCACTCATTCCTTGAACGAATACACGAGAGAATGTCGCAAGTTGGAGAGGCTGCTGGTGGCATGAAGAGTGTTGTTGTCACAGCTTTTGAACTAATGGACGATGCTCTTGAAAAGTGCAAATTTGTACAGGTGTTACAGGCACTATGGAATGCTGTGAAAGCTATTGGAAGTGCTATTGGGAATCTTTTCGGAAGTTTGATTAGTAGTCTTGGTAATGCTGATTTTAACGGTGTGATCGATTTACTTAACGGTATTGCGACCGGAGGATTATTCCTCGCAATCTCCAATTTCTTAAATAGTAAGTCAGAGAAAAATGGTATTTTCGGATTCCTCGAAAGTCTTGTTAGTGGACCATTAGAGCAAGCGGGCGATTTGTTAGACGGTGTTAAGGGCGTACTTGACGGAGTTCGAGAAAGTTTCGAGGCATATCAGACCAACCTTAAAGCCGGTACGTTACTTAAAATCGGAGCTGCAATCGCATTATTGGCTGGTTCCATCGTAGCAATCTCGACCATCGACAGTGATAAATTATCTGCGTCTTTGGGTGCAATTACGGTATTGTTTGCCAATTTGCTTGGCGCAATGGCAATCTTTAATAAGATAAGCGAGTCGAGCGGTAAAACAGCAAAAGCTTGTACAACAATGATTGCGATGTCTATTTCTGTATCAATTCTGGCCGGAGCATTGAAGAAAGTGGCAGAACTCGATTGGGGCGAGATTGCTCGTGGTCTTACTGGTATTGCTGGATTGTCAGCTATTGTTGTAGCCGCGGCAAAGGTGATGTCCAAAGGTCAAAAACACGTGATGAAAGGCGCAACTGGACTTGTTATATTTGCAGCAGCGATTAAGATACTGGCTTCGGCTTGTAAAGATTTAGCGACCTTATCATGGGAAGAAATGAAAAACGGCCTTATCGGAGTTGGTGTGCTGATGGGTGAAGTATCGTTATTCCTGAGAACGGCAAAGCTTAGCGGTAAGGCTATTACCACCGCAACCGGTATCGTTATTCTGGCAGCGGCAATGAAGATATTGGCGTCTGCTTGTAAAGATTTCGGCAGTATGGACTGGGAAGAGATCAAAAAAGGCTTAGGCGGTATTGGTGGTTTACTCACCGAGATTATGATATTTACAAATCTGACAGGTAAAGCGAAACACGTAGTGTCAAGTGGAGTAGCTCTCATAGCTATCGGAGCCGCCATGAAGATATTCGCATCGGCTGTAAAAGATTTCGCTCAGATGCAGTGGGGTGAGATTGGTAGAGGACTTACGGCTATGGGTGTCGCACTTCTTGAAGTGACAGCGGCACTAAGATTTATGCCTAAGAACACCCTTGGTATTGGAGCTGGGTTAGTTGTCGTTGGTGCAGCACTGGAAATCATTGCGAACTGTATGAGCAAATTCGGAGGTATGCAGTGGGATGAGATTGGTAGAGGTCTTACTGTTCTCGGAGTAGCATTAGGCGAACTCACCATCAGTCTTAATTTTATGAAGGGGACATTGGCGGGTTCAGCAGCATTGCTGGTGGCATCCGCAGCGTTGGCAGTTTTGGCACCAGTTCTCAGTGTTTTGGGAGCTATGTCAGTTGCATCAATCGCAAAAGCACTCATTACCTTAGCTGGAGCGTTTACAATTCTCGGAGTTGCGGGAGCAGTTCTAACACCATTAGTTCCCACAATTCTCGCCTTATCTGGGGCACTCGCTTTAATTGGCGTTGGTGTTCTTGCATTGGGTACTGGTTTACTGGCGGCAGGAGCTGGACTTTCCGCACTCGCAGTAGGATTTACAGCGTTAGCCGCAGCGGGAGCAGCAGGTGCAACAGCAGTAGTTGCCGCACTAACGGTTATTGTTACTGGAATTGCCGGGCTTATTCCGACTGTTATTGGACAGGTTGGACAGGGCATCGTGGCATTCTGCAAAGCTATTGGAGATGGTGCACCGGCAATCGGAGAAGCAGTTAAGTCTGTTGTGCTGACGCTGATTGACGTACTGGTTGAATGTGTTCCACAGATGGCAGAGGGCGCGTTACAATTGGTGGTCGGTGTTATGAGTGCACTGGTCGCATACACTCCGCAGATTGTGGACTTGGCATTTAAGTTCTTAATCGGAGTCCTTGAGGGAATCGCGAGCAATATGCCAGTGCTTATCAAAGCGGCAATCGATGTATTGATGTCATTCTTCTCAGGTATTGTCGATGCGCTTAATGGAATCGACACGGCAGTTCTGTTAAAAGGAATAGTGGGTATCGGATTATTATCGGCAATTATGGTAGCTTTGAGCGCAACAGCTGCACTTGTTCCGGGAGCCATGGTTGGTATTCTTGGAATGGGGGCGGTTATTGCGGAAATGGCTATTGTATTGGCGGCGGTAGGCGCATTAGCTCAATTACCGGGCTTATCATGGCTCGTCGGAGAAGGCGGAAAGCTCTTACAGGGAATTGGAACAGCAATCGGTCAGTTCGTCGGAGGAATCGTAGGCGGATTTATGACAGGTGTGTCGAGCCAGTTTCCACAAATCGGAGCTGATTTGTCTGCTTTCATGAATAACGTTCAGCCGTTTTTAGAAGGAGCGAGTCAGATTCAACCATCTATGATGGATGGCGTCAAAGCCCTAGCAGAGACTGTACTCATCCTGACCGCAGCTGATATTTTACAGGGGCTGACTTCCTGGCTTACAGGCGGTTCATCCTTATCCAAGTTCGGAGAAGAGCTTGTACCTTTCGGCGAGGCTATGAGAGATTTCTCAGTGACAATCGGCGATTTGGACGGAAATGTGGTGGCTAATGCGGCAACAGCCGGAAAAGCTTTAGCTGAGATGGCTTCCACGATACCTAACACTGGCGGACTGATTGGATTCTTTGCCGGTAACAACGATATGGACGAGTTTGGAAAACAGCTTGTTCCATTCGGTAAAGCAATGATGAAATTCGGCAACGCTGTTGATGGATTGAAAGCAAATGCTGTGACGGAAGCTGCTATCGCCGGAAAAGCGATGACCGAAATGGCGGCTACAATCCCTAATACAGGTGGTGTAGTGAGCTGGTTTACAGGCAATAACGACGTCGACACCTTCGGAAAGAAACTGGTTCCATTCGGTAAAGCAATAATGAAATTCGGCAACGCTGTTGATGGACTGAAAGCAAATGCTATCGTGAATTCTGCAACAGCCGGAAAAGCTTTGGTGGAGCTGGCAAATACACTTCCAAATACTGGCGGATTGGTGAGCTGGTTTACAGGCGATAACGATTTAGCGAAGTTCGGAACGCAGCTTGTCAAGTTCGGCGCTTCTATGCTGGCATATTCTGTCGCACTTATTGGGATCGATACAGGTGTTATGTCCAGCGTCACCACACAGGTTAATCGACTTGTGGAAATGGCAAAGGGTATGACAGACCTTGATACAAGTGGTATGAGCGGATTCAGTTCGGCACTGGCGAAGCTCGGTAAAGCTGGTATTGATGAATTTATTAACGCGTTCAACAATGCGAGTTCGCGAGTGACGACAGCGGCTACTACGATGATTAACACATTCATCAATGGCGCAAATGCTCAGAAGGGAAATCTGACCACGACGTTTACGTCTCTGGTTACTGGTGTGCTTACAACCATCAACAACTACCAGAGTCAGTTCAATTCCGCAGGTTCTAATCTGATGATTAAATTTGTAGCCGGTGTGAAATCGCAGGACGCAAATTCAAAGACCACACTAACCAATATTGTCAGCGGCTGTCTAACGGCGATCAACAATAAGCAGGCTCAGTTTAACACTGCCGGCTCATCGCTGATGGTAAAGCTGATTGGCGGAATTAAATCGAAAGATTATGAGACCAGAAACACATTTACAACTATCTTGAGTGCTTGCATCACGACAATCTCGAATAAGTATTACGAATTCCAGAATGCAGGAACTCAGTGCATGGTTAAACTTATAGCTGGTGTGAAATCCAAAGAAAACGAAGTGAAGACCGCCTTCACTGGTAGTATGGGTTCGGCAGTATCGGGAATCAGGGATTACTACGAGCAGTTCAAACAGGCTGGTGCATATTTAGTCGATGGCTTCGCGGATGGTATCAACCAGAACATGTACAAGGCAGAGGCAAAAGCCAGAGCAATGGCTAGAGCAGCTGCTGAAGCGGCGGAAGAGGAGCTTGACGAGCATTCACCTTCTAAGGTGGGTTATCGTATTGGTAATTTCTTTGGTCTTGGATTCGTGAATGCAATCGATACTTACGAAGATAAAGCCTATAATGCAAGTGCAAATATGGCTCAATCTGCGAAAACTGGTCTTAGTAACGCTATTGCTAAGATGAAAGACACAATCAGCGATAGTATTGATGCTCAGCCGACGATTCGACCTGTACTTGACCTCTCAGATGTGACAGCGAAGAGCAGTCGATTAAATTCACTGTTCAGCAGGTCACAGGCTCTCAGTATCAGCACCGGCATACAGGCAGCACAGGAGCGCAAACTTCAAAATGAAGGTAGCGGACAGTCTGCAAGTAACTCTTACAATTTTACACAGAATAACTATTCGCCTAAGGCACTGTCGAGAACAGAGATTTATCGGCAGACGAAGAATCAGTTCTCGGCGATGGAAAGGATGGTGGAGACATGATTCGTACGATCACGTTTACAAACTATCTTGGCGATAGTATCAAGCTTGATTTGGCGAGACCGGAGGAATCCGGTTTCATCGTCAAGTCAATGACTGGTTTGGGTCCTGGGAAAGCGAGCATTAACACAACAGAAGTTGCTACAAATGATGGAAGTCTGTTTAACTCGTCCAGGATGCCAAGCCGAAACATTGTGATTTCTCTGGGATATATGTGGAATGCTACAATCGAGGAAGCTAGACAGCTTTCATATAAATACTTTCCCATTAAAAAGAAGATCACAGTGCTTATAGAAACAGACAACAGAAAGGCTGAAATCGAGGGATACGTGGAATCAAACGACCCAACGATTTTCAGCAGTGACGAGGGTTCGGATATTTCAATCATATGTCCGAATCCTTTCTTTTATTCTGCCGGGCAGGATGGAATCAACACCACGATATTTTATGGTGTAGAGGCGCTGTTTGAATTTCCGTTTGGTAATGAATCGCTCACAGAGAATCTTCTGGAAATGGGCGAAATCAAGAACGATACAGAGCGTGTGGTTGTGTATAACGGTGATGCGGAAATTGGAGTCACTATCACAATCCATGCGATTGGAGAAGCGGACACAATTACCATCTACAACACTGGTACTCGTGAAGTCATGCGTATTGACACAGACAAGCTGGAGAAATTTACAGGCTCTGGAATTGTAGCAGGTGATGAAATCATTATCTGTACGGTAAAAGGAAGCAAGTCTATTACGCTGTTAAGAAGTGGTAAGACAACAAACATCTTAAACTGTCTGGATAAGGATGCGGACTGGTTCCAGCTTACGAAAGGCGATAACATCTTCGCTTACACGGCTGAATACGGAAGCACAAACTTACAGTTTAGGATTGAAAATCAGATCATATACGAGGGGGTATAGCATTTATGGACGTTACAATTCTCAACAAAGACCTTGATGCTGTCGCCATCGTAGACACCTATGAGTCTTTCATCTGGACTGATAGGTATTATAAGTACGGAGATTTCGAACTGTACGAAGCAATGCGTGATGGTCTGTTGGAATTCATTCAGCAGGACTATTACATGCAGAGCCGAGACTCAGAACACGTTATGATTATCGAGAAAATCCAAATCTCATCTGATACGGAGGAGGGTAATCATGTAACCGTGACCGGACGTTCACTCGAATCCATTTTGGACAGACGCATCGTCTGGGGACAGAAGACACTCAGCGGAAATCTTCAAAATGGAATAAAAACACTGCTTAATGAGAACGTAATTTCTCCTTCAGACAGCAGCAGGAAGATTTCCAATTTTGTATTTAAGGAATCTACAGATACCAAGATTACAGAATTGAAGCTGGAAGCCCAGTATACGGGTGACAACCTTTATGATGTGATTCAAGGCATCTGCGAGGAGCAGGGAATTGGATTTAAGGTCACACTAAACGATGAAAAACAGTTTGTCTTTGAGCTTTATGCCGGTACAGATCGCTCTTACGACCAGACCGAGAATCCATATGTTATATTTTCTCCGAAGTTCGAGAACATCATCAATAGTAATTACATCGAATCCAAGTCTTCCCTGAAAACCATTACTTTGGTTGGAGGAGAAGGTGAGGGAGCTGCCAGACGGTATACAACAGTCGGTAGCGGCAGTGGTCTTGATCGACGTGAGCTATTTACAGATGCCAGAGATATTTCTTCCGATGTTGGAGACGGCGTGACGCTGACAGATGCCGAGTATATTGCTCAGTTACAGCAGCGAGGAAAAGAAAAGCTTGCCGAGAACACCAGCGTTACCTCCTTCGAGGGAGAAACTGAAACAACGATTATGTTCCGTTACGGAGAAGATTTCTTTAATGGAGATATTGTCCAGATCGCAAACGAATACGGACACGAAACAAAAGCCCGAATCCTTGAAATTGTGAATTCGGCAGATAAAGACGGATATTCCGTGTATCCGACTTTTAAGACAATAGACGAGGAAGGAGAGTGATAAGGCATGAGTGTTACAAGTGGATTTTTCAATTCACTGAACGGCGACAGACGATATAATGCGGAACAGATGTCGGCTATATTTGACGGTATCATCAATGACGGCGTGTTTGCCAATATTGGCACGGCTTTTGGTGTGAAGGCTGATACCGGAAATGTGATCACAGTCGGAATCGGACGAGCGTGGTTTAACAGCACGTGGCTCTTGAACGATGCAATTCTACCGATAACGGCTGATGTATCAGAGGTATTGCTGGATAGATATGACGCTGTTGTTATTGAGATAGATCATAGCGAAACCGTAAGAGCCGGAAGTATCAAGATCATAAAAGGTACTCCATCGAGCAGTCCGCAGTATCCAACCATGGTTAGTACACTGGACGTTCATCAGTACCCGCTGGCTTATATTTATCGTAAAGCCGGTTCGAGCGACATAACACAATCCAACATCACGAATATGATTGGTACCAGCAACTGTCCTTATATTACCGGAATACTTCAGGTTGTGAATATTGACAATGTTGTAGCTCAATGGCAGGATCAGTGGACACAATGGTTTACGAAGGAAACCGAAGAAGATAATAACCAGATGGCAAAGTGGATGTCCGACTCTCAGTTAGAGTTTAACACTTGGTTTGGAAATCTACAGACTATTCTGGACGGGGATATTGCCGCTAAACTGGCACAGCAGATTCTCGAATTGCAGAATAAGTTCGGTACGCTTACGAAAGAATACTGCATCTACGATACAGTTGATGATTCGGATGGAGATGCATTAGAGGATAGCTACGATACCAATATGCAGGGCAAGATCGTATACAAAATAGCATAAAGAAAGGAAATTCAATTATGAAGATGACGGAATACCCGGCTATCGAGAAGTTCACATCGGATAATATCCTGATTACGGACGGCGATAACGGTACAAAGAAGATTTTTGTCGGCGATGCGATTTTATCAGCATTGCACATGACATCATCAGAGCTTCACAGAATGATTTTCAGAGGAAAGAATCTGGGAACCAGTCTAACTACAGAACAGAAAGCACATATCCAGGATGGAACATTCGAGGGATTATGGCTTGGTGACTACTGGGTGATTAACAATATCGAGTGGGTTATTGTGGACTTCGATTATTGGTATAACTGCGGAGATACCGCATTCACTAAGCATCACGTAGTTGTAATGCCAAGAAAGTGTTTATATTACGCACAGATGAACACTTCGAACGTGACAACTGGCGGTTATGTCGGTTCTGCAATGTATACTTCTAATCTGGCGAATGCGAAGACCATCATCAATTCAGCATTCGGAAGTGCGGTTCTTACCCACCGCGAGCATCTGTGTAACGCAGTTTCTAACGGAAGACCTTCCGGAGGATCATGGTATGATTCCAGCGTTGAGTTACCGAGTGAGATTATGATGTACGGTCATATTCATTTCGGTGTTGCAGCTGACGGAACTAATATTCCGAATATTTATACACCGAGTAAGACCCAGCTGGCACTGCCCATGGTGTGTCCGAAATTTATTACGAACCGAGAAAGCTATTGGCTGAGAGACGTCGTGTCTTCGACGCTTTTCGCTTTTGTGAACTACGATGGCGTTACTTACTTCGGCAACGCTTCGTACTCTGGTGGGGTTCGTCCGGTCTTCCCGGTTGGTTAGATAAATCCCGTGGCGAATGCCACGTTTAACGATTTTTGAAAGGAGCTTCTATTTATGGAAGATAAGATTTATAAGATTACACTCAGTGACGGCACTGAGATTGACAATCTAAAACTGAATGGAAACAATTATATTTCCACGGAAAAGATTGATGAATCAGCATTCGCCGGTACTTGCTCCCCGGTCGTAATTAGCGACGGAACGACTGAAACCACACATGACAATATGGAGCTGGTTCAGATCGTTGAGCAGTTTCCGGGAGAATATTGGATCGTTCTTCGGGATATCTCCGATGAAGAGTTCGCCAGAACTAAGATGTCATCTGATATTGCATATATTGCGATGATGACTAACGTAGAATTATAAAGAAGGAGGATCACCATGGAACATAGCAAGAATTACAGTAATGTAAAGCATTGGTACAGTATGAAGGTGTGGAATGAGACCAGAGTTCGTAATGCCGTGAAGATGGGTTGGATTACCAAAGAGGAATTCAAAGAGATCACCGGCAAGGATTACGAATGAGTGTCCTGTTAGGCGACCGAAAAGAGTCAAAATTTGAAGCGATCACGTACTCAATTGAATTGCATGATATGTTAATTGATTTGATGCGGCGTAGTTTCGGAGTAAAAGATGTAGATCATTTTGTCCGAAAGAAATATGCGTATGGCGATATTAAGACTGAGGATTTCGCTTATTATCGCCAGCTTATGTATAATTTCAAATCCAGAATAGATAAGTTGGCTTCTCAGATAACTAATAACATCCGAGGAGCTAACTCTATTTATCTTGGTAAAACAACTACGCTGCGTGAGTACGAAATACGTCAGGAGTATCAGCTAGCCGCTATTGCAAATTGTGAGCAGTTGATGAAAGAACTCCAGAGGGTTGTAGAGATATTTGATGTTGACATCAATCTATACGCCCGATATGTCAAAGCTATCGATCGAGAAATCGATTTGATAAAACACTGGCGTCGTAATGACAGAAGGCTAAAGCCTCATAGTTAAAGGGTAACGTCTAATCATGCGTCGTGTCTTCGACGAATTTCGCTAATGTGAACAACAATGGCAATACGAACTACAACAACGCTTCGAACTCTAATGGAGTTCGTCCGGATTCTTCGATTAACCAACGAAGAAGGAGATGTTATACCGTTCCGAAAGGATAAATCACAAAGCCTAATGCAATTTACTACGGTAAGTATTGCTATAACGGTGAATAGCTTATGGACTATGAGGCGATAGTCAGCGACGCCAACAATTTGTACAGGGCTTACAAGACCTCTGTAAAAAGCAGCAAATGGAAAGAAACCACTCAGAGATTCATGATGGATTTTCTGAGATACATACTTCAAATCCAGGAGCAGATTCTTACTCGGAATCTTCAAAATGGACCAACACAGGAGTTTACGCTGCATGAAAGAGGTCGAATAAGACCTATTACAAGCATCCAAATTCGTGACCGTATTGTCCGTCATTCCTTATGCGACGAGGTGTTACTACCAAAAGTAAAGGATCACATTATTTACGATAACTGTGCGTCTATTAAAGGTCGTGGAATCTCACAGCAAAGGAAACGATTCGAAATCCACCTGCACAAATACTACAAATTGTATGGTAATGACGGCTGGATATTGTTTGGCGATTTTTCAAAGTTCTATGACAACATAATCCATGAGATTGCTAAGCGAGAGCTGTTAAAATTATTCGACGACGATGAATTCATCAATTGGATTCTGACTGTGATATTTGACAGCTTTAAGATTGATGTTTCGTATATGTCGGACGAAGAATACGAACACTGCATGAGCGATACTTTTAATAAGCTAGAGTATCGGAATATTCCAAAAGAGCTACTTACCGGCGAAAAATGGATGGAGAAATCCGTCAATATTGGCGACCAGTTATCCCAAGTCATTGGTATCTATTATCCGTACCGGATTGATAACTATGTGAAATATGTACGTAGACAGAAATTCTACGGGAGGTATATGGATGACTGGTACATCATGAACCCGAGCAAAGAGGAATTAGAAGACCTGCTCGCTAACATCTGTATCATTGCAGAGGAATATGGCATCCATATCAACATGAAGAAAACGAGAATCGTAAAGATTTCAAGTACATTCAAATTTCTGCAAATCGAGTATAGGCTTGCTGATGATGGTGAAGTGGTCAAGCACCTAAATCCGGATAGGGTGACTACAATGCGAAGGAAACTTAAGAAACTTGCCGTTAAGGTTGAAAACGGCGAGTGTGACTACAAAAATGTAGAAAACATGTTTCGTGGCTGGATGGGTGCACATTATAAGCTATTATCCAAGACGAAACGTAGGAACTTAATACAGCTTTATGAAGACCTATTTAACAAGGAAATTACGATAGTCAACAAGAAGCTGATCGTAACAGATAGGTCTACAACTATGTGTGCATGAGAAGGAGGAGAAAGATGGAACCATGGTTTCAGATTGTAGTTACAATCTTTAGCTCAGTTCTCGCATCTTCTGGTCTGTGGGCTTATTTGCAGAAGAGAAGCGAAACTAGAGACGTAAAAACAGAAATGCTCGTGGGCTTAGCTCATGATCGCATTATGTATCTTGGTATGCAATATATCGAGAAGGGATATATAACACAGGACGAGTATGAGAATCTGCGAAGATATTTGTATGAACCATACGAAAAATTGGGAGGGAACGGCTCTGCAAAGCGAATAATGCAAGAGGTTGATAAACTCCCAATTCGTAATAATTATGAGAAGGAGGACGAATAGTATGAACATGAGTAACAAGACTTATGACATCCTTAAATGGATCGCAATGTATCTGCTTCCGGCAGCTGGCACTTTATATTTTGCCTTGGCTGGGATCTGGGGTCTGCCTTACGGCGAGCAGGTAGTCGGAACCATTACAGCTGTTGACACATTCCTTGGCGTTATCCTTGGAATCAGTACCTCACAGTATAATAAAAACAATTGACGTCAATTGTAGAAGGAGTAAATAATGGCAAACTTGAATGTAAATAAAGTCATTTATGGGGGGGATGTCCTCATTGATCTGACGTCCGATACCGTCAGCGCAGACAAGTTATTGAAAGGAATTACAACTCACGATAAGAGCGGTGCAAAGATTACCGGTACTTGTACGTATGACAGCGATACTTCTGAGGATACAGCAGCTGTTGCTGAAATCCTTACTGGTAAAACTGCACATGCCAGAGGAAGTAAACTCACAGGTACAATGAAGAATAACGGTGCTGTGAAGGGTACGATTTCTACAGTTGCCGGTGTGTACACAATACCGCAGGGTTATCACGATGGTTCTGGTAAGGTATCCATTGATGCTACTGAACAGGCAAAGCTTATTGCAACCAATATTCGTGAGGGAATCACAGTTCTGGGTATAGAGGGTACTATGTCCGGTTCTGAGGATATGAAGCCGCAGAGCAAAGAAGTAACTCCGTCTACGGTAGCTCAGACGATTATGCCTGACGAGACTTATAACTGCTTATCACAGGTAACAGTTAAAGCGATTCCTTATGTCGAAACCGACAATTCTGCCGGTGGAAAGACGGTTACAATCGGATAAGGAGGGACTCGTTAAATGGCTGTGAATAAAGTCGTATTCGGAAATAAGGTTTTAATTGACATCACAGGAGATACCGTTACGGAAGAAGCTTTGTTAAGGGGTTACACAGCTCATACGGCTGACGGTTCCGTTGTCACCGGAACGGCTTTCGCAGGATATCCGGACGAGTATATATTCCTGGATGATATTGAGGATTCGAGTGGGAACTTGATTAAAGACAGTTCCAGTAACACAATTCAAGGACGCACGATGTATCGTAGAGTCCTTACGTGATTATTAGCAAGAGGGCGTGTGTATAACATTCCCTCTTGATTTTTCCGTACGTAGGTTACTTTAGAAACTGCTATCCTAGATTAAAATCTAGGGAAGGAGATTTATATTTTGGAACGTATCACACCGTTATGGGAAAAGAGTAATCTTACGTTAGAGGAAGCTGCCGATTACAGTGGAATCGGTATAAACAAGCTACGAAAGTTGTCAGACAGAGATGATTGTCCGTTTGTATTATGGGTTGGGAACAAACGCCTGCTCAAAAGACGAAAACTGGATGAATACCTCGAAGATTCGTATTCAATTTAATTAGGTACTTGGCAAAAGTGGTGTCAGATGATATTCTATTTATAGGATTATCTGTACCGCTTTTTGCTATCATCAGCAAGGAGGAATGCGATTATGGCAACAAAGCGAAAAGATAAGAACCGTGTTGTTTTGCGTAAAGGCGAGACATACAGAGAAAGTGACAACAGATATGTTTACCGATGGGTGGACAAAACCGGAAAACGTCACTCCGTATATGCGAAAACGCTTGACGATCTCAGAGAAAAAGAAAAAGAAGTTGCGAAGGATATTTCGGACGGAATTAAGGCAGAAGCAAGGTCTGTGACACTCAATGATATTTACAATCTGTGGAAAGAAACTAAGCGAGGATTGAAGAACACAACATATCAGAACTACTGTTATATGTACGAAATGTTTGTAAAGCCCTCATTAGGTAAAAAGCGGATTGCGGACATCAAGAAATCTGACGTGAAGAGATTCTACAACACACTGGCAGATGTCAAAGGACTGCAATCAAACACCATTGACAGTATACATACGGTTGTACATCAGCTATTTACGTTTGCTATCGACGACGAGTATATTCGAGCAAATCCATCTGATAATGCTATTCGGGAACTGAAGAAATCGAGAGAATTCATTACAGAAAAGCGTTCGGCATTGACCGCAGAACAGGAAACATTATTTCTAAATTTCCTGAAGGAATCTTCGATGTATCAACATTGGTATCCGGTATTTGCGGTAATGGTTGGTTCTGGATTGCGTGTTGGAGAAGTAACAGGTCTTCGTTGGCGGGATATTGATCTGGATGAAGGTGTTATTAACGTTAATCATACGTTAGTCTATTATTCGCATAGGATTGTAAAACCCGGAGAGAAGAACGGATGTTACTTCGCAATCAACAGCACTAAGACACCAGCGAGTAAGCGTCTTATTCCTATGCTTGATTATGTTAAGGATGCTTTTAAATTAGAGAAGCAGTATCAGAAGGAAGCTGGAGTTGAGAGTACAGCAGTCGTAGACGGATACCAAGGGTTTATATTTGTGAATCGATTTGGCAATGTCCAGCATCAAGGAACTTTGAACAAGGCTATCTATCGGATTATTCGAGATTGCAATGCCAAGCAAATCGAATCTGGCAAGGAATTGCTTTTGCCGCATTTTAGCTGTCATTCTCTGAGACATACCTTTGCCACCAGAATGTGCGAGAAGGGAGTCAACATCAAGGTTATTCAGGACGTCATGGGGCATACGGACATCGCTACGACCATGAATATTTACACAGATGCAACACGCGATATGAAGACGCAGGCGTTTAAATCACTGAATGAAATGTTGAACAGAGAAGAACATCTCTGACACAAGCCGACGCCAAAACTGACACCAAATGGAACAATTTTTAAGTAGACTTACGGAGACTTACGTGAAACAATGTTTATATTTTGGGTTGGAAATACAGGGTTTTGGAGATTTTTGAAGAGTTATGTGAGGTGGCTGAAGGAATTCCCGACGATGAAGTCTTTGGACAAATAAACCCAGTATTTATGCGGGTTTGCGGACTCAGGTATGACGCCTTGACACCAAACTGACACCAAACGATGCAGAAAACAACAAAATTTTAGCATAAGCGGTATGATAATCCATTGAGAACATCAGTAGTAAACCCTGCTGGTGTTCTTTTATATTTAGGATTTGTTCTATTTATCTCAACCATGTATTATTATCTTGCTGAGAAAGGAGATGATGTACATGATCTTTGGAGACGATACCATCTGTCCCGATTGCGGGAATGAATTGAAATATTACGACAGCGTTGAGCGAATCGTCAAAGGGCGATCAAACTCAAGACGAGTCGTTAAGATAAAGCGGTATCAATGTCCTATCTGCTCCTGTGTTCACAGGCAGCTTCCAAATTATATTTTCCCATACAAACAATATGATGCTGACATTATAGTTGGGGTTATCGAGAAGCTCATCACATGTGAGACATTCGGATTCGAGGATTATCCGTGTGAGATGACAATGCTCCGGTGGACAGCGCAGAAATCACAACTCCTCTTATGAAAGGAGAGTGATATTCTATGAAACGATTTGAGAAAAAGAATCTCGACAGAAAGGATTATGAAGGATTAGAAATATTAGCAACCATAACAAGAATATTGTTATTGCCAGTATTTCTGATTGTACGGGTTTATTTCTGGGTATGGGATTATGATTATTCGAAGCTTTTTAGAAATCATCGATAAGCCGATTGAGTCCTAACAAGGGCTCTTTCTTTTTGTCATGAGGAGGTGCGAGATGAAACTGTTTTTAACACAAGATGAAAAAGATCTCATGAAAATTTACAAAACTGATCAGAGGCGGCTAACTGAGAAAGAAATAAAACGGGTCGAGCGAATTGAACATTTTATTGAAATTCGTAAGCCGTTTATCATATCAGTGATAGCTTTGCTGATTGCTGTTCTTAATCTCATTTCAAGAACGATCCAATAAAACGTCCTAACAAAGAATCAGAACCAATGCTACCAAATATCGCTACGAGAAGGGCGATTATCGAGATGACAAAGGACGATCTATTGTGGAATCTGTCTTCGCTTTTGCTTTCATATTCTTCGGTTAGCTCATTTGATAATTCGACTGATGTATCGTCTTCAAATTCATAATCTGAAAAGATCAGATCGCCGGGGTTGAATTTTTCTTGTAAAGCCAGATAGTCCTCAATACCAGATTTATCGAGAATCGGTTTAAGCGTTTTATATTTGCGTATAATTTTGCATATCCGCATCTGTTTATTAGTCATACAATCATCTCCGATTAGTATTTTAATTCTAAGATGACAATTCGTCAATGACCACCCATGTTGTTTTTACTTATGCTGATTTCTAACCTAGAATAGAATCACCGGCGGTAATAAAAACAAAGGAGATTTTCATGGGAACAACATTAAGAGCTGAATTATCAGAAAAGAATCCGTATTGGATAGAGAAACATCGCTACTATGAACTAAAACATTTCTGTCTGCAATACCATATTTGGAAAAAAGCATATGTCGCTTTGGATGGTATGCCCGGTCGATCTGCCGATATTGCTTTACTGGTAATTAAACGAGCTTCCGGAGACCCAACTGCAAGATGTGCAATCGCTAGAGCATATTACTCAGAACGTATAGAATTGCTCGAACGAGTAGCATCCTGGACAGACCCGGTCATCGGTGTTTATATTTTAAAAGGTGTGACTGAGGGTATTTCGTACGAAATCCTTAAAGCTAGATTAGAAATTCCGTGTTGTAAAGACGTTTACTACGACTTGTACAGAAGATTCTTTTGGCTGCTGGATAAGGAGAGAGGATAGCACCGCAGTAAATACATCCCTCTTTATGAAAGGAGAGTGATATTTATGACAGATCAAGTTGAATGGACAGAGTCATATATGCAAAATTTAAATGAAAGATTAAAAGAGGCGGGATTACCGCAATTGATAATTGATCATGGGTTTGTGTATAAAGACGAACTTCATAGATTTCTTGGTATTGGAGTAAAATTACAGACAACATTGGAGGAGTCCTAACAAGGGCTCTTTCTTTTTATTCTAGCTTAAACACCATACGCAGGTTACCGGAAACCATAATATATTGATATTTGAAAAATTGCCCGGTGAGAAAATTCCGGAAAACTTTTCGGGAAGGAGGAGTAAAAGTGAGCTTAATAATGGGATTAGCGATTGGAATACTGGTCGGTCTGTTACTGGCACGAGTTATATTTCAAGAAAAACCAGTTGGTTCGCTTAGGGTTGATGATTCAGATCCGGACAGCGGACCATATTTATTTCTCGAACTCGATCATTCCGGCGCGGATGCGATCTATAAGAAGCGTCAAGTGTGTCTGCGAGTAGAGTTGAAAAATTATATCTCGCACAGATAACAGCCTCTATTATGGAATGAATCCAATAATTTCAAATCGAAAGGAGAACAAAATGGAAGAGAAGACTATTGAAGAATTATTGAGTGAGGAGATTGCAGCACAAATTCAATCTTTATCTGAATTGGATTCCGGCAGCAAAGAGAAATCAGCAGCAGTTGATGATCTGACAAAGCTGTACAAACTGAGAATCGAGGAGAACAAGAGCGTGTGGGACGCTGATGAGAAGTACAATCGTCGTATGATGGATAATGAATCCAGTACGAAGGAAACGGACTTCAAAGAAAGGCAGATCGCAGAGCAGGTTAAAGATCGATATTTCAGAGTTGGTATAGCGGCGGCAGAATTATTGATTCCGCTGATATGCTATGGTGTCTGGATGAATAAGGGATTTAAGTTTGAAGAAACTGGAACTTACACTTCATCAACATTCAAAGGACTGATTAACCGTTTCAGACCTACGAAGAAGTAAGGAAAATTCTAAAGACGTTGAGGACGAGAAACACAAGTCCTCTTCGTTTTTCCACGCCTGTTTTGCACGGCATTTTATGAAAGGAGAGTGAAGATATGAGCAAAATCTATATCGAAGTACCAAAAACCACAAACATGGTGACAACAAGTATCCCTTGCGGAAAGGAGGAAGAATACTTATGGCAGTTTACCGTAATGTTTGAAGAGAACAAGTATTTGAAGAAGAGGATTGTTACCGTTATGGACAATAATCTGGATGACAGCAATGATAAGATGTCAGTTCAGAGTCAGATTGTCAAGAACAGTAATGATAGAAAGACTGAATTTGAATACCATATCGATCAAGCAGACGTGAAGGCAGACGTGACGATTCAGGTGTTCTTCTGTAAGGAAAATCGAATTGTCGTTGTAGAATGGTAAACGTATTTCGGGAGATGTGATTTATTTGCATCTCCTTTTTCTTTTTGCGTGAAAAATACATAGCTCTTTATGAGAGAATAAAGCTTTATCTCTTGAACAGATTAACTATGGTCGTTATACTTGAAATACGAGTATAAGGATCAGACAAATTTGAAAGGAGATTTTAGCATGAGTATTTTTAACAAAAATTTAATTAAGGCAATGATGAGTGGAGATTATATTTGCTCTGAGTGTAGAAGCAAAATGGAATTTGAGGACGAGCACGAAGATATATTGGTTTGTGCGAAGTGTGGTCACAGCGTAGATTTAGACGATTACGGCTGTGAGGGAGATGAAGAATATGAAAATTTATATCCCACCAGAGAAGAAGTCCTTGGCATTGCTGACGAGGATAATCCTGATGAAAATTAAAAATATTGGCTAAAGAGGAGAGGGTCTTAGAGAAATCTAAGACTCTTTTCTTTTTGCCGTAAGGAGATAGAAATGCGGTATCACTACCAAAAACCGATGATTTACTCATCTATGTACGGGAAGATTTATTTTTGCAATCATCCAGTCTATGATCAATGTACACTGTTTACTATTGGAAAGAAAGGTCTTGCAGTCATTCAGCAACGATTCGATGCTGATACAAAAAGTACCAAATGGACGGAAGTAGATTCGTGGTTGACTGACGCTTTATATTTACATCCGAAGTTCAAGGCGTATTTTGATATGCGTTCCGGGGAGTGTACGGACGGTTTGTATCCAACCGTAACAGTCAGGCAGATGATGTGGGCATTGAAAATGAAGCCGATACAGCGACAAAGATGGGAAACATGCTTCGACCGCCGTGATATTTAACGCACATTTTACAAGGCATATTATGGAGAAAACGATAAAAATTCATGAAAAGGAGAGAAGTAAAATGACAGAAACTTATGTACCAATTAGAGAGGTAACGGATCGTGTTATTGAAGTTCTTAAGTATTTTGCGTTAGCAAGCGCTGTATTACTAATTAGTATTGGCAGTGCTGTAGCCGCATGGATACTTTTGAATGTAATAATAATGATTCTATCCATTGGAGGTATTATAGCTTCGACAATTGCACTCACAATTGGAATTTATGAGTTATATATCCAAAAAACTAGGAGACGCTAACAACGTCTCTTTCTTTTTTACGCACATTTTACATCCCTTTTTATGAAAAGAATATATTTTATAGGAGGTATTTATCACGAAAAGATTTTGGAAGGATTATGCCGAGTTATGTAAATTATCTGGACAGTTTTATAAGAAACACTGGTTTGGTGTGATTGTATTAACGGTTTTGGTATTTGTGTTAGAACTCGGTTGGTTTTCCAGAGATTACATCAAGGATACCATCAAAAGTAAATTCAAGAACGAGGAGGAGTCCTAACAAGGGCTCTTTCCTTTTCTTCGCAATAAATACATCTCTCTTTATGAAAGGAGAGTGATGAGAAAATGACTTTATTAGGTTTTGCACTGATTTTGATAGGAGTGTGCATTGTGTTAAGAGGCGACGACCATCACGATTCGTAACCGGAACAGGGGCGTACGCAACGCCTCTTTTCTTTTTACTTCGCAAAATTTACAAGGCATATTATGAGAGACAGTAGCTCAGTTGGTAGAGCATAGGATGTAACAGTCCTAGGGTCGATGGTTCGAGTCCATCCTGTTTCTCTTTTATTTTTGCAGATTATCAGAAGGGAGAAAAACAAATGTCAATTGAACAATTAGATTTGATGCTAAGTGATGCCTATAAAATGGACGTATGGTTTCCGTGTCATTGGACAAGAAGACGAGAATTTGAAAAAGCCAGCTATTCCATATGGGCTATTGACGAATTAAAACGATACATCGCTGGTAGACTGTTTCCAAGAAATACAGGTTCGGTAAGGGCTTTCATTATATTTACGAGGGATTTTCGTGAAAAAATGAAAACCCTTTCTAAGATTAGACCGGACAATAACACAATGTTTCTGGTAGCAATGGACGTGTCCACAGACGTCCTTGATATTTTACATGCTATGCAATAATGCGAAAGGAGAACACAATGAAGAAACTAAACCTTCAAAGACTTGCTCGGAGGTCAAAAATTCATCTGAGAAAAGCGTCACCAACGATTCTGTCGTGTCTTGGTGCTATCGGTGTTGTGATCACATCAGCAATGGCGGTACGGGCGACGCCGAATGCTCTTAGAAAAATCAGAGCGGACAGCCGTGAAAAACATGACGGCGACCCGGACGCCTATAGCAAACTGGAAGCTGTACAGTCAGCTTGGATTTGTTATATTCCGGCAGCTATCAGCGGCACAGCTACAATATTCTGTATATTTGGAGCAAATGTTCTGAGTAAACATCAGCAGGCGGCAATCGCGAGTGCCTATGCGTTACTGAATGATTCCTATAACGCTTATAAAGATAAGCTGAAAGAGCTGTATGGCGACGAGGCACATCAAAGAATTATCGATACCATAGCGACTGAACGATCAAGGGATGTTTATATTTCGGCTAATGGATTATGTCAATCGACGTCTTTATCGTTTGACGAGCGTAATC
This sequence comes from Parabacteroides distasonis, assembly GCA_963589425.1. Taxonomy (GTDB): domain Bacteria; phylum Bacillota; class Clostridia; order Lachnospirales; family Lachnospiraceae; genus CAKRJP01. Next base: position 14,988 of record CAVAKZ010000090.1, on the reverse strand, counting down.
CGGATGATATGAGGCTATTCTACGACACATTTTCTAGAAGATATTTCGAGGGCACAATTATTCAGGTGTTAGAGGCTGAGTATCATCTGAATCGAAATTGGATTCTTGGAGCTGGTGTATGTGTAAATGATTTTTATGACTTCCTTGGAATCGAGCAGATTGACGGCGGAGATGAACTTGGATGGTTTTACGAAGACGGTATCGGCTGGATAGATTTCAATCACAGGAAAACTGTTTTAGAGGACGGTCTTGAGGTCTATGTAATCGACATGGTGTTTACTCCGACGTTGGAGGACGCATAAATCGCAAGTTGTTTTATGAAAGGAGAGTGCTAATATGCGAGATAAAAGTAAATTGATTAAGGCTATTGGAGTGGCAGCTACCATTATCGGAGTTGGGGTAAACCTGATTACCGATTGGGTAAATGAACAGAAAATGGACGAAAAAATTGAACAGAAAGTAAATGAGGCGCTAGCCAAGAAAGATGAAGCGGAGGAGTCCTAACACGGCTCTTTCGCTTTTTCTTTTGGAGGAGATGAATGAATGCACCGAACGAGCGAGCTATTTATACTGTTCATTATGCCATAGCAACAATACCAGTAAAGCAATGCGGCTATGATTTCAAACAGGCAAGTTATATGCGGTGGGCTGGACAAGAGGTGTTATCTCAGCTTTACAAGTATCCAGATATTCCGCCATTGCTTGTGATTGAGACGTTTCGAGATGAAATGAATGCTTATTCTTGTGTGAATTCAAGGACAAGCTATGTTTTTTCTTGTGCAAAAGACATGATGGAATGGATTATTGACCTGCTGATTTCATAGCTAACGATTTATATTTTGAAAGGAGAATACACATATGTGTACAAGAGAAATGACTTTAGGAGAAGAGATTATTAACCTGTCCACCAAGGGAGTAGATATTCCGACTATAGAGAGAATGTATAGGAAATACATTGCGGTTTCTAGTAATACTGACTCTAACGAGTATTGTAAATTAGATACGAAAGAGCTTATCAATGCTTTATTTGGAAAAGAAGATACATTCCTTCCTGATAATATCGAGGTTGGCGACCAGATTGAAATCCCGTTAGAGGGACTGGGAACATTCGCGGCAACCGTTCACAAGGTTACGGACGACAAAGTCCTGTTTATATTTGACGATTATGTGACTCAACGCCCTATGAATAACGAAAACACCAACAAAGGTGGTTACGATGAATCCGATCTTAAGGACTGGATTGACGTGGAATTGTTCAATAAATTTCCTCAGGAATTCCGTAAAAGAATGTCGAATTTAACGATTCCTACCGTTGGACAGATGTTTGGCTGGGATGACGAGTGGAATCGTAATACATTCGAGAGAGATGACAATGCGCAACTTCCATTGATGAAATTAAGACGTAATCGAGTAGCTTATTACGACAACAACATATCATATGGCTGGCTCAGAAACGCCACAAAGAAAAACGTGTCTTCGACGTTTTTCGCTTGTGTGGGCAACTATGGCAGTTCGAACTGCGACGGCGCTTCGATCTCTTGTGGGGTTCGTCCGGAATTCTGGTTGGTTAGATAAATCCCGTGGCGAATGCCACGTTCGAAGAATTTATGGAGGAAAACAGAAATGCACAAACCAAATTTAAGCAAGATTTGTAAAAATGTGAAATCTGCCACGGTAAAGCACAGTCCTGAAATTCTTACTGGGGTTGGAATTGCCGGGATGGTAACGACTACTGTGATGGCGGTACGGGCGACGCCCAAAGCTATCCGCCTACTAGATGATGAGAAAAAGAGACAAAATGTCGATAAACTTGAACCGGCTGACGTGGTTAAGACTGCCTGGAAGTGTTATATTCCAGCCGCTGTTACTGGAACAGTATCAGTAGTGTGTCTGATCGGGGCAAGCTCGGTAAATGCCAGACGTAATGCAGCACTTACTGCGGCTTATACACTTTCAGAGTCTACATTGAGAGATTATCAGAAGAAAGTCATTGAAACCATTGGCGAGAAGAAAGAACAGACAGTACGCGACGCTGTTGCAAAAGAGCGTTTAGAGAAAAATCCTGTGGAGAACAAAGAAGTTATCATCACTGCTAAGGGCGAAACACTATGCTTTGACGTTGTATCGGGAAGATATTTTAAGTCCGATATCGATAAGCTGAAAAAAGCGGAAAATGAGCTGAATCGTCAGATGCGAGATGAAATGTATATTTCACTCAACGAGTTCTACTATGAGATTGGTCTGGAACCGGTGAAACTGGGAGAAGACCTTGGATGGAATATTGATGATGGGTATATTGACCTACATTTCAGCTCTCAGCTTGCTACGGATGGAACGCCTTGTCTGGTAATCGATTATGGTTACGGACCAAGGTATGATTTTCGGCGGTTGATGTAAATCCGCAAAAATTACAAATACTATTATGGAAGAATACATATTTCAATGTCAAAAGGAGGACATATCATGGAAAACAACGAAATTATGAACAACGAAGAGGTTATCGAAACAACTACTGAGGAGATCGTTAAAGCGACTTCTAACGGCGGTATGAAGACGGCAACAACTATCGGATTAGCTATGATTGCGGGTGGATTAACCTACAAATTCGTAGTTGCTCCGGCAGCAGCTAAATTCAAGAACTGGCGTGAGAATCGTAAGGCGGCTAAGCAGCAGAAGGACGATATCGTCGACGGCGAGTTTGAAGAATGTGATTTTGATGATGACTTAGATGAATAATTGAATCTATGGTTCAGACAGAGGGAGAGTACCTGTAGCAAGGTGCTTTCCCTTTTGCTTTTTTACGGGAGGTGCCTATGAATCAATACATGTACGACGGACCGGTTATGGAATTTGACACTTGTGTTGCAAACAGATGGCAAGGGTCTACGTACGCAGTGTCCGAAAAGAAAGCTAGAAGCAATCTGGTATATCAGTTTAAGAAGAAAACAAACCGTATTCCGGGTACAAGGATTAGCCTCCCGGGAAAAGTAGTAACGGTAGATTGAAAGGAGAATCAAATAAATGGAGGAATACAAGTCTAATTCCCACAAATCACGACAGACGCAAGTTGATGATATTCCAGAGAAAAAGGTGGAGAAGATTGTCAGTGGCTCTGTCAAATCAAAGAAGAAAACAGGTCTTCAAAAGATTACGAACGTGTTTGTGCCGGAGGACGTGGATGATGTGAAGAGTTATATTTTCGAAGACATCGTGGTACCGGCAGTAAAAGACATCATTCTTGATGCAGTGAGGGCGTTCCTTGGTGTGAATGGAAGTTCCAGAGGAAAAGCCTCAACGGCTTCTAAGGTGTCCTATCGTAAATACTATGAGGACAGAGACCGTAGAGATTACGGAAATACACCGAGAACAAGAACCGGATACGACTATGATGATATTATTCTGGAAAGTCGTGGTGAAGCGGAAGATGTATTAGCAAGAATGGATGAACTGATAGCCACATATCAGCTTGTAAGTGTAGCTGATTTCTATGACCTTGTAGGTGTTTCTGGAAATTATACGGACAATAAGTACGGTTGGACTGATATTCGGAACGCATCCGTAGTCCGTGTTAGAGACGGCTACATGATTAAGCTTCCGAAAGCATTACCGTTGAATTAGGAGGGATATTTATGTACGAATCAGACGATAAAATGGTATCTCATCCGAGTCATTATCAGTCTAAATATGGTTTAGAGGTAATAGACGTAATACAGGCGTTCACATCCGATTTACAGGGAATCGAAGCAACTGATACGGGAAACATTATCAAGTATGCGTGCCGTTGGAAGCATAAGAATGGCATACAGGATTTGAAGAAGATTATGTGGTATACACAGCATTTGATCGAATATTTAGAGAATAAGAAGGAGAATAATTGATATGAAGAAAGAAGAAATCATGAAGAACGTTTCTGCAACTTTCGGCAAAGTTAGCTTGAAACTTAAGAAGCACAGCCCGGAAATTCTGGTTGTAGCTGGTGTTGTAGGCACAGTTGCAAGCACGGTTATGGCGTGCAGAGCAACTACTAAGTTAAGTAGTGTTCTGGAGGAATCTAAGAATAACATCGAGACCATTCATAAGTATGCGGACGATGAGTCCATGACTGAAAAGTATTCCAAGGATGATGCTAAGAAGGATTTAGCTATTGTTTACGTACAGACCGGAGTAAAACTGGCTAAGTTGTATGCACCATCTGTAGCCCTCGGAGCACTGTCAATCACAAGTATCGTGGCTTCTCACAACATTCTGAGAAAGAGAAATGTGGCGCTGGCAGCAGCTTATGCGACTGTTGATAAGACATTCAAGGAGTATCGCACTCGTGTTGTAGATCGTTTTGGCGCTGAGGTTGACAAAGAGCTTCGTTACAACATCAAAGCAAAGAAATTTGAAGAGATGGTAACAGACCCGGACAGTGGAAAGGAAAAGAAGGTAAAATCCACTGTTGATATTGCGACACCGACCGAGAGTGATTACTCCAGATTCTTTGACGAGACTTGTCTGAACTACGAAAACAATGAAGACTACAATCTCATGTATCTGCGTTCGCAGGAAGCATTGGCAAATGACAGACTGAAAGCGGATGGATATTTGTTCCTCAGTGATGTGTATGATGCACTCGGCATTAAACGTACGAAGATGAGTCAGACAGTTGGTTGGATTTATAAGCCGGATGGCAATGAAAACGGAGATAATTTTGTAGATTTCGGTATTCTGGAGACCAATCGTGAGACTGAGAATGGCGGATACGAGCGTGCTATTCTACTGGAGTTTAACGTAGACGGACCGATTCTGGAACTGATCTGAGCATGAGAGGAGGACATATGCGAAATTATATTGTTCGTAGAATGCTCCTCCCGACTCTTTGTGCATTGTCGATTGTTCTTACTGGTTTTAAATGCTCTGATGAGCCGGAAATTCAGCAAGAAGTAATTGAAGTGCAGCCGACTATACAAGCTGAACCTATCGTAATTATTTCTGAACAACCCTTAGAGGAAACGGTGTCGGCAGTTGAAATCGAAGAGTGCGTGGAGGACGAAGAATTATTGTCACGAGAAGATATCGAGCTGATTGCTCTCGTTACCATGGCAGAAGCTGAGGGTGAATGTGAGGAAGGAAAGCGATTGGTAATCGATACGATTTTAAATCGAGTAGATTCTACATATTTTCCAAACACAGTCCACGATGTCATTTATCAAAAAAGTCAGTTCTCATCTATGTGGAACGGACGAGTGAATAAATGTACTGTGCAGGACGATATTTGCCAGCTGGTAGAGGAAGAACTTAAATCACGAAGCAATACAGATACTATGTTCTTCACAGCTGGTGGATATGGAAAATACGGAACACCGATGTTTCAAGTAGGGAATCATTATTTTTCAAGCTATAAGTAGAAAGGAGACTTGTATTATGACAGGTTTAATAGGATTAACATTTTCAGCATTTGCTGGTGTATGCTTTGTTGGTGGTCTTGCCGTTCTTATGGGCGGAAAGGAGCGCTAATGGAGGGCGTAGGAAACTTTATATCCATGATGGATTACATATTGGATACAAAGAGAAAAAGACATATCACAGGGGGCATTCTGCTGAGTGCCTCTTTACTTTTTGGTGGGTTAGCGCTCACTGTTATGACAATCCAGAATGGGGAGGACGAAGGTAATGAGTAACAAATTGATATTTTCACTGGCATTTATTGTTGGTGCAGCTGCCGGTTCTGCAACCACATGGTATCTGCTCAAGGATAAGTACGCCGAGATTGCTCAGGAAGAAATTGACTCTGTAAAAGAGGTATTCGCGAGACGTGAGCAGGAGCGGAAGGACGAATCCGTAAAGAAAACAGTTGCGGAGGGGATTAAGAACGTGGATAAGAACAAGCCAGAGCTTAAAGAGTATGCTGAAAAGCTGAAGAGAACTGGTTACGTAAGATATTCTGACCGTACAGGAGAGGAAGAAGTTGAGCCGGAAGAACTGGACAAACCTTATGTAATCCCGCCAGAGCAGTTTGGCGACAACGATGAATATGAGCAGATCAGTCTTACATATTATGCAGACGCGGTGTTGACTGACGAGAATGATGAAATTATTGAAGATGTGGAAGAAACTGTCGGATTTGAGTCTTTGAATCATTTTGGCGAGTATGAGGATGACTCAGTATTTGTCAGAAATGACGCACGAAAGTGTGATTATGAGATTCTTCTTGACCAGAGAACTTATTCCGAGGTTGCTAAAGGAAGACCGCATCAGATGGAGGTATGATGACACGGGATGAGCTGAATAATGCTTACTTTGACTGGATGTACCAGCTCGTTTGTGATGATGAGTATTCGAGAGGATTATCGTATCGGAAGCTTTTATATTTGCTTCATGATACAGAATTTACTTATACAATTGCACTGGATAGTAATCGGTACGAGGATGGAATAGATCTCCGATACAGATTCGGCAACGAGCAGGGATATCCAGACAGTATAATTGCGAGTTATTTGGATATTCGTCCGTGCAGTGTTTTAGAAATGATTATTGCCCTTGCTATCCGCTTAGAAGAGCACATCATGGATGATCCGGACATCGGAAACAGAACCGGTCAGTGGTTCTGGGATATGATTGTAAGTCTTGGACTTGGCTCTATGGATGATGCCAAGTTCGATAAGGCTTACACAATCGGTGTCATTAGGCGATTCCTAAATCGGGATTACGAGCGGAATGGCAGGGGCGGTTTGTTTACGATTGAACATTGCCGGTACGATATGAGAGATATTGAAATTTGGTATCAGGCAAACTGGTACCTTGATAATGTGAGATAGAAAGGGTGGTAAGACATGGGCGAAATGCTTACTTATATTTTCAGTAGTTTACGTACATCTGAAAGACGGTTGGATACTGTTTCCAGAATTCTTAGAAGACAGAAGCGATTCAATAATCAGGTGGCGATATTTGCTGTTATCACAAGTTTAAACATGGCAGCTGTATGCGCTGAGCAGAAATCACAGGCAAAGCGTATCAAGCAGTTGGAAAAGGAAATTGAGGAACTTAAGCATCCGGAAGGAGAGTAAAAAATGCGATGATCGACTTTATGGTGATTTCAACACGTTCAACGAAACGTGGCGTAATAGAAATCTATCCAAAGTTCATTATTAAGAAAAGCTCCGATCTAATGATTCGAGGTGGTGATTTCTATGCTATCTGGATTGAAGAACGTGGTTTATGGTCTACGGACGAGCAAGATGCCTTGCAGCTCATTGACCGCGAACTGGATAGATATGCTGAGGAAAACCGCCAGCGTTTTAACTCCGATATTAAAGTCCTGCATATGTGGGATGCCGAGTCAGGTATGATTGACTCATGGCATAAGTATTGTCAAAAGCAGATGAGAGACAACTTCCATACGCTTGATGACAAACTGATATTTTCCAATACAGAAACAAATAAGAAAGATTACGCCAGTAAAAAGCTGAACTATCCGCTTGAAGCTGGTGATTTGTCTGCTTATGAGAAACTGATGTCTACTTTATATTCTGCTGAGGAGCGGAACAAAATTGAGTGGGCTATAGGTTCTATTGTGTCTGGGGAATCTAAAAAACTGCAAAAATTTATGGTTTTATACGGAGCTGCTGGAACCGGTAAATCCACAGTTCTTAATATCATTCAGCAGCTTTTCGACGGATACTATTCTGTATTTGACGCAAAAGCACTTGGGTCTGCCAGCAACTCGTTTGCTTTGGAGGCCTTTAAAACGAACCCTCTGGTTGCGATTCAGCACGATGGCGATTTGTCCAGGATTGAGGATAACACTCGATTGAACAGTCTTGTATCTCACGAACTTATGACTGTAAATGAGAAGTTCAAATCTACATATTCTAACCGGTTCAAATGTTTCCTATTTATGGGTACAAATAAACCGGTCAAGATTACAGATGCGAAGTCTGGTTTAATCCGAAGATTGATTGACGTTTCGCCGTCCGGTAACAAGCTGAATCCGAAAGAATACAAGACAATCGTGAAACAGGTGGAATTTGAATTGGGAGCTATTGCCTACCACTGTCAGGAGGTATATTCTGCCAATCCAGGCAGGTACGATGATTATATTCCTATTACGATGCTTGGGGCATCCAATGATTTCTACAACTTCATCATCGATTCTTATCACGTATTTAAGAAAGAAAACGGGACAACTTTGAAAGCAGCGTGGGAGATGTACAAGACCTATTGTGATGATGCCAAGGTTGGATTTCCGTTCTCACAGAGGGTATTCAAAGAAGAACTTAAAAACTATTTTCATGATTTTCAGGAACGTTTCAATCTTGACGATGGTACTCGTGTAAGGAGCTATTATATTGGCTTCCGAACGGAAAAATTCGAGGAAGAGGCGGTTGGTGAGAAAGCAGAACCAGTAAAACAGCCACTTATCCAGTTCGATAGTATGAAGTCTATATTTGACGATGTGTGTTCAGATTGTCCGGCTCAGTATGCATCTGAAAATGAAACGCCACAGAAGAAATGGGACTCTGTACATACGAAGCTATCCGAACTCGATACGAAAAAGCTCCATTATGTGAAAGTTCCGGAGAATCATATCGTGATTGACTTTGATATTTCGGACGAATCCGGTAATAAGTCATTTGAAAAAAATGTAGCAGAAGCAAGTAAGTGGCCGCCAACTTACGCCGAGCTTAGCAAATCGGGACAAGGAATTCATCTCCATTATATTTACACCGGAAATCCGACTAAGTTGAGCAGAGTGTATGACGACCATGTTGAAGTTAAGGTGTTCACAGGCAAAAGTTCACTGAGACGTATGCTGTCAAAGTGCAATAATTTGCCTATCGCAACAATTAGCTCCGGTTTACCGCTGAAAGGAGAACAAAAAATGGTAAATTTTGAAGCAATTAAGAGCGAGAAAGGGCTTAGAACACTGATAAAACGGAATCTTAACAAAGAGATACATCCGGGAACTAAGCCCAGTATCGATTTTATCTACAAGATACTGGAAGATGCGTATGCAAGTGATTTGAAATACGATATTACAGACATGCGCAATGCAGTATTGGCATTTGCAGCTAATAGCACTCATCAAGCAGATTACTGTATCAAGTTGGTTAATAAGATGCAGTTCAAATCGGCAGACCAGTCCACAGCGGTGAAGAACGATGATGCTAAGCTGGTATTCTATGATATTGAGGTTTTCCCCAATCTATTCCTTGTGAACTGGAAAATAGAGGGCAAAGGGAAACCTGTTGTAAGAATGATCAATCCGTCTCCGAATGAGATTGAAGAACTGATGAGATTCAGACTCGTCGGCTTCAACTGTCGAAGATACGATAATCATATTTTGTATGCGAGATTGATGGGCTACACAAACGAGCAACTCTATAACCTGTCGCAGAGAATCATCAATGGTAGCGCAAATTGCTTCTTCGGAGAGGCGTATAACGTGTCTTATACCGATGTATACGACTTTGCATCTGCCGGAAACAAGAAGAGTCTTAAGAAACTGGAGATCGAGATGGGTATCCATCATCAGGAGCTTGGACTTCCATGGGACCAGCCTGTACCGGAGGAGCTTTGGATTAAGGTCGCCGAGTATTGTGACAACGACGTTATCGCAACTGAAGCAGCATTCAATTATCTTGAGGCTGACTGGACGGCAAGACAGATTCTGGCAGATTTAGCAGGTATGACGGTAAACGATACGACTAACACGCTGACCACCAGAATTATATTTGGAACTAACCGGAAACCACAGTCGGAATTTCATTACAGAAATCTGGCAGAGCCGGTAACATCTCTGGATCAGGAAAGTATTGATTTCCTTAAGGAAGCTTGCCCAAAGATGATGGCAGAACCGCACTATGGTTGGAAATACAATAATAAGGAAGAGGTTCCGTTCGAATCTCACAGTATTCTCCCATATTTCCCGGGTTATGTGTTTGACCACGGTAAATCTACATATCGTGGAGAGGATGTTGGAGAAGGTGGCTTCGCACAGGGTGTACCGGGTATGTACGGTAATGTAGCGTTGCTTGATATTTCTTCTATGCATCCGCACAGCGTTATTGCCGAGGTACTGTTCGGTCCGAGATTCACAAGGGCATTCCGAGAGATTGTTGAGGGTCGCGTAAGTATTAAACATGAGGCTTGGGATGTTGTAAATACGATGCTGGATGGTAAGCTGACACCTTATATTCAGAGAGTAATTGACGGCGAAATGACTTCCAAAGACCTTGCGAATGCTTTGAAGACCGCTATCAACTCTGTATATGGGCTTACATCGGCATCCTTTGACAATCCATTCCACGACCCGAGAAATATCGACAACATCGTGGCAAAACGTGGAGCTTTATTTATGATCGACCTTAAAAACGAAGTTCTCAGTCGAGGGTTTCAGGTTGCTCATATTAAGACCGATTCGATCAAGATACCGGATGCTACACCGGAGATTATCCAGTTCGTTATGGATTTTGGTGAGAGATATGGCTACACATTTGAGCATGAGGCTACATATGACCGTATGTGTCTGGTAAACGATGCCGTTTATATTGCAAAGTATAAGTACGCAGAAGAGTGCAAGAAAATGTACGGCTATGCACCGGGAAACAATAAAAAGAAAGGTGGAAAATGGACTGCAACCGGTACACAGTTCCAGATTCCGTATGTATTTAAGAAACTGTTCAGCAGAGAAGAAATCGCATTTAATGATATGTGTGAGACCAAATCTGTGAGCAGCTCTTTATATTTGGATTTGAATGAAGGGTTGCCGGATGTTTCCAAAGAAGAGAAAGAATTCAGTAAAGCAGAAAGCGATTATAAGAAGGGTCTTCTGTCTGATACCATGTTTGAAAGTTTATGCAGTGAGCTTAATCCGTTAATCGAGAAGGGTCACAATTATCGTTTTATCGGAAAAGTTGGACAGTTCTGCCCGATGAAAGAGGGCTATGGTGCCGGACTTCTGATGAGGGAGAAAGACGGAAGATATTATGCTGCAACTGGTTCTAAAGGCTATCGTTGGATGGAATCAGAGATGGTTAAAGAGCTTGACAAAGGAGATGGCATTGATCGGTCTTATTATGACAAGCTTGTTGATGAAGCTGTAAAGACAATTTCACAGTATGGAGACTTCGAGTGGTTTGTATCCGACGACCCTTATGTGACAGAGCTGGGAGCAAATGACGCAGATGTAGAAACGGTTCCGTGGGCAATGCCTTGTGGCGAGGAGAAGTATGCGACTTGCTTCGACTGCCCACATTTCAATCAGGAGAATTACCATTCAGACTGCGACCTTGATTATGATATTTCAGACATTGTGATGAGACACGCAATGAACCCACCAGAAAATTAAAGAAGAGGAGATTATAACTATGGCAAGAGCAAATGTGAATGAGCTGATTATTGAGAACGCTCGTATTATGTTCAGAAACTTTAGAGGAGAGGAGACTAAGTACAACAGAGCTGGTAATCGTAATTTCTGTGTTGTACTTCCAGATGCAGAGCAGGCACAGAAGCTTGCTGAGGATGGATGGAATGTAAGAATCCTTCCTCCGAGAAACGATGACGACGCACCACTTCATTATATTCAGGTAGCTGTGCGTTTCGACAATATTCCGCCAAACGTGTATATGGTTACAAGAAAGAGTAAGACAAAGCTGGATGAAGAGGCTGTATCTTCTCTTGACTACGCAGAGATTGCTAATGTCGACTTAATCATCAGTCCATCCAGATGGGAAGTTAATGGTAAGACGGGTATCAAGGCATATCTGAAGACTATGTACGTAACAATCGAAGAGGACGTCTTTGCTGAAAAGTATGCGGACGAGGAGGAAGAAATTCCGTTCGCATAACGTTTATATTTGAGGGTGTCGGTTTCAAAGCCGGCACTCTTGCTTTTTGAAAGGAGAAACTATGTTTTGGGATAAGAAACCGCCAAAGTCTAAACCACAGATTAAGACTACGGCGTCAAAAGTAGTAAAACGAAAAGAACCGCCTCCTAAATGGGAGCCGCCGTTCAATAAAACCGAGAAAAGAGAAGTTGAACTTCCTAAAGAACCGGAAAAACGAGAAGAAAAAAATGACTGGGAGTGTAAATTTCTAAAAGCATTCCGAAAACTCACCCATACTCATCGAGCTTGGGACGTATGGCGTGATTATATTTTGATGTATGCCTGTGCCATCTCCAATGCACTGGATAAGGGAAATTTCGACCAGCGAGAAAAGCGTTATATGGAAGTAATCAACCGGTATTCCAAAGAGGAGCAAATGATATTTCCAGAATTGACTGCATATACAACCATGGCTTTTGACGAAAATCCAGAACAGGACTTCTTAGGAAAAATGTTCATGGGTTTGGAGCTTGGAAATCAATCGACGGGGCAATTCTTTACACCGTATTGTGTATGTGAGCTGATGGCAGAGGTAGTAACAGCCAACAACGCTGTGAGAGCGATTAAGGAATGTGGTTACGCTACGATCAATGATCCTTGCTGCGGTGCTGGAGCTACTCTGATTGCTGGGATTCATGCTATACGGAAGCAATTGGAGAGACATAATCCACCGCTGAATTACCAGAATCACGTGTTAGTAGTGGCTCAGGACGTGGACGAGACGGTCGGTCTGATGTGTTATATTCAGATTTCGCTTCTCGGACTAGCAGGATTTGTGAAAATAGGGAACTCTCTTACAGATCCAATGGTCACTGGCGATAATCTTGAGAATTATTGGTACACGCCTATGTATTTCTCTGATATTTGGACGACTAGGCGGACAATGAAGTATCTCGATAAACTTTTAGAGGAGGATGAGTATCGATGAAGAAAAGATATTCTATACCGGCAGAAAAATGCGAGCAAAGTATTGTTGCAATATATGAGTGTGCAGCCGCAATTGCGGGATTTACTCTCGATGAAACAAGCATGTTTGACTGTCGGAAGATTTGCGTTACCAAGCCGGTGGGAGATGCTATTGTTAAGTATTATATGGATGAGGAGCATCTGACGGCAGAGGAAATCGGAACTATGTTGCTTCATTTCGGACCGAAAGCCAATTTGGATGGCGACGGGTATGAGTTTACTGTAGAACCCGGATTTGTTTCGGGGATGAATTGATGGCGGGCGTAGGATTACGAGATTATCAGATGGATGCTGTAAATCGAATGCAGAACGGATGTATACTCTGCGGAGGTGTTGGTAGTGGCAAATCCAGGACGTCACTAGCCTACTATTATATTCGGAATGGCGGAGAGTTGGATACGGATGAATACGTGCCTATGGACGACACAAGCATCAAAGACCTTTACATCATCACAACTGCGAGGAAGCGTGACACGTTGGAGTGGGAAGAAGAATTGGCTCCATTCTTGCTGTCTACATACCCGGAACACAATTTATATTTGAACAAGGTTGTGATTGACTCCTGGAACAACATCAAAAAGTATTCAGACGTGAAGGGTGCGTTCTTTATATTTGATGAGCAGCGTGTTATAGGCTCTGGAACGTGGGTAAAAGCATTCCTAAAAATAGCAAAGTCAAATGAATGGATTCTTTTATCAGCTACACCTGGAGACACGTGGCAGGACTATATTCCCGTGTTCATTGCTAATGGTTTCTACAAAAACCGCAGTGAGTTCACGAGGGAACACATCGTGTACAGCCGTTTCAGCAAATTCCCTAAGGTTGACAGATATTTGAATACGGGTCGGCTGATTCGACTGCGTAACAAAATCCTTGTCAATATGGACTTCAAACGGCAGACTGTCTCACATCATGAAGATATCTACGTACGATACGACGTTGAGAAGTATAAAGATGTCAGCAAAACCAGATGGGACCCATTTAAGAAGGAGCCGATAATCAACGCAGCAGGGCTTTGCTATGTGTGGCGAAAAATCGTTAATACAGACCAATCCAGACAGATTGCCTTGCTTGAGATCATCGAGAAGCATCCCAAAGCTATTATATTTTACAACTTCGACTATGAACTTGAGCTGCTGAAAGAGATATTCTCCGGATACGAGATAGGCGAGTGGAATGGTCATAAGCATCAGCCAGTACCGAGTAGCGATGCGTGGGTGTATTTGGTTCAGTATAATGCTGGGGCTGAGGGTTGGAATTGCATTACGACTGACACTATTATATTTTTCTCGCAGAACTACTCATATAAGATTATGGCACAATCTGCTGGGCGAATCGACAGGATGAATACGCCATACACAGATTTATATTACTATCATCTGAAATCCCGGTCAGGCATTGACCTGGCAATTAGCAAAGCGTTGAAAGATAAGAAGACATTCAATGAAACTAAATATGTGAATTGGAAATGAGGTAGCATATGGAAAACATTTACGAAGAGGTTGATTTCAAAACCTATTGTAAAACCTGTAAGTACAAGGAGCAGGACGGAAAGTTTGACCCTTGTAATGATTGTCTGGCTGAGCCGATGAATACGAATTCGACAAAGCCGGTTTACTGGAAGGAGGCAGAATAATGGTAGATACATTATTGATAGGTATTGATATTTCTAATAAAGACTCAACAGCTGTTCTGACAGTTGGTAAAAAGAGAATGAATCAGTCTGTGGAGATTATCAATGCGTTTCAAGGAGACGAAGCGAGAGAATTGTATAATCGCTTAGTCACAAAGAAAGACCGTAAACCCGAATATGCTGATCAGTCAGCTATGGAATACGGAGCTTGATATTTGGAAGAAAGGTTACTGCATCGGCGTTATTTTAGGCAGCAATGGCGGTAGTTGAGGCTGAAATACAGGGAGAACTTGTGAGGGCAAAGTCTTTATATTTCAACTCAAAGCTACAACCACGCTTAGTAGTTTCATGCGTAATATAACAGATACAAAAGCTGGCAGCAAATATACCAAGCGCGGCAACCCATGGGTTATTTATGGGCGAACTGCCAGTCTGAGTATTTGGTTTTGTGGTTTCAATATTTTTAACAGGTGTATTTTTCATAGGCAACATCTCCTTTGATGATGTCCGATGCAGTAG
>CAVAKZ010000089.1:0-2263 GCA_963589425.1 Parabacteroides distasonis | reverse complement strand
ATATAATAAGCCTTGGTTAGAAGAGTGAATTTCATTCTAACCAAGGCTTTTTCTTTTTATTTTGATTTTACCTCTCTCCAAAGTTCGTTATAAATTTCATCGAATTCTGGTCCAAGATACTGGAAGGTTTCGCAGTTTTCTAACTTGCTGGCATCCGGAAAGGCAACTTCGCTGTCTCGATAGACCGGATCCAGAAGGGCGATTCCTTCTTTGTTTGGAATGGAATAAGTAATATATTCAAAATTCATTTTTGCTATATCCGAGCGACATAGGAAGTTTATAAAGGCTTCTGCATTTTCTTTGTTCTTTGCATTTTTTGGAATTACCATAGAATCAATCCAAATATTAGAGCCTTCTTTTGGAATCACATATTCCAAATCAGGATTTTCGTCTTGGCAAACTAAGGCTTCTCCCGAATAGATAACACCAATTGCGGCCTCATTTCCAATCATCTTGTCTCGAACTTGGTCTACCACATAGGCCTGTACCAGGGGCTTTTGTTGGATAAGTAAGTTCTTTGCCTCTTCCAATTCATCTAAATCTGTGGAATTTAAAGAGTATCCCAAGTATTTTAATGTAACACCAAAGGCATCTCGGACACTGTCCTGCATAAGGATATTGTCTTTGTATTTCTTATCCCACAAGACGCTCCAGCTGTCAATGGGCTCATCTACCATGGTTTTGTTATACAAAATGCCAACGGTTCCCCAAAGGTAGGGAATAGAATATTTGTTTTCCGGATCAAATTCCTTGGATTTTTCCAGGTAAGTCTCATCAATATTCTTTAAATTAGGAATATTGTCAAAATCAATCTCGGCTAGAAGGTCGTTTTGGATCATGCGTTGGATCATATAATCCGATGGAAATACCAAGTCGTAAGCAATGGCACCGGACTGGATTTTGGGATACATGATCTCATTAGTCTCGTATTCCTCATAAATTACATCAATGCCGGTTTCTTCTTCGAACATGGTAATAATATCCGGGTCTATGTATTCACCCCAGTTATAAACAATTACCTGTTGGCTTCCGGAATTAGTAATGGTTCGTACTCCGTAAAAAATACCGCCTCCGATTATTGCAAGAACAATGAAAGCAGGAATCACCTTGTTCATAATCAGCCTTTGGAATTTATGAGATTTTTGGGTCTTATTTGACTTATCTGAATTTGTCTGTGCCTTTATTGAAGCCTTTTGCCCTGCTTCATCTGGATTGTGATTGATCAAAAGCAGTAATAGCATTACTGTCAAAAACATTAAGGTAGACAGGGCATACATAGAAGGGTTAATTCCCTTACGAACCTCACTGTAAATTTTGGTAGACAAGGTGTCTACTCCAGGTCCTTTTGTAAAATGAGTAATAATAAAATCATCTAAGGACATAGTGAAGGCCAATAAAAATCCGGAAGAAATTCCAGGCAAAATATCAGGAAATACTACTTTGTAAAAGGCATAGATGGGAGAAGCCCCTAAATCCATGGCAGCTTCGTAGGCGCTTTTGTTGGTTTGCTTCAGCTTTGGCATGACGCTTAAGATTACATAGGGAATATTAAAGGTAATATGAGCGATCAATACCGTGGCAAAGCCCAGGGAAAAGCGACAGGCTACAAAAAGTAACATCAAGGAAATACCTGTTACAATGTCTGCATTTAACATGGGAATGTTGGTAAGTCCCATAAGGCTTGTGCGAAGCTTGCGATTTAATGCCTGCATACCGATAGCTGCTGCGGTTCCTAAAATTGTTGCGATCAAAGCGGATAAAAGGGCTATGATCAAGGTGGTATAAAGAGCCTTCATGATATCATTATTTTGAAATAATTCTTTATACCATTTTAGGGAAAAGCCACCCCATTTGGCACGGGATTTGGAACTGTTAAAGGACAGGACCATTAATGTGACAATGGGAGAGTAGAGTAAGGCAAAAATCAGGACTAAATAAAAACGTTGAATAAATTTCTTGATCAAAATGCAGTTCCCTCCCCGTCTTTATCATATTTGGCAATCAGGGCCATGCTGAAAATAATAAATATCATAAGCACAAGAGAAAGACCGCTGCCGGTATGCCAGCTGCTGCCTTGTTTAAATTCCTGTTCAATTACATTTCCAATCAGAAGGATCTTACTTCCCCCTAACAGCTCAGAGATAACAAATGTGGTAAGTGCCGGTACAAATACCATAGTAACCCCGCTGATAATTCCCGGAAGGCTAAGGGGCAAAATAACAGAGAAAAAAGTCTGTAGGTTGTTAGCCCCTAAATCATAGGC
>CAVAKZ010000088.1:0-2698 GCA_963589425.1 Parabacteroides distasonis | reverse complement strand
CCCACGTATCCAGCTTGGAAGGCTGGTGTTCTACCATTGAACTACACCCGCAAAATGATCGGGGTGACAGGATTCGAACCTGCGACCTCCTGGTCCCAAACCAGGCGCTCTAGCCAAGCTGAGCCACACCCCGAAGGATCATCTCGAACAGGCTTTATTTTGTTGCCCTGTCCGTGACACATTTGATATTATATCTCGGGGTCCCCAAACTGTCAACAACTTTTTTAAAAAAAATTTCAAAAAATTTCATTTTTTTATATATTTAATTTCTGCCTCTATTTTCCGACCCTTTTCCACCTTCATAACAATATAACTAGGGAGCCTTCCTTCCTGTCTCGGGAAACGAAGACTTCCCGGATTCAATACCAAGATCCCATCTTTCTCCCTAATCGTTGGTATATGCGTATGGCCATACATGACAATATCCGCCTGTCGCCTTTTGGCCTCCCTTATCAGGCCAGACTCTCCTATATATACACCATAACCGTGGCCATGGGTCAAAAAGGCTCTGTGGCTTCCGATTTTTATTTCTTTATCAGACGGAAGATCGGCAAAGAAATCGTTATTCCCCTGAACCATATGCAAAGGGCAGTCTGTGACAGCTTCTATATAATACTGTCCATCCTGCACATCTCCTAAATGGATCATCATATCAAAGGGAGCTTCTTCCTCCATAGCTATATCCAAGTTCCCATGGGCTCCATGGGTATCACTAACAATCAAGATTTTCATTGTTTTTTAGCATCTCCTTCATTTTTCGAAGCCCCTGCCCTCTATGGCTCAGTTCGTTCTTTTTTTCCGGGGAAATCTCTGCACTGGTACAGCCACATTCCGGCAAGAAGAAAATAGGATCATAACCAAATCCATTTTCTCCTGCTATCTCATATCCAATTCGTCCCTCCATGGTTCCCCGCACCACCTTAGTGTCACCATTGGGCAGGCAGGCTGCTATAGCGCAGACAAAGCGGGCGCTTCGCTCCTCATCCCTTACTCCCTCCAGGCGATCTAAGAGGGCTTGATTCTTAATATCATAGGGGGTATCCTCCCCCATATATCTGGCCGAGTAAATTCCCGGTTCCTTGTTCAAATAATCAATCTCCAATCCCGAATCATCCGCCAGAACTACTGCATTCTTATACTCAGGCATTTCATGAGCAATTTTTCCAATCTCCGTGGCTTTGATCAGGGCATTCTCCTCAAAACTTGTCCCATCCTCCACTACATTTACAGAAATTCCCGCTTCTTTTTGGGACAGGATCTCACACCCCAAATCCTTGAGGATCATTCGAATTTCTTTCATCTTATGTTCATTTCCCGTTGCAAATATTATCTTATCCATATTCATATTCCTCGTTGTAATTATTACTACAGATACAAAGGCCTAACAAAACTCTATTTTTTCGGAGGCTTAGGTCCTAAAAATTGATAGAAATAAGTCTTTAGCATTCCATTGTAAATCTTGCGATTCTTATCTGCCTTTCTTCCAAAATATTTTTCTGCTTCATCATAAGAAGTGATCATATATGCCGACCAGGAATCTAAGCTTCTATAGCTGTCCCCAAAGGCTCTATAAAGGGCCGGCAGGCTACTCTTATCCTCCAACCGCTCTCCATAAGGAGGATTGGTAATAATAAATCCATATTTCTTAGGATGGCTTAGATCCTTTACATCCCTTTCCTGAAAATGAATCAGATGGTCTACTCCTGCCTCTCTAGCATTTCTTCTGGCAATCTTCACCACAGAACCATCCAGATCATAGCCTTGAATATCCAGCTCTATCTGGTCGTCCACCAGGTCATTAGCCTCCTCTATGGCATCATACCAAATCTTCTTTGGAATCACGTTAGTCCATTTCTCCGCTGTAAACTCCCGATTCATTCCAGGCGCAATATTGGCCGCCATCATAGCCGCCTCTATAGGAAATGTACCGCTTCCGCAAAAAGGATCTACAAGAATTCTATCCTTGCGCCATGGTGTCAACATAATTAAGGAAGCTGCCAAGGTTTCCGTAATAGGAGCCTTTCCGGACACTTCACGGTAGCCTCTTTTATGAAGAGAAACTCCGGATGTATCAATTCCAACAGTCACTATATCTTTTTTAAGAAAGACTCGCACCGGATAGGAAGCTCCATTTTCCTCAAACCAGCTAATTCCATAATATTCTTGCAGCCTTCTGACCATAGCCTTCTTCATAATAGACTGAATATCCGAAGGGCTAAACAGCTTACTCTTAACAGAAGCAGCCTTGGTCACCCAGAATTTCCCATTTTTAGGAATGTAGTTCTCCCAGGGAAGGGCCCTAGTCTTCTCAAATAATTCATCAAAGCTTTCCGCCTTGAAACTTCCCACTTTCAGCAAAATACGCTCTGCAGTTCTTAAGAATATATTGGCCCTGCAAATAGCCTCAGCATCTCCAAGGAATGTCACCCGTCCATCTTCTACCTTCGAGACATCATATCCAAGGTCAATAATCTCTC
Source organism: Parabacteroides distasonis (assembly GCA_963589425.1). Lineage (GTDB taxonomy): Bacteria > Bacillota > Clostridia > Lachnospirales > Lachnospiraceae > CAKRJP01. Next base: position 221 of record CAVAKZ010000088.1, on the reverse strand, counting down.
TTTTTAATACCGCTTCCAGGCCAAAATGGCAGGGAGCGATCAATTCCATCATCTTCATAAAATACTTCTCCGCAAATTTTCTATTGTATTATTATCTTATGTAAAACTTAAGAAAATAATAATTTTTGTTCTTGCTTTTTAGTCATGTCTATATTATACTAATGCATGTAGAAAGAACACTTTCTACAACCCCTTATTAATTATTTATACTCCCCTCAAAA
>CAVAKZ010000087.1:0-3130 GCA_963589425.1 Parabacteroides distasonis | reverse complement strand
AAATCATAGGCTGCGTTGATAATATTTTTGTCCATTTTGGAAAGAACATTATAAAGGGGCAGGACCATAAAGGGGAGAAAGTCGTAAACCATTCCTAAAATAATGGCATAGGGGGTATTGATAATCTCCAAATTTGGCAAATGCAAAAAATTAAGCAGCATGTTAATAACCCCATTTTTTTCCAATAAATTTTGCCAGGCAATAATTCGAAGGAGAGAATTCATCCACATAGGAAGAATAAATACCAATACGATAAAACTGGATTGATTTACAGCTAAAGTTGTAAGAATCATTGCCAAAGGATAGGCTAAAAGCAGGCAAAGCAGGGTGCTTATAAAGGCAAGAAGTAAAGCTAGTCCCAAAGCCTTTAGATTTTCCTGGGTGGTAATTTTAGCAAGATTTAATAAAGTAAAATGTCCATGGTCATTGGTTAGGCCGTAATAAATAATCATAATCAAGGGGATGATAATAAAGGCGGCGGACCAAAAAAGATAGGGACCTGTCATCATTTGCTGTAAAAGGCGAGACTTATTCTTCAATGCTTACGGCCTCCTCATCCTCGGATTCTGGCTTGCTCATAATCTGAATGTCGAAGGGATCCACCCAAATTCCCACTTCCGTTCCCACAGGAACCATATCGGTGCTATGAACCAGCCATTCAAAATTGTTGGCCATTACCTCCATTTCGTAATGGACTCCTTTGAAAATCAGATTGGTGACAGTTCCGGTAATAATGCCTTTTGCAGGATCCACTAAATCAATATCTTCAGGGCGAATCACAGCATCTACCGGCTGATTCGTTCCAAAACCGGTATCTACGCAAGTGAAATTGGATCCTAGAATTTTAACTAATTTATCCTTTACCATAATAGCAGGTAAAATATTACTGTCCCCAATAAAGTCTGCCACGAAAGCATTCTCCGGTTCGTTGTAAATATCCTCCGGAGTCCCAATCTGCTGAATATAGCCCTGGTTCATAACCACAATGGTATCAGACATAGTAAGGGCTTCCTCCTGGTCGTGGGTAACATAAATGAAGGTGATTCCCAGTTCGTTCTTTAAACGAATCAGTTCATATTGCATATCCTGGCGTAGCTTTAAGTCCAGGGCACCTAATGGTTCATCTAAAAGTAGAACTTTGGGTTCGTTTACAATGGCTCTGGCAATGGCAATACGCTGCTGCTGGCCGCCACTTAGAGAGTCAGGCATACGATTGTCGAAGCCTTCCAGGTTAACTAGTTTTAGGGCATATCGAATTTTATCATTGATATAAGCCTGGGTTTTTCCTTTGATTTTTAGGCCAAAGGCGATATTCTCAGCAATGGTCATATTGGGAAAAAGGGCATATTTTTGAAAAACAGTATTCAGCTGCCTTCTGTTGGGGGCTAAATTGGTAATATCTTTTTGGTCAAAAATAATCTGGCCACTATCAGGAGTTTCAAATCCTCCCAGAATACGAAGCAGGGTGGTTTTTCCACATCCACTAGGGCCCAGAAGAGTCAGAAATTCGTTCTCTCGTACATAAAGGTTTAACTCATCAAGAACAAGATTATCTCCGTAGGATTTGGAGATATTGATAATGTCGATTAATTTATTAGGCATTTACGTTGGTTCTCCTTTATAAAAATGTATTATATTATCCATTCTGGCAGACATGTTTGTAAATAAAAGATCTACCAGAGTAATTGCTGTCATGGCCTCCACCACAACTACAGCTCTAGGAACAATCACTGGATCGTGTCTTCCCTGAATAGTAATATTCGTAGGGATATGATCCTTGCTAATAGTTTCCTGAGGGCTGGAAATAGATGGTGTAGGTTTAATTGCCGCCCGTAAAATAATAGGGCTTCCATCACTGATTCCTCCTAAAATGCCACCGGCGTGATTGGTTTTCTTGGTAATCTGGTTTTGGTCCATGGCGAAGGAATCGTTATTCGCTTTTCCGGTGGAAGAAGCAACGGCAAATCCGTCCCCGATTTCTACACCCTTTACGGATCCGATGGACATAATAGAAGAGGCCAGCCTTGCATCTAATTTGTGAAATACAGGATCTCCGATTCCTGCCGGCATGCCGCTAGTGACACATTCAATTATGCCGCCGGAAGAATTCTGCTCCTTGATACATTCTTCTAAATAGGCAGAAGCCTTTGCGGCATAGGCATTGCTTGGCATATAGAGGGGGTTTTGCCCCACCTCATCCATGCAGTAGTCCTGATTAGGAATAACAATATTACCGATGGATTTTGTATAGGCCTGCACCTTAATGTCCAGAGCTTTTAATATCTTTAAAGCTACAGCTCCTGCAGCTACCCGCCCAATGGTCTCACGGCCGGAGGACCGTCCACCGCCTCGGTAATCCCTAAACCCATATTTTTCATCAAAAGTATAATCTGCATGCCCAGGACGGTAGGTATTCATAATATTGTTATAATCCTTGGAATGCTGATCTTTATTTCTCACTGTTAAAGAAATAGAAGTGCCGGTTGTTTGGCCCTCAAAAACGCCGGAAAGGATTTCTACCTGATCCGATTCCTGCCTGGCAGTAGTAAACTTACTTTGGCCGGGTTTCCTCCTATTTAAATAGATTTGTATATCTTCTTCGTTTAGAGGAATTCCTGCCGGACATCCGTCAATGATAACACCGATGGCAGCACCGTGGGATTCCCCCCATGTTGTTATAGAAAATAATGTTCCGTATGTTGAACCTGACATTGCTAGAACCTCCTAAAAAACTCTACGGATTCCATTATATTAGAAACTATAGGAAACAGCAATTATATTTTTTCTAAGAAGGGCAGGCTTAAATGTGACAAAAAATTAATATTTTGACTATATACAATTAAGAAATCACATTATATAATTAAGCATAAAAGCTAGATTTTATGGAGCTTTCGATTATAGATGTTTTTTGGGAGTTGTATATGAGCAATCAAAAGGGAAAGGGAGCCGGCAAGAGTAAGAGACCGGAGCATGGAAGAAACTCTCACTTGGAAAAGAAGAGAGAGCGGAGTCTTGAAAAAAGATTAGAGACCAGCCTTCAAGAAGAGGACACCGATGATTTAGAGGCTTTGAGGGAGATTCTTGAAGAAGATGACTCGGAAGAGCTGGAAGATTTGAACAGCAAGCAAGA
>CAVAKZ010000086.1:0-3278 GCA_963589425.1 Parabacteroides distasonis | reverse complement strand
TCGCATTAACTGCCCGTAAATTTGTGCGTTTAGTCTTTCGACTGCTGAAAGACAACTGCCTATACTGTCCGGCAAAGTAGATTCCACCTGCTTGCTGATGAGAACTACGCCCTGCTCATTTTTTTAGCTTGGTCGACAGGGCTGGGGTGGGTGTTTTTTGTCTTTCTGAGACAGATGTAAAAATATATGTTTTTTTATTATTTATCTCTTGACATCACACCGCTGGACTTTATCTCAACAAAGTTTCCAGATTGCGGCGAAACCCAATATACTCCTCGATGATTGCAGTCAATAACCAAAAGCAACAAAGACACGCTTGCGCTCCGTTCCGCACGCTGCGGTACTAAGGGGCCAAAGGACGGCTCCAAAGGACCGGCGTGCTCCAAGGGTCTTTTTTGCTTTAGTCATTGGTTTACTATCCCAGATAGGTTATGGTGGGTTTCGCCAGCAACTTAGTTCCCTTTGATTAGATAGAAAGAAGCAGATATCTCAGGAATCATCTGAGCATCTGCCTCTTTCTCTATACGACTATCATGGAATTTTATATTATAATGACACATCCGCAAATTCCAAGATGTTAATCGCATAATTCATTTTTTACACTTCCAGTTTTTTAACGCAAGTCACTGCCCGTGACCCCGGTCCTATATGGCAGGCCACACTAAGGGACAGTCTGTCCATGCGGATATCATATCCTGGGAACTTTTCCATAAGTTCCTGCTGCCACTCTTTGGCTTCCTCGTCAGAGCAGGTATAGGCCCCATGGATATATACTTCCTTGCCGGCAAAGCGGCCTTTTAAGTCCTCTTCGATGGCATTCATCATAGTTTTCTTTGCAGCCTTTAAGCCTCGAACTTTGGCAAAAGCATCCAACTTTTCTCCCTGAATTTGAAGGACGGGCTTGATATTTAACATAGTCCCAAGGGTTGCTCCTGCAGCAGTGATTCTTCCACCCTTCTTTAAATACTTCAGAGTATCTACTGTAATATAGATGCTGGCCTCTAATTTTTCTTTCATAAGAACATCATAAATCTCCTGGCCTGTCATACCTTTTTCTGCCATTGCAAGGGCATCCATTACAGACTGGCGCTGTGTCACAGAGATTCGCTGATTGTCTACCACGAAGACCTTCCCATCATAATCCTGAGCCAGCATCATAGCCGTTTGGCAGGATCCGCTAAGACCACTGGACATTGGAATATAAATGATCTCATCATATTCTTCTAAGACTTCCTCCCAAAGATCTACAATATCTCCAGGGGAAGGCTGAGATGTGGAAATATCCGCATCCTCTCCCAGTCTTTGGTAGAACTCTTCCTGGGTAAGGGTAATATCCTCCAGGAACAATTCTCCGTTGATATAAAATGGCATAGGAACCACACGGATTCCCAGTTCCTTTCCTTCTGATTGCGTAATTCCACTGTTACTATCTGTAATAACTGCAATTTTTCCCACGAAAATTAACCTCTCTAATTCTTAAAACTATGAATCGGTGCAGGAATTCTGCCTTTACGATTTACAAATTCACTACAGTCAAATTCATTCACCGGAATAATCGGTGCATATCCTAAAAGTCCGCCAAATTCTGCGGTATCTCCTACATCTTTTCCAATAACCGGAATAAGACGCACTGCCGTTGTCTTCTGATTAACCATACCAATAGCCATCTCATCTGCAATAATTCCTGAAATTGTGCTGGCTTCTGTTCTTCCGGGGATGGCAATCATATCCAAACCTACAGAGCATACACAGGTCATGGCTTCTAATTTCTCAAGGGTAAGGGAACCTACTTTTACAGCATCGATCATTCCCTGGTCCTCACTAACCGGAATAAAGGCACCACTAAGTCCACCTACATAGGAGGAAGCCATTACTCCACCCTTCTTTACCTGGTCATTTAACATAGCAAGGGCTGCTGTGGTTCCCGGAGCACCTACACGCTCCAAACCGATCTCCTCTAAGATCTCAGCCACACTATCTCCAATAGCCGGTGTTGGGGCAAGGGAAAGATCTACAATACCAAATGGAACTCCCAGGCGCTTAGAAGCCTCTCCTGCTACCAACTGTCCCACACGCGTTACCTTAAAGGCAGTCTTCTTAATGGTCTCGCAAAGTTCTTCAAAACCTTTTCCATGTACCTGGGCAATGGCATGTTTTACAACTCCAGGACCACTGACACCTACGTTAATAACAGCATCTCCCTCTGTTACTCCGAGGAAGGCACCTGCCATAAAAGGATTGTCATCCGGTGCATTACAAAATACAACCAGCTTTGCACAGCCTAAGGAATCCTGGTCCTTAGTAGCCTCTGCTGTAGCCTTTACAATCTCACCGCAAAGGCGTACCGCATCCATGTTGATACCAGTCTTTGTAGATCCCACGTTAATAGAACTGCAAATACGCTCTGTAGAAGCCAAGGCCTCCGGGATAGAGCGAATCAGATTCTCATCACTGACAGTCATAGACTTTGATACCAGTGCGGAATATCCACCGATAAAGTTGACTCCTACTTCCTTTGCTGCTTTGTCCAGGGTCTTAGCGATCCTTACATAATCTTCCGGACACTTGCAGGCTGATCCTGCCACTAAAGCAATAGGGGTAATGGAAATACGCTTATTTACAATAGGGATACCAAATTCTCTCTCAATAGCCTGGCCGGTGGATACCAAATCCTTGGCTACACTAGTAATCTTCTTGTAAATCTTTTCATTCAAACGATCCAGATCAGAATCAATGCAATCCAAAAGACTGATTCCCAAGGTGATGGTACGAACGTCCAGATTCTCCTCGGCAATCATCTGATTGGTTTCGATTACTTCAAATTTATTAATCATATCTTTTACCTAAGACCCTTCCTATAATCTGTGCATTTTCTCGAAAATTTCTTCTCTCTGGCAATGAATAGAAACCCCGATACTTGCTCCTAATTCTTCCATCTCCTTAGAAATATCTCCTACTTCCTTGGTTGCCCCTGATACATCAGCAATCATCATCATGTTGAAATACCCGTCAACAATGGTCTGGGAAATGTCCAAAATATTAATAGAAGTTTCAGCAAGGTAAGTACATACCTTTGCAATAATGCCTACGGTATCTTTTCCAACTACAGTAATTACACATTTTTTCATGATGGTCCTCCTAGGTAATCCTTAAATTTTCCAAGTCATCCTTGAAGTATATCTCAGATAGCAAAAAAACTCAATCTTTATTTACTCAAATTTTCCATAATTTTTGATAGCCTCTAGTGCCTCAGAATAATTTCTATAAGTTTTATTTCT
>CAVAKZ010000085.1:0-3671 GCA_963589425.1 Parabacteroides distasonis | reverse complement strand
GTTTTTGGATGAGATTCATACCATTATCGGAGCCGGTGGAGCTGAGGGAGCTATGGATGCTGCCAATATCTTAAAGCCGTCTTTGGCAAGAGGAGAGATCCAATTAATCGGAGCCACCACCATAGAGGAATATCGGAAATATATTGAAAAGGATGCCGCTTTAGAGCGAAGATTCCAGCCCATTACTGTGGAGGAACCCTCCAAGGAATTGTGCCTTGAGATTCTTAAAGGATTAAAAGAAAAATACGAAGAACATCATGGAGTAATTATCGAAGAGGAGGCTCTTGAAACAGCGGTCTCTTTAACAGCCCGTTTTGTCAATGACAGGTATCTGCCGGACAAAGCCCTTGATGTGTTAGACGAAGCTTGCGCCAGAGCCGGGCTTGGTGGCTTTAAGGTTCCGGAATCTGTTCATCTTTATGAAAAAGAACTGGAAGTATTAAAAGGAGAATTCGAAACAGGTCTAAAGAATGGCGATTTGACGGTTGCATCTAACATTAAAAAGCAAATAGAACTGACCCAGAAAAAATTGGACCAGACAAAAAAACGGTTTCAAAAGAAATGTGACCATGCTGAGATCTCAGTTGGAGCGGATGATATTGCAGCGGTTGTTTCTCAGTGGACTAATATTCCGGTACAGAAAATTTCCCAGTCTGACACAGAAAGATTAAAGAATTTAGAAAGAGAACTTCATAAACGTGTAGTAGGACAGGACGAGGCTGTCACAGCAGTAGCCAAGGCGGTAAAAAGAGGCCGTATTGGTTTGAAGGATCCCAAGCGACCTATCGGATCTTTCTTATTCTTAGGTCCTACCGGGGTAGGTAAAACAGAACTTTCCAAGGCTCTGTCTGAGGCTTTATTTGGAACAGAGGACTCAATGATTCGAGTAGATATGTCGGAGTATATGGAGAAACACAGCGTTTCCAAGATGATTGGTTCACCTCCGGGATATGTAGGCCATGATGACGGTGGCCAGTTAAGTGAGCAGGTGCGAAGACATCCTTACTCTGTGGTGCTATTTGATGAGATTGAGAAGGCTCATCCGGATGTATTTAATATTTTGCTACAGGTCTTAGACGATGGCCATATTACAGATTCCCATGGACGTAAAGTTGACTTTAGCAACACGGTTATCGTTATGACTTCCAACGCAGGAGCTCAGGCTATTATTGATCCTAAAAAATTAGGCTTTCATGCCCAGGCAGACCCCCAGGGAGATTACAAGCGCATGAAGGATAATGTTATGCGGGAGGTAAAGTTGATCTTTCGGCCGGAATTTTTGAACCGTATCGATGAGGTACTGGTCTTTAAACCGTTAACAGAAGAACAGATGAAGAAAATCGTTTCCTTGTTGTGTGCAGATCTTGTAAAGAGAGCAAGAGAACAGCTTAATATTACCCTCACCATCAGAGATTCTGTAAAGAAACATATTGTGGAGACCGGAACCAACCAAAAATACGGAGCCCGACCTTTAAGGCGAGCAGTTCAAAACCAATTGGAAGATTTATTGGCAGAAGAGATTTTAAATGGCAATATAGCCAGCGGTACAGACCTAGTAGCCGGTATTCATAAAAAAGCAATTAAATTTGAAACAAAAGCTACAAATTAGACTAGATTTAGAGTAAAATAAGACCAGAAAAAATACCCTAGGAGGAGAATACAATGGCAGTTGTAAAGGAACTATTAAGAGCAGAGGCAGACGGAACTCTAAGCTTTGGAGACTACACACTAGCAAGTAAGACAAAGTTAGAGGATTTCGAATTCCAGGGAGATTTGTATAAAGTAAAGACATTTTCAGGTATCACCAAATTAGAGAAGAACGGAATGTTTGTTTACGAATCAGTACCGGGAACCTGCGTAGAGAACTTTAAAGCTACAGAGAGTGAGGTGAGCTTTAAGGTATCCGGAGCGGCTGATGCCCAGTTTACAGTTGGTGTTGAGGATGATAGCGAGTATGTAGTATTTATGGATGGCGTCAATGTAGGAGATATGATGACCAATCTTACAGGCAAACTTAGTGTCAGCGCGGAGCTTGACAATGATAAGTCTGTAGAGATCAAAATTCAGAAAAGATAGTTTGAGATCATTTGAACATTGATACAAAAAGATAAGATTTAGAGATAAGAGCTGCAGATATTGCGGCTCTTATCTGTTTAAAGAAGCTTAAAGGAAATAGAGAGGAGATTTATGGCAAAGACGAATAAAACGGTATATTTTTGTCAAAATTGCGGACATGAGGAGAGAAAGTGGCTGGGCCAGTGTCCTATGTGTAAGGAGTGGAATAGCTTTGTGGAGGAAAAAGTGTCCCAAGGCTCCTCTTTGGCGGCTAGCCGCAGAAAAGAAAAGCCCAGTCTTGTGACACTAAAAAGCGTAGAAATTAATCAGGATGAGAGAATGAAGACAGGAATCGGAGAGCTGGACCGGGTCTTAGGAGGGGGAATCGTTCCGGGCTCCTTGGTGCTAGTAGGCGGCGATCCCGGAATTGGAAAATCTACCTTGCTTTTACAGGTATGCAGAAAGTTAGCAGACCAGGAACAGAAAGTACTCTATATTTCCGGGGAGGAGTCTCTTAGACAGATTAAACTTCGAGCAAATCGTATGGGAGAATTTTCCGATAGCCTTTACCTTCTCTGTGAAACTAATCTGGGAATTATTCGGGAAACTATAGAATCCTTTAAGCCTGATCTGGTAATTATTGACTCTATTCAGACCATGTATAACGAGGAAGTGGCGACGGCCCCAGGCAGTGTATCCCAGGTAAGGGAGTCTACCAATATATTTATGCAGTTGGCAAAGGGGCTTAACGTTTCTATTTTTATTGTGGGACATGTGACAAAGGAGGGAACTGTTGCAGGGCCTAGAGTCTTAGAACATATGGTGGACACTGTATTATATTTCGAAGGGGACCGCCATGCTTCTTATAGAATACTTAGGGGCGTAAAAAATCGTTTTGGCTCTACCAACGAAATCGGAGTCTTTGAAATGCAAAAGACAGGGCTGGCAGAGGTAGAAAATCCATCAGAATTTATGTTAAGTGGAAGACCGGAAAATGCATCAGGCTCTGTGGTGGCCTGCGCTATGGAAGGCACAAGGCCTATGCTTATGGAAATACAGGCGCTTGTATGTAAAACAAATTTTGGTTTTCCCAGACGTACGGCTGCGGGAGTGGACTTTAATCGCATTAATCTGCTGATGGCAGTTCTTGAAAAACGAATTGGATTAGCCCTGTCAGATTATGATGCCTACATTAATATAGCTGGGGGAATTCGGATGAATGAGCCGGCAGCAGATTTAGGAATTGTAATGGCGATTATCTCTAGCTATAAGAACCGGGCCATTTCTGAACAACTACTAGCCTTTGGGGAAGTGGGATTAAGTGGGGAGGTTCGAGGGGTAACCATGCCGGAACAGAGGGTGGCTGAAGCAAAGAAACTCGGTTTTACCACATGTATTCTGCCGGAGGTATCCTTAAAGACAGTAGGTCCTGTTGATGGAATGGAGATTATTGGAGTGAAGAATGTTAGAGAGGTTATGGAATATATATAAGAAAAAATAGGATATTGTATTTGAATTGTCTAAAATGTTTAAATTGAATAAAAAATAAAAACATTGTTGACAATTCAAAGATGGAATGGTAATCTATAAAAGCTGTCGCGTGAGACAAGTCTGGA
>CAVAKZ010000084.1:0-3687 GCA_963589425.1 Parabacteroides distasonis | reverse complement strand
AGATTGTCCATAGCCTTCTGGATCTGGATCTCCGTTCTGGTATCTACAGAAGAGGTGGCTTCATCCAAGATCAAGATCTTATTGTCTGCAAGAATGGCTCTGGCGATAGTCAGAAGCTGTTTTTGCCCCTGGGAAATGTTGCTGGTCTCTTCGTCTAAAACCATGTTATAGCCACCTGGCTGCTGCATAATAAAGTTGTGAACATGGGCTGCCTTAGCTGCCGCAATCACCTCTTCATCTGTGGCATCCAGGCGACCGTAGCGGATATTTTCCATAATCGTCCCGGAAAATAACCAGGTATCCTGAAGTACCATTCCAAACATTTCCCTAAGCCTACTTCGATTGAAATCTTTAATGTCATAACCATCCACTTTAATACAACCATCGTTAAGATCATAGAATCTCATAAGAAGCTTCACCATAGTAGTCTTTCCTGCCCCGGTTGGGCCTACAATGGCAATCTTTTGCCCATCTTTTACCTTTGCAGAAAAGTCATTGATAATAATCTTGTCCGGCTTGTAGCCAAATTTTACATGGTCAAATTCTACATCTCCTGTAAGGCTTTCTATATCTGCCGGACTAGTTTCCTTCTCCTCTTCCTCCGGCTCCTCCAAAAATTCGAAGACACGCTCTGAAGCTGCCGCTGAAGACTGTAAGAGATTGGTAACCTGGGCAATCTGCTGGATTGGCTGAGTAAAGTTACGAATGTACTGGAAAAAGGACTGAATGTCTCCCACTTCTATACTCTTTTTAATTACGAAAATACCACCAAGAAGGGCCACCATTACATAGCCTAGGTTTCCCACAAATTGCATGATTGGCATCATCATTCCTGAGAAAAACTGAGATTTCCATGCAGATTCATAAAGCTTCCGGTTGTCTTTTTCAAACTCCTCCACCACATCTTCTTCTTTATTAAATACTTTCACAATATTATGGCCACCAAAGTTCTCCTCAATCTGACCATTTACCTTACCCAGGTATTTTTGCTGGTCCTGGAAATATTTCTGAGAATGTTTCATCACTGCCTGAATGATAAACATGGAAATAGGCAAAATCAAAACTGCCGCCAGGGTCATCCACACATTAATGGAAAGCATCATAATAAAGACACCGATCAAAGTGGTCACCGAAGTAATAAGCTGGGTAAGACTCTGATTCAAACTCATCTGCAGTGTATCCACATCATTGGTAATACGAGAGAGGATTTCTCCGTTGGTCCTGCTTTCATAATAGTTTAACGGCAATTTATTAATTTTCTTCGAAATATCTTTTCTCAGGTTATAGGTAACATCATTGGAAATTCCTGTCATAACAAATCCCTGGATAAGGGAAAAACAGGCACTTGCCAGGTATAGTCCAAAGGTACAAAGGAGGATCATTCCGATTTTTTCAAAATCAATTCCCCCGGTGCCATTAATTTTAGCCACTAAGCCGGAATAAAGTTCTGTGGTAGCCTTTCCTAAGATCTTTGGGCCTACAATATTAAATACCGTTCCGGCAATAGCAAAGATAAACATCAGCACAAAACGGAATTTATAGCGTTCCATATAGCGAAATAATTTTCCCATGGAACCTTTAAAGTCTTTTGCTTTTTCCCCGGGGGCCATACCACGGCCGGCTCCCATGGGACCTCTTCCTCTCATAGAAGTTCCTCTTTTTTCACTCATGCTAGTTCCTCCTCTGATAATTGAGATCTTGCAATCTGTCCATACACTTCGCAGTTTGCCAGCAGTTCCTTATGGGTTCCGATTCCAACCATATGGCCATCCTCCAAAACAATGATCTGGTCTGCATTGAGGATGGTGCTGATTCTCTGGGCAACAATAATGGTTGTGGCATCCTTAGTGTGTTCCTTTAGGGCCTTTCGAAGCTTGCTGTCCGTCTTAAAATCCAAGGCTGAAAAACTGTCATCAAAGATAAAGATCTCCGGATCCTTCGCAACAGCTCTGGCAATAGAAAGACGCTGTTTTTGTCCGCCAGAAACATTGGTACCGCCCTGGGATACAGGGGAATTGTAAGTTTCTGCTTTCGTTAGAATGAATTCCCTTGCCTGGGCCACTTCTGCAGCCTTTTCCACCTGAGTCTCTGCAATCTCTGGTTTTCCGTAGCGAATATTAGAATCAATGGTTCCTGAGAAAAGTACACCCTTCTGAGGAACATATCCTAACTTATCCCTAAGGTCTTTCTGGGACATAGCACGGACATCCACTCCGTCTACTTTTACAGAACCTTCTGTCACATCGTAAAATCTAGGAATCAAATTTACTAAAGTACTCTTTCCACTTCCTGTACTTCCAATAATCGCCACTGTCTGGCCCTTCCTTGCCTTAAAGGAAATATCTGTAAGGACATTTTCTCCTGCATCCGGATAGGCAAAGGATACGTGATCGAATTCCACCTGGCCTTTTACATCTTCTGATGGAGAAATCGGTTCCTTAGGATCTTCAATAGAAACCTCCGTTTTTAAGACTTCATCAATACGGCCGGCAGCAACATTTGCTCTAGGAAGCATAATAGACATAGCAGTGAGCATCAAGAATGCCATGATTATTTGCATTGCATATTGAATAAAGGCCATTACATTTCCCACCTGCATGCTTCCATTATCTACAGCATAGGAACCATTATAAATAATTAAGACCGAGGTTCCATTCATAATCAGCGTCATAATAGGCATCATGAAGGTCATGCATCTGTTTACAAAGAGATTGGTCTTTGTAAGATCCATATTGGCTTTTTCAAAACGGTCTTCTTCATGCTTCTCTCTGCTGAAGGCACGGATCACCGGAATTCCGGTTAAGATTTCACGAGAAACAAGGTTTAGACGGTCAATCAAGGTCTGCAGCTTGGTAAATTTAGGCATGGCAACCTGGAATAAGACGATGATCAGCATAAAGATCAATCCAACGGCCACTGCCAAAATCCAGGTCATGGAAGAATCGGTCTGCAGCACCTTAATCACTCCACCGATTCCTAAGATAGGCGCATAGAGCACAATACGAAACATCATGGCCATAACCTGCTGTACCTGCTGTACATCGTTAGTGCTCCTAGTGATCAAAGATGCTGTGGAAAACTTATTATATTCCTTACTAGAAAAACTCATAACCTTTCGATAAATGCTATTTCTAAGGTCATGACCTAATTTACCTGCTACCCTAGAAGATATAAAGGTAATACTTACTGCCGCAAGCATAATCACCAAAGCCATAGCCAGCATCTGAAGGCCTGACTTAAGAAGATACTGCATTTGCATAGCATCCACATCCATACCCAGGGCTTGGTACTCAGAAGCCACAAAGGAAACACCAGCCTGGGTCACAATAGACTCCGGCATATCTTCTAACTTCTCATCCACCTGGTCTATGATCTGCTGCAGGGCTTCCACCGGCAGCTGGGATAGTACTTCCATAGGGTCTGTACCCTCCGGAAGACCCATCTGGGTCAGCAGCTCTTTTGCCTGTTTGCTGTCGCCTGTAAAAACAGACAGAATCATCATAGCCTTAGAAAAGTCATCGTTAAGATTTTCTCTGGTTTCTTTAGAAAGGTTATCCTTTAAAATCCAGGTGTCATCTTCTTTCCTATAGTTTGCTAAGACTTCCTCCTTCTGATCATCGTCCATAAAGATCTTAAGATTTTCCATGGTAGAATCCCTTAGCTTTTCAGGCACACTGTCTTCAATAC
>CAVAKZ010000083.1:0-4290 GCA_963589425.1 Parabacteroides distasonis | reverse complement strand
GGAATATAGTAACTGTAAACGTCAGATTTACTGACAACTAGCTTGACAAAGAGCGGTATCGGATCGCGATAAACAAGAGTGGTGGAACAGCTTAGAGAGCAATGAAAGAGAATGCGTCAAGGCACTTCCAAACTTTGATGCAGATATCTTTTATGAATGCACTGGTATAAAGGTAGGTGATTAAATGAGCAAGAAAGAAATGGAAACTCTATAGACTTTGCGGACTCTGTGAAACAAATTTATATTTATCAAACAACGAAAAGACATGTAACACCAAGAGAACCGCACGAAGTGAGGAAAGAGAACAAAAATGGTTTGACCGCTTAAATAAACAATTTGTAGAGCTTTACGGCGTGAAAATGTTTTACTTTGGTTATTGCCCTAGCATAATGCATTTTGACGAAAAGAACCGCCCAACAAGCGAAGCAGTTTATAGATATTTTTACAACTAGAAAAAAAGATATTTCACAACTAGAAAAGGAGAAAAAATTATGAAAACAACTTACGATTACAATGAAGCAATTACAGAGGATATTAAGGAATATATTAAAAATGAAATTGACTTGACAGAATACACAGACGATAGAGACGGACTCGAAACATTCTTAAGCGATGAACTTTGGACAGTTGACAGCGTAACAGGAAACGCAAGCGGAAGTTATACATTTAACCGATACACAGCAAAAGAATACTTGGACGGCAACGAGGTGGTGTGGTATGGTTTTCTCTACATAGATTTTCAGCCATCAACCGCAAATTCTCTGTATCTCCGTTCTGAAACAATTGCATAGCACGCTTTGCAATCGGATTGCTATTTACTTGCGGATTGTTCATAGCTTGGTTTAATAAAAACTGCATTGTATTTCCCATTATTCGCTCTCTTTCTTGGTGTTGTTGCGTGTTCTTGTACTCAGCTTGTTATTTATTGCGTCTAGTTTCTCTGATAGTTCATCAAACCTATCAAGAATACCCTCTGTAACGTCCGATTTTGCCCCTATTTCCTTTTCTGTCACATCAGACGTATCATTCTTAGCCTTTTCTATTTTTGGAGTGAATACAAGCGTCTGAATAGTTCCGTTAGTGTTCCACGACTTCAAATAAATCTCCGACAAATCACGTTTCGGAAATATCGCATACGGATAGTTCATTGGAACATCATTTGCCTGTATCTCATTTACGTTATCAACGCTCTTAACCATCACAGGAGCATTAGTAGCTAATGGAAATACACTTTGTTGCTGTCTCAAATATGGATTAGGATAATTTTGATATCCGTACATGTTTTCATACATTCTCTTTTCCCCCATGCAATACGTTTTTCGTTAATTCTTGTTCCGTGTAGTATCTTCTTTCCACCTCTTCTTCAATCGCATGTATTACCGCAGATTGATAGGCAAGCGGTATTCCTTTCAATCTTTCGTTAGTAAATACTAACTCTAACAATTCGTCCGAAAACATCTAATCACCTCTTACCTAAATTTGGGCATAAAAAAAGAGAAGTCTCTTCTCAGATTCTTCTCATTTTCCTGTCATTTTTGCATAGGACTTTCCAGTTATTCTATTGTCTTTTTTGGGTTTCGGTTTTCCTTAATTTCCGTACCTTTTTTGTACCAATTTGCCATCAAACTATAACAAATTATAACAAAATACGTGAAATTTCGGTTTTCTTTAAACGTCACAAATGCCGTATTTTCAAGGTTTTTCGGTGTTTTTACGGTTTTCCTTACGAAATCTCAATCTTTATTGATGAATCTTTTTTGAATCATGGGTAAAAATACAATATACAAACAAGTTATCTCTTTTTAGATCTCAATAATTTCCGAAGGGGCATCTCTTTTTGCCACGATCATAGGAATTTCTTCCCCCTTGTAGGGGTTATCTCCCAAGGTCACCTCCAGTTTCACTGTCTCGTAGGCAAGCTCGGGAAAATTGTTTTCTTTACTCAAATGTCCTAATACCACTTTTTTCAGATGGTCATGAAGGATTTCACACAGCAATCGGCCGGAAAGCTCGTTGGATAAATGGCCCTTATCTCCCATAACCCGCCGCTTTAACTGATAGGGGTAAGGCCCCACCTCCAGCATCTGAAGATCATGGTTAGCTTCCAGCACCAGGGCATCCAGATCTGCGAGATTTGCCACCGTATAGTCATCATAGATTCCAATATCTGTGGCTACCGCTATGGACTTATCTCCCTGAAAGATCCGATATCCGGTAGGTTCATTGGCGTCATGGGAAATGCGAAAGGGGTGGACCTTAAGATCTCCTATGACAAAATCTTCATCTGCAGAAACTTCATGGAGAAGCCCCTCCGGCATCTTCCCAAGACTTTTGCAGGCACGGATCCCTGCAATAGTACCGGGACTTCCATATATTGGAATCTCATATTTTCTGCTAAAAACCCCCAGGCCCTGGATATGGTCTGCATGCTCATGGGTGACAAAGATACCATCCAGTTCTTCTCCCTTAAGGTCCAGGCTTTCCAAGCCAAACTCTACTCTCTTTTTGCTAATACCTGCATCCACCAGAAGGTGGGTATGGGCACTTCCTGTATAAATACAATTACCGCTGCTGCCGCTGGCTATGCTGCACAATCTCATTGTGGGTCCTCTTTTCTAGATTTACGTTCTTTCTAGGTGAATGGAAAACATTGGAAACCAACCGCCCAGAATCTTTAACTATGATACCTTAGATTCATGTTGCTTGACAAGAGTAAGATTAGGCAAAGATAAGCAAGCCATGACAACTTCTAATCTTGTCATGGCTTGCTCTTCCTTACTTTTTTCGTCCCTTTTCTAGGTAAAATTCTCTCTTATGTAAAATTCTCTCTTATTTTTTATCCCAGTAAGCGGATTAGGAAGCTGGCAGAAATCAAAACCATAGCTCCTCCTAATCTGGTAGCCATCTGGGCAAATGGAATTAGTTCCATGCGGTCTGCGGCGGAAAGTACTGCGATATTTCCAGTTCCTCCCATACTGTTGGTGCAAAGACCTGCGGTGATGGAAGCCTCTACTGGATAGAATCCAAATATTTTTCCAAGTACACTAGATACGATGGCTACAGTTACGATGATTGAAATACAAATAATCATAAACTGTGGTGTTAAAGATGCGCCTAATACTTTCATATCCAGTAGGGCTACTCCGATTCCTGCAAGGAGGGCGTGGGTAAAGTTCTTCATGACAAACTGCCCCCACTGCACTGCCATAAATTCATATTTTGCAGGAATTACACCTAGTAACTTAAAGATTACTACGATAATAATCATAAAGGCATAGGCATGGATATTCGGAAATACATGACTGATTAAAGTTCCAATTGTAAAGAAACCGCAGGAAAATAATAGTCCCGTTCCCATTATAGAAAGATCCATAGATCCATTTCCTTGGGCTTTTGTTTCTTTGGTATTTTTATCTTCCGGAACATCCATTAATTTTCCGTTGCCGTTTAAAGCTGGGAATTTAGTTCCTATTTTTGCAATTAATGCAGCACTGATGATAGCCAGCACATTTCCAACGGCAGAAGCTGGGATCATCTGGGAAATGATTCCCGCCTGATCAAGGCCTGTAGCATTAGAATAGATTTGGGAAAGGGGTGTTACGCCTGCTCCCATTCCTCCACTCATCATTGGCATTGCAATATAAAGAATACTATCGTTAAAACCTCTTCCTGTCAGCATGCCAGCTACCCCTCCCATAAGCATGGCACATGCCATGGATAGGAAGGATACAGGAAGGAATCGTATGGCGGCTTTTTTAAGAAGGTCTCTGTTCATTCCAAGAATACTTCCGGTAATGAGAGCAGAGATATAGAAATCTAAAAATCCTACGCTATTCATAAAATCTTTACAGTTTTCCACTACACTGGTAGGAAGAAATCCAAAGGATGCTAAGGCCGAGGATGCAAAAATGCAAAATACTGCTCCGCCTCCTAAGTAAGAACGTACAATAGGAATTTTAGATCCCATCATGTTAAATACACTGCCAAGGACAATCATAACTGCCAAAGCTCCCACCATATTAGTTGGAAGGATTTCTGTCTCAGCTGCAAATAATACTATAATCGCCAAAGTCAAATAGACCGGCAAGGACAAGCCCATAATTTTAAATTCTAAAAGCTTATCAAAGGGACTGAATTTTACAGTTCTTTGTGCCTCCATAAACTTTTCCCCTTTCTCTTATTTTAATT
Source organism: Parabacteroides distasonis (assembly GCA_963589425.1). Taxonomy (GTDB): domain Bacteria; phylum Bacillota; class Clostridia; order Lachnospirales; family Lachnospiraceae; genus CAKRJP01. Next base: position 102 of record CAVAKZ010000083.1, on the reverse strand, counting down.
TAGAAACTCCTGTTTCAATTGCTGTCTTGGCAACTTCCTTAGCTACGTTTGCAGCAACTCTCTCGTCAAAGGCTCCTGGAATAATATAGTCCTCTGCTAACT
>CAVAKZ010000082.1:0-4360 GCA_963589425.1 Parabacteroides distasonis | reverse complement strand
CTGAATAATCTTCCAGTTATCTGTATTATACCCCGGATTCATTACTAAAAAAACTAATTCAAAATTATTTCTTCCATGCTTTTTTAACTCCTGAAAGAGCTTGGCCATAAGCATGGAATCTTTTCCCCCGGAAATACAGACTGCAATCTTGTCTCCATCCTGGATCAAATCATACTCTCGAATGGCTTTCGTAAATTTGCACCAGACATTTTTACGGAATTTTTTAATGATACTGCGCTCAATGTCTTTTGTTTTCTCCTTAGCAGCATCCTCTCTTGCAAGATAGCGTCCCAGTTGCAGCCTAAGAAGAGCCCGGTAACCTCCATCAATATTGCAAGCAGCAATTCCTGCTTCCGCAAGCTGCTCCACTATGTCTCGGCTCTTATCTCCTGTGTGGCACAAAACATATACCGGAAGATTCAAAGAAAGATTCTGAGACTCAAGAAGTTCTCGGTAAGCATCTACCGAGAACTCTTCTATAGGAAGATTGCAGGCTCCCTCTAGAGAACCTCTCCCATAATCTTCTGCCTTTCTTACATCTAAAATAATCTTATCTTCTTCAAGCTTCTCAAGCTCTTCAATGGTCACTTGATTCATACCATCCTCCATGTCTAATATAAGCACTTCTGATCCTGGCCGAAGATGTCCTTCTCCTCATTTCTTTGCTGCTGTTCACTTCCCAACTTAATCTGAAGTTCCTGATTCTTAACGCTGATTCTGGTTCCCGGCTGAATGGATTTTGTAATAAATACGTTACTTCCCACCACAGAATCTGCGCCTACCACCGTATCTCCACCTAAAATAGAAGCTCCTGCATAAATAGTAACATTATCTTCAATGGTAGGATGACGTCTCTTATTACGCAGCTTCTGTCCTCCCTTGGTAGACAAAGCTCCCAAGGTCACTCCCTGATAAATCTTTACGTGTTCTCCAATAACTGTAGTCTCGCCTACTACAATTCCTGTACCATGATCAATAAAGAAGTATTTTCCAATAGTAGCTCCCGGATGAATGTCAATCCCAGTGATACTATGGGCATACTCTGTCATAATACGGGGGATTAATGGCACCTCCAAGAGGAAGAGCTCGTGAGCAATACGGTTAATGGCAATAGCCTGAATCCCCGGATATGCAAGAATTACTTCATCCTTGGAATATGCTGCAGGATCCCCATCATATGCCGCTTGCAAATCTGTATCAATATATTCACGAATCTTAGGAATTTGACGAAGAAATCCTATAGTAAGGTCTTGGGCCTTCTCCCTGTAAACCTCCTCATCAAGGGAATCGCTGGTTCTTCGCAGTACAATCTCCACCTGCTTGGTCATATTAAATGCTATATCCTCCAGCAATAAGGATAAATTGTGATTCATATTATAGGATTTGTAAGCATGATCTCTATAATATCCAGGAAATACAATCCGAAGCATCTTTTCTATGAGATCAATGATCTTTTCTCTCTGGGGCAGTTGAAACAATTCTTTCGTATTATCAATGTCTCGTCCCTTGGTATAATCAGTTAAAACAGCCTTTACAATGGGCTGCATTGCCTCTTCCATACGGAGGTCTTTGTTTCTATCCATGTCCATCAGAAAAACCCTCTCTTTCCAAGCCCTTAAAAATCCGCCTTTGAATAAACAGTATACTCCCTAAAATAGTCCTCTGTAAAGAAATATCTGCTTGCTAGGATACCCATTCTATTTTGTCGCCAGCTTTGAGTCTTTCTATGGCTGTCATCTTCCTACCATCCTCTTTGAGATGTTCTGAAGTGTCTGCTTTAAATTGCAGAGTAAGTGCTGCCATTTCGGAAAGAGGCTCGTTACCCAGCTTTTCATCGTAGACATTATCGAACTGGGAAGGCAGCTCATTTCCATAGTCATCCTTGCCCGGATCATTGTAAGTAGTGTCCTTGAACTGTTCCGTCAGGTACTGCTGCATCTTCATGGTAATACGCATAAAACTCCGAGCAGATGGTTCTTGGAAGTACTCGTCTATCAAAGAGGCTAAGATCTTCTTGCCGGGCGCCCTGAGATTCAGCTTGAGATATGCCTGCATCAGATCATTAATGGCATTATTGCAGGCCTTCTTTAGTATTTTGAGATTTGGCTGATCATTTTCTGTGATCGCATAAGTATAGTTCTTCAAGGCCTTCATGAGCACAGCTGTCTTTTCTTTGAAACCTGCCTCCACAAGTGAAATATACAGTGGCTCTATGAAGCGTGTATGATTATTTTTCTTACGCTGGTTGGCAGCTGCCTTCTCGCTCTCGGTTGCCTTGTGCTCGAAGAAATAGGGCAGTCCAAAACAGGAAAGAGAGCCCAGATTACTGATTATGTGTGAACGAATGAGCTTCTTCATCATACCATTGATATCGTTAGTGGAATTCTTCTCATTCTTCTTTCTAAAGATCTTATCAATCTCTTCTGCTCTAGCAGTTATACAGTTGAGTATCTCGCTTACAAGCTTCTTAACCTGTGGTGCATTTGCTGTAAGCTTCTGTCCTGACTTTTCTGCCTCCTGCATTGCCGCAGCTACAGTGTCATAAGCGTCCTTAAGCTGTTGACCATTAGCACCCTCGTACCACTTAGTAAGAGATTCTCCCAATGTATGGAATTTTTCAGGATTTACGATATCCTCAGACAGCTTCTGCTTATATGGCTTAGGGAAACCACGCTGGAAGATTATCTGGCTTGTCCTGATCAGTTCTGCATCATACTGGGCCTCTATTCTCTCCTGTTCTGCAGTATCTTCTTTATTTAGTTTTATATTGACCTGGTTTACGAGGATATCATCTACCTCCTCAAGCTGATCATCATCTTCTTCCTCTCTTAGGTCATTTCGGTCATATGGTTTTATATATTTTAGGGTATCATACAGGGCGGCAATGAATGCCTTATTCTCTTCATCCACATTATATTCCAGTATCAGATTTTTTCCAATCTCCAGAAATTCATCAATATCCTGAAGGGCTGTTTCTCTGGAATAATTAGGTGTATTTATATGCTCCTGCATCTCTTCTACCTTTTTTTTGTAAGAAGGAAGAAACTTTTCGTACGCCTCCTTGATACGCACATCGGAATTCATATTTTTATTTGCTATGTTCAGGGCTTCTTCAAGTTCTTTCTTCTTATTCAGCTTCTTAGATAATTCTTTCTTTTTTTCCTCATTAGTCTGTAACTGAGGGTCATTTTGCAGAGTACGGATGGCTGCTTCAAGCTCCGCTATCTCTCTGGGATTATTCTCCATGCTTTGTCTTTTGGCGACAATTCTTCCGGAATAATCAAAAATTTTTGCAGGAATGGCTAATTCTGCTACATTAGAGGACAGGCTTGCAATGGCCTTCATTTGGAACTTGAGCCTATTGCCCTTTATGGAATGGTCATATCTGACCTTGTACATCAATTGTCTGCATTTGAATTGCCCCAAAATAACATCAATGTTATTGTACTGCTCCTCCAGGACATCAGCCAGGGGCTTCATGCCCTCTGCATTAGACAACTCGCCAAAGTAAGCGTTATTCATAACTCTGCCGAACTCTTTTAATGCACCGGTATTTACACGGGTTGCTGATGCAGCATTATCCACACATTTCTTAAGGCTGGTTCCGTCATTATTTCGTTTATAAGCCTTCTCATGGCGGCTTAGGATATTCATGTTGATCTTTGGTGCCAACTCGCTCTCAGGATTATTCTCCCTGCTCTCATTCTTAGGCTTTTCCATAAGACTTAACATGTTTTTGTCTACCTTATCAATTAATGCGTCATAGTCAGCCAGTGTACCGAAGACACGGACGAAGCTCTGTACAAAGTTATAGATGCCGCCGGGTATCTCGATGCCGTCCTTTTGCAATTCATTAAAGACAACCAGGATCTTATCTACCGGGTCTGCGTTTTTGTCCTCCTTCTGGACAATGGTTTTTATCTTCCCGGCAAACTCTTCCTTCTTACCTGCGAAAATAGCAGCGGATTCCCCCTTGAGCAGGGCTTCCACCTGTGATGTTACAATTTTGAAATTATACCGTGACATTGCTACTATAAGATTAATGATTCCGGAGCTTTCTGCCTTTTCAAGCTTATGTGCATTACCATAATCAATGATGGTGACACCATCATCATCGATCATAACGTTGCCAGCGTGAAGGTCTCCGTGGAAGAAACCAGATTTGTAGAGGGCTTCCTCCAGCCACTTACAGGACATGTTTAGGAGATATCTCTGTTTTGCCATAAGCTCATTACGGAATTTGTCAAGCTCCAGCAGAACATCATGGTTAGAGCTACCGGAAGAATGCATTTTATAGATTTTCTTACGCTCAGCGTCCATGGCAGAAAGAAACTTATCTACGGACATGCCGGGAGCTTTC
>CAVAKZ010000081.1:0-4417 GCA_963589425.1 Parabacteroides distasonis | reverse complement strand
TCATAGGATAGAAAATGTCTGGAAGATATGCAGTATATAGTTTTGAAGGTGTAATTAAGGCCCGATGGCTCAGTTGGTTAGAGCGCCGCCCTGTCACGGCGGAGGTCGTGGGTTCGAGTCCCATTCGGGTCGCTTGCACTGCTAGTGCATATGCCGGCATGGCGGAACTGGCAGACGCACAGGACTTAAAATCCTGCGGGACTAACCTCCCGTACCGGTTCGATTCCGGTTGCCGGCATGAACAAAAGCTGAATTCCTTGTAGAAAAGGAGTTCAGCTTTTTTGTGCAGAAAAGATTGAGTTTTGGAGAAAAATAGGTATACTAGAATATAAGAGAAAGGAATTTATAAGAGTGGCCTACGAGCACGGAGAGAGTGTTTTATAGAGAAAGTAAATACGAACAAGGAGTGAATGGGATGTGCAATAAAAATGAGCTTGATCAGATACTGAAAAAGCTTACCTCCTCTTATTATAGTGTATATGGCAATCGTGTGGTCAGAATTCTGTTGTATGGATCTTATGCAAGAGGAGATAATAGTGAGTATTCAGATGTTGATGTTGTAGCATTGGTTCACGGTGAAAGAGAAGAATTGCAAAAAAAACTTCAAGAAGTTTGGGATGTATCGTCTGAGCTTGAGTTAGAGTGTGAAACTATATTATCGCCAACAGTTATTCCATATGAGGAATTTGAAAAGTATTTGAATGACATTCCTTATTATAAGAATATCGAAAAAGAAGGGGTTGAAATTGGAAGATCATAGACAAGAATTAATGCATTACCGTTTAGAAACCAAAGAGCAACAGAATTTTTAGAAATGGTAAAAAATATTGTAGCAGAATGCCGGTTCATAAGTGAACTGGCATTTTTTATGTGGTAAAACATTGAGTTTTGCAAAGAAAATGGATATACTGAAAGAAATACTTCAAAAGCATTCCGGGAGGCAAAACCAATGAATCATATCATAAATATAGAGAATTATGCAGACCCACAGACCGGGCACACCGTATCGGCCAGAAGAATGTAGTCAATATCTACAAGCTGGTCATGAAGGATACGATAGAGGAAAATATTGTAAAATTACAGGAGAAAAAGAAAAAATTGGCAGATCAGATTCTGGGAGGCGAGGACTTCGGAGGCGGAAGCTTAAGCCGGGAGGATCTGATGGAGCTGCTGCAGGGTTGATAAGGGCGGAAATTGGAAATATTTGCTTGCAAGATAGAGGGGCTTGCATTACACTGTAAGGTGTATGTGCAAAAATGAAGGCTTGTGTAAGGAGTTACATTAAGCCGGAGAAGGAAGGAGCGTGAGAAGATGAGAGCAGGCTTAAAATTGCCGGTGGGTATCGATGATTTTAAGAAGATTCGTCAGGAAAACTTTTATTATGTAGATAAGACAGCTCTCATAGAGCAGCTTCTTCAAAACTGGGGTGAGGTCAATCTTTTCACGAGACCCCGACGCTTCGGCAAGACTTTGAACATGAGTATGCTCAAAGCCTTCTTCGAGATCGGCACAGATAAAAGCCTCTTTGAAGGTCTGTATATAGCGGAAAATGAGAAGCTTTGTACGGAATATCTCGGTAAATATCCGGTCATCTTTGCCACGCTGAAGGGCGTGGAGGGTTCAAACTTTGAGACTGCGAAAAGAAGATTGGTGGATATCATTGCGGAGGAGGCAGGAAAGCATGATATTCTTTTAGGCAGCGGTAGCTTATCTCCAGAGGATAAGAAGCGATATGAGGCCATCCGGCTGCTGAAGAACGGCAATTATGCGATGGAGGAGGATACCCTTTATAAAGCCCTGAAGACCTTATCGGAGCTTCTGTATAAGCATTACGGACAGAAGACAGTGATCCTGATCGATGAGTACGATGTACCCTTAGATAAAGCCTTCCAGAACGGCTACTACAGCGAGATGGTGTCCCTGATGCGGGATATGTTCGGCAGTGCCCTCAAGACCAACGAGTATCTGCAGTTTGCAGTACTTACAGGCTGCCTGCGTATTTCGAAGGAGAGCATCTTCACAGGACTGAATAATTTCAAGGTCCATTCCATCGTGAATTTGAAATTTGACGAGCGGTTTGGCTTTACGGAGAAGGAAGTCGAGGCTATGCTTCGATTTTACGGTCTGGAAGCACACATGCAGGAAACGAAGGAATGGTATGACGGATATCGCTTTGGCGATGCAGATATCTATTGTCCGTGGGATGTGGTGAATTATGTATATGATGCAAAGGACAATCCGGAAAAGGAGCCGGAGGCCTATTGGATCAACTCCAGCGGCAACGGACTTGTAAAGCGCTTCATCACGAAGGCCGATCAGTCCACAAGAAACGAGATTGAAAAGCTACTGAACGGGGAAGCAATCGAAAAAAATGTTCGATTGGAATTGACCTACGAGGAGATAGACGATACCATTGAAAATGTGTGGAGTGTCCTATTTACCACAGGATATCTTACATTGGCAGAAAAGCCGAAGGGCGGAGTATATAAGCTCATTATTCCGAATGAAGAAGTAAAGCAGGTTTACAAAACCCAGATTCGGGACTGGTTCAGGGAAAAGCTCCGGGATGACAAGGAGGGACTGAAGCCTCTCTGGAAAGCCTTCAAAGAAGGCGATGCTTCCGCTGTCGAAAATATCCTGAACCGGATCCTGAGCAAAACCATCAGTGTATTGGATCCCAAAGGAAGCGAGACCGAGAAAGAAAAATTCTATCACGCCCTTCTGGCCGGCATCCTGATCGGAAACGGAGAATGGGGCGTCGCATCAAATAAGGAGTCCGGCGACGGCTTTGCAGACCTGATGGTGGAAACCGAGGATATCAACCAGGGCTTGATTATAGAAGTAAAGAGCGCAGACAAAATCACGGAGCTTGACAGAGCTTGTGAACGCGCCATGGCGCAGATCCGGGATCGCAGATACGAGGAATACCTGCGAAACGAAGGACGGGATGACATCTGGGCCTATGGAATGGCATTTTACAAAAAACGCTGCAGGGTAGCGGCAGAGAAGATGGGAAAGGTTTAAGAGAAAAGGAGGCAAAATATTATATGCTTCATATAAGGTTTGGAAAAATAAAAGATGTTGTGTACAACACCTCTCTGTTTTTCAAGCATCAATATGACCCCAAATGGCTCGAAGATGAAGAAGTTCAGCAAATGATTGCCGATATCGACAAGTCAAAGGTTCTTGGCAGTCACGCGATTGAAAGTCCTGTCATGGGCATTATTCCTCCGACCTCTCTTTCCGGCGGAGTAAAGACCCTGATTTTGATCAAGGAAATGCCTGAGCAATTATTTAATGCATCAAATTGCGGAGATAATTGTGCCGGTTGGCTTCTGCGAATCGGTGAGGAACAGGATGTTACCGTGAATCTAAGACATATCATGGATTTTGGAGATAAACCTTTTGAAATCCATGTGGTGAACACCGATCAGATTGTGCGGGACATGGACAGTCTTGCTCGTATAGCAGGGAGGTTCGTGTAAGTATGAAAGGCATTTATCATGTTATCGTCCAGAACCGATATCTGAAATATGAATTTGATGTCAGACGAAACCTGACCATTGTTCAGGGCAACAGTGCAACCGGGAAAACGACTCTTGTTGAGATGATACGGGAGTCACATCTTGATGCAAACAGCGGCGTGACGGTCTCCTGCGAATGTCCATGCCGTGTGGTAGAGAGCGATCTTTGGAAGGAGCAAATTAGCTACATCAAGGATTCAATCATATTTATTGATGAGGGATCATCCTTTGTGGAGACGGAGGAGTTTGCATCTCTGGCAAAAGGCAGCAGCAATGTTAGTTCACCCGAAGAAAATTCTGGTTGAGGACAGCAATTCCGGATACGAATTCTTTCGTGCGGTTGCAGACAAGAATGGCCTAGTATGCAAATCAGCTCTCTGCTGATTGAAAAACAGGCGGAACCTATTTGCAGTACAGCAAAGCGAAATTGAATGATAACTATCTGCAAAAGGGAATTCAGGATAAAATACTTTCGCATATGCAGGGAATTCAGTTTGGTAATAATGACAAGACTGGATGATGAAATTTAGTTGGCGGTCCTATCGCCGTAACGTCAAGCATATGCAACCTGCGTCCTATAGTAGATGTATGTGCAACCCCGTGCGCCATCAACCTGCATTTTGCGGGTTGCGTCCGAGAATGGCGGCGTAGATGAAGAAACTGATGTTGATAGCAACAGAAATTGCGTAAAAATAGAGGCTTTAAGGCGACGGGACAGACTCTGTTGATGCTCATGGACACAAACTGAGAACGTAAAAGAGCCTTGAAAAAATATGGGTTGATAACGCACGGGGTGGGTAGACACAACTGCGATACCCACAGAGTGCGGGAAAAGAACATGGGTTGATAACGCACGGGGTAGGTAGACACACAGCTCTCTGAAAAAGAGATGT
>CAVAKZ010000080.1:0-4445 GCA_963589425.1 Parabacteroides distasonis | reverse complement strand
CCTCGATACCTTTCTGCTGGATACCTACGTTGATGATCTTGGAGGTATAATCCGGCAGAGAAAGATCACAGTAGGCCTGCACAAACAAAAGCACTATGATCAGAACAATGTATCCTGCTGACTGTTTCAGATATTTCATCAGTTTAATCATTGCTTGTTCCCTCTTTTCTTATTTGTTATTTGTTTTTTTATTTCTTTTTCTATTTCCTATTTTTTATCTATTAGATATATATTATCCAGGATCTGTTCAAAGAATCGTCTCATAAGGCATAATTCTGTTTCGTTAAAGTTGCTAAACATGATTTTTTCCACAACTCTGCTTTCTTCTTGAATTTCTCTAACGATTCTCTTTCCATTTTCAGTAAGATAGACCCGCATAATCCGCTGATCTGTTTCGTCCCGTTTTCTGCATACAATATCTGTCCTTTCTAAGCGTTGGATACTGACATTTACCGTAGGAGGGGTAACCCCCATCTTCTCAGCAATTTCTTTCTGGCTGCATCCATCATTTTCATAGACAATCATAATAATAGGCATCTGGCCATGTTGAATCCCTAATTCTCTAATATGATCCATACATTTCATACCATAACGTCTATTGATTTCCATAAAAAGGGCAGGCATACTTTTCTCCCTTAATCCCTTTTTCTCATCTTCACCCAAGAACACTTACTCATCTCCTTTCTGACTTTGCAAATTTATCTTTTACTTAGCCCAGCTAACTATACAGTCTATAGATTTATACAAAAATTTCAAGGAGTTTTTGTAGGTTTTATATTATTTTTAGATTTATCTCTCGGATCAGTCCAGTTTACTTAAGCTTATTTTATTTTGTCTGGCTATCTTTTTAATTATAGGAAGCGTTTTACCTAATTCAAACAAAAAAGAGACGACCGAAGTCGTCTCGAAAAAATCTAAGTTTGAGAGGTCACCTTAAGTTCCTTTCAAAGCATCCTACTTTTATATTTTTAAAGTTTCATCACTGTATAACTTACATTATCGGACAATCCATTAATTGGGCTGATCTGATTTCCGCCATAAGGAGAGGAATGCCAGAAAAAATCCTCATCAGAAGTATCTCCCCAGAAAAATCCAATATGATGGGTTCCACTGAGGCCACTCTTCCCACCTTCATTTTCATTCCAGATCCAGATAATATCACCCTTTTCCAAAACTCCTGACTCCAACATTTCCCATTTATTGCTAAAATCATAGGTCGGAATCTGGCTTGCATGAATTCTCTGCCAGCTAACCCACCCCCCTGCACACCAGGAGGCTCCCTGCATATTAGGAACCGTATTGCCGGAAGCCCCCACACTTTGCAACACATACCATACAAATCCGGTGCAATTCATCCCCGGATATCCGTTAAAAGAAACATCTCCATTTGGAGAACGCCCATCATCGATATCATCTGCATAGCGGGTTCCCAGATAAAAATTGTCATTTACATGGGACTGCAGATTCATTACTATGGAAGCTGCCGAAATTCCCAGAACATTAGATATACCTCGGTTTTGTCGATTGATATAGGCATTTTCCGTGGATCCCGGAGCCTGACCCCCCTTTGGAACCAACCTGATCTGAATAGTCTCCAGGCGTTTAGCAAGGCCCTCGGAACCTGCCATTTCTCCATTCTTTGCCCAGCCAAGCGCTTTGACTCACCTGTAGTGCCAAAATCCTCACCATCACTGACATAGGTCAAATCCCCATAAGTCTGCACATGACCGAAATAATTTAGGTAGCTTCCCTCTTTCAGCTTATCCTTCCAAGAAGCGGCCTCTCCGGTTTCTGATTCCCGGGCTTTCGCCAAATCAGTATCAGACTCTACCCCTTCACCATCTGTGGCGGTCTGGCTAGTTTCATCTGTAACCACAGCATTCTGCTGCTCATCTTCTGATACAGCTTCTATCCCCTGATTAACTTCTACATACGCTTCTTCCCCATAGTCCTCAGCATATACCATAGAAGGACCAGCTCCTATTCCCATAACTACTGCTATTGCACCTGCAAGCAGTACACTTTTCCATTTCTTTTTTATCATAAAAATACTCTTTCCCTATATAACAAAGATTTTCTTATCATACAATAAATCGAGTGGAACAAATCCCACTCGATCTATACGTACCATATACTATCTATAATTCGGCACTCCGTAACCTCTGATGTAACGATCACCTACCTGGATAACTCTTCCGGATACAGCATCGTCCTTATTACCCTCGATTACTGTGATGGTACTGCCGGAAACCTTCGCTACAATACCAACATGGTCTGGCCATCCTGTATTATCTCCCTCTCCACTGTCATCCCAGTCATAGAAAATAATATCTCCAACATTTGGCACTCTGTCATCATTTTCATCCCATTCACCAAGTTCCTCAAACAGTTCTACCATCTGTCCGCAGCCACTTTCTGTAGGAATAATATCTGTCATGCCCATCTTAATAGAGCAGGCAGATACAAAAGTTGCACACCATGCATCTGTGTACTGTACCGCATAATTTCTGGCCCATGGATAATGACTATTATAAACGTCAATGATTTCTCTATGACTTCCATCCTCTTCATTGTAGCCTCTCCATGAGATCGCCTGTCCAACTAATGGATTATTTACATAGGAAAACATGGTAGATCCGGGAGCCTGACTTCCTTTTTTTACCAGCTGAATCTGAATAGCCTCCAGGCGCTTACCTAAACCAGAAGAACCAGCAATTTCACCATTCTTTGCCCAATCTAGCCAGCCATAAGTTTGAACATGTACCCGATAGTAAATATCATAGTACATAGTAATATCTCCCTCTAGTTCGATCTGAACAGCTTCCAGACGTTTTGCCTCTCCAGTAGTTCCGGCTAAGGCTCCGTCACTCACCCAGTCCTGCCAGCCATAGGTCTGAACATGGGTTCTGTATCTTACAGATCCTGAAAAAGTTCCGGTATAGAGATTTACCGACAAGGCTTCTAATCTCTTAGCTTCTCCGATCACTCCAAGTTCATCTCCTTGCCAAGCCGGTCCAATATCTCCATAGGTCTGCTGGTGGCCGCTATAGGAAATGCTTCCCAAGGAATCCGGTGTAAGATAAGTATAATCCACCATGGCACCATGAAGGTCTTCTGGGATAGTTCCTCCATCTTTTGCCACCAGGCAAATCTTCACAGCCTCCACTCGCTTACTTAGACCCGAAGTTCCGCACCAACCGCTGTCATCCCAAGATCCCTTTACCCACTTGGTCCATCCAAAAGTCTGGGCATGAAGACAATAATAAATATCGAAATACTCTGCTAATTCTCCTGTAAGATACATTTGAATTGCTTCTATACGTTTTCCTTCCCCTGTGGTTCCCATTCGCTCTCCGCTGGTTTTCCAGTCCTGGGTTCCATAGGTTTGTACATGAGCCCGGTATACAATATCTCCCTCAAAGTCCTGGACAGCACTTCCCTTAAAAATACTTAAGGCCTCCAAGCGCTTTGACTCACCTGTAGTGCCAAAATCCTCACCATCACTGACATAGGTCAAATCCCCATAAGTCTGCACATGACCGAAATAATTCAGGTAGGTTCCTTCTTTCAGCTTATCCTTCCAAGAAGCGGCCTCTCCGGTTTCTGACTCCTGGGACTTTGCCAAATCAGCATCAGACTCTACCCCTTCGCCATCTGTGGCGGTTTGGCTAGTTTCATCTGTAACCACAGCATTCTGCTGATTGTCTTCTGATGTTACTTCCTGCTCATGATTTATCTCTGAATTTGTTGCATCCTCTGTACCAGTGACCTCCACAGGGTTCTGATTGTCATCGGTCTGCTGCTCAGTTACCTCTCCCTCTGCGTACTCATCTGCATATGCCATAGTAGGGGCAGCACTCATCGCCATAGCGGCTGCCATGATACATGCCAGCAGAGAACATTTCCATTTCTTTCTCATAAAACTAAAAAAACTCCTTCCTAAAGACAAAAAGATACCCCCCCGAAAAATCAGACAATTCTAATCTCTCGGAGGGATATCTATCTTTTCTTTTTTTATGCAATCATCCAAACCCTACTTCTTTGCATGGACGATCTAAAACCGTTTTATGATAGCATGAAATGTTTCTTTTTTCTATATTTTTGTATACAATAATTGTTAAATTTAGTGTTACCAAATATGCATCAGATGCTGCATCAATAAGCTCACCACTGTAATCCCTAACCAACAGGAGGCACCTACAGCAATAGGCTTTCCTCCGGTTTTGATAAGCTTAATCACATTACTATTTAGGCCAATGGCTGCCATTGCCATAATGATCATAAATTTGGACAGGTCCTTAATAGGCGCAAAGACTTCCCCACTAACTCCCAGCTGCATGCAAATAGTTGTAATAACCGCCGCAATAACAAAGTAAAGAATAAACATAGGAAAGGCTCGCTTCAAGCTAAAACCCGACCCTTTTACATCTGCACTCTTGCTGGTC
>CAVAKZ010000079.1:0-4483 GCA_963589425.1 Parabacteroides distasonis | reverse complement strand
TTATCTGCTCATATGTCGCTTTTCCTTTGAATTCAGATAAATCCATATCCTCCAGAGAGAAGTCCACCTTCACTTTCCTACTGTCGACCATTCCCTTGGAAAGTAATACTACCGTCTCAACATGATACGTCCCTGGAAACAAGTCCACGCACACAATTTTTTCTACTTTATATCCTCTTCCCTGTATCATCTCCAAATCTCTAGCAACGCTGGTGGGTTTGCATGCAATATATACCAATCGCTCTACTCCGAAATTCAATATTTTCATGAGAGCTTTTGGATTCACGCCATCTCTTGGTGGATCTAGCATAATAAGATCCGGTACTTCTCCCAATTCATCAATAACCTTCAAAACATCTCCTGACCAGAACTTACAATTGTCCAGGCCATTTAATGCCGCATTCTCTCTGGCAGCTTTTACCGCTTCATCTACGATCTCCACTCCTAGCACCCGCTTTGCCACCGGTGCCAGAATCTGAGCTATGGTTCCTGTTCCGCTGTAGAGATCAAATACCACCTTATCCTTGGTATCTCCTATATAATCTCTGGCTGTCTCATACAGTACCTCCGCTCCCAAAGAATTGGTCTGAAAGAAGGAAAATGGAGTGATTTTAAATTTCAAACCTAAGAGTTCTTCATAGAAATAATCCTGGCCATAAAGCACCTGGGTGCCTTCATCCTTCACCACATCTGCTAAGCTATCATTGCTAGTATGAAGGATTCCTGCTATTTTTCCTGTTAAATTTAACTCCAATATTCTTTCTGTCCAATTTTGTAATAGCCTATCAAGTTCCAAATCAGTTATCTGAACTTCCAATTCCGGCTTTGATGCGCTGGTGGTTACCAGATCTAATAAAATCTCTCCGGTCTTTACTGCCTTACGTACCAAGAGATGTCTAAAATATCCTGTGTGACGCATTCTATGATAGAAAGGAAGTCCTGTTTCTTCTGCCCAATCTCTGGTACAGGTTAAGATCTTTCGATAATCCTCATCTACAATCTGACATTCATCTACGTTTACAATATCATGGAAGCTTCCTCTCTTATGCATTCCCAGTGCCAGTGGACCATCCTTATATTCATCCCCAAAGGAAAATTCCATTTTGTTTCTATATTCCGATTTTGCAGGGCTTGGCTTGATTCCTTCCCAAAGGTAGTCTCCACAGACTGCCTGGTCCATCATCTTCTTTATCTGGACTTCCTTTAGTTTTAGCTGCTCTTCATAGGCGAGATTTTGGTAGCTACAGCCTCCGCACTGACCAAAATGAGGACAGGATGGCGCCACTTCATTAGGAGCCTTCTCCAATACTTCCAGAATTCGTCCCTCTGCCTTGCCTTTTCGAATCTTATTTACTGAGATTCTCACCTTCTGACCTGCGATTGCATTCTTCACCTCTACATATTTTTCTTCCCCATCTATGACAACTTTTCCCTTGCTGGGAAAATCTACCCTTTCCACTGTGCCTTCGTAAATCTGGCCCTTCTTCATCTTCTTATACCTCAACTATTTCTTCTAATTGTAATCCATACAAAACAAAAGCAGGTAAGACGCCTGAATCAAATGGTTACAGCTCCTGCCTGCTTTTTTGTCATAAAATTGTTCTATTCTTTTTCCTGCTCCTAAACTTCATCAGCATCGCTAAAGAAGTCATCTTCAAAATCGTCATCGAAATCATCTTCAAAGTCTTCCAGGTAATCCGGTGTAAAGAACATATAAACTGCATATGCAATTGCCGCAACTGCTGCTACTGCTCCAATAATAGCCAATACCCAAAGGATAGCCTTACATGGTGTCTCTTCTTCTTTTTTGTTAATCAAATCGTTTAATTTGGAAGCTGCGATAATATCTTCTACTCTGCTCATACTCCCACGTCCTTTCTCTTATTTTCCCTCGGCACTTTCTAAGCACCCCGAATGATTGTCTTCATTATATCACTATCGTTTTCTAATTGCTATATCATTTTCATTTTTCCAAGAGTTTTCCCGAGCTAGCAGAACTTCTCATTTTATTTGTGCTAAATCTTGACACAGGACCATAATTTTTTTATGAAGATACTTTCTTTAATTTAGCAAATGTTGCAAACATTCTTTTTGTTCCTGCAGTGTCAAAGTCCACTGTTACTTCATAGTCCCTGCCACCTTTTACAATATCTTTGACAGTTCCTTCTCCAAATTTTCCATGAAGCACCCGGTCTCCAACTCCATAATCTAGTCCCTGTTTCCCAGCATTGCCAAATCCTTTACTGATTCCTGCAGCCGCCAATGATTTCGTACCCCCAAAGCCCCCAACTCCTCCGTAAGCTTTACTCTTAAAAGCGGATTTTGCCTGTTGATAAGTTGCCGGTTTCTTCGATTCTTCTTTCTTTTCCTTTGCAGCTATTTTTTTAAAGCTTTCTCCCGTAAATAAAAGCTCATCCGGAATTTCTTTTAAAAATCTGGACATCCGATTAAATTGCATCTCTCCGTGTACCATTCGTCTTCTGGCACAGGTCAAAGTTAAATGTTCCATAGCCCTGGTAATTCCCACATAGCATAGTCTCCGCTCTTCTTCCACCTCATTTGGATCGTCTGCTGTAATGGTCATATAGCTTGGGAAAAGACCGTCTTCCATTCCGGCTAAATATACCCGTGGAAATTCCAGTCCCTTGGCACTGTGGAGAGTCATCAATACTACATAATCACTATCCTCTTCCAGGTTATCAATCTCAGCTACCAGGGCAACCTCCTCTAAAAATCCACTAAGGCTTACAGGTTCGTTTCGCTCTTCACACTCTTCTTCGTAGTCTGCAATTTTATTTAGAAGCTCATCAATATTCTCCAGACGCATCTTTGCCACTTCCGGATCTTCATCTTTTAAACTCTCCTCGTATCCTGTCTCATCAATAATCTCTCTCATCAGATCTGATAAAGCAAGATCTTTTGCATCGGTCTTAAAATGCTCGATAAGAGCTACAAAGGACTCCAGTTTGGATACTCCTCTTCCAATATTTGGAATTAAATCCGCCCCTAAAAGGGCATCATAAAATCCAATTTCCCGTTCCGCCGCATAATCCTGCACCCGGTTAATAGAGGTAAGACCAATTCCCCTCTTAGGCACATTAATAATACGACGAACTGCCAGATCATCTTTTCCATTATCTACAGTCTTCAGATAAGCCAGGAGATCCTTGATCTCTCGTCTGGCATAAAAATTGATGCCCCCAATAATTTTATAGGGAATATTGGCACTGACAAACTTCTCCTCAAAAAGTCTGGACTGGGCATTGGTTCGGTACAAAACAGCGTGGTCATTATAAGTACTACCATCGAAATCTACATGGTTTTTTATATCGCTTGCTATATATTCCGCTTCATCAAATCCCGTCTCAAACTGACGAAAATCAATTAGGTCTCCTTCTCCATTATCTGTCCAAAGGGTCTTATTTTTTCGTCCCTTATTATGACGGATCACCTCATTGGCAGCATTCAAAATGTTACTGGTAGACCTATAATTTTGCTCTAGTTTAATTACCCTTGCATCCTCAAATATAGTTTCATAATTTAAGATATTACGGATATCTGCCCCACGGAATTTATAAATAGACTGATCGTCGTCTCCTACCACACAAAGATTTCGATATTTTTCCGACAGCAACCTAACAAATTCAAATTGTACAGCATTGGTATCCTGATATTCATCCACCATAATGTATTTGAAACGCTCCTGGTAATACTCCAGCACGTCCTTCTGGGTTCTAAAAAGCTGCACTGTCTTTACCAATAAATCATCAAAATCCAAGGCATTATTGGCCTGCAGTTGTTTTTCATACTCGAAATAAACATCTGCAATCTTCTGATTCCCAAAATTCCCCTGATTTTCTGCCTGATATTCCTTGGGCCCAATAAGTTCATTTTTTGCCTTGGAAATAGCTGCCAATAGCATCCTTTCCTTATACTTCTTAGTATCGATCTGCAGAGATTTGCAAATATCCTTCATAAGCGTCTTCTGGTCATCGGTATCATAAATTGTAAAGTTATTATCGTATCCCAACAGATTAATATAGCGTCTTAAAATTCGCACGCAGCAAGAATGGAAGGTGCTGACCCAAATGCTCTCAGAGCCAAATCCTACCAGTTGATCCACACGGTCTCTCATCTCCCCTGCTGCCTTATTGGTAAATGTAATAGCCAGAATACTCCAAGGATTAACCCCCATCTCTTCTATAAGGTAGGCAATCCTGTGAGTCAATACTCTTGTTTTACCTGAACCGGCTCCAGCCAAAATAAGGAGGGGCCCCTCGGTGCAAAATACGGCTTCTTTTTGTTGTTGGTTTAAGCTATCGTAAATACTCAATGTAATGAATTCCTTTCTCGCGTCAATGTCCCTATTATATCATGAACCCCTCCAATATGCTTGCTTTTTCCAGTAATTCTCAAGGCCAAAAATAATTGCCAAAAAGAAATATAAATTTATATTTTTTTTAGAAATTTGCCACAAAATATT
>CAVAKZ010000078.1:0-4579 GCA_963589425.1 Parabacteroides distasonis | reverse complement strand
GCTACCTAATAATTATTTTCTATATTTTTTTATTTCTTCACCTTATATTTCAGCTGTCAATACTTTTTCTAGATCCGATATGAGATCCTTCACATTTTCGATTCCCACAGAAAGCCTTAAAATTCTATCTGTGATTCCAACACTTAAGCGTTCCTCCTCACTTAAATCCGCATGGGTTTGAGTTCTAGGATAAGTGATGAGAGATTCTGTTCCTCCCAGGCTTTCTGCAAACTGTATAACTTTAAGATTATTCAAAATATAATGGGCCCGTTCTACTGTATCGACTTCAAAGGTAAGAACAGCTCCAAATCCTCGGCTCTGTCTTTTAATCACCTCATGTCCCGGATGGTCTTTGAGCCCCGGATACAATACCTTGGTTACCACTGCTTGGTCTAAGAGAAATTCCGCAATTTTATGGGCATTTTCCTCAGACTGCTTCATCCGTACAGCCAGGGTTTTTATTCCCCGGAGAGTCAGCCAACTATCAAAAGCTGCAAGATTTCCTCCGGTGGTCTTTAAGATGAATTCTAATTTTTCTGCCAGGTCCTCTCTTGCTGTCACAAGGAAACCTGCCAGCAGATCATTATGTCCTCCCAAATATTTGGTACCGCTGTGAACTACAATATCTGCCCCAAAGTCAATAGGATTCATAAGATAGGGGGATAAAAATGTATTATCTACAATAAGCCAAAGATCATGATCCTTGGCAAACTTTCCAAGCTTTTCCAGGTCAATCACATGCATCATAGGATTGGATGGACTCTCCACAAAAATAGCTTTTGTATTTTCTTTCAGGTAGGGATATGGATCTTCCAGGCTAAAATCTACAGAAGTAAATTCCAGGCCATTTTTCTGATTAATATTTTGGAAGAGTCTGACACTTCCCCCGTACAGGTCTTTCTCAATTAAAATATGATCCCCTGGAACAAAAAGCTCCATAGCCGCGGTAATAGCTGCCATACCGCTGGAAAATGCCAGGGCTCTTTTTCCTTTTTCCAGGGAGGCTACTGTGCGCTCTAACTGCTCTCTGGTAGGATTTTGCAAGCGACTGTAATCGTAGCCTGTAGATACTCCTACTTCCTTATGAACAAAGGTTGATGTCAAATAAACAGGATAGCTTAAAGCCCCATAGGCCCTATCCTTTCTCAATTCGTCAGCCAAATGCTGACATCGGGTTTCAATAGCATATTCCATATATATATTCCTCCGGGAAGATGATATTTTTATTTTTGATTTTATTTTTTCTTCTAAAATTCCACCTAATTGTGAATCAAACTAATTCACCAACAGCTGTTTTCAAATTGTCCAAGGCCTCCTTTAGAAGACTCTTTGGGCAGGCAATGTTAATTCTTTCAAAGCCTTCTCCCACCTTTCCGAAAATAGCTCCCGAATCCAACCAAAGATTCGCTTTATTTACAATAAGATCCTCCAGCTTATCTTCTGAAAGTTTAAGATCGCGAAAATCCAACCAGACCAGATAGGTTCCCTCCGGCTCAATAAGATGAACATCAGGAATATTTTCTTGCAAATACTGGCGGAGAAAATCTAAATTAGACTTTAGATAGATTTTTAATTCTTCTAACCAGGCTCTTCCATCCTCATAAGCTGCCTGGCAAGCTGCAAGCCCCAGCATATTCAGCTGACTATATCCCGCCTGATTAACTGCCAGCTGAAATTTTCTGCGAAGACTGTCATTAGGAATAAAGATATTTGAGACCTGTAATCCCGCTATATTAAAAGTTTTACTGGGTGCAGTACAGATAAGGGAGTTTTGCTCATACTCTTTTCCAAGGGAGGCAAATACATGGTGGCTATATCCCGGATAGGTAAAGTCTCCATGAATCTCATCGCTTACTATAATCACATGGTGCTTAAGGCAAAGATCTCCAATTTTTCTAAGCTCCTCTTCCTTCCAAACCCGACCCACCGGATTATGGGGACTACATAGCAAGAATAACTTTAGCTTCTCATCAGAAAGCTTTTCCTCTAATTCTGCAAAATCAATTTCATAATGTCCATCTAGTAGGCTTAAAGGAGCACTTACAAGCTCTCTCCCATTATCCTGAATCACTTCCTTAAATGGATAGTAGACCGGCTGTTGGATCAAAACCTTGTCTCCTACTTCTGTATAAGCCCGAACTGCCGCTGCAAGGGCAAACACTACTCCAGGAGTTTTGATCAACCACTCCCTCTTAGGTCTCCAATTAAAATAGTTCTCATACCAGTTTGCAATTGCCTGATAGTAATCTTCTTTGGTATCCGTATATCCGTAAATGCCAGTTGCCACTGTTTCCTGTAATCTTTTGATAATGGCCGGTGCTGTCTCAAAATCCATATCTGCAACCCAAAAAGAAAGAATTCCTTGGTGCTTCCCCCTCTCAAGGGCAAAATCATATTTCAAACAATTGGTTCCTCTTCGATCAATCACTTTATCAAAATCAAATGCCATGCTGCTTCCTCCTTAATGTGTTAACAAGCTTATGGTACTGAAAATTTCTATCTATGTCTAATATAGGAAAAATATCTCTAGTTATAAACTCATCTTATAACTAATGTTATTTTACTATTACAATTTAACTTTACTATTAGCATTTAATCTTACTATAAGTAAGTGTTTGATTGTACAAAAAATCATCCATTGTTAACCTTTGTTAATTTTAGGTTGACAATACCAATTTTCTTTCTTATAATTACACCTGACTTATGTAAAAAATAATTAATGAGAGCGAGGATTTTATTTCATGAGCAATTCGAAGATTTCTATTCAAGACATTTGCAGCATTGCATTACTGGCAGCTATTACCTGCATTTTGGCACAGATTTCCATTCCTATGCCTCTTGGTGTCCCTATGACTATGCAAACCTTTGCTGTTACTTTGGCCGGTGTTGTATTAGGTTCCAAGCGTGGCGGTCTTTCCATTTTAGTTTATGTTTTATTAGGTGCCATTGGGCTTCCGGTATTTGCAGGATTTAGCGGTGGTTTCCAAAATATCATGGGAGCAACCGGCGGATTCATCATTTCCTTCCCAATTATGGCATGGTTAATTGGTATTGGTGTAGAAAAGCGCAAACAGAAAGGCATGTTTGTTCTCTTCTTAGTTTTAGGAACAGTTATTAATTACGTTATCGGTGTGATCATGTTCTGTCTGATTATGCAGGCTTCTGTAGTAACCGGAATCACTGCTTGTGTACTGCCATTTATTCCAACTGCTATCATCAAAGCAGTCCTGGCAGCAATTTTAGGCTTACAGATCCGTGACAGACTTCCTGCATCCTTAAACTTTGCTTCATGATCAGCCTAAGACCCCATCATTTGATGTGCACCCAAAGCTATGAAGGCAGAGGCTATAGTCCGGAATTTGTAAAAAATATGGACACTATAACCCATGAATTAAGGCATACCCAGTCCCCCAAAATTAAAATAACCTTTCAGCCAGACATTCTATGTAGTCTATGCCCCAACCTAAAAGCCGGCGGATGCTTAAGCGATGACCAGGTATTAAGCTTTGATGCGAAAGTAATTCATTATTTTCACATTGAAGAAAAAGAATATGACTATAAAAAATTAATTCAAAGAATGCGAAGGGAGTCCACGCCAGAGATTGTTAAAGACATCTGTGGAACCTGCAGTTGGTATCGTAAGAATGCTTGCTGTATAGAAAAATGTATGAACCAATAAGAAGCATTTTCCCATTAAAAATAAGAGGAGTCACCGGTTTCTACCGGAGGCTCCTCTTTATATGCATCTATTTTATTTACACTTTTAAAAACCCTTAAACATTAAAGGCCTTAATTCCGGGATATACTGCTGCACTTCCAAGTTCCTCCTCAATACGAAGCAACTGGTTATACTTAGCAACACGTTCTGAACGACTTGGTGCTCCTGTTTTAATCTGGCAAGTGTTAAGTGCTACTGCCAAGTCTGCAATTGTGGTATCTGCAGTCTCTCCTGAACGGTGGGAGGATACAGCTGTGTAACCTGCCTTATGAGCCATCTTAATGGCTTCCAAGGTCTCTGAAACAGAACCAATCTGATTTAACTTAATAAGGATGGCATTACCTGCACCCATCTCAATACCCTTTGCAAGTCTCTCGGTGTTGGTTACAAAAAGGTCATCTCCTACCAGCTGAACCTTGTCGCCCAAGCGGTCCGTAAGCTTCTTCCAACCTTCCCAGTCTTCCTCATCCAGACCATCTTCAATGGAAATAATTGGATATTTCTCTACCAAAGCTGCCCAATGTTCAATCAGCTCTTCTGCTGTATACTCTGTTCCTGCTTTTGGAAGCTTGTAGTAGCCCTTGCCTTTTTCACTCTTCCACTCAGATGAAGCAGCATCCATAGCAATCTTAAAGTCCTTTCCCGGCTCATATCCCGCCTTCTTAACTGCCTCTAAAATAGTCTCAATAGCCTCCTCATCGGATTTAAGTGCCGGTGCAAATCCACCTTCGTCCCCAACAGATGTAGCAAGACCTCTTTCTTTTAAAATAGATGCCAATGCATGGAATACTTCTGCACACCATCTTAGGCACTCTTTAAAAGAAGGTGCTCCTACAGGCATGATCATAAATTCCTGTACAT
>CAVAKZ010000077.1:0-4765 GCA_963589425.1 Parabacteroides distasonis | reverse complement strand
TATGACTAGCGGATTAGGTGTTGATAAGGATGATCAGGAATATACTATTTATGATATGATCATCGGAGAGGCAGTAGTTCAGGATGTTTTAGTAAAAAACGCGCAGGAGAGAGTAGATGTAATTCCTGCCAATGTTGAACTATCAGCTGCTGAGATTGAATTAGCAGGTATAGAAAATAAGGAATATATTGTAAAGGATAAATTGAAGGATATTGTAAATGATTATGATTTTATAATTATTGACTGTCCACCATCCCTTAGTATGTTAACTATCAATGCAATGACAACTGCAGATTCTATTATTGTGCCTATTCAATGCGAATATTATGCATTGGAAGGATTGAGTCAGCTAATCCGTACTGTGGATTTGGTAAAAGAAAGGTTAAATCCTGAATTGAAGATAGAGGGAGTTGTATTTACCATGTATGATTCCAGAACAAATCTTGCGAATCAGGTAGTTGCCAATGTTAAAGAAAATCTTCCAATTAAGATATTTAAAACTTTGATTCCTAGAAATATTCGTTTGGCGGAAGCTCCAAGTTATGGATTGCCGGTGAATCTCTATGATCCAAGATCTATGGGAGCAGAAAGCTATGCTAAATTAGCAAAAGAAGTTATAAGAAATCGATAAGCCTAATTACAAGACTAACATGAAGTTATTTTTAATGTTTCACGTGAAACATTGAAAGAAGGAAAAATAGGAGGGGAAAATTAAAGAAGGAGGAAAGAATGGCGGTTAAGAAAAAAGGTTTGGGAAAAGGATTGGATAGTCTGATCGCTCCTAATAAAAATATAGAAGCCATTTCCAAGGGAAAATCAGAATCGAAAAAAGAGGAAAACTCGGAAGTTCATGAGCAACTGATGAAAATCAATTCAGTAGAACCTAATCGAGATCAGCCACGTAAGCATTTCGAGGAAGATGCCCTGTTAGAACTGGCAGATTCTATTAAACAATTCGGTGTTTTACAGCCATTATTGGTAAGAAAACAAAAGGATTATTATGAAATCATAGCCGGAGAGCGAAGATGGCGAGCTGCGAAAATGGCGGGACTTAAGGAAGTTCCGGTGATAGTAAAAGAATTTTCAGAGCAGGAAATTGTTGAGATTGGTCTTATTGAAAATATACAGAGAGAAAATCTGAATCCAATTGAAGAAT
Source organism: Parabacteroides distasonis (assembly GCA_963589425.1). Classification (GTDB taxonomy): domain Bacteria; phylum Bacillota; class Clostridia; order Lachnospirales; family Lachnospiraceae; genus CAKRJP01. The sequence continues at coordinate 3,609 of CAVAKZ010000077.1, read as the reverse complement.
CCATGGCCTACAAGAGACTTATGGAAGACTTCGGACTAAAACAGGACGAAATTGCTGAGAGAGTGTCCAAGAGTAGAACAGCTGTAACCAATTCCATGCGATTACTTAAGCTAGATGATAGGGTACAGCAAATGATCATAGATGATATGATCACTACAGTACACGCAAGAGCCTTACTTGCTATAGAAGATAAAGATTTTCAATATGAGCTGGCAAGCAAAATCTTCGATGAAAAGCTTAGCGTTCGCGATGTGGAAAAGATGGTGAAAACCATTAAGAATCCCAAGAAAGAAAAAAAGAAAAAAGAGGTAAAAAATAAATTCATTTACACCGATTTGGAAGAAAAAATGAAGGGAGTTATTGGAACTAAGGTTAATATTTCTTCTAAAGGTAAGGGTAAAGGAAAAATAGAAATTGAATATTACTCAGATGAAGAGTTAGAACGAGTGTTCGACATGATTATGAGCTTAAGAAAGGGAGAGTAGCCAATGGAAAGTAAGATACTGAAAGCCATCGGCATAGATCCAGCAATTTTGCTTTTGATCTTGCTGATATTGATAATTGCTTTATTTGTATTTTGTATCAATATAAATATGAAGTATGTTCGTTTGAGGAATAGTTATAATTTCTTTATGAAGGGGAAAGACGGAAAAACTCTGGAAGATGCATTTAAAGATCGTCTGGGAGAAGTAGATACCCTGATTAAGGTGGTAAAACAGAATCGTGCAGACATTAAAGAACTGAATCGTAAGTTTGGCCACAATTTTCAAAAAGTAGGAATTGTAAAATATGATGCATTTAATGAGATGGGTGGAAAATTAAGTTTTGCCATTGCAATGTTGGACCATAACAACAATGGATGGATTTTAAATGCAATGCACAGCCGTGAAGGCTGCTACACTTATGTGAAAGAGATTATTAAGGGAGAAAGCTTTGTAGAGCTTTCAGATGAGGAAGCAGAAGCATTAGATAAAGCAATTTTCTCTGATGAACTTGTGGAAGTGTAGAAAAAAAGAAAAATGTTAGGTTAACTAATGAATGTTAATATACAGGAGGAAAAACAATGTTAGATATTAAATTTGTAAGAAATAACCCGGATGTGGTTAAGGAGAATATTAAAAACAAATTCCAGGATGAGAAACTTCCTTTGGTAGATAAGGTTATCGAACTGGACCAGAGAAACCGTGACATCAAGCAGGAGGTTGAAGCCCTTCGTGCAGAGAAAAACAAAACTTCTAAGCAGATTGGTGCATGCATGGCACAGGGAAAGAAAGAAGAAGCAGAGGAGTTAAAGAAGAAGGTCCAGGAATCTGCTGATCGTATGGAAGAACTTTCTAAGGAAGAGAAGGAAGTAGAGGCAGAACTTAAGAAAAATATGATGATCATTCCAAATATCATTGATCCTTCTGTTCCAATCGGTAAAGATGATAGTGAAAATGTAGAAATTGAAAAATTTGGAGAGCCAGTAGTACCAGACTTCGAAATTCCATATCACACAGATATTATGGAAACTTTTGATGGTATTGATCTTGAAAGTGCAGGAAAAGTAGCAGGTAATGGTTTCTATTATCTCATGGGAGATATTGCTAGATTACATTCAGCAGTTATTTCTTATGCAAGAGACTTTATGATTGATAGAGGATTTACCTACTGTGTACCTCCATTTATGATTCGAAGCAACGTAGTAACAGGAGTTATGAGCTTTGCAGAGATGGATGCTATGATGTACAAGATTGAGGGGGAAGACCTTTATCTTATTGGAACCAGTGAACATTCAATGATTGGTAAATTTATCGACACCATGCTGACAGAAGATCAGCTTCCGCAGACACTGACAAGTTATTCTCCATGCTTCCGTAAGGAGAAAGGTGCTCACGGTATTGAAGAGCGTGGAGTTTATCGTATCCATCAGTTTGAGAAGCAGGAAATGATCGTAGTATGTAAGCCGGAAGAAAGCAAAAAATGGTATGACGTACTGTGGAAAAATACAGTAGATTTATTCCGTTCTTTGGATATCCCAGTTCGTACCTTAGAGTGCTGCTCCGGAGATTTGGCAGATTTGAAAGTAAAATCTTGTGATGTAGAAGCATGGTCACCAAGACAGAAAAAATACTTTGAGGTAGGAAGCTGTTCAAATCTTGGAGATGCACAGGCAAGAAGACTTGGTATCCGTGTAAAAGGACAGGATGGAAAATACTTTGCCCATACTTTGAATAATACAGTAGTAGCACCACCGAGAATGCTGATCGCATTTTTAGAGAATAATCTTCAGGCAGATGGAAGTGTAAGAATCCCTGAAGTGTTGAGACCATACATGGGTGGTAAAGAGGCTCTTGTACCAAAGAATAAGTAATAAACAGTAAGAGACAAAGAAAAAGATAAAGGAAAATAAGATGCATCAATATCTAAAGGCCATAGGATTTGGAGATTTACCGGATAAGAGAATAATCAACAATATTCTGCAATGGATGGAAATATCCTTTTCGGAACATAAACTGATCAAAGTTACTCAGGATATGGACTTTGGAATGTATCGAAAGGAATTCGGGGAAAATATAGGACTTTTAGCCTACGGAGATATGGATGAATCAGAGAGATTCGAAAGAGTTTATTATATGCCCTATCTCCTAGGCAGAGGAGTCACCAGCTATGCAGATGTATTTATTCAACGGCGTATTGACAGAGAGGCTTATGTAGGAGTTTGCGAGGATTCAAAAGTAGGAATCAGCTTGATTTTTACTTTGCAAAATACCCTGGAATATATGAAAGAGAGACAACTTTCAGAATCCTCTGTGAAATTCCGCTCAGTAACCCTATCAGGATTGGCAAATGAGGGAACAATCCTACTTCCTATCAGCAAAAATGAGGAGCAGACAAAACGACAGATGGAGGAATCTAGAAATCGTATGATGCTCCAAAGTGCAGCAAAGACAGGAGACCAGGTGGCCTTAGAAAGTCTGACATTAGAGGATTTTGACACCTACTCAAAGGTGGCAAAAAGGATTGTAAATGAGGATTTATTTACCATAGTAGATACGTCTTTGATGCCATACGGAATAGAGTGCGACAGGTATTCTATCCTAGGAGAAATTGTTGATTTACAAATTATTGAAAATGAACTATCCAACAAAAAAATATATTTAATGTGGTTGGAAGTAAATGAACTGCAATTTGATGTGTGCGTTCCGGTAGATTCTGTAATGGGGGAACCGGAAGTGGGACGTAGATTTAAAGGAAATATCTGGCTGCAGGGAAGAGTGAATTTCTAAAATTTATAGAATAAGCAATGCTAAATGTTATTCGAATTGTATCAAAAAAGGATGAGAGATTCTTAAATAGAATTTCACATCCTTTTTTATATTTGTTTTCTTTAATTTTTTCGTTTTATTGACTGACTTGTATACGGTACAGTACAATTATCGTATAAAATAATAGACAAAAAGGCTGGAAATAGATATGGATTTTGAACGAAAACAGGAAACGTGTTAATTAATATGACGATCATAGCATAAAGGAGAGACTAGCAAATGTGTAAAAATGCAATGCTCAACCAACAGAAACAGGAAAATAATATACAGCTACAGCAGAATGCACCAATACAAAACCAAC
>CAVAKZ010000076.1:0-4859 GCA_963589425.1 Parabacteroides distasonis | reverse complement strand
ATAAGCTCTGATTTACTCATGGTTTTGTCAGAAATATATCCAGACCATTTCCTATTCTTTTTAGTCCTTTTCAGTATTCTCTCTAGGATTTTCTTACTTACCGGCACGGTACTTATTCTCGGTTTTGGAATACATAATCTTCTGCTCATGGTAGAGACTAAAATATCCTGACAGCAGATAGCAGCAAGCCACCACAACACAATAATAGGGCATACCATCAAATTTAAACAATTCAAAGGCAATGAGCATAGCTGTAATAGGGCTGTTGGTAACGGAGCAAAAAACTCCGGCCATTCCGCAGGCTGCACAAAGTTCCACAGGAAGCCTCACAAGTCCGGAAAGAGCCGAGCCTAAGGTTGCCCCAATAAATAGGGATGGCACAATTTCTCCACCTTTAAATCCGGCGCACAAGGTAAGGCAGGTAAAGATAATCTTAAAAGCAAAGACCCAGATTTTCTCCGGACCATCAAAGGATCTTGCAATCACATCTCCACCCAGGCCAATATAGTCATCGGTTCTCACCAGAAGCCACAGTAATATTACTGCGACACCTCCCACTGCTACCCGAAGATATGGATTAGGAAAATATTTTTTATATAGCTTACTGCTGCGGTGCATGGCCGCACAAAAACCGGCTCCTACAAAAGAAAATGCCATGGCTAGCAAGACGATTTTAATGGCAGAAATCCCATAGAAATTTGGCATCTCTGTAACCGGGTAGGGGACTGCAAAAGTTCTTACCCCCCATATTACCGACATCTGTTCTGCAATAAAAGAAGAAAACATACAGGGAACCAGAGCCCCGTAGTACATAACCCCTACGCTAACTACCTCCATAGGGAAAATAGCCGCTGCCATAGGAGTGCCAAAAAGAGCCGAGAAGGCAGCGCTCATACCTGCCAACATCATAATATGCCGGTCGCTATTATTTAGGCGCAAGACCCTCGCAAGCCAGTTTCCTAAGCTGGCACCAAATTGTAAGGCCGCTCCCTCACGTCCGGAGGATCCACCAAACAAATGAGTCAAAACAGTAGACACTAAAATCAAGGGAGCAATCCGCCCAGGCATAACCCCCTCTGTCTCCCGAATGGTGCTAAGGACCTGGTCTGTACCGGTATTATCTCCCTGTCCGGTTCTTTGATAAATCCATACGATCACAAGGCCCGCCAGGGGAAGGCCAAAGATCAGCCACCTATGCAGCTCTCGAAATTCTGTAGCATATACAATCCCTTTTGCAAAGATACTGGCTAGAGACCCAATTCCGATTCCGATTACCACCGAAAGGATAATCCACTTAAACAAGGACCCATAGAGGGTCTTAGCCCCTTTTATGATATAAGCAAATGCCTGTTTTACTTTTTGTTTCATTTCCATTTTCCCATTCCCCATTACCGCAAAAGAGCCAATGTGAAGATATCCACATTGGCTCATAACTTAGCGCAATCTTTACACTAATTATTATATTTTTATCTATTACATCTGTAAAGGAGATTTTCCCATCTTCTGTCAACTTCCTTCTGGAAGGCTTCAATGAGATATTCATTTCCAGGCTTAAAGAGGTGTTTGAATCTTCCCTGAGGCTTCAAGAAATCCTCAATAGGAAGCTTTTTCTTTGGCTCGTAGTTTAATTTCCACTTGCCTTCCTCCACCTCAAACAAGGGCCAGTAGCAGGTTTCCACTGCCAATCTGCACATTTCCATAATCTCAGGAGTATTATATCTCCATCCACGCGGGCAAGGAGCCATAATATTTAAAAATGCAGCTCCCGGTGTATAAATTGCCTTTTCCGATTTAATATGAAGGTCTCTAAAATTCTGTACAAAAGTAGTCTGTGCCACATAAGGAACGTCGTGCTCTGCAATAATGGATGCCAGATCCTTACGATTCTGGGGCTTACCATTACTTACACTTCCCACCGGTGTGGTGGTAGTATCTGCAAACATTGGAGTTGCAGAAGAGCGCTGGATTCCTGTATTCATATAGGCCCCGTTATCATAACAAACATAAACCATATCATGATTACGCTCCATAGCTCCGGAAAGGGATTGGAATCCAATATCGTAAGTACCGCCGTCACCACCAAAGGTAATGAACTTAAAGGTCTCGTCTAATTTTCCCTTTCTTCTAAGAGCCTTGTATGCCCCTTCCACACCACTTAAGGTAGATCCTGCATTTTCAAATGCATTGTGGATATAGCTGTCTGTCCACGATACATAAGGATAAGTAAAGGTAGATACCTCCAAACATCCTGTTGCATTTCCAATTACAGCCTTGTCCCCTTCATGCAGGCCGCGAAGTACATTTCGAACTGCGATAGGTGCGCCACATCCTGCACACATTCTATGTCCCGGAGCAAGACGTTCCGGTTTATTCATTGTTTCTTTAAAATTATAAGCCATGTCTTCTCCCTCCTTACTCTCTGATTCCCAAGTAGCGATAAGTCTCGCCGGCATCATCATTGTCAATAACGGTCTGAAGAGCTGCAAAAACTTCTTCAATGTGCTCTACCCGGACATCACGTCCTCCCAAACCATAGATGTAGTTTACAGCCAGTGCCTGACTTCTTGCCCGGAAGAGAGCGGACATTACATCTGCCCCAAGAGGGCCTCCCTGATTAGAGTAGCCTTCTGCCCGGTCCATAACTGCCACTGCCTTTACATTTTTAAGGGCCTCTGCAATAGCCTCTCCCGGGAAGGGACGATATAGTCTGATCTTAAGAAGACCAACCTTCTCTCCCTGGTCTCTTAATTGATCAATGGCATCCTTGGCAGTTCCTGCTGCAGATCCAATCATAACGATTGCTCTATCGGCATCCTCCAAGCGATAGCTTTCAAATAAGCCATATTCTCTTCCCGAAAGCTTGGCAAAGTCTTTGGCCACATCAAGAACGACTGCATCTACATGCTTCATAGCCTCTGCCTGATTTCTCTTTGCCTCCATATAGAAATCTGTCACAGAATAAGGTCCGACAGCCATTGGGCATTCAGGATTCAGAAGATAATTTTCCGGTTCATATTCTCCCACAAAATTCTTAACTTCCGCATCATCTAAGAGTTCAATATTCTCTACCGCGTGGCTGGTGATAAATCCATCCTGGCAGATCATAATGGGAAGATGCACATCCTTATGCTCGGAAATGCGGAAGGCCTGTACCATATTGTCATAGGCTTCCTGATTATTTTCTGCATAAATCTGAATCCATCCCGCATCTCTGGCTCCCATACCATCGGAATGGTCACCATTAATATTAATCGGGCCTGACAGGGCACGGTTTACCAAAGCAAGGGCTAAGGGCAAGCGGTTAGATGCCGCAATATAAAGTTCTTCCCACATAAATGCCAATCCACAGGAAGAAGTAGCGGTCAAGGCTCTTGCTCCTGCTGCTGAAGCACCGATGGTGGCACTCATGGAACTGTGCTCACTTTCCACAGTAATAAACTCTGTATCTACCTGTCCGTTTGCAACAAAATTTGCAAAATACTGAGGAATCTCTGTGGAAGGAGTAATAGGAAATGCCGGAAATACATCCGGATTAATCTGGCGAAGAGCAATTGCCACCGCCTCGTTACCTGATAAACGATCTCTTTTTGCCATATTAGTTCACTCCTTCCATAGTAATCGCCCCAAAGGGACAGGCCTTTACGCAAATGCCGCATCCCTTGCAATGGTCGTGGTCAAAGGCGCCACGTTTTCCATCCTTCACAGGAATACAGCTGTCGGGACAGACCGGTACGCACAGCAAGCACTGTTTACATTTTTCTTCAATAAATTCCGGCTTTACACTGCTCCACTCACCGGTCATAAATTCTACAGACGTACCTGATCCGGCAATAGTCATACCTTCTGTCAGGTCCTGCCATTTTGCTTTCAAACCTAATTTGCTGATATCTGTTGCCATTAGTGCACCTCCTCAAATGCCATCTCAAGAGCCTTCATGTTACCATCAATAACCTCTGGCTTGGTAGCAAACTTATGTTCAAAGGAAGCTCTCATCTCTTTCAGGAAACGATCCTGATCCATGATATTTGCTACTTTTACAATTGCCGCGAGAAGAGGGGTATTGGGGAAATACTTTCCTAGGGTTGCCAAGGACACCTTCTTGGCATCAATAGTATATACTTTTCCTTTGTATCCCTTTAGGTGGGGAAGGATCTCCTCTTTGGTCTTTTCTGTGTTTACAAGGATTGCTCCATCTTCTCTTAATCCTGCAGTTACATCCACAGTATCCAGGAGGGATTCGTCAACTACCACTACATACTCCGGATCATAAATATTAGAATGAACACGGATCTGTTTGTCACTGATACGGTTATAGGCTGTAATAGGCGCCCCCATACGTTCCGGGCCGTATTCCGGGAATCCCTGAACATACTTGCCGGTCTGGAATGCTACATCCGCCAGCAAAAGAGCTGCAGTCTTTGCACCCTGTCCGCCGCGACCATGCCATCTGATCTCTGTAAGCTTACTCATATGCTACTCTTCCTTTCTTGTGAAAACGTATTTTCATTTATTATAATTTATTCAATTATGCATTGTCTACGATTGTTTATCCTTTGACATTCCTATTACTCCACCTCCCAGACTGCTGCAATATAAATTCCCCCAAAAGACTCACAAAACAAAAAAGGAACCGCAGATGAATCTGCGATTCCTTTTTTTATCATGTAATCGGAGTGACAAGATTTGAACTTGCGACCTCTACGTCCCGAACGTAGCGCTCTACCAAACTGAGCCACACTCCGATATCACCAAAAACTTGCTTCGAGAACTACCGTCTGGCAAAAAGAATCCGGATGCTTATAAGAAGCATCCGGCGCCCCTGCCAAGGAACTACGGATAGAGGACTCGAACCTCTACTA
>CAVAKZ010000075.1:0-5027 GCA_963589425.1 Parabacteroides distasonis | reverse complement strand
GCTTCAATATCCGGATTTTGCGGATATCCTAACGCAATAGCTCCTACGCCTCTTAGAGATTCAGATAATCCCCATTCCTTAAGAAGTGCCTTGCCCTCGTCACTATCAAAAATTTCTTTCTCTCTATGTACCCAGACCGTTCCAAGTCCGAGTGAAGTAGCTGCAAGCATCATATTTTCCAAGACACAACTTCCATCTTCAACAAATGTACTTGCATTTCCATCAGCCAAAACCAATACAACAACAGGTGCACCATAATATGGATCATTATCTGCCCCATAATTTCTGCATTTAATTCCTGTATCTTTTTCCTATATTCCGGTGATGTTATTGCAATAATTACAGGAGATTGCTTTCCCCCTCCTGTAGGTGCAAATGTTCCCGCCTCCAGAACTGCATTCAATGCTTCTTCAGCCACCGGATCCCGCTTATATACCCGGATACTTCTACGTTTTTTGATCGTATTCAATACTTCGTTTGTCATACCGCATATTCCTTTCTACAAATCGTATTCATTTCTCATGCTTAGAATTTTTGCCACAACATCACCCACTACAAAATTGACAACTGTCCACATAATTGTATCAATAATTGCTGATTGAATAGACATGGTTTTCATGATTGAATATTGTGAGAAGCAGAAGTAAATTTCCGTAAGAAATGCTATTACCGAAGCCGCTTTTGCTCCCTGCATGGGCGTTAAAAAACTTCCCCCACAAAATAACCGTGGCAATTAAAATTCCATGAGCAATATTTGCCATTAGCATAGTTCCGATATTTACCGGATTTCTGGAAACTAACGCTATAGTTTCTGGAGAAAGTTCAAGAAATTTCCCTAAAAAATCATGAAAAAAAACTCGCATATATGGCAATTGTGAGGACAAGCACAGTTAGAGTTCCTACTATGGCTGCCAGTATAAAATTTGCCACCTTTTTATTCATATACACCTCCTTAAATTTGGCATATTCTATTTAACAACTATAATGAATTATACAACTATGGTTGCGTAATTCAAGCGACAATATATCTAAAAGGTTGAATAAACAACTCTATTTGATTTTCGTTGTTTAAGAGGTATCTGACATGGATTTAAGAATTGTAAAAACCAGACATGCTATAAAAGAGGATTTATTTCCATCTCAAAAACATTCATAATTAGTTCATCAATTAAATAATTATGGAGGTTGAATATGGGTTTATCACCTTATTCGCTTGAACAGCGTTTTGAATTCATTAAAGACTGTTATAAAAGTGGTCTTTCTATCCCTGCCTGGTGTCATGATAATAACATTGCTCCGGGTACATTCTATGGCTGGATTAAACAGGTAACCAGTCATTGTTATGAAATACCTGATTCTTTAAACTATCATCCAGCTGTTAAAAGACAGGAAGTTGTTAAGTTACCCATCATTGATGACATATGTGCTGATTCCTATATCTGCGTGTCCGCCGGGATCATGTGCCCTATGATGTCTGGGAGAGACAAGGCTTCCTGCAAACCACAGAAGGAAATGTTGTTCACTACGGCTATATCGAGAAATTCATCGAGCAGCTTGGTGAAAAATATCGTATCCGCGAGATTGCCTTTGACCGATGGGGTGCTGTACAGATGGTACAAAACCTGGAAGGCATGGGCTTTACGGTCGTTCCCTTTGGCCAGGGCTTCAAAGACATGAGCCCGCCGACCAAAGAGCTGATGAAGCCTACCCTGGAAGAACGCCTTGCCCACGGCGGCCATCCGGTGTTGCGCTGGATAATGGATAACATTTATATCCGTACCGATCCTGCCGGGAACATTAAGGTCAACAAAGAAAAATCCACGGAAAAAATTGATGGTGCCATTGCTACTATCATGGGTCTGGATCGAGCCATCCGCTGTGACAATGACACCGGTGCTTCTGTATATGATGACAGAGGCTTTTTATTTATCTGGTCTATGTATATTTTCCCTTTAATCAGAGATAATATTAAGGGAATTTCCTCTTAATATATTGCCTTTTCCATTATTTTGAGTTATATTTTAAGGGAATGAAAGTGAGGTAAGAGAATGAGAAATTTTAATTATTCTGAAATCAGAAATCGAAAATGGGATTCTGACATTCTCGGATTGATCGCTGCTATATATAAAGAAGCAGGAAAGCAAGAGCTGTACCTTAAACAAAGGCCACAGGAACTAGAGAAACTTGTAGAAATAGCTAAGATACAAAGTACCGAGGCATCTAATGCCATTGAAGGCATTATCACTACAAGCACTCGAATCAAACAGCTTGTAGAGGAAAAGACAACACCAAAAAATCGTGACGAACAAGAGATTGCTGGCTATCGTGACGTACTTAATATTATTCACGAAAGTTTTGATGCTATCCCTATTTCTAGGAACTATATTTTGCAGCTTCACAAGATTTTATATAGCCATATGAATAATCCTATGGGTGGCAGAACGAAAAGTGTACAAAATTATATAAGTGCAACCTATCCGGATGGACATGTAGAAACATTATTTACTCCTCTTGCTCCGTTCGAAACACCGGAAGCCTTGGATAAGATCTGCGAAGAATATAATCGTGTGATTGGAAATATGGAAGTAGAACCACTCATTGCTATTCCTGTATTCATCCATGATTTTTTATGTATCCATCCATTCAATGATGGTAATGGTAGGATGAGCCGTCTGCTCACTACATTACTTCTGTATAGAAATGGATTTTATGTTGGAAAGTATATTTCCCTAGAAGCAAAAATTGCTAAGAATAAATATCTTTATTACAATGCACTTTCTCAGGCACAACATGGCTGGCATGAGGGGACCGAGGATGTAGTCCCTTTTATTAAATATTTGCTTGGAACCATTCTTGCCGCCTACAAAGATTTTGAAGATCGCTTTTCCCTCGTCGAGACCAAACTTCCCGCTCTTGAAATGGTCAGACGGGCAAGCATGAACAAAATCGGTCGTTTCAATAAACAGGACATTAGAGAATTATGTCCTACGCTTAAGGATAGCACGATAGAAAAAGCATTTAGAGATTTGATTGCACTTGGTGAAATCAAAAAAGAAGGCAAAGGTAAAAATACCTGTTATTACAGATTAAAGTAATCTACTTAATGTATCGTCCTTTTCCTTATTAACACGACATTTTTAAGGGAGCCATAAAATTATTAAGCTAAAGCATCTCTTCGGGGGTGCTTTTTTCATACCACCTTTACAGAAAGGAGATCTCAATGGGAATTTTAACTGGAATATTTAAATCTCGCGATAAGCCGCAAAACAGCCTGAATGGCTCCGGCTATCGCTTTTTCTTTGGTGGCACCACCTCCGGTCGGTCCGTCAATGAGCGTTCTGCTATGCAAATGACCGCATTGTATGCCTGTGTGAGAATTCTATCGGAATCTATCGCAAGCCTGCCCGTGCACCTTTATCAATACCAAGATTCCGGCAGCAATGAAAAAGCCCTGGATCGTTCGCTGGGAATATTCCCTGGGACGAGCCCTTCTATCTGATTCTGAGATGGCTGCTTATTTTATCAAGTTCAACGTGGACGGCCTGCTTCGCGGCGACTATCAAAGTCGCATGAATGGTTATGCCACTGCCCGGCAAAATGGCTGGATGTCTACCAATGATATTCGAGAGCTTGAAAACCTGGACCGCATTCCACCAGAGCTTGGTGGTGATCTATATCTCATCAACGGAAATATGACAAAGCTGGAGGATGCGGGAATATTTGCAGCAACTTCTACTGCTGACGGAAAGGAGGAAAATTCCGATGAAGAAGTTTTGGAAATGGATGAACCAGACGACGGCGAGTCCGGAGACGAAAGAGCAGACGCAAGCGAGGACGCTCTTTCTAAACGGTACAATCGCCGAGGAAAGCTGGTTTGATGATGATATTACGCCACAGCTTTTCAAAGAAGAGCTTAATAGTGGTGCCGGTGACATTACCGTCTGGATCAATTCACCCGGTGGTGACTGCGTAGCTGCTGCCCAGATCTACAACATGCTGATGGATTACAAGGGCAATTTCCGGTCAAGATTGATGGTATTGTAGCCTCCGTCATTGCGATGGCTGGCACAAAGGTACTGGTATCCCCAGTATCCATGCTGATGATAAGCAAATGCTTTTTCGCTGGGTTTCAGGTGTTCTCGCTGTAAATTGCTATCAACCATAGCAATCACCGCCTGATTATCATCCAAATCACGAACTACCACAGGCATACAATCAAGTCCCGCCCATTTGCAGGCAGCCTTTCTTCTATGACCCGCAATCAGTTCATAACCGCCACCAACCTTCGGTCTTGCCAGTGCCGGAACAATCACACCTTCTTTCTCAATGCTCTGCATTAATTCAAAAAGTGCCATATCGTTTTCTACCTTAAAGGGATGCCCATTAAAATCGTGCAATTCCGATAAAGGAATCATTCTGATATCTGTTTCCACCACAGCACCATCGTTTTGTTGTGGAAAAGAATACAATTCTTGTTTCTTCATATAATCAATTACCTCCGATTAAACTCCGTAACGAGAGCTCCAGAACAAGTTCTGTCGCTGTCGCGGTGCTCCTCAAATGCTTCGCAAAAGACACATTTCCTTGCAAGCAAGAAATGTGCTTTTCTCGCATTTTCCTCGTTACTACGTGCAAAAAGAGCCGCTTATTTCCAAAATTACTTGAAAATAAGCGGCTCAGACCACTTTGTTACTTTATTGAACTGTTAGTTATTTTTGATGAAATATGAACAACAGATTTTTGTGTTTCCGAACTACACCCTCACAACCACTTGCACGTTTACACCACTGGAAATTGCCTTTTTCTTGTCTTTTCGGTCACTTTGAGAAAACAGGATATGTCGCTCAAAGTGCCTAAACTCAAGGAGTTTCAGGTATTTTTCCTTTGGAGCAATGTCACGCACTCAGTTTGTGAATCATTGTCCAAACTAATTTTCATATCCTGTGAAATGATTGGAAGCTTGAATTCTATAGATTTCAGCCACTGACCATTGGGCTGTTCTTCCTCGTATATCTCAATTTTCTCGA
>CAVAKZ010000074.1:0-5569 GCA_963589425.1 Parabacteroides distasonis | reverse complement strand
CGGGATGAGGAGGTCCTGCTTCTAATGAAGAATGCAGTAGATGCGGCCTTTGCAGATGATGCTGTGAAGGAAAGGCTGTACCGGAAGTTAACAGCAAAATAAAAAAGAGAAGAGGTAGACGAATATGAAAAACTACAACAGAATTTTTGTTATTGTCTTGGATTCTCTGGGTGTTGGCGCTTCCCCGGATGCAGAAAAATTTGGGGATAAAGGCGCAGATACTTTCGGACATATCCTGGACACAGTGGGAAGCTTGGATATTCCAAATCTAAAAAAACTTGGAATGCTTAACCTCCACACCGGTGGGGATATGGAAGGCCTAGAAAAACCTTTGGGACGCTATACCAAGCTAAGAGAGGCCAGCAACGGAAAAGATACTATGACCGGTCACTGGGAGATGATGGGAATCAAAACCGAGAAGCCTTTTATTACCTTTACCGACCATGGCTTTCCGCCGGAGTTAATTAAAGAATTAGAAGAGCGCTGTGGCAAAAGAGTTATTGGAAACAAAAGTGCCAGCGGTACCCAGATCATCGAAGAACTAGGGGAAGAAGAAATTGCCACAGGTGCTATGATCGTTTATACTTCTGCAGATTCTGTTTTGCAGATCTGCGGAAATGAGGAGACCTTTGATTTGGATAATCTCTATCGCTGCTGCGAGATTGCAAGAGAAATCACCATGAAAGATGAGTGGAGAGTGGGCCGGGTTATTGCAAGGCCCTATATTGGGAAAAGAAAGGGAGAGTTTAAGCGTACCAGCAACCGCCATGACTATGCCCTGAAACCTACAGAAAAAACAGCCTTAAATGCCTTAAAGGATGCAGGCTATGATGTGATAAGCGTCGGAAAGATTAATGATATTTTCTGTGGCGAGGGAATTACCGCTTCCAACAAATCCAAAAGTTCTGTCCACGGAATGGAGCAGACCATAGAGATTGCAGACCAGGACTTTCACGGACTTTGCTTTACCAATCTGGTAGACTTTGATGCCCAGTGGGGACACAGAAGAGACCCCATCGGATATGGAAAGGAAATAGAAGCCTTTGACAAGAATCTGGGAGTGTTGCTTGATAAATTAAGAGAGGATGATCTATTGATTCTTACAGCAGACCACGGAAATGATCCTACCTATACAGGAACAGACCATACCAGGGAATATGTTCCATTTATTGCCTACTCTTTACAGATGAAAGAAGGAGGGGAAATCCCCGGAGAAGACACTTTTGCGGTGATTGGAGCCTCTATTGCAGAAAACTTTGGAGTGGACATGCCTGAGAGAACCATTGGTCACTCTATTTTAAGTGAGCTTAAATAGGAGATCAGAAGGTGAAGAAAAAAATAAATGTAAATATTCCTGCAATTATTTTAGCCTTTGTAGGGATAGTTTTGGTAGGAGTGGGGGTTGCCTTTAATGCGGCGGCAGCCCTTGGAAACGACCCGGTAGGCATTATGTACGATGGCATTCGAAGCTTTTTGGGACTAACCTCAGAAGAGCTGGGATTGGCTTCTAATCTTGTGAATATTGCTTTGATGGTGCTGGTATTCTTTACCGGAAGACATTATATCAATATTGGAACCTTTGTATATATCATTCCATATGGATTTATCGTAAGTCTGGGAGGAAAGTTATATCATCTGATTTTTCAGGTGCAGACATTTCCCATCCAGGTATTAGGTGCAGTTATTGGATGCCTTTTGTTATATACCGGTGTGGCTATGTATATTACGGCAGATATTGGACTGGATCCCTTTACCGGGGTAGTTATGGTTTTGAGAGACCGATTAAAAAAAGAGTATCGCTATGTAAAGATCGGCTTTGATATCAGCTGTATCCTAATCGGGACCTTGTTAGGAGGAAAACTGGGAGTTATCACCATCATTACAGCCCTTAGTGCTGGACCGGTGATTCAGTTTTTGTCCGATCAGATGAATAAAGTAAGAGAGAAATTAAGGGGTATTTATGGAAGAACATAGATATTTGCATGAAATGCTTCCCTTTATGAAGCTGGTGGATAAGGAAAGACAAGACCAGTTAGAGGAGTATTTTCGTACAGCGCCACTTTGGCTTTTAGATGCTTTAGTGGTGGAGCAGGTTTCGGCGGGGACTACCTTTATTAGAGAAAAGGCCCCGGCGGATACCATTATCTTTGTGGGAAAAGGGAAGGCAAAGGCCACGGATTATCGAATCTCTGGGGTAGCCTTTGACTTTATGAAGTTGGAATCTAATATTGCCCTGGGAGGCATGGAGGTTCTTATGGACCTAAAAACCTACCAGACCACCTGGCGTACAGAGAGTGAATGCATCCTAATAAAGCTTCCCAGAAGCCAATATGAAAAATGGCTGTTTTCCGATCTGGAGGCCTTTCGCCTGGAGGCAAAGTTAACCTGCTATTCCCTCTTGGAGGAGGGGAGACGAAACCGTCTCTACCTTTTTCTTCAGGGGGCAGATCGTTTGGCATTTTTGTTTGTGGAATGGTTTGAAAAATTCAATCAAAATGGCAGCTTAAATATCAGGGAGAGCCGGATGGGCATGGCTGATGAGACAGGACTTTGTTTGAAAAGTGTTAGCAGGGCTGTAAAAAAGTTTTCAGATGAAGGCTTGATCAGTAAATATGGGAACCAGATCAATATTAACAGGAAGCAGTATGAAGGATTGCGGCAGATTGTAGACAGTAAGATTGATCGAGCCTAGATATAGAATAAGGAGAAATAAGTATGAGTGCAGTATATGATAAGTTACAAACTTGCCTGGCAAGTGTTCGGGCAAAAACAGATTTCGTGCCGGAGGTGGCCTTGATTTTAGGATCTGGATTGGGAGACTATGCAGATGGTATCCAGATCGAGACAACTGTTGATTACACAGATATTGAGGGATTTCCTACATCAACAGTAGCCGGACACAAGGGAAGATTCGTGTTTGGATATGTAGACAAGGTACCTGTAGTGATTATGCAGGGAAGAGTGCATTATTATGAAGGATATCCAATGACTGATGTGGTACTTCCTACCCGTTTGATGGGCATGATGGGAGCAAAGAAGCTGGTGCTTACCAATGCAGCCGGAGGGGTGAATTTTGATTTCCATCCGGGAGATTTTATGATGATTACCGATCATATTACATCAGCGGTGCCCAGTCCCTTGATTGGTACAAATATAGATGAACTGGGAGTTCGTTTCCCGGATATGAGCGAGGTATACAGCAAGCGTATCCAGGAGATTATAAGGACTCAGGCGAAAAACTTAAATATTCCAATCCAGGAAGGTGTTTACGTACAGTTTACAGGACCAGCCTATGAAAGCCCGGCAGAGATCCGTATGTGCAGAAGCTGGGGCGGAGATGCTGTAGGAATGAGCACAGCCTGCGAGGCAGTGGCAGCCCGCCACATGGGAATGGAAATTTGCGGAATTTCCTGCATCACCAACCTTGCAGCAGGTATGAATAATGTGAAGCTTGACCATAAGGAAGTGCAGGAGACTGCAGACCGGGTGGCAGTGCAATTTAAAGAATTGGTAACTGCTATTGTCACTAATATTTAAAATCTAGGAAAAAGTAAGAGGAATAAAAGCATGGCTTTTATTCCTCTTGTTTTATAAGATTTTCTAGGGTTGAACAGCCATATTTCCACGAAATTGTTTGGGACTCATGCCAGTGTATTTTTTGAATAATACAGAAAAATATGCCGGATCTTGGATTCCTACGGCAACGGAGATTTCAGAGGTACGCATATCTGTGTGTAAAAGGACTTTTGCTTTTTCAATTCTTTGATCAGTAATGTATGTAATGAGCGATTTTCCTACTTCTTTTTTGAACATGCGACTTAAATAGGAAGCATTGCTATGAGAATTTTTGGCAATAGTATCCAAAGATAAATCCTCTGTTAAATGTGCGTCTATATAGGTTAATGCCTGTTTTACAAAAAAACTATATGACGCGGTATTGTCAGAAGTATTATTTTCAATATTAGTAGCTGGATCTGTTTTATTTAATGCTAGTTTATCTTTTAGAACATCCTTCACAGCTTCAATCAATTGATTTTTTGCTACGGGTTTTAATAAATATTTGGATACATGATATTGAATGGCAGACTGGGCATAGGTGAATTCGGCATACCCAGAAAGAATGATTACATGGGTATGGGGATGCTGCTCATAAATATATTTAGACAATTCGATGCCGTCGATAAGAGGCATTCGAACATCAGTAATTACAAGATCTATATTTTCTTGCTCTAATTTTTTTATGGCATCTTTTCCATTGGATGCTGTGTCGTAGATTTTGCAGTCTAGCAATGGCCAGTTGATTGTCTGTGACAGTGCCTTGCGAATGGGGGCTTCATCATCAACAATTAATACTTTATAACTCATAATGGTCTCTCCTTGCTATAGGTATTTCAAAAGATATTATTGTTTCCTTGTTTGGAATGCTGGTAATATGTAGTGAGCTTTTTTCTCCATAAATTAAAGTTAATCTTCGGTTAAGGTTTATCAAACCGATGTGTGGATGCTTGTTTTTTTCTGTGCTTGAGGAGTCACTAGGGATTCCGTAACATGAAAAGTCTGGTATTTTTTGGAATCCCACACCGTCGTCTGATACAGTAATTCTTATGATATGGTCATATTTTTTAACAGAGATAAGCAGATTTCCAGAGCTTGCTTTAGGTTCCAAACCGTGAACATAAGCATTCTCCACTAAGGTTTGAATAGAAAAACAAGGGATAAGAATATGCTCTAGGTCTGAATCAATATCTTCTCTAACTGTGATTTTGTCTTCAAATCGTTGATGTTGTAAATAATTGTAAAAATGTATAAATTTTAATTCTTCTTTCAATGGAAGAGTATTGGAAGTTCTGTAAACGGTTGAGAATCGTAGAATCTCACCTAAAGCAACTACTGTTTCAGCGATTTCTGAATCCCCCGACATTTCTGCTTTCCAAGAAAGTGTGCTAAGAACATTGAATATAAAATGAGGATTTAGCTGAGATTGTAGAGTTTGAATTTCAGAATCCTTTAATAAAATATTCTGTTCTAAAATATTGTCGTGATATTGGTGAATCTGGTTTAGCATGTTGTTAATTGCTTTCTGCAGTTCATAGAATTCAGTATATGTTTCTAATCCGTAAATATTTTCTGAGTAGTCATCGGCTGTGATGGAATCTACTTTGCTTTTCATTAATGAAATGGGTCTTGTGATCAAGTGGCTGATAACAAGAGACCAGATTACGGAAATACAGATTAATAAAATAATCAATAGTACACATGGAATCAGTACTGCAGAGACCTGCTTGTTAAGTTGACTCTGTGGAGACATAACCATAGCAGTAAGGTTTAAAAGTTCAATGTGATTGGATAAAGCCAGGTATTCTTGTTCGTTGAAGGAAAGTCTTTCTAATTGCAAATTTTTTGTTTCAGTTGCAAACTTTTGTAATTTTTCTAAATCATTTACATTCAAATCAGAATTAGAGCTCAATGAAAACTTATCATTGCATAAAAATATTTGCCAATTTTCAGAAAAATTTGCAGATAACTTTTTAATCCATAGTTGCTTGTCTAGGGTGACAATCATGGTGCC
>CAVAKZ010000073.1:0-5664 GCA_963589425.1 Parabacteroides distasonis | reverse complement strand
GTTCAGAGAGATGTGGACGATGACATCATTCTGGAAGGTGATGGATACAAGGTACTCACTCTGGTCCAAAAATATATTTCACAGAAGACCGGAGTAAAAAATACCACCAGAGCCGAATACGGGACAGTGATCAACGTTCTGAAGTCGGAGTTTTTCGGCAACAAACGAATTGCAGAAGACCAGGACGTTGGTCTATATTGATAGTACAAAGACATACGCCGGTCGCAGAGTGATTCCGATGACGGATGATGTATATGAATCCTTCCAGAGAATATTGGCTGCAAGACCTAAGATGAAGGTGGAGCCGATGATCGATGGATATTCCGGCTTTCTCTGTTTTGATAAGGACGGAAAACCGATGGTGGCGATGCACTGGGAAAAATATTTCCAGCACGTAGTTGAGAAATACAATAGCATCTATTGTGTTCAGCTTCCTAAAATCACACCTCACGTCTGCCGTCATACTTACTGTTCTAACATGGCCAAGTCCGGAATGAATCCCAAGGTACTCCAGTATCTGATATAAGGATTAGAGAAGAGAGTGAAAATAAATGATTAAAGTACTTTTCATCTGCCACGGCAGAAAAGTACCGAACCTTAAAATGCGGGAAAAGGCGTGAAAATACCGAGAAATGAAATGAGTTTTGCCACCTACGTGCCACCAGTAAAGACGAAAATAAGGGCACAGCACATACAGATTACCAATAAAGAATGAAATACAGCAAAAGGCAGTGAGAAGCACATAGGTAGGAGTTTACTGCACAGAAAGCTGAAAGAGAAAGGAATCTGTTATGGCAAGAAATATAACAACACCCAAGAAAGATAAAACCCTGGCATTTTATGACAAATATATGCTAACAGTAGATGAGGCGGCCTCTTACTTTCATATCGGTTCAAAAAAGATGTATGAAATCATCGAGAATCATGAAGGAGCTAAGTGGTACCTTTACAGCGGGAGAAGGATTATGATTAAAAAGGAGCTGTTTGCCAAGTGGCTGGACCAACAGACGGTGATTTGAAGTAAGTTTTAAGAATTAAATGAAATATCAAATTTATAAAATGCAGCTAAGCAAGAAGGGCACGACGGTGAAGGTCGTGCCCTTCTTTGAAATACAGTATTTGAAATCGGGTGAAATACAGTATTTTAAGTCGGTTAATTCTACCACCGAATGAATGCTATTTTAAGCAGTCATTTTCGAAAATAGAATTGACCAATTTCTTGTAGAGAACTATAATGTAAGCAGAAATGCGAACGTGTGTGTGAAACAAAACAGAAAAGGGAAAACTATGACTGGGAATTTTGGAAAATTTATAGAAAAAAAACGAAAAGAAAAAAGCATTACCCTAAGAGGACTTGCCTCCATGCTGTCAATTGCACCGGCTTATATGAGTGACATTGAAAAAGGACACCGGTATCCGCCGGACAAAGAAAAGCTAGAAGCTATAGCTGAGGTTTTAGAATTATCCGAAGAAGAAAAAGATGATATGTATGATCTGGCAGCCGGAGAAAAAGAAAATACAGTATCTCTGGATTTGTCGGAATATATTATGAAAAACGACAAAGTCAGAGTAGCTCTGCGTATGGCAAGGGATAACAATTTGGGCAATGAGACATGGCAAAAATTGATTGATGTATTGAAAGAAGAAATAGATAAAAAATAAGGAGAGTCAGAGTATGGAACAAAAGCTTTTATATCACGGTAGTAACGTGGAAGTAGCCAGCCCTCGTATTCTGCAAAATGGATTCTACAAGGATTTTGGATATGGATTTTATTGTACCTCTTATAAAAAACAGGCTAAGCGCTGGGCTATGACCAGGCGTGGGGCAACGGTGATTAATCGATACCAATATAGAATAAATGAGAACTTGAAGGTTCTTATCTTTCCGGAAATGACTGAAGAATGGCTGGATTTTGTTGTATCCTGCAGACGCGGTATAGAGCATAGCTACGATATCGTGGAAGGGCCTATGGCAGATGATCAGATTTGGAATTTTGTGGAAGGATTTATGTCCGGCAGAATTTCCAGAGCGGCTTTCTGGGAGTTGGTAAAGTTTAATTATCCGACTCATCAGATTGTATTTTGCAGTCAGGAGGCTCTTAAAACATTAACTTTTGAAGGGAGTGAAACCCTATGAAAAATATCTATTTTCCAGAGGAAGAGATTACCATTGATGATCTCTATTTTACCTGCTACATGATAGAAAGGGTAGCCAGACAGTTAAAACAGCATAATAAATATGTGGTTAACGCCATTGGTGCAGAAGGGTTTAGGCATCTACTGAGCTGTGCCCAGGCCCTGCATTGTGAAAATCCCCTAAAGGTAGCCAGTGACTGGATCACGGATTATGCTTTGGAAAAAGGTGATTTTGATATTACTGATGTGGACCCGGAACTTGCAGAGATCATTCCTACAGAATTGGATATGGGAGCGGTCTATCAGCGACTGATTGTGGATACTTTATCTTCTAAGGAAGATTATGTGGATGGAATTCTTCGGGTATATAATGATCCGATTTGCGAGACCATCGATAATTACAATTGCAGTGCCTTCTATGAACCGTCCTATGTGATAGCAAGAGCTTATCAGGATGGCGGATTCTGAGGGAAGAGAACAAGCGAACAAAGCAAGCGAACAAAACAAGCGAACGGTCGGGCTAAAAGAAGAAAAAAGGCAGATAATTATTCTCTGATAAGAGATTATCTTTTGCAAAATGGACTATCGAAAACAAATGATATTTTAACTTCCTTTGCCTAGGGCAAAGACTGTGAGAAGTCCGTGACTTCAAACCAATCAAACAGGATTGAAAATGAGACAAGTTGCCGGATGCGATGATCCATGAAAATGGATTATTGGCAGCCAAGGCGAAACTTGCTCTTAAAACACTTTGAACTTAAAAGAGAAAATGTAAGTCGGTATGAGGCGGCTATAAAAAAATGTGGAGGAGAAGTAAGAGATGGCGGAACAAGAAAACAGCAAAGATTTAATTAGCGTATTATGGAGCGGAGCGGATATTCTTCGTTCTAAGATGGATGCCAACGAGTATAAGGATTACTTGCTTGGAATCGTATTCTACAAATACCTTTCAGATTCATTTTTGATCAAGGTATATGACCTTCTCTATGATGAGAAGCCAGGCAAATTGACAGAGGCTCTGGAAGCTTATAAAGAGGCCCTGGAAGATGAAAGTGCAGAGGAATTAAAGGAGCAGATCAAAGATGAATGCCATTATGTCATTGAACCAGATCTCACCTATACAGCCTTTGCAGAGGCGGCAAAGAATAATGCCTTCGACAGAGAAAAG
Organism: Parabacteroides distasonis; assembly: GCA_963589425.1. Lineage (GTDB taxonomy): Bacteria > Bacillota > Clostridia > Lachnospirales > Lachnospiraceae > CAKRJP01. The sequence goes on along the minus strand of CAVAKZ010000073.1, from coordinate 2,360 downwards.
CTGCAGAAGGGATTCAACGACATTGAGCAGAGTGATCCTATCTTTGCAGATCTGTTTACGGATATTGATCTCTATTCCAATCGTTTGGGAGCCGGTGATCAGAAGCAGAGCGATACTATCGCCAACCTGATCAAAGAAATTGACAAGGCAGACCTTCTGAATTCAGATGCAGAGATTCTGGGAAATGCTTATGAATATTTGATTGGTCAGTTTGCATCGGAGACCGGTAAGAAGGCCGGAGAATTCTATACACCACAGGCTGTATCAAAAATCCTGACAAAGATTGCCATTGCCGGTCAGGAAGATAAGAAGGGCTTGCTGGTATATGATCCTTGCATGGGTTCCGGATCTCTGCTCTTAAATGTAAAAAAATATGCGGCAGAGCCTAATTATATTAAATATTATGGACAGGAGCTGAACACTTCTACCTACAATCTGGCAAGAATGAATATGTTCCTTCATGGTATTGTGGCTGAGAACCAGAAACTTCGCAATGGCGATACTTTGGATGGAGACTGGCCGACAGACGAAGAGACAGACTTTAACATGGTTCTGATGAATCCGCCTTATTCTGCAAAATGGAGTGCGGCAGCGGGATTCTTACAGGATGAACGTTTCAGCGATTATGGTGTCCTGGCACCGAAATCCAAGGCTGATTATGCTTTCTTGCTACATGGACTCTATCACCTGAAGAATAATGGAACAATGGCTATTGTCCTTCCTCATGGAGTGCTTTTCCGTGGAGCTGCGGAAGGAAAGATCAGAGGAAAACTGCTTCGTTCCGGTAACATCTATGCAGTCATCGGATTGCCGGCAAACCTTTTCTATAATACGTCTATTCCGACCTGCATCATCGTGCTGAAAAAGCATAGAGATGGCCGAGATGTATTATTTATCGATGCTTCTAAGAAGTTTGAAAAGGGCAAGAAGCAGAATGCTATGACAGATGCTCATATTGATGAAGTGCTGGAACTTTATACCAAGAGAGAAACGGTGGATAAAGAAGCTTACCTGGCAAGTTTTGAGGATATTGAAAAGAACGACTTCAACCTGAATATTCCAAGATATGTTGATAACTTTGAGAAAGAGGAAGAAGTTGACTTGGGCGCACTCTTAACCGATATGAAGAAAACAGACGAAGAACTGAGCAAGGTACAGGGTGATTTTGTGGATCTTCTGAAGGATCTCACATCATCGGATGCCAACATCATGACATCATTAAATGAATTGATTGGAAAGATGGAGGGCTAGGCGATGGGAAAACCTAAGATTAGATTTAATGGGTACACCGAAGATTGGGAACAGCGTAAGTTGGGGGATATCACAGAACTCAAATCAGCATCACGTGTTCATAAAGGTGAATGGACTGATTCGGGTGTTCCATTTTTTAGATCCAGTGATGTCATGGCAGCGATAAATGGGACTCAGAACGAAAAAGCATTTATCTCAGAAGAATTGTATGAAAAGCTATCGAGTGCATCAGGAAAATTGGAAGAGGGCGATGTACTTGTTACAGGTGGTGGTTCTGTTGGAAATCCTTATATTGTGCCTAGTAATGACCCTCTTTATACAAAAGATGCAGATTTACTTTGGATAAAAAATCAAGGAAGATTTCATTCATATTTTCTATATGAGTATTTTTTCTCACCAACATTTAGAAACTATCTGAGTAGTATTTCCCATGTTGGAACGATTGCTCATTATACAATTACACAATTATCAGAAACACCGATTAGCTTGCCAGAGATCGAGGAACAAACTAAGGTTGGTGAATATTTTGAAAACCTCGACAACCTCATCACTCTTCACCAGCGAAAGTGCGAAGAGACGAAAACTTTGAAGAAATATATGCTTCAAAAGATGTTTCCGCAAAATGGTCAGTCGGTTCCAGAAATCAGATTTTCTGGATTTACTGAAGATTGGGAACAGCGTAAGTTGAATGAATATCTCGATGTTTCAACTACAAAGAATAGAGATAATCACTATGGGAAGGAAGATGTATTATCAGTATCAGGTGATTATGGAATAGTTAATCAAATAGAATTTCAAGGACGTTCTTTTGCAGGAGCTTCTGTTGCTAATTATGGAGTGGTTGATACAGGAGATGTTGTTTATACAAAGTCTCCACTGAGCACGAATCCGTATGGAATAATCAAGACAAATAAAGGAAAATCGGGAATTGTTTCAACTTTATATGCAGTATACAAGCCTCGTGAAAATGTGAATCCAGAGTTTGTTCAGATATATTTTGAATTAAATTCTCGTATGAATAATTATATGCAGCCTTTGGTTAATAAGGGCGCTAAAAACGATATGAAGGTTACTGCTGAGAATGCTCTGAAAGGTGGCGTTTGTTTCCC
>CAVAKZ010000072.1:0-5685 GCA_963589425.1 Parabacteroides distasonis | reverse complement strand
GAGCTGACTGATACTAATAGGTCGAAGGCATGACCAAGTAGGTTAGTGGAAAAGATGTAGATTGACTTGTATGCAGTTTTGAAGGTACAAACCTATATAAAACACGAAAACAGCCTTGTGGCTGTTTTTTTTGTGCCAATATTTCACATAGTTTCTTTGTACAAGTTCATTTTTTCTTATTTTCTTAATTTATTTTTCTGGGTTTGGTCGTTTTTGCTTTTTCTTAGTTTTGTTGGAGTTGTGCCAAAATGTTCGTAAAATATTTTCCGGAACAATTTATAATTGGTAAAACCGTGGCGTTCTAATATGTTTTTTACGGAATCATCCGTAGAGATAAGATCCTGATAGATGTAGGAAAGTCTTAATTCATTTTGATATTCTAAAAAAGTAATTCCTGTACATTTTTTGAAAAAACGACAAAAATAGCCGGATTGCAAGTAGGCTACTCCCGCGACTTCTTCTATACTAATGTGTCGATTATAATTCTCCTTTATATAAGTTAAAATTGCATTTAATCGGTCCTTATCCTTGCTTCGTTGATTTTGATTGTTCTGAACTACTCGAGTGCTAAAACTGTGGAATAGTTGAAAGAGTATTTCAAAGAGAAGACTGTTAAAACGTAGGATATAGCCATCAGGTTGAACATCTGTTACAATTTTCATTTTCATTAAAGTTTCTTTGAAGACCTGAATTTTGGTTTGCTTGACCGCATCTCGATTACCCTTATCCAAATGAAATACCAGCTGTTCAGGCTGCTCTATATATAAAGATAAAAAAGAAAGTGGAATTTGAAAAAGAATGGCAGTGTTAGCATCGGTGCATTTTGTGGCATGGACCACATTGGGGTTGATTAAAATACAATCACCTGCTTGATACTCCTTACTGCTGCTTTTAGTTGACACTGTCAGCTTACCTTCCAATAGATAGATTATTTCAATAGCGTTGTGAAGATGGGCAGGCACATAACTGCCTGAATCTTTGGAGGTTCGAAAATGTACACCGGTAGATTCTAAGGTGGATATAATTTCATAGCTAAAGTTAGCTTCTTCTGATGAAAAATCGTCTTGTTGTTTAGGTGCGAATCGCGGTGCATTATTCTTATTGATAGCCATAACTGAAAACCATCCTTTGTTTTATCTATTTAATGATTACAGCATATCATAATCATTAAATAAGAAAAAGCTATAAAAAGAGAATATCGACCTATATTTTGCATAGAATATGACCTATGACAATAGATTATAGAATGCTATTATAATAGCGTAAACAATGGTTGTTCAAAGCGCGATGAATATTTCCTATGTAAAATTATTCAAAATAAAAGGGGAAAACCTATGGAAGCAAAGAGTAAATTAACCTTTTCTAAGGTATTCGAGAGATTTTCTTATGGATGTGGAGATTTTGGCTGCAATATTATTTATACGGCTATGTCAGCCTTTCTATTGTTTTATTATACGGATTATGCGGGAGTCAGCGCTCTTGCAGTTGGTACCATTATGATGGTATCCAGAGTGTTTGACGGAATCAGTGATATAATTATGGGCGTGATTGTGGATCGTACCAAATCTAAGTATGGAAAGGCAAGACCATGGATTCTTAGAATGTGCATTCCATTTGCAATTTCTGGAATTTTACTTTTTTCCGTGCCGGCAGGTTTAGGAGCAACAGCAAAGCTAGTCTACGTTTTTGTTACTTATAACTTAACTTCAACGGTGATTTATACAGCCATCAATGTACCTTATTCTTCTTTAAATGCCTTAATGACTCAAGATCCTTATGAGAGATCTGTCCTTAGTATCTTTAGAAATTTATTGGCTACTGCAGGAACTTTGACCATTAATACCTTTACCCTTCCTTTGGTAGAGGCCTTTGGAAATAATGCATCTGCATGGCCAAAAACTTTTGCAGTGTTTGGCCTTGTTGCGGTTGTAGCATTTTTATTAAATTTCTTTGGAACCAAGGAGCGGGTAAAGTCAGCTTCGTCCGATGAAAATGGTCAGGCAAAGGATGTGCCATTTGTGGAGGGCGTGAAGGCTTTATTTAAGAACAAGTATTGGATCATGATGACAGGAATGCTGGCCCTGTTCTTCCTTATGTATTCTGTAAATGGTGGAGCTACTGTTTATTATGCTAAGGATATTTTAGGAGATCGCAATTTAGTGTCCACAATTAATGGTATTTTCAATGTGGTACAGATAGTGGCAATGTTCTTTATTGCTATGCTGGTAAAAAAATTAGGTAAAAGAAATGTATTTGCTATTGGCCTGGTTTTGGATATTGTTGGAATGCTGATTCTTAATTATTCCGGTGGTGCGATGGCAATTATAGTAGTTTCTAGTGTGATTCGTGGAATTGGCAATGCATGCGGTGGAGCTACCATGTGGGCTATGGTTTCTGATACCATTGACTATGGAGAGTGGAAGACCGGCTATAGAACGGAAGGCTTGGTAAACAGTGCTTGCAGTTTTGGCTATAAAATAGGAAATGGTGTAGGATCTGCTCTCCTTGGAGTAATTCTGGAAGTTGGAGGTTATGTAGGAGATGCAGCTACGCAGACAGTATCAGCTCTTCGCTCTATTGAAATCTGTTTTGTATGGATTCCGATCATTGTCTATATTTGTGGCTTGATCATTATGAAATTTTGGCATTTAGACAAGGAATTCCCTCAGATCATCGCAGATTTACAGAGCAAAAAGAAAACCCATAGAAATAGATTAGGAAAATAAGGATACACATATAATGAAAGTAAAAGGCGTTAATTTAGGAAATTGGTTGGTTCTAGAAAAATGGATGAGTCCGGCATTGTTCCAAGGAACTTCGGCAGAAGATGAATACTATCTTCCAAGACAGCTCTCAAAAGAAGTATACGAGGCAAGAATAAAAATCCATCGGGCAGAATATATTTCTGAACGAGATTTCGTCGCCATTGGCGCTATGGGAATGGATGCTGTTCGAATTCCGGTACCATATTTTGTTTTTGGAGACAGGGAACCTTTTATTGGTTGTATAGAAGAATTGGACAAGGCTTTTTGCTGGGCCGAAAAATATGGTCTGAAAATATTGATTGACCTTCATACTGCACCTTTGGGACAAAATGGCTTTGATAACGGTGGGATCTGTGGGGTGTGTAAGTGGTCCAAACATCCGGAGGAGGTAGAATTTGTTCATACTGTCCTGGAACGTTTAGCTAGAAGATATGGCCAGCGAGAAGGCTTATGGGGAATCGAGATCTTAAACGAACCTGTTACAGAAAATATTTGGGACTCTATGAAAGTTACCGAAAGATATCCGGCAGTGGATCCTGAAATGGCTGAAGGATCCGGTCCCATTACTATGGAATTTTTACGCCAGTTTTATCTGGAAGCTTATGATAGAATTCGTAAATATTTGCCAGAGAATAAATACATTGTAATACATGATGGCTTTGAGCTGAAGGTATGGAAAGATTTTATGCAGGAAGACAAATATAAAAATGTGGTGCTGGACACCCATCAATATCTTATGCTGGCAGAAAGTGCCGGATGCCCACAGACTATTGAAGCTTATGTAGAATACATAAAAGAACATTTCCAAAAAGATGTGGAGGAGATGGAGGAATATTTTCCTGTAATTTGTGGAGAATGGTGCCTTTTTAATTCACTGGCCTGTGGCTGGGACACCAAGGGTGGACAGTCAGTTTTAAATGGCTTAGACGGAGAAGTACAAACTAAGATTACAGCAGAAGAGAAAAAAGAAATTTATGAGGCTGTGGCAAAGGCTCAGTTGGAGGCTTGGAATGCCGGCAGCGGGTATTTTTATTGGAGCTATAAATTATTAACAGATACAGTTAACGACAAGGGTTGGACTGGTTGGGACAGCTGGGATCTGGGACGCTGTGTCGACTTTGGATGGTTTCCGAGACAATAGTTTAGAAGGGGAAAGGGAGGATAATACTATGATTCATAATCCGATTTTTAAGGGATTTCATCCAGATCCATGTATTTGCAGAAAAGGAGAGGATTATTATATAGCAGTATCAAGCTTTGAGTGGATGCCGGGAATTCCTATTTATCACTCTAAGGATATGAAAAACTGGGAGCTTTTTAGTCATGTGTTAACAGATGATATTGTAGACTTAAGAAGACTACCCTCAGCAAAGGGAATCTGGGCACCTTGCTTAACCTACTGTGAGAAGGAGGATCTCTTTTATGTTGTATATGGAGTAATGAATTCCATGAACGCAAGATATTTTGATGTAGATAACTACCTTATTACAGCAAAGAGTTTAAAAGGACCATGGAGTCAACCGGTATATTTACATTCGGCTGGATTTGACACTTCGATTCTTCATGATGATGATGGAAGAAAATGGATTGTCTCTCTAGAGTGGGAGACCAGAGAAGGCTATGAAAAGCCCGGCGTTATTTGCCTGGTGGAATATTCCCCGGAAGAAAAGAGGGTTATTGGCTATCCAAAACGAATCTGGAAAGGGGGAACAGACAGAGGATGTATCGAAGCTCCCCACCTTACCAAGAGAAATGGTTATTATTATATTATGTGTGCAGAAGGTGGAACTGGCTATAACCATTGTATTACCATGGGCAGGTCAAAAAATGTGTGGGGACCCTATGAAGGAGACCCTACAAATCCTATTGTAACCAGCGTACCGGGAGAATCCAATGAACGCCATGATCCGGACCATTTAAAACCAAAGTACTATAATCCGGACAGCCTTCTTCAAAAATCCGGACATGGCAGTTATGTGGAGACTAGCCTGGGAGAGGTTTACCTGGTACATTTATGCGCTAGACCCTTTGCCCCTGAGCTTCGCTGCAGCTTAGGCCGGGAGACTGCTATTCAGAAAATGAAATGGACAGAAGACGGCTGGCTTCGGATGTATGATGGTGGTAATCTTGCAAAGGAGTATGTAGAGGAAAGTAAGTTACCTGAATATCCTATGCCCCAGATTCCGGATTTTGATGATTTTGACCAGGACAGCTTGGGCCAGTGGTATTATGCGCCAAGGATTATGCCTCAAAGTTTTGTAGACCTAAGGGCTCGCCCGGGATATGTGAGAATTAGGGGGCAGGAGTCAAGAACCTCTTTAAATCAGGTAAGTATTTTGGCTAGGAAACTTACCAGTGTATATGCCACTGTGACAACGAAAATGGAGTTTGTGCCGGAAGTATACCAGCACAGTGCCGGACTGATTATATACTATGACAATATGAACTACATCAATCTTAGAAAATACTATAGCCAAACTTTAGGACAAAGTGCTATTTCTATTATTCAATTGGAAAATGGAGAGAAGACAGAATATCTGGACACACGAGTAGCAGTAGATGATGTGCCGATTTATTTCCGCTTGATCATAGAAGGAAGGCAAACCTACTTTCAGTGGAGCTATGACGGAGAAAATTATACAAAGATTGGAAAAACCTTTGACACCACAAAATTTTCTGATGAATATTGTAAATATGGAGAATTTACGGGCACCTTTGTAGGACTTACCTGTGCAGACCGGGTGCTTCACAAACACTATGCTGATTTTGATTTCTTTCAATATGAGGCAGATGAAGAAAAAGAAATACCTAGGAAGTAGGTCATTAAAATAATAATCCCCCTGTTTTGTTCCTTTTTGGAATAGGACAGGGGATTTTTGTTAAAAAAGTTCTTGCATTATGAGTTAGCCTATGCTAATAT
>CAVAKZ010000071.1:0-7724 GCA_963589425.1 Parabacteroides distasonis | reverse complement strand
CCATCATGGACGTGGTAAGAGAAGTAAAGGACTTTGAGTTTGCTGAATAAGAAAAAATAAGTATAAATAAGGTCTCATACAGGGGATTCTGCCAGTGGGGATCTTGACAACTGATATACACGTATACAATTAAAATAATATTTTAATATACATGTATACAATCTGAGGTAAATAGGTTATAATGGGGGAGAATCTTGTGGTGATCTGGAATCTTTCAGAGCCGTTTGGGCTTCTTGCCCCCACATCCTATATTGACGAAAAGAGAAAAGGAGACAAAGAGAATGGTGAAATTATATGACGGCGGTGCATATCTGGTAAATGGATCTACAATCGTAGCTGAGTCTGACGCAGCCCAGGTGGAAGCCCTTACCGGCAAGGCAGCCAACAAAGAAGAAGCTGTAAAAGGTACCATGGCTTATGGGATTATGGAAGCACATAATACCTCTGGAAATATGAACAACCTGAAAATTAAATTTGATGCTATGGCATCCCATGATATTACATTTGTAGGTGTTATTCAGACAGCCAAAGCTTCAGGAATGGAAAAGTTCCCAATTCCTTATGTACTTACAAACTGTCACAACACCTTATGTGCAGTAGGTGGAACCATTAATGAAGATGACCACATGTTTGGACTTTCCGCTGCAAAGAAGTACGGCGGAATCTATGTACCACCACACATTGCAGTTATTCATCAGTTTATGCGTGAGAAGTTTGCCGGCTGTGGCAAGATGATCTTAGGATCTGATTCCCATACTCGTTACGGAGCCTTGGGAACTATGGCCATCGGTGAAGGTGGTGGAGAGTTAGTAAAACAGCTCTTGTGCGATACCTATGATGTGGCTCGTCCGGAGGTTGTAGCAATCTACTTAGACGGAAAAGCTAATCCATGGATCGGACCTCAGGATGTTGCCCTTGCAATTATCGGAGCTGTATTTAAAAATGGATATGTTAAGAATAAAGTAATGGAATTTGTAGGACCTGGTGTTTCTACTATGACTACAGATTTCAGAAATGGTGTGGATGTAATGACCACAGAGACTACCTGTCTTTCTTCTATTTGGAGAACTGATGAGGATACCAAGAGTTTCCTTGCTGTTCATGGAAGAGGAGAGGACTATAAGGAATTAAATCCTGCAGACATTGCCTACTATGACGGACTTGTATATGTAGATCTTAGCACCATCAAGCCAATGATCGCATTGCCATTCCACCCAAGCAATACCTACGAGATTGATGAGTTAAATGCCAACTTAAAGGATATCTTACAGGGTGTTGAGAAGGAAGCTGCTGAGATTTCTCAGGGAAGAGCAGCCTTCCATTTGATGGATAAGATTACAGATAAGGGATTACAGGTACAGCAGGCAGTTATCGCCGGATGTGCAGGCGGTAACTACACCAACGTAGTTGAAGCAGCCAATGCCCTTAGAGGAAAGACTACAGGAGACGGAGCCTTCTCCTTAGCTGTATACCCATCTTCACAGCCGGTATTTATCAACCTGACAAAACAGGGATATATTGCAGATCTTATGGAGGCAGGTGCTATTATCCGTACCGCATTCTGTGGACCATGCTTCGGAGCCGGAGATACTCCATGTCATGATGGACTTAGTATCCGTCATACCACAAGAAACTTCCCTAACCGTGAAGGTTCTAAGCCGGGAAATGGACAGATGTCAGCAGTGGCTCTTATGGATGCTCGTTCTATCGCAGCTACAGCAGCAAACGGTGGAATCCTTACCTCTGCAGAGAGCTTGGATTGCTGGGGAGATGTACCGGAATATACTTATGATGATACTTCTTATGCAAAGAGAGTATACTATGGATATGAGAAGGGTGATTCTGACAAGGAATTAGTATATGGACCTAACATTAAGGATTGGCCGGAAATGAGTGCCCTTACAGATAATATTCTCCTCAAGGTTTGCTCAAAGATCTTAGATCCTGTAACAACAACCGATGAGCTGATCCCATCAGGAGAGACATCTTCTTATCGCTCCAACCCCTTAGGATTGGCAGAGTTTACCTTATCTCGTCGTGATCCGGAGTATGTGGGAAAATCAAAGCTTGTAGATAAGATTGAGAAAGCCAGAGTAGCCGGAAAATCTCTGGTAGAGGCAGAGCCCAAGCTTCAGAAGATCTTCGATCAGATCCACACAATCGCCGGCCAGGAGAATGTAGTTCCTGAAGAGACAGAAGTGGGAAGCATGATCTATGCAGTAAAACCGGGAGATGGATCAGCCAGAGAGCAGGCAGCAAGCTGCCAGAGAGTAATTGGCGGACTTGCCAATATTACAAAGGAATATGCAACTAAGCGTTATCGTTCCAATGTAATGAACTGGGGTATGATTCCATTCCAGATGACAGCAGATCCTGAATTTGAAGTAGGTGATTACATTTATGTTCCAAATATCCGTGCAGCCTTTGACACAGATATGAAGGACATTAAGGCTTACGTGATAGGAGATACTGTAAAAGAGATTTCTCTGTATATTGCCGATATGACAGAGGATGAGAAGAAGATTGTTAAGGCAGGATGCCTGATTAACTATAACCGTAATAGATAGTAGACAATAGCTATTAGATATTAGCTGTTAAATATTAGATATACACACTTCATCAACCTAAAAAAGGATTCCCGGGGCTCAAAGTTTCGGGAATTCCTTTGTGTGCTTATAGGAAGATTCTTGAAAACAAAGACCAGGGTCTGTACCCTTCCATACTTTTCAAGGCTTTACAAATGATTCGATTGGTGCTACCATCTAAAAAGATAGCATAAATGGCGAAAATTAAAGATGTTTTAATTTCGAAGGGGAGTTAGAGACCAAGGCTTGATAAAGCCTTGACAAACTAACTCCCCTTTGCTAATATATTTGTAGACTAAAGTACAAAAATACTTATCCTACCGAGAGGAGAATGAGCATGGATTTGATTACAAATATCCAAAAGTATTCCATTCATGACGGAGACGGAATCAGAACCACTGTTTTCTTTAAGGGCTGTCCCTTGAAGTGTATATGGTGCCACAATCCGGAAACCCAGCGGTTTGAGAAGGAACTTCAGTATGACAAAGAGAAATGCCTAGGCTGCGGTGCCTGTGCAAAGGCCTGTCCCCAGAAAGCCATTAGCATGGTGGAGGGAAAGCCTGTACTGGACAGGTCCTTATGCAGCTTATGTGGCAAGTGTGAAGTATACTGCCCGGAGGGAATCAGGGAGACTATAGGGAGGGAATACCCTGTGAAGGCCTTGGTGAAGGAGATTATGAAGGATCGAATGTTCTATGAACAGTCCGGCGGCGGCGTAACTCTTTCCGGCGGAGAAGTGATGACCATGTCCTCGGACTATATAGTGGCTATTGCCAAGGAGCTTCAGAAAGAAGAGATCAGCTTAACCATAGATACCTGTGGCTATGTTCCTTTTAAGAAGTTTGAGGCGATATTAGCTTATGTAGATACATTCTTATATGATGTGAAAGTTATGGATCCCGAACTCCATAAACAATATATTGGCGTTGACAACCAGCTGATTTTAGAAAATCTGGTGAAGCTTTCAGAGGCGGGAGCAAGAATCTATATTCGAATCCCTACAGTGAAGGAAGTCAATGGCAACGAGAAAAATATGTTGGATACCATTCAGTTTCTGAAAGAACACAATATCACTCCTGCCCAGGTCAATCTCTTGACCTATCATAATACAGGAAGCAGCAAGTATCCAAAACTTGACATGGAGTATCAGGGGAATGACTTACATGCACCTTCCAAGGAAGAGATGGAAGGTTTTGTGAAACTTTTTAAAGATGCAGGTTATTTAAATACCAAAATAGGAGGTTAACACAATGGCAGAAAAAAGAGGAATGAATGAAAGAATTCAAAAGCTAAGGGAGATCAGCGTAACAACGCCTGTCCACATTGATATGGAGAGAGCTAGAATCGAGACTGACTTTTATAAGAAAAATGATGGCAGGTACTCCGTTCCTGTTATGCGGTCTATGGTTCTTAAGGAGTATTTCTCAAAAAAGACCCTCTACTTAGGAGAGGGAGAATTGATTGTTGGTGAGAAGGGTAAAGATCCCCAGGCTTCCCCGACTTTCCCGGAGCTTTGCTGCCACAGTGAGGAAGATATGATCGTTATGAGTGAGCGCGATCTGGTAGCTTTCCATACAACAGAAGAAGATAGGAAGATTCAAAAAGAGGAGATTATTCCATTCTGGGAGAACCGTAATATGAGAGTAAAGCTTTTAGATGCTATGACTCCTGAGTGGAATGATTGCTATGCTGCCGGTATGTTTACAGAATTCATGGAGCAGAGAGGTCCGGGACATACCTGTGGTGGTGAGCAGGTATTTACTACCGGCTATTTAGACTACAAGGCAAAGATCAAGAAGACCATGGATGAGCTGGACTTCATGAATGATCCGGAAGCTTACGATAAGTTAGAAGAGTTAAAGGCTATGGATATTTCCTGCGACGCTGTAATTATTTTAGGTGAGAGATATCATGCTCTGGCTCTTGAGATGGCTGCAAAAGAGGCGGATCCTGTTCGTAAATTTGAGTTAGAGCAGATTGCTGCAAACTTAGAGGTTGTACCGGCACATGCGCCAGAGACTTACTGGCAGGCTATCCAGCTTTACTGGTTTACCCATTTGGCAGTAACTACCGAGTTAAATCCTTGGGATGCTTTTAGCCCGGGACGTTTGGATCAGCATTTGATTAAATATTACAGAGCTGATGTAGATGCTGGTATTTTGGATGACTATAAGGCAAAAGAGCTCTTGGAGTGTCTGTGGGTGAAGTTCTACAATCAGCCGGCACCGGTTAAGGTAGGTATTACCTTGAAAGAGAGCGCTACTTATGTAGATTTTGCAAATATTAATACCGGTGGTGTTACTCCGGACGGAAGAGATGGTGTTAACGAAGTAAGTTACTTGATCCTTGACTGTATGGATGAGATGAAACTGGTTCAGCCAAACTCTAATGTAACTATTAGTAAGAAGACACCGGCTCGTTTCTTGAAGAGAGCTTGTGAGATTTCCAGAAAGGGTTGGGGACAGCCGGCATTCTACAATACAGAAGCTCAGACTATGGAGCTTATTAATGCAGGTAAATCCTTAGAGGATGCCCGCCGTGGCGGATCTTCCGGATGTGTAGAAACAGGTGCCTGGGGAAGTGAGGCCTATATCCTTACAGGATACTTAAATATTCCAAAGGTATTCCAGTTAACCCTTTACAATGGATATGATACTGTTTCAGGCAAGCAGCTTGGCTTACAGACCGGTTATGCAAAGGATTTTGCAAACTATGAGGAATTGTGGGATGCATTTAAAAAGCAGTTAAAATATTTCATTGATGTTAAGATTCGTGGTAACAACGTAATCGAGAAGCTTTATGCTGAGAATATGCCGGCACCTTGTCTATCTGTTGTAACCAACGATTGCATCAGCAATGCAAAAGATTACAATGCAGGCGGCGCAAGATACAACACCAACTACATTCAGGGTGTTGGTATTGGAACTGTTACAGACTGTATTACAGCTGTTAAGTATAATGTCTTTGATAAGAAGAACTTTACAATGGAAGAGCTGATCGAGGCTATGGATCACAACTTTGAAGGTTATGATGCAATTTATCGTATGGTTCATGACAGAACTCCAAAATATGGTAATGACGATGATTATGCAGATGACATTATGCAGGATGTATTTAACCTCTATCATGATTTGATTACCGGACGTCCGACTATGAGAGGCGGTAAGTATGGTGTTGATATGCTGCCTACTACCTGTCACGTATACTTCGGTGAGGTAATCGGTGCAACAGCCAATGGCAGAAAGGCCAATGTCCCGGTATCTGAGGGTATTTCTCCTGAGAAATCTGCAGATACCAATGGACCGACAGCTGTTATTAAGTCTTGCTCTAAGATGGATCATCTTGCAACAGCAGGTACCCTTTTGAACCAGAAGTTTACACCGGATGTTGTGGCAGGAGAGAAGGGACTTGATAATATGTCAAGTCTGATTCGCAGCTACTTTGCTATGGATGGACATCACATTCAGTTCAATGTTATTGACAAGCAGACCTTGATCGAGGCCCAGAAGAATCCGGATGACTACAGAGACTTGATTGTTCGAGTTGCAGGATATAGTGACTTCTTCCGTAACTTAAGTAAGCCTTTGCAGGATGAGATTATTAACCGTACAGAGCAGTCTTTCGGCTAATTACTAAAAAATAAATTGATTGTATATGTCCCCTGGGGTTTGAAACTCTGGGGGATATTTTTATGTAATAGTAAGCATAAGATTAAAGATAGAACGGATGTTCGTTTTGTGTGTACATTTTAAATTATCCATGATATAATACTTCTACATTTGAGAGAACTCTGGAGGAAGCAGGAGGTATTTTCGTGGAAGAATCACAAGAGATATTTAACTTACATTCTGAATATGAACCAACCGGAGACCAGCCTCAGGCTATTGCTGATTTGGTGGCAGGCTTTAAGGAAGGTAACCAATGCCAGACTTTACTGGGTGTTACTGGCTCCGGAAAAACTTTTACCATGGCCAATGTGATTCAGCAATTGAATAAGCCTACCTTGGTGATTGCCCATAATAAGACTTTGGCAGCTCAGTTATATGGCGAGTTTAAAGAATTTTTCCCCGAGAATGCGGTGGAATATTTTGTTTCCTAGTCGGCAAGAGTCACAAAGATGGTGATATTTAGTGGATAGCTATATTCAAATGTCCATATATTGTGGATATAGGGGTGCTTATAGGAGGGATAAATGGCGAATGGATAGGGGGTATTTGTGACTTTTTGTGACCTTTGAATAGCCATTTTTATTTAATAAACAAGAGTTTCAGAAATGAAAAAAATAAAAAAATTTTATATTTTATAGGCTACATAGCCGATTGATTCAAATTACGAGTCAGTCGGCTTTTTTCATGCTCATTTTTTATACATAGCCAGTTCTGTAAAACGGATTGGCTATTAAATTTTTCGAGGAAGGAGGAAACCATATGACCAAGTGTAAAGTAATTGCCCTTGCAAATCAGAAGGGAGGAACAGCCAAGACCACAACTACATTAAATCTGGGAATAGGTCTTGCACATCAGGGGCGAAAAGTATTATTGGTCGATGCTGATCCGCAGGGAGATTTAACAACCGCATTAGGGTGGACTGACGCAGATAATCTTCCGATTACGTTGGATACACAAATGAAGAAGATATTACAAGACGAACCGTTTGTGTATAATGAAGGCATTTTGCACCATGAAGAGGGAGTAGACATTATTCCGACCAACATTGAATTATCGGGCATGGAAATCTCACTGGTAAATGCCATGAGCAGAGAGCAGACTTTAAAGCTGTATCTGACAGATTTGAAAAAAGATTATGATTATATCCTGATTGATTGTATGCCTAGTCTGGGAATGTTGACTATCAATGCATTAGCTGCCGCAGACAGTGTAATTGTTCCGGTGCAGGCTCATTATCTTCCATTAAAGGGTATGACACAGCTCATGAAAACAATCGGTAAGGTACAGAGACAGCTAAATCCTAATCTGAAGATTGACGGAGTATTGCTGACACTTGCAGATATGCGGACAAAACTTGCAAAGACAACAGAGGATAGCCTTCGAGAAAATTATGGAAGATATATTCGGATTTTCAAAACGATTATTCCAGTGGCTATCACAGCAGCAGAAAGCAGTGCTGCAGGACAGAGCA
>CAVAKZ010000070.1:0-7810 GCA_963589425.1 Parabacteroides distasonis | reverse complement strand
AGCGTGAATGTGTCCCAGAGAAAGATAATCAATATTTTTCTCCTTCAAGGAATTCAGATTAATAATTTCCGCGTCATTTTTCCCATCGGTATTGGATTCCTGCCCATGGAGAACCACAATATTAAAATCATGGCTTTGAAGATTTAAGGTATCATAAATATAGTTTTTGTTATTCTTATTTAACTCTGTCCCTGTAATTTTTATCTTCTTACTTGCCGGCAACAAATAGGATGTCCATTCCGACTCACCAAACAGATGTAAATTCTGTGGGATTCTCTCAAAACCACTCTGTCCATCGTGGTTTCCTTTTATATAATAAACAGAAATCTCCGGATAACCCTCTATCAATTTTATAACGTGATTTTTTAAATTTTTAATTCCCTGATCCTTATCAAAAAGATCCCCCGCTATAATAATGGCACTTATGGAATTAGCTTGTGCATAGGAAAACATCCCGGCAAAACTTTCAAAAAGTTCTGCATTCCGTTCTTTTGCCTTTTTTGCATCAAAATTTGCAGTAAGGGAGGACCCTAAATGAATGTCTGCGCAATGTATTATTTTCATAAATAAAATCCTGACTTTTCTTATTTTTTACAACTTTTTTCAAGCATTAATTTTTCCTGGTAGCCGGCTCTGCCGTATTTTTTCAGCATCTTGGCCACAGGTTTTAAGCCTTCATCAGTTATTCGCTCTAATATCTTCATTCGCTTTGGAGATATTATTTCTTCTGACCGGCACCTCTCATAATCCTCTACTCCCATATGCCAATAGCAAAATTCTCCTTTATAGTACTGGCGCAATTTCTGGGCTATCAACACGCCTTCCGGATCCAAATCTCCTGCATAAAAGATTCTCGTTCCGGATTTTTCTAATAAATCTAATACCACAAGACCTGCTAGTCTTGGCTGTCCATTCATACACATATAGGCTTTGTTTTTTGCATCATCTTTTCCACAAAGCACTGCAAAAACCGAAGGATTCTCCACAATATAGATCTCATTTTGTGGACATAGAAGGGCCTCCCATTCCATAATTACCCCAAGTGGAACCTGTACAATGTGACCTTCCTTTTCAAATCCCTCCATGCCCTTGTGTAAACTTCCGTCTTTTTTCACCGCCTGCACCTGATAAAGCATGGCATAATTTGAAATATCATCTAGCATAATTCCCGCCATAAGATAACTTTTCTGGCGTTTATAAGCCGGGAAGATTTCCGATACTTCTATCTCCACCTCCCTGACCTTCAAATCCATCTGTATAATCTGATATAAGAAATTTCCCTCTGCAGTTCCATGGTCAAATGCATGAGGATTTCCTGTCATCATTGCTGCAAATACTGCTAAATATAGTTTTTCCTTTCGTCGATAGGGCAGATGATTATAAATCTCTGCCCCAAAACATAAGGTCCGCTTCCATTCTTGAAGGTCTTGATTATCCCGGCCTTTTACCAGATCCTTTAAGGATTCTATTATGCCCGCTACCGGCGTAGCTTCATATTTCTTCTGAAACTCATTCCAAATCTCTTGCTTTTCCTGGTCTCTTAATTTTTTCTGTTCCTGTTTTCCCAGTAAAGGTTCCTGAAAAAAATTCTCCAAGAGTTCTTCCGGTGTAATCCCGCCAAACTTGCTTGCTTCTAAAGCCTGACAAAATTTTTCTGCAGACACGGTCACACTTTTTTGACTGTGAAAAGATTTTCCGAAAAAGCCTTCTAGCTCCTCAATGTCTTGGGTCTTCAATTTTTTTAAAACAACCTTACCGCCAAATCTTCCATAAGAACTATATTTTTCCTGAAAGCCTTTTAGAAGTTTCTTCCAAACCGGACTCTGCCTAAAATATGCCAGGCATTCTTTTTTTATTTTTTCAGATTCCTGCCGCCTGCTCAATCTCTATACCTCTTTGCTCTACTTCCTCTTCCTCTTCTAAAAGTTCCTTCTTATTTCCATTCCACAGATAGGGCATTACCGTAACAAATTTTGCATTTTCCGGACGAATCAGCTGATAAATTGCCAAGGCATCCAAGGTATCGCAGTCTCCCCAGAGGACCTGGGAGTTAATGATGAAATCAAACTTAAATTCTGTCATCAAACGGAACATATCTCGAATATTCTTATTGTCCACTCCTGCAAATGCTTCATCTAAGGAAATCAATCTAGGGGCATCTTGTCTGCCGCCCTGATACTTTGCCACCACTGCGGAAAACAGGGGAACATACATAGACATAGCTTTTTCACCACCACTGAAAGTTCCAAAGACACTATTGGTCAACTCTTTTTGACGCTCCCCATTCTTTTGAGAGAATAGTTGAAATTCAAACCATTTACGGTAATCCAGGGTATCCTTCATAATCTGGTAGAAGGATACCATTCCAACGCTGTCTCTTGCATTTCTTCTGGCTTCTGCTACCTTTGACCGAAAATGAGCAGAAAGTCTGGCAGCCTCTTTCTCATTCATCAAACGATAATCTTTCTTCAGAAGATCCACCAATTCCTTTGTATCCAACTGATCTTCTTGCTCGGCCGTCTTGCTTCTCCATCTAAGACTTAACTTTAATCCACTGGAAGTATTCATTCCATTCATAAGGGTATTCATTTTTTGCACCCAGGTATTGGAAGCATTAATCTTTCCGCGGATCTTGCGGCTTACTGTATTAGCAAGAATATCTTCAAATAGTTCTCTGTCTCCATCTTTGATTAAATTTTCAAGTTCCTCAATATCCTCCGCCAAATGGGTCAGCAGACTGGAAAATGATATTTTTACTCCTTGGTATCTGGCAGAAATATCCAATCGCTTTGCCGGAAATTCTGTATGCTCTACCTCCGTAAACAATTCATTTTGTGTCAAATGATAATCTGTCAAAAAACCTCTGTTTTCGAAATACACTTTGTTAAGATCACGAATTAGGCTGTCCTTGTCCACAGTCTTTACATCCGACTCCAAATAGCTGCGAATATGCCTTGCATCCTCCGGGATGGTCTCGGGAATTTCCACATAGTGCAAATTCCGTTCCTGGTCATAGCATTCTGAAAAATAGGTTCTTTTCTGTTCATATTCTTCCATTTTCTTTTTGGAATTTTCCAGGTTCAAGGTCAGCTGTTCCGCCTCGTCCTCTTCATGGGTCTGCTTGCTGACGCACATGCGCAGTCTTTCCGGATATGCCCCCAGCCATTGAAGACATGTATCCAGCCTATCCTTAATCTCTTCATAATCTGTAAGACGCATCCGACAGCCATTTTAAAAGAATCTCCCTAATTCTCGGCTCCAGCACCGGTAATCGGTCAAAACTAATCTTTCCATCTACTTCCAAGGTCCTCAGTTTTTCCATTTCTTCCTTCTGCTTTTGAAGGAGTTTCCGCCTTGTTTCCTGCTTCTGCTGCGCCGACTCTTTGATGCTGCTTCTCTTTGACTTTTCTCTGTAAGTACGTACCCTGGGCTTTAATATAACTTCTATTGGCCCTTCTTCATAAACCCCAACATTCATACTGTCTGTTTCACGGGTCATCTCCCCTGCCAGGTGTCCGGGACGTTCCATACCAAATACCATTGCTGACAACCTATGCGCCTCTTCTATATTTTTGCATCGCAAAAATACTTCTGCCACCTTCCGGTACTCCTCTTTTCTGTTTGCTCCTAGGGCATTCTTTTCACTAAGCTGGGCCGCATATCTTGTAATTTTACGTATAATCTCATTGGTGGAATCAAAAAGCTTTCCAGCTTCATTTTCCTGTCCGTCAGCCCCCACAAACCAATTATAGATACTTGCATATCGTCCCTGTATTTTATCTTCTATCATTTCTTTTGTAACTTCTACATCCATACGGGGAATAGACAATTCATAAGCCACCACTTTTTCAAATACCTGAGTTTTTGTCTCATCACCTAGTAGTCTTAAGTTTTCTTCAATCACCCCTACATTCTTTTGTAGTCCCTTAATAAAACTTCGCAGGTACTCAATAAGCCGATCCTTAAATACTAAGAACTCTTTCGTGTGCATCATTTCTTCCGCCCGCACACTATTTAAGTCTCGAATGTAATCCTGATAGTTTTGATTCAGCCGCACAAAATCATTATTTAAATCTGTCCACCAGCTATATACCTGACTCTTGTCTTTTTCTGCCATCTCAGAAAACAAGTCTATGTTTTTTCTGATACGTTCCAAAAGCGTAGGTTCTAGGGACGCATTTTCAACCAGTAAATTCTCCAGCCGAATGACTAAACGCTCAATCTCCACACTATATTCTGTCATTTGGTATCGGTACTTTTTATTTTTAAATTCTTCGATGCTTGTAACATTTTTTGTATCTTGAATGGTATTTAGATTCTTCCATTCTGTCAGCATAGCAAGGTCTTGCTGGCACTGTTCCGGTCTGTAGTCTGCAAAAAATGGATCCTGTATCATTTCTTCGTAAACTTCTTCCTGATACAACCAGTATTTTAACTTTTCATAGTGCTCAAAAAAAATCCGCATGATACAGCGGTATCTACTGACATTGTCCGCATTAAGATATTTTGCCTCTGTCAATGGTTTGGTTAATTTATCTGATACCTGCATAGAATGCTCCTTCCCATTTTATAGCCCCGATAAATCCAGCAGCTTCCAGTACTAGAATTGTACCATTTTTCAAAAAAACAAAAAGGAATATGTCATCAAACATATTCATTTTCTCAATTAAATTTTTAAAGTTTTTGCAGCAAGCTGTTCCACAGCTATGGTATCCTTAAACTGCCGAACATATCTCTGAAATCCTTCTACATCTTTCGGATTCGGATCAATTGTCCTTCCGACAGCATCTGCAAAGACCCTTTTTGCCAGATAATTTTCTAAGCTTTCTTCCGGCTGCCTATGAACCAAATAAGCCGCCAAAAGTGCCATTCCCCAAGGCCCCCCTTCTCCGGCTGTCTCCATAAGAGAAACAGGGGCATTTAAGGCTGCTGCCAAATAATTTTGTGCCACTCCCTTAGTCTTAAATATACCGCCATGCCCATAGATGGCATCAATGCTAATTTTTTCTTCTTGCAAAAGCAAATCCATTCCTACCTTCAAAGCAGAGAAACTTGCATAGAGATGGGATCTCATAAAATTCGCCAAAGTAAACTTACTTTCCGGAGCACGCACAAACATAGGCCGCCCCTCTGGGCAGTCCATTATATTTTCTCCAGATAAAAATCCATAGGAAAGAAGTCCGCCGCAATCCTCGTCTCCTTCCAAGGACTTGCGATAAAGGCTTCCATACAATTCTTCGCCAGATACTTTAACCCCAAAGGAATCTAACACTTCGCCGCACAGCGAAACCCATGCATTCAAATCACTTGTACAGTTGTTGGCATGAACCATTGCCACCAAACTGCCATCCGGTGTTGTTACCATATCAATTTGGGGGTAATATTTTTTAAGCTCCTTATCTAGCACAACCATGGCAAATACAGAGGTTCCGGCAGACACATTACCTGTTCGCTGCTTCACACTGTTGGTGGCAACCATACCGGTTCCCGCATCTCCCTCCGGTGCTGCAAGAGGAATTCCCGGCTTTAGGTCTCCACTTACATCTAGTAACCTTGCCCCTGTTTCGCTTAAACTTCCTGCAGCTTCTCCGGCAAGACGAATCTCCGGTAAAATATCTGTCAAATGCCATGAGAAATGATAATTTGCTATCAAATCTTCAAACTTAGCTAGCATAGTCCCATCGTACTGCTTGGTCTTTGGATCAATCGGGAACATACCAGACGCATCTCCGATTCCAAGGACTTTTTCCCCTGTCATACGCCAATGAACGTAACCTGCCAAGGTGGTAATAAAAGCTATATCTTTTATATGTTCTTCACCATTTAAGATTGCCTGATATAGGTGAGCAATACTCCAACGCTCCGGAATATTATATTCTAAGAGCTGACTTAAGTCTTTTGCCGCCTGACCGGTGCTAGCATTTCTCCAAGTCCGAAAGGGAACCAACAAATCCCCCTTCTTATCAAATGCCAGATACCCATGCATCATGGCACTAAAACCAAGGGCTGCAACTTTTGTCAGTTTAAGTCCATATTTGTCCGCCACATCTTTTTTTAAATTGGCATAGGCCTCCTGCAGGCCTGTCCAGATTTCATCTTCATGGTAGGTCCAAAAACCATTTTCCCATCGATTCTCCCACACATGATCTCCGCTGGCAATAGGCTTGTGATCCTCATCAATAAGCACTGCCTTGATTCTCGTTGACCCAAATTCAATACCTAGAACTGCCTTTCCATCAGCAATCACTTCTTCTACATTTCTCATAAGCACCCCTTCTACAAATCAATCTCCAGTGACAAGGGTGCGTGATCCTGTCTCTGGCCAGAATCTAACATGCCAGATGCAAGCACCCTATCCTTAATACGATCACTTACCAGAAAATAGTCAATTCTCCAGCCCGAATTGTTGATTTTACTGGTCTTAACCCTCTGAGCCCACCAAGAATAAACATCCTTTACATCTCCGTGAATATAGCGGAAGGTATCCACAAAACCTTTCGATAAGAGCTTGGTAAATCCCTCTCTTTCCTCATCTGTAAATCCGGGAGACCGATGATTTCCCGCCGGATTTGCAAGATCAATCTCTTCATGTGCCACATTAAAATCACCGCAGGCAATAACAGGCTTTATCTGATCAAGCCCGCTTAAATAGTCAGCATACTTAAGGTCCCACTCCTGTCTCTCTTTGAGACGCTTCAAGCCATCTCCTGCATTAGGAGTATACACATTTACAAAATAGAAATCCGCAAACTCTAAGGTAAGAAGCCTTCCCTCATCATCCATAGTATCCGGCGCTCCTATTCTCGGATAAGATTTTTTAGCTTCTAAACCTTCCTTATAGAGAATCATAGTTCCTGCATAACCCTTCCGTGCCGGCGGCATAGAACTGACCCACTCAATATGATAAGCAGGAAAATATTTTTCCAACTCCTCTATATGCTTTTTTGAAGGTCCCGCAGCCGGAAGCTTGGTCTCCTGTATTGCGATAAGGTCCGGATTCTCTTCCTTAATTGTCTCTAGTACATTTCTTGATAATACCGCTCTTGCTGATTCGGATGTAAGAGCTGCGTTGATGGAATCAATGTTCCAGGAAATAAATTTCTTCATAGTTTCATGTCCTCTTGATACTTCTATAGTCCTCTTTCTAGATTATCACATATTCTACCTGCTTTCGCAATGTGCATTGTCATGGCAGCCCTGTGTGTTAGGATAGTTGTCAGTGAAGTTTAACACTATGTGTGATAATATCTAACTATCACAGGAAGGAGCTTCACATGAGATATAGTTCAGAACTCAAGGATGCAATACTAAAAAGATTATTGCCTCCCAACAATGAATCAGTAACCAAAGTGGCCAAAGAAGCTGCTAGGCTTACTCATGATTTAAAAGAGGAGCAGAAAGCTCATAAAAAACTTGAGAAAGAGCTTCAGCGAAAGGAAAAAGCTTTGACTGAAACAGCAGTAGAGCTTATTGATGAAGCCGTGAACTCCGGAGTGCATTTATCCAAGGCTTGTGATGTTGGTGTTAGTATATAACTATGGAGGAAAAGTAAAACCCGAAATATGGTAGACATTTTGTAGATATAAAAAGCGGGAAGCCTTGATTTACAAGGCTTCCCGCGGTTTTTTCATTATTCAAGCTCTTTTGCTTTTATTTTACAAACCATTTTATTGTATTTTTACCGTTCATAATATACGTATCATTTGATGCGTTATTCACTTTATTCAGATCATCCAGAAGCTGGTGTACCCAAAATGTACCCAGGGCATTTGACACCTAGAATTGCTAGTGCCTTACCTGTAGCCTATTA
>CAVAKZ010000069.1:6203-7866 GCA_963589425.1 Parabacteroides distasonis | reverse complement strand
GTATAATACAGATAACTGGAAGATTATTCAGGATAATGCTAAAATTTTAGGAATTCCTTTAACTGTATTTGAAAGCGACATTTTTGATGTAGTGGCAGACATTGATAAAAATCCTTGCTATCTGTGTGCGAGAATGCGCAGAGGCTATCTTTATTCCCATGCAAAAGAATTGGGATGTAATAAGATTGCATTAGGCCACCATTTTGATGATGTTATAGAGACTGTTCTTATGGGTATGCTCTATAGTGGAAAAATCGAGACTATGATGCCAAAACTTCATAGTACTAACTTTGAAGGCATGGAATTGATTCGGCCTATGTATCTGATTAAAGAGGAAGATATTAAAGCATGGAGAGAGTATAATGGTCTTCATTTTATTCAGTGTGCCTGCAGATTTACAGAAAATTGCGCAACTTGCGGAGGAGGACGAGGTTCAAAAAGAGATGAGATGAAGGAACTGGTAGCTCATTTTAGAAGTATGAGTCCTTTGATTGAGAAGAATATTTTTAGAAGCATTCATAATGTGAACCTGAAAACTATTATTGGTTATCACAAGGGAGAGATGGAGTACAACTTCCTTGATGATTATTATGATAATAAGTAGAAAGGAGTAATGTAGGATGAAGGTACTATTATTAAATGGAAGTCCCCATGCAAAGGGTTGTACTTATACAGCTCTTAGGGAAGTGGCGGTGACTTTAGAAAGGCATGGTCTTGAGACGGAGATTTTGCAATTAGATCGGAATACCAGTGCAGGATGTCTGGGATGTAACGCCTGTCACAGAGAAGGCGCCAAGGGCTGTTTTCAGCAAGATATGGTAAATGAGATTGGTGGTAAGTTAGACCAGTACGATGCCCTTATATTAGGATCTCCGGTATATTATGCAGGACCAAATGGCCAATTTTTAGCATTTTTAGACCGTCTCTTCTATAGCCATGGAAGCAAAATGAAGGGAAAACTGGGGGCTGCAGTAGTATCTTGTCGCAGAGGCGGAAGTACAGCGGCTTTTGACAGGTTGAATAAGTATTTTACAATTTCTAATATGCCGATTGTCTCTTCTAAGTATTGGAATCAGGTTCACGGATATACACCGGAGGATGTGATGCAGGATAAGGAAGGCCTCCAGGTTATGCGAACCTTAGGAGAAAACATGGCATGGCTTTTAAAATGTATTGAGGCCGGAAAACAGGCCGGAGTTCCTGATCCGGTTTATGAGTTGCCGGTGGCAACCAATTTTATAAGATAATAAGACTATATTAGCTCCCTCTTAAGTGGCCGGGATAGGGTGATAAGGCTTCTTAAGAGGGAATTTGATTTTATTCTTTAATAAAGTTATTGGGAAAGTAAGAGCATCTATGTTAAAATTCAAGGGACTAGGGAGTGAAAGAGGTTAATTTGAAATGAAAAAAAAGAATGCCATAATGTTAATGATTGCTGCACTTATCTGGGGAGTTGCATTTGTAGCTCAGAGTGTAGGAATGGAACATGTAGGCCCCTTTACCTTTAATGGGGTCCGTTGCCTGGTGGGAGCGGTGGCCTTGCTGCCGGTGATCTTCTTCTTTGATAGAAAGAAGAAACAAGAAAAAAACAGCCAAGAAGAAAAAAAAGAAAGGGAAATAGGTACAAAGAAAGATTTGATCATGGGAGGGCTTCTCTGCGGAG
>CAVAKZ010000069.1:0-6193 GCA_963589425.1 Parabacteroides distasonis | reverse complement strand
AATATACTACCACCGGAAAGGCTGGATTTGTAACTGCCTTTTATATTGTAATTGTACCGGTTCTTGGGATTTTCCTTCATAAGAAGATTTCCGGAAATGTATGGATTGCAGTGGCCTTGGCCTTGGTAGGTTTGTATTTTCTATGTATGACAGAATCATTTGCCATAGGAAAGGGTGATATTTACATTTTTGCTTGTGCATTTGTCTTTTCCATTCAAATACTTATGGTAGACCACTTTGCCCCTAAGGTAGATGGGGTAAAACTTTCTTGTTTAGAATTTTTGGTTAGCGGCCTTCTATCATTGTTTTTTATGTTTGGCTTGGAAAGGCCAACCCTATCAGGAATCTTAGCAGCCGGGATTTCTATTCTGTATGCTGGAGTACTTTCTTGTGGCGTAGCCTATACCTTCCAGATCTTGGGACAGAGGGATTCCAATCCGGCTATTGCATCCTTGATCATGAGTTTGGAATCTACCTTCTCTGTGCTGGCAGGCTGGCTTCTCTTACATGAGACCTTGTCCACCAGGGAGACTATAGGATGCATCTTTATGTTTGTGGCTATTTTACTGGCCCAGCTTTCCGAAAAGAAAGAGGATGAATGCTGTGGCTGTGGAATTTAAAGAAGAATCTTTGTAAGAAATAGCAAGTAATAGAAAGATAGAGGGACCCATATGAGATTTGTAATTCAGAGAGTGACAGAAAGTCAAGTAGAAGTAGAAGGAAAAGTAATCGGAAAAATCGGTAAGGGATTTATGGTCCTAATCGGAATCAGTGATACAGATACTAAAGAAATTGCAGATAAGATGGTTAAGAAGTTGCTTGGTATGCGGATTTTTGAAGACCAAGATGGAAAGACCAATCTTTCTTTGGATGCCGTTGGAGGAGAGCTTTTGTTAATTTCTCAATTTACCTTATATGCCAATTGCAAGCGGGGGAATCGGCCAAGCTTTATAGAAGCAGGAGCACCGGATATGGCTAATGAAATGTATGAGTATATAATTGCAAAGTGTAAAGAAAGCCTTCCGGTGGTAGAAAAGGGAGAATTTGGAGCGGATATGAAGGTGAGTCTTGTAAATGATGGACCTTTTACCATTCTGCTGGATTCCGATAGTTTATAAGAAGTTAGCAGGCAGAAAGCTGAATTCTTAGCTGTTTTTAACATCATGAAGAAAAGAGGGATGTAAATGACCATCAAGGAAATTGCAAAATTGGCAGGGGTTTCTAGTGCCGCAGTATCTAGATACCTAAATGGAGGCTATGTTAGTACCGAGAAAAAAGAGGAAATACGCCGGGTTATTGAGGAAACAGGATACCAGCCATCGGCCCAGGCCAGAATGCTTCGAACCAAGAAGGCTTCTTTAGTTGGGGTGGTGGTTCCCAGAATCAATTCAGAATCTATCAGTAGGGTGACTGCGGGAATTGAGAAGGTCTTGGCTGAGAGAAACTATCGTATGCTTTTAGCGGGAACTGACAATACTCCGGAAAAGGAAATCGAGTATCTGAAGATATTTGAAAGCTATCCTGTGGATGGTATTGTCCTGGTAGGAACCATTGTGACAGCAGCACATCGAAAGTTCTTTAAGGAGTGTAAGGTGCCTGTGGTGGTCATTGGTCAGCATACAAAATATGCAAACTGTATTTACCATGATGACTATGAAGCTGGAAAGCTAATGGGGCAGATGGCAGGGTGCATGAGCAAGAAAAAAGTTGCCTATCTTGGGGTGACAAAGGAAGATAAGGCAGTAGGCGTTAATAGAGAGGAGGGATTTCGCAGTGGCTTAAAGAATGCAGGGAAAACTCTAGAGGAAGGCTATAAGGTCACAGCAGACTTTAGCATTGAGTCTGGCTACGAGAAAACTTTGGAACTTTTAGAAGAAAAAAGTGATATCGATGTCATATCTTGCGCCACAGATACCATAGCAGCAGGTGCTCTTGGAGCCCTCAATGATTATGAAGATGGAGCCTATAAAGAAAAAATTCAGGTGACCGGCTTTGGGGATAATCATTTGCTAAAAGCAGTTACCGGTGGAATTCCTACCATACATTTTGGCTATATGACCAGTGGAATTCGAGGGGCAGAAATTCTCTTAGATGCGGTGGAACGTGGGGGAGATCTGCTGATAGAATTGAAATTGGGCTGCCGCTTGGTTTGTAACCGGGAATAAAAAGTATAAAAAAGAACTTCGTTTTTATGAACGAAGTTCTTTTTTTGTGCTCTTTTTAAGAGGATATGGCAGATTCTTGTGCGTATTGTACAATTTTTGTTATATATTATCGTGAAATATGACGCCTTTACAATTTGTTAAAAATAAATTAAGATAAAATCATGAAATGTGAAAACGATTACACATTAAGTTGAAAAGGAAGGAGAACACTTATGGATTATAAGAACTCTGCAAAAGAGACCCTTGAGTACATTGGTGGAAAAGAAAACATTGTTTCAGCAGCACACTGTGCAACAAGACTGAGACTGGTTATCGCTGACAATAGCAAGTGCGATAAGACCAAGATTGAGAACGTGGATGGTGTAAAGGGAGTATTTGAAGCCCAGGGGCAGCTTCAGATCATTTTTGGAACAGGTACTGTTAACAAGGTGTATGATGAATTTATTCAGTTGGCAGGTATTACAGGAGGAACAAAGGAAGATGTGAAGCAGGCGGCAGCCTCCAAGCAAAACATTTTCAAGAGAGGAATTAAGACTTTAGGAGATGTATTTGTTCCGATTATTCCGGCTATTGTAGCCAGCGGTCTTTTGATGGGACTTTTGGAAGGTTTCTGTAATCTGTGGCCTCAGATGGCAGACTCTTCTACCTATACCATTATTCATTTATTTAGTAATGCAGCTTTTGTATTCTTGCCAATTTTGATTGCCATCAGTGCGGCAAAAACATTTGGAGGAAATGTTTATCTAGGCGCTGTTATCGGTATGATCATGGTACATACCAGCCTGGTAAATGCATGGAGTGTTGCAAGTATGGCAGCATCTGACATTCCAAAGGCTTCTGTTTGGTTTGGCCTTTATGATATTGATCTGGTAGGTTATCAAGGACATGTAATCCCGGTGGTAATTGCTGTATTTTTAATGTCTGTTATAGAAAAGAAGTTACATAAGATTGTACCGGAGATGATCGATCTGTTTGTAACACCTCTTCTTACTGTACTTGTCACAGGTTATTTAACTCTTACAATTATTGGACCTATTTTCTCTACTATTGAGAACTGGGTATTAACAGGAGCACAAGAGCTTATTGCCCTTCCATTTGGCTTGGGAGGAGCTTTGGTAGGTGGTCTTTATGCACCTACAGTAGTAGCAGGACTTCATCACATGTATAATGCCATTGAGGCTGGTATGTTAAGTTCTTCCGGATTAAATACCTGGATGCCGGTAGCTACAGCAGCTAACATGGCTCAGGGAGCAGCTTGTTTGGCAGTAGCTGTGAAATCAAAGAGTGCAAAGACAAAATCAGTAGCTCTTCCGGCAGCCCTGTCTGCTTACCTTGGAATTACAGAGCCGGCAATCTTTGGTGTAAACGTTCGTTATATGAAACCATTTATTGCAGGATGTATCGGTGGAGTTGCCGGTGGTCTTGTGGCAGGTATTACAGGGGTAGGAGCAACGGCTTATGGTATTACCGGTCTTTTTGGATTCCTGATTACAACAAGCTATGCTGTACAGTATGCTTTGATTATTATCGTTGCAACAGTAGTAGGCTTTGGTGTTTCCTTTGTTCTTTTTAAAGAAGAACCGGAGGCGAAGGCAGTAGAAGAAAGCCCAAAGAGAGATGCGGGTGTTGAGGAAAAAGAAGAAGCTTCAGCTTCTGAAGAAGAGATTTCAAGCCCGGTAGCCGGTGCAGTTGTAGAGACTAGTGGGGTGGCAGATCCTACATTTGCTTCAGAAATGTTAGGAACTACAGTAGCTATCGAGCCTGAAAATGGTACATTTGTAGCTCCGTGTGACGGAGAGATAGTGACTATGTTCCCTACAGGACATGCAGTAGCGATTCAGTCTCCAGCCGGTGCAGAGATTTTAATTCACATCGGTATTGATACGGTCAAGATGGAGGGGGCCGGATTTATTAAGAAGGTAGACCAGGGGGCCAAGGTTAAGAAGGGTGATGTCTTAATTGAAGCTGATCTTGCAGAGATTAAAAAGGCAGGATACCCGACTACCACCATGATGATTCTTACAAATGCAGATGACTTTGCTGCAGTTGAAAAAGCACAGCCAAAGACTGTAAGCACAGCTGATAAGGTGATGAAAATTAAAAAATAACAAAAGAAATTAAAAACAAGCCTGGTCGTTTTGAGAATAGTCCTATACAAAATAGACCAGGCATTTTTTAACAGAGTAATTAAATAAAGAAGTATTAAATAAAGAAGTAAAATGCATGATATAGAAGTGGAGTAATAATATATGAACGCATTGACTAAAGATTTAGCGAAGCTTACAGATTTTGCAGAAGAAGTTGCAAAGGAAGTAAAGAAGGCAGGAAAAGATAAGTTTAGGGAACACCTTCACCTTATGCCGCCTGTTGGCTGGCTCAATGATCCCAATGGATTATGCCAGTTTAATGGTGTCTACCATGCTTTTTTTCAGTATTCTCCTTTTGATCCTGAAGGGGGAGTGAAAATGTGGGGGCATTATACCAGTGATAATATGATTGACTGGCACTACCAGGGAACTGCCCTCTATCCGGACCAGGTGTTTGACTGCCATGGAGTCTATTCCGGCTCCGCCTTTATTGAAGATGGAACCATGTACCTGTATTACACCGGAAATGTAAAACTAGAAGACGGGAACTATGATTACATTAATGATGGAAGAGAAGGAAACACCATTTTAGTTACCAGTAAGGATGGCTTCCATTTTTCTCCCAAACAGTTACTTATGAAAAATAGTGATTATCCGGAGGACTTATCCTGCCATGTAAGGGACCCTAAGATTTGGAAGGAACAGGATACCTATTATATGGTTCAGGGGGCCAGAACCAAAAACAGCCTTGGCCTGGTATTAGTATTTGAATCCAAGGATAAGATTCGTTGGAATTACAAATGTCGCATTGAATCAGAAGAAGCTTTCGGATATATGTGGGAATGTCCGGATTATTTTGAAGTGGGAAATAAGAAGATTTTATCAAGCTCCGTGCAAGGTTTGGAAGGTGGCCTTTGGGAGGATAGAAACGTTTATCAGTCCGGATACTTTGAGATCCAGGGAGATATCTTAGGAGACTACAAACTATCGGAATATAAACTATGGGACTATGGATTTGATTATTACGCACCTCAAAGCTTTGAGACAGGGGATGGAAGACGAATTCATATAAGCTGGATGGGCATGCCGGATTGTGAGGAATATACCAATCCAACTATAGCATGTGGATGGCAGCATTGCTTTACCTTTCCAAGAGAAATTTACCTAAGGAAGGACGGCCAAATCTGCCAGAGACCTATCAGAGAATTAGAGGATAAGAAAGAAAAAAAGAATGTGGTAAAGGATATACTTTCTGAGAAAGATATACAGACCTTTGATGTAAAGATACAGGGGATTCAAGAGAATAATTGCAAGGTGAGACTTTGCCAGGGATTAAATTTGGAATATGCCGATGGAAGATTCTCTATGAGATTTGACAGTCAAGATAAAGAGGGCCTGTCTGCCGGCCGCAAACTGCGCTATGTAGATCTTGATTCTTTAGAAAACATAGAAATCCTCGCAGATGTTTCCTCTGTGGAGGTTTTTGTTAACGATGGAGAATACGTATTTTCCACCAGATATTATCCGAGAGAATATAGCTTGGAAATTGAAGCTTTTGGGGCAGAGATTGAATTTAGTCAGATCCAATAGAAAATAATTTTACAGAGCGCTATATCGTTGAATTCTAGACAAAGAAGATGAGATTGTATAAAAGTTCATACATTTTTAAGAGGAAGAAAGACCTTGCAGAAAATCAAGATTTGTTGTCGGAAACATCCTCTGTAAGCAGAAAAAAATGAAGGAAATATACGGAAAAATGCAAAAAAACAGGAAATGGAATATAAAATATCGCTAAAATGACGGAAAAAGACATTATTTCATGCAAAAAATTGTGTAAAATGCGAAGGTTGAAATTGTTAATATTTTGTTGATTTTGAATTTTGATATTGTATAATAAGCATGTGTATATTAACTTATTATTTTAAGAAATGAGGTTAGATG
>CAVAKZ010000068.1:0-8090 GCA_963589425.1 Parabacteroides distasonis | reverse complement strand
GCGCCAACATTGGAAGCAGTTATGCCCTGTTTGAAGCTATCCACGGAAGTGCACCCAGAATGGTAGAAGAAGGTATCCAGGACCTGGCTAATCCAGCCAGCCTAATGAAGTCCGCAGCAATGCTACTATCCCATATCGGATATGTAGAAGAATCTGTAAAATTAGAAGAAGCCTTAGCCTACGCAGATGAAAAAATCGGCCCCCACATGACCGGACAGCCAGGAGGAGCAAGCTGCAAAGAATTTGCAGCCCTAGTAATGGAAAAACTATAAAATAAAAACCACAGAAGAAAACCACAGAACACGCAGCTGGCATGATCTGTGGTTTTCTTTTCCCTCTTTTGGCTATTGGAAAAAAGTATACCGGATTGAACAAAATGACCATAGTAATAAAAGACCTTCTGGAGCCGCCGGCACTAAGGGGCTGTTTTTTAGCCCCTTAGTACCGCTGCGTGCGGAAGGGAGCGAGAGCGTGTCTTTGTTACTATGGTCATTTTGCTCAATCCGTGAACCTTTTACACTTACAAAAATAACTCGACAAGAAAAACACAGACACAAGCCAGCATAGACACCTGAATCAAACTTCTCCCCTTATATGCCAGTACCAGGGCAACTAAAAATCCCGCAGCCCCGGACCAGATGCTGCCTGTAGCTGTCAAGATCGCCGGGAAGGTCATAGTAGCCAAAGTTACGTAAGGTACGTAATACAAAAAAGATTTAATAAAGCTGCTTTTAATCTCCCTGCGAATTAGGGTCAAGGGCAGCATGCGAATTAAATAGGTCACCAAGGCCATTAAAAAGATATATAAGTAAATAGAATGTTTCATAAATTTTCTCCTTATTCTTCACCCTCTTCCTTTACCGGAAATTTCCAAGCGGCAATGCCTGCTAAAATCAAGGTGATGATAATCATCCGAAATCCTGAGGAAATTTCCCTTAAGAAAGGTGCATAGGTAAAAATTAAACTTGCCATCATAGACAGAAAGATCAGCATTGTTAAAACCCGGTCTCCCTTGGCTGGGGGAATGATAATAGCCACAAACATTCCGTAGAGGGAAACTCCTAAAGCACTAATAATACTGGCAGGAAGAATACTTCCGGACACTGCTCCAAGAAAGGTTCCAAGAATCCATCCACCTACAGAACTAGTCATAGCACCGTAAGAATAAAAAGGACTGGTCTTTCCTTCCTGACTGATGGTGACGCCGAAGATTTCATCAGTTACACCGTAAGCAATGAAAAAACGGTGGAAAAAAGGAGCCTTCGGATCTATTTTTTGGGATAAAGAGCAGGACATAAGGGAGTAGCGTAAATTCACCACAAGTTCCGTGGCTACAAGCTCCAGACAGCCTCCCCCGGCAATCATAAGAGATAATCCTGCAAATTGTCCCGTGCTGGTAAGAGCGGCAAGAGACATAAGAACTGTATTAAAAATAGAAACGCCCACTTTTTTTGCCATAATTCCAAAGGTAAAAGATACTGCAAGATAGCCCAGGCAAATCGGGATCCCATCCTGAAAACCTTTGGCAAAAACACTTCTTCGATTCATTGTATATATCCCCAATCTATATAA
The DNA here is from genome assembly GCA_963589425.1 of Parabacteroides distasonis. Taxonomy (GTDB): domain Bacteria; phylum Bacillota; class Clostridia; order Lachnospirales; family Lachnospiraceae; genus CAKRJP01. Next base: position 6,518 of record CAVAKZ010000068.1, on the reverse strand, counting down.
AATCAAAACTCCTTCAAGTATATAGGTAAGAGTAAGTTTTCGTCAATGGCAGAAAGAAGATCAGGCGGCTTATGCCTGTTTCTATTTTTGCACTGGAAAAAAGTGCGTCAGTTTTATATAATAGGGTGTAAAAGATTTTACTATAAAATTTAAAGGAGATTATTTTCATGCAGATGTTATCTATCGAAAAAGAATTACAGGGCAACTCGTATCCGGGCCGTGGAATCATTATTGGCAGAAGTGCCGATGGAAGTAAGGCAGTAACCGCATATTTTATTATGGGAAGAAGTGAGAACAGTCGTAATCGTGTTTTCGTAGAAGAAGGAGAAGGAATCCGCACCCAGGCTTTTGATCCTTCAAAGCTTACAGATCCAAGCTTGATTATCTATGCTCCTGTACGAGTTCTTGGAAATGAGACCATTGTAACCAACGGAGATCAGACAGATACCATCTACGATGGATTAGAGAAAGGGCTGACCTTTGAGCAGTCTCTAAGAAGCAGAGAATTTGAGCCGGATGGACCAAATTACACTCCTCGTATTTCCGGAGTGATGCATGTGGAAGACGGTGCTTATGATTTCGCTATGTCTATCTTAAAGAGCAACCAGGGGGATCCTTCCCAGTGCAATCGCTATACTTACACCTATGACAATCCAAAGGCAGGAGAGGGAAGATTTATTCATACCTATATGTGTGATGGCAGCCCCCTTCCAAGTTTTGAGGGTGAACCAAAAGTGATCAGCATTCCGGATGACATGGATGGCTTTGTAGAGAGTCTTTGGAAGAGCTTAAATCCAGACAATAAAGTATCCTTATTTGTAAGATATATTGATATTGCTACAGGAGACTATGAAACAAAAATTGTAAATAAGAACCAATAAAGTTTCGTATAGACTTCATATTGCATATCGGGACAAGCAAAAAACAGCATATACATAATACTACGTAATAGGAGAACAGTAGGAGAATCAGCATGAAAGAATTAGAATTAAAATATGGATGTAACCCTAATCAGAAACCTTCTAAGATCTATATGGCAGACGGAGGAGACCTTCCGATCCAGGTATTAAGTGGAAGACCGGGCTATATTAATTTTTTGGATGCCTTTAACGGCTGGCAGTTAGTAAAGGAATTAAAGGCAGCAACAGGCCTTCCGGCAGCAACTTCCTTTAAACATGTATCTCCGGCAGGAGCAGCGGTAGGACTTCCTCTTAGTGATACCCTTGCAAAGATTTACTGGGTAGATGATTTGGGAGAACTTTCTCCTCTTGCCAGTGCCTATGCAAGAGCCAGAGGTGCAGACCGTATGTCTTCTTTTGGAGACTTTATTGCTCTTTCTGATGTGTGCGATGTGGACACAGCAAGACTTATCAAGAGAGAGGTTTCTGATGGTGTGATCGCACCGGGATATGAGCCGGAGGCCTTGGAGATTCTTAAGGCGAAGAAGAAGGGCAACTATAATGTGATTCAGATTGACCCGGATTACATTCCGGCAGCCTTAGAGCACAAGGAAGTTTATGGCATTTGCTTCGAGCAGGGAAGAAATGAATTAAAAATCGACGATGATTTCTTTGCAAATATTGTAACAGACAATAAGGAAATGACAGACCAGGCAAAAATTGATTTGGCTATTTCCATGATCACTTTAAAATATACCCAGTCCAATTCTGTATGCTATGTAAAAGATGGACAGGCCATTGGTATCGGAGCAGGACAGCAGTCTCGTATCCACTGTACCCGTTTGGCAGGTCAGAAGGCTGATAACTGGTGGCTTCGCCAGTCTCCACAGGTAATGAACCTTCCATTTGTAGAGGGCATCAAGAGGGCGGATAGGGACAATGCCATTGATCTTTATATCGGAGATGAGTATGAGGATATCTTAAATGATGAGGCTTGGCCAAGAGTATTTACAGAGAAGCCACCGGTATTCACAAGAGAAGAAAAAAGAGCCTGGCTTGACAAGCTTACAGATGTAGCTTTAGGGTCTGATGCCTTCTTCCCGTTTGGAGATAATATTGAGAGAGCAAAGAAAAGTGGCGTGAAATATGTGGCACAGCCGGGAGGATCTGTAAGAGATGATAATGTTATTTCTGTATGCAACAAATACGGAATGGTTATGAGCTTTACAGGCCTTCGTTTATTCCATCATTAATTTTTAGAGAGGAAGTTTTGTTTTTATGGGTAAATATTTTGGGACGGATGGTTTCCGCGGGGAAGCCAATGTAGTGCTAACTGTTGAACACGCATTTAAGGTTGGACGATTCCTTGGATGGTATTATGGTCAGGACCACCAGGCTAAGGTAGTGATCGGTAAAGATACCAGACGCAGCAGTTATATGTTTGAATATGCCTTGGCTGCCGGTCTTACTGCTTCCGGAGCCAATGCCCACCTGCTTCATGTGACTACCACTCCTAGTGTGGCTTATGTTACAAGAACAGAAGGCTTTGACTGCGGTATTATGATTTCAGCCAGTCACAATCCTTACTATGACAATGGAATTAAGATCATTAATGGCAAGGGACATAAGTTAGAGGCTGAGGTTGAGGCAAAGATCGAGGCTTATATCGACGGTGAAATTGGAGAGATTCCTCTTGCAACAAAGGATGATATTGGCCGTACCATCGACTATGTAGCAGGAAGAAATCGATATATAGGTTATCTCATTTCCCTGGCTACCCGTTCTTTTGAAGGGGTTAAGGTGGGACTAGATTGTTCCAACGGAAGCTCCTTTAATATGGCGAAAAGTATCTACGATACCCTGGGGGCAAAGACCTATGCCATTAACTGTGAGCCTAACGGAACCAATATTAATAACAAGTGTGGGTCTACCCATATTGAGATTTTGCAAAATTATGTAAAAGAAAACCACCTGGATGTAGGTTTTGCCTATGACGGAGATGCAGACCGCTGTATCGCTGTGGATGATCGGGGAAATGTAGTAGACGGAGACCTGATTCTCTATGTTTGTGGAAAATATCTTATGGAGACTGGCCATCTGAAAGGGGAAACCATTGTTACCACCGTTATGTCAAATCTTGGACTTTACAAGGCCTGCGATAAGATTGGCATGAAGTATGAGAAGACCGCTGTTGGTGACAAGTATGTCAATGAAAATATGGTGAAGAATGGCTTTGTTCTTGGGGGAGAGCAGTCCGGCCATATTATTTTCAGCAAATATGCCACCACAGGAGATGGTATCTTGACTTCTCTTATGGTTATGGAAGTGATCCTAGAGAAGAAGATGGCCCTTTCTAAACTGGTGGAAGAGGTAAAAATTTATCCTCAGCTCCTTAAAAATGTTCGTGTGGCAGACAAGAAGGCGGTGGCAGATAATGAGGCTGTAACTAAGGCAGTGGAAGCTGTGGCAGAGGCCCTCGGTGATGATGGACGTATCTTGGTAAGAGAAAGCGGTACCGAGCCTTTGATCCGAGTTATGGTGGAGGCAGCCAGCGACCAACTTTGCGAAAAATATGTTATGCAGGTAGTGGATGTGATTAAAGACCAGGGACTTGCGGCAGAATAATACATATAAGAATACACATAAGAAGGTTCATGGCCGTTAGGTAATGGGCCTTCTTTACGGTTAAAAAAGGGGATGAAAACATGGGTGAACAACTCACTAAAAGTGATGTGAAAAAAATCAAAGAAGAGATTGAATATCGAAAAATAGTGGTAAGAAAGCGGGAGTTAGAGGCTGTAAAGGAAGCCAGGGCCCAGGGAGACTTAAGCGAGAACTTTGAGTATAAGGCAGCCAAGCAGGATAAAAACCGTAACGAAAGCCGCATTCGCTATTTAGAGAAGATGCTAAAACATGCTACCGTGATTTCTGACGCTTCTAAAGAGGATGAAGTGGGCATTAACAATACGGTAGACCTGTATTTTGAAGATGATGATGAGGTAGAAACCTACCGATTAGTTACCAGTATTCGTGGCAATTCCATGCAGGGACTTATTAGTATAGAGTCTCCCTTGGGCAAGGCGATCCTGGGCCATAAAGTAGGAGATAAGGTGAAGGTGGAGGCCGGAGCCGGAGGTTATTTTGTGGAAATCAGAAAGATTGATAATTCCACGGATGACAGTCAGGATGAAATACGGAAGTTTTAAAGGTTGGGGTGTCGTCTTGTGCGGCGCCTCTTTTTTGTGTCGAAAAAGGGACGCAGTGCAGGGAGCAAGATATGTCTGTCGCAAACATGCTGCGTTTCCTAGTCGATGCATGCGCTGATTCGCTCAGGCTCCTGCGTAACTCGCCACCCCGAAAGACGGGTGGCTCAGACAAACGCCCGCCTTAATGTGTTTAGGTAAAAATAGATGCCGCAGAGGGGCGATATTGAAGGAGTGGATCTGTTTGATCTGAAAAAATGTGTTTTTAACAGTGCCAAAGACTCGGAAAAATAGCCCTGAACGCAAGCCTATGGTGCTTAAAGGAGCAAGACAGGTTGGCAAGACTTGGCTGATGAAGGAGTTTGGGCGAAACTATTATGATAGATTTTCCTATTTCAACTTTGATGAGGAAGATGAGTTGAAGTCCATCTTTGAGGCAAACAAAAATCCCCAGCGTATCATCGAGCTGCTTTCTATGATTGGGGGCGAGAAGATTGAACCGGGGAAAAGCTTGATTATCTTTGATGAAATTCAAGAGTGTCCGGAAGCTTTGAATACCTTAAAATACTTCAAAGAAAAAGCCAATGAATATCATGTAATTGCTGCAGGCAGTCTGTTAGGTACTCTTTTGGCAAATCCCAAGTCCTATCCTGTAGGCATGGTGAATCTTTTGGATATTTATCCGCTGACTTTTGACGAATATCTGGAGGCTACCGATTCTGGTTTATATGCTTTTTATGAGAGTGTCCGGAAGAATCAGTCTATTGAGGAGATTTTTCACAATCGTCTATTGGAAGCCTATAACTATTACCTTATCATAGGCGGGATGCCCGAATGTGTATATTCGTGGGTTAAGTACAAAGATCCTGCCAAGGTTTCGCAGATTCAGCGAGAATTGATCGAAGTCTACGAAAATGACTTTTCAAAGCACAACGGCAAGGTCAGCAGTGGGCGTATTCTTATGGTGTTTCGCAGTATTGTGGCACAGTTTGCAAAGTCGAACGAGAAGTTTATGTACGGTGCTGTCCGTGAAGGCGGTAGAGCCAGAGATTTTGAAGAAGCAATCGAGTGGTTGGTTTCAGCAGGTATGTTGAATCGCGTCTATAATGTATCTAAGTTGGAGCATCCCTTGTCCGCCTTTGACAAGTTAGATCAGTTCAAGCTCTTTGTCTTTGATACCGGACTCCTTAAGCACATGGCGGGGGTTGATAATGCCGCTATTTTGCTGAAAGCAGACTATCAGTTTAAAGGTACACTGACGGAAAACTATGTTTTACAGCAACTTCGTGGACAGTTTGAGGTGGAACTACGCTATTACTCCGACAAAAATGGAGAGATTGACTTTGTGTTGCAAAACGGTATGGAAATTATTCCTGTTGAAGCAAAGGGTGGGGAGGATAAATCAGCCCCCTCTTTCAAGAGATATGTCACAGACCACAAGCCGGAGCATGCTTTCCGCTTCTCTAAGCGCGGTTATCGCAAGGACGGAGAATTTACCAATCTTCCTCTTTACCTTGCTCGGAAGACAAAAGAGTTGTTGTAGGCATTTTTTGCTAATGGTAGAAATCAGAAAGATTGACAATTTACAGATGGCAGTCAGAATGAAATAGGTAAGTTTTCAAGGATAAGGTGTCGCAGTGTGCGATGCCTTTTTCCTTTATGTTGTGAAAGAGGGACGCATAGCAGGGAGTCAGACATATCTGGCTCCCTGCTATGTTGATTACTCTGAGACGGACATATCTCCTCCCAGCTGTGCTGATTAATAAATCTTTGTTTATTTTAAATGTTCCATAATGTGTTTAGATAAAAATAGATGCCGCAGAGAGTGTCAATGCCGGAGGAATGGCCGATTTTTAAGCAACTTTTCTGTATGCTTGTAGCGTCCATGTCTGGGTGCTCCTGGAGTGTTTTGATGGTCTGGCTAAATTGTCCTTTTAGGGCACAGGTGAGGAAGGCCTTGCTTATATCGTTGGTGTCGGATAAATGTTTATTAATTTCCTTTTTTAGCATGGCTGCAAAAGGAGACTGATTTTGATCGCAGAGGCTTGTTCCGGCTAAAATCCCTGTGAGAAAATCATCCCCGCTGGGAGTTAGACCAATGCCTAGGCCAATGAGATGGGTCAGCTCCTTGATGATTTCGGGAAGAGACGGTTTTGGGCTCTCGGCCATTTTCTGAATTGCGATGAAGCGGTCCTTTGCTGCTTTCAGAATTAGGTTGTCATCTACTTGGTCGGAATGATTGAAAATTAAATCAAACCCCTTGGTGTTCGAGCTGGCGATGGCTTCCTTGATAGACTTTTTGAGAAGGGAAAGGTCCGCCTTTGAGTTGCAGGGGGAGAGGCTTAGATCAAGTGGACGTGTTTCCTTGTAGGAAAAGATTTTTCTGTATGGAGTATCCTTACCTACAAGGTAGAAC
>CAVAKZ010000067.1:0-8113 GCA_963589425.1 Parabacteroides distasonis | reverse complement strand
CCGGCCTTGAAATCAAAGATATTAAGCTCTTTATGGAATGGTGCGCAGAAGGTTCGTCCACTTATTCTAATCGCTTTGAACTAATTCAAAAACAGAAGGAACATGTGGAAGCTGAAATTCAGCAGATGCGCAAAACTCTGGATATGCTCCGATATAAGTGCTGGTATTACACACAAGCCATGAATGATGGAAATGAAGACAAGGCCAAAGCATTAACTCCGGATGGGCTCCCGGAGGATATTCGCAGTGCCTATCACAACTCTCATGATTGAGTGCTTAATTCGTAAACGCATTCCATTCTTCCTATTTGTCAATCCAGGCTATACGGATCTTTTATAAGTTAGAGCGCAAAACCCACTACCTTTAGGTGGTGGGTTTTACGCTCTAACTTATAAATAAAATTCCGGTCGCCTGAGCTGCGTATATGGTTTCTCTTCTCTTATTTTCATACTTTCCTGCGTATCTATATCCACATACATAATCTGTTCTGTATCATCTGCTTTGGCAAGGACTTCTCCCGGCAGACGATCCTCACAGCCATAATCACCGTCAAAAATATGTTTAATTCTCCACATGCTTAAAACATCACCACTTCCGGCTCATGGGTAAATGATGAAAATGTGGCTGTAGCATTTTTGAAATAAAATACCTCTGTATTTCCATCATCTGCTTTGTACATCTTCTGAAGAGATGGATAAGCATCCAGCATGGACTGTCTTGCTTCGTTACGATCATCCTCAACCAGTTCTCCTGCCACACGGACCCATTCGCCATTCTTAAAAGCACAGATTTCTGCTTTCGGATTTGCATGAAGCTGCTTGGATACATCTTTTACCTTACCGGTCTGAATGTACAGCTTGCCTTCAAAAATATGGGCTGTGCCAAAAGGTCTTACTCTTGGCTGGTCACCTTCTACTGTTGCAAGATAATAAGTTTCTGCTTCTTTTAAAAATTTTTCTACTCTTTCCATGTCGTTATCTCCTTTTCTTGTTCCTTTTCCCGAAAAATTCATGACAATGAAGATGCTGAAAGAGAAAAATCCTCTCGGACATCCAGAAAGAATGCCCAGTACGAAGACTTCTGCTTCGCCAGATCCAAGCATCGGGAAAGTCAGAATGTGGCAAAAAATGTTATTTTCTTTTATTCCAATGTCAGCAGAAGTGCCATCTTGAATTTCTTAGTTGCCTTGACACTATGTAGCCCTGCTTTGGCAAAATGGAAGTTTTCTCCCGCCTTAATAGGATGGTCTTCACCTTCATAGCCGATAACACCCTCACCATCCAATGCAAAAATGATTGCCTCGCCGGGGGCAGCGTGTTCAGAGAGGCCTGTGCCCTCATCAAATGCCATAACCACAAATTTCATTTTGTCATTGTGCACTACATCCATGTTGACAATTTTATCCTCAACATAGGGGACAAGTTCTGCCAGCTTGAAAACTTCACCTGCTTTGATTGCTTCGTTCATAATATCATTCCTCCTAATTGAAATTTCTGTATACACTGCATTTTCCGATGTCCGCATTCCCATCGGAGTATCTGTTAGGGTTATAATGCTGTCTCCTGTCTGCAGAGTTTTCGAGAAACCTTCTGCACCGTAGACCTCAATACTGCCGTCTGCCACGATAAGCAGCTTGTAATATGGGTAAATCTCCGCGCTGATATCTGTGTTCTTTGCAAGGGAAAAATAAATGATGTCATTCATTCCACTGTGCACTGCTTTGGAAATCGTACAGCCCGGTACCGGCTGATTACTCTTTGCAATGGAGAATACCTCTCCGACCTTTTCTTTCATGGTATCTGCCCCCCTTACACTTTGACATCCGGATTTTTTTCTCCGAATTTTTCCTTCAGCACCACGCGAATCTCTCTGCGCTCCTTGCCCTGCTTCTCCATGTTTTTGATCATCTTGTACGCCCGGGATAGGGTAGACGGGCCGATTTCCGAACTAAAATATCCGATCCCCTAATTCCATGCCAGCAACTCGAATACATCATCCAACGCCGCACTGTCGAGGCCGTGAATATATAATATTTCTGATCTGCCCGTATGGCCTTTTCATAGATTGGCGCATATAGATCCCAGATTTTTTTATTCATGATCTTCCCTCTCGTCCTGTTCCCTCTCGTCCTGTTCCCGCTTTATTGTTAGACGCATCTAGTGCCTTTATCATAACATATCTTTTTATATAAGTGTCTATTGACATGGCCAATCGAAAGCGAAAGTAGAACCTGATATATCCGCTTGCTTTATTTTTTTAATGAACATTTCAGCAGCCTTTGACTGAAATGCAGTTCTTTTCCAAATCAACGCATATTGAATTTCCAATGGTGGATTCAGAGGCCTGAAACAAACATTCTGTTCTAAAATGGTTGGAAGCAAATCCTCAGTTGTCAGATAAAATCCTAATCCACTTTTGATAAATTTTGTTGGGGAACCATTGACCACATTGTATGTGGCTGCAATATTGAAATCTTTAATATCCGCATCAACCCAATGAGAAATCAACTGTTGCAGACCGGCTCTTCTATGAAAAATTAAAGGGATTTTCAAAATATCTTTTTTCTCTATATAATCACTTTTCGCCAGTTCACAGTCAGAAGGCATTAAAAGTCCCCAACGGGATGATTCCGGCAGTGGGATATAATCATATTCCGAAATATCAATCGGTTCCAAAAATATAGCAAAATCAATGCTTCCGTGTTCCAGACGTTCCGACACATCAACCGCATCACTGCTGTAAAATTGGAAATACACATCCGGGTATTGGGAACGAAGACGTGCGGCTGTATTTAATACTGTCATGGTTGGATTACCGCCAATGGTAATTTCTCCACTGATCTGCGGATTATTAGAACTTAAATCATATTCGGTTTTTTCTACTAATGACAGGATTTCCTCTGCTCGTTTTCTTAGGATAATTCCATCTTCTGTCAATGTAATTTTCCGCTTTCCGCGAATAAGCAACTGCTTTCCAAATTCATTTTCCAGATCCATAAGCTGCTTTGAGAGATATGGTTGTGAAATATGCAGGCTCTGGGCAGCCCTTGTAATATTCTCTTCTTTTGTTACGGCAAGAAAATATTGTAATGTACGTAATTCCATCATCATCACCTCTGTTTTAGTGTAGCCATTTTTATCATTCCTGTCAATTATGATAAATCATTTTGCATAAGTATTTGTTATTTTAACTGAAAGAGATTATACTTTTCGCAGACTAATAGAATATAGATAAGAGGATTGTGAAAAATGATGGAAAACAGAAAACGAAAACCCTTGGATATATTACATGGCTCCATCTGGAATAAGCTGTCGCTATTTGCACTCCCAGTGGCGGAAACCGCTATTTTAGAGCAGCTTTTTAATAAAAGTTTTGATTTTATGTATTGCAGAGGATGCGGTCGCAACTGCGTGTGCCATGGTACTGATCTTGCTGACAGGAAAGGGACTGCTTTCCATTTTCAACAATGATCCGCAGGTTGTTTCAGTAGGATACACAAGACTTATTATGGTATTCTCAGCATATACGTTCGGTATGTTGTATGAAAATATGTCCGGTTATATGAGGCGATTTGGATTTTCCCTAGTGACGGCATTGATGATTTTTATGGTATTAGTAATCTATCATCCATCAAAAAGATTTCAAACAGATAAAGGAGAAGAGTGATTATGAAAAGACATCCCATCTGAAGATTTCCGCCCATATAGGCTTTGATATTCAGTGAATCGGATTAGATTATTAGCTCCATTTCAAAAGTAATGCTGAGTTTATAATTACAAGTACAGAACCCGCATTATGCACTAAAGCACCTACTACCGGATTTAAACTACCTATAATCGCCAGTATAATAGCAACAAAATTTAAGCACATTGAAAAAGTCATATTTAATTTTATTGTTGTCATCATTCTCTTAGAAAGTGCTAGCAAATGCGGAAGTTCTTTTACCTCATCATCTACCAAAGCAATATCTGCTGCATCAACGGCAATATCACTTCCTATACCTCCCATAGCAATTCCTACGGTAGCTCGTTTAAGTGCCGGAGCGTCATTTATTCCATCGCCTATCATACAAACCAACTTATTTTCTTTTTCACTTTTATCAATATATTTCAATTTATCTTCTGGCAGACACTCTGAACGGTACTCTGAAATGTATAAGGTTTTTGCTATACTCTCTGCAGCATTTTTATTGTCGCCTGTAAGAAGAACCGGCATAACTCCAAGTTCAGAAAGTTTTGCAATCATTTGACCGCTTTCATTTCTGAGCACATCAGAAAGTACAATATATCCGGTAAATTCTCCATCAATAGCTATGTATATTATTGTACTGCCTTGTGCATAAAATTCAGAAATCTCGGTATTGATGCCTACAGAAATATCATTTTCTTTCAAAAGTTCACTATTTCCGGCAAATACCTTCTTTCCATTTATAACAGAAGATACTCCCCTTCCAACAGTCATCTTAAAACCTTCATATTTTGAAATTTCTCCTGAAATTTGTTCTTTATATGAAGTCACTATTGCTTTACCAATAGGATGTTCTGAGAGAATTTCTGCTGCCGCTGCATAAGAAAAAATATCCTTATCTGAAAATTTTTTTGATACACTTTTAAATGCTGTAACAGTAAGCTTTCCGCAAGTCAATGTTCCTGTTTTGTCAAAAGCTACCGTCTTAACTTTTGAAAGTCTTTCAAGTGCATCGCCTTCCCTGACAAGAAATCCGTGCTTTGTCGCATTTCCTATCGCCGCCATTATAGCTGTAGGTGTTGCCAAAACTAAGGCACACGGGCAAAAAACAACAAGTATTGTGACTGCTCTGATTATCTGACCACTAAACAGCCAAGTAAGAGCAGCCGCAGAAAGAGCAATGATTACAATCCAAGTTGCCCAACGGTCAGCAATTCCAACAATTTTAGCCTTTCCCGCATCTGCTGACTGTACGAGTTTAATCATCCTCTGAATAGAACTATCTTCGCCAACCTTTGTCGCTTTCATTTCAAAGACACCGAATTGGTTGACTGTACCACTTGATACTTCGTCCCCAACCGTCTTATCAACAGGCAATGCTTCTCCCGTCATAACAGCCTGATTGATAGATGTTTGCCCCGAAATAATAACTCCGTCAACCGGAATACTTTCCCCCGGTAAAACTCTAATAATATCATCTTTTTTTACCTTATCAGCAGCGACAATCTTCTCACTATTATTTTCGATAATTCTTGCAGTTTGAGGGGTTAGTTTCACAAGCTTTTCGATACCAGCTCTTGCCTTTGCAACTGTCAAATCCTCAAGCAATGCACCTATCTGCATAATAAAAGCAACCTCTCCGGCTGCAAAATCTTCTCCAATGCAAACCGAAGCAATTAAGGCAAGTGAAACCAGTACATCTGCCTTAATATCAAATTCCGTAATCAAACCAATGATTGCTTCAAGAATAATTGGAACTCCGCAAAGAATAATGGCAACCCAAGCAACATTACACGGGAGCTTAGCAGCACCTGTCAGGCTGAGTAAAAGTGCAACACCCGAAATAACAAGCATTGTTACATCTTTCTTTACACCGCCAAGTTCCAACAAACTTTCGAGCTTTTTCATAAGCTGTTTCATATAATACCTCTTTTCCATACCCTATGGGGTATGGGTTCATTATACGCATAGGGGTATAGGTTGTCAATGTAATAAAAAAATAAATACAGACAGTATTTAAATCTATTTTTAGAGAATATCTAATTATAGATTTAGAATACTGTCTGCATTTATAATGTTTAAAACTTCTTAGAATTTATTAAATATAGCTTATCCCATATTGGCAAAGCGTTCCACCGCTTTTGTAAAATTCTCAATCGTTTTATCTGCGTCGCCGTGTTCAATGCCATCACGAACACAATGCTTAATGTGTCCTTCAAGCACTACTTTTCCACACCCGTGTAATGCCGATTTAGCCGCATTTAATTGTGAAAGAATATCCTCACATGGAACATCTTCATCAATCATTTTATCTATCGCCTGTACCTGACCAATTATTTTTTTTAATCTACGATGCAGATTTTCTGAGTCCATACATTGCTTCATATCATCGCCTCCATACCGTAAGGGGTATATGTTATTATAGTCTAAGCATCCTTTTGTGTCAACGGTATATATCTGCTTCAAATAAGTCAGTACCCTCACAGTTACCTTTAATCTTCGTCACCCGGAAAGCCATTATAAGTCATCGCGTTCCATCTGGCATTTACAGCTTCTAAATCTTTTTTCTGCATAATCCGATTGCGATCGCTTAAAATGGCCAGCATCTCGTCTGCCACTTCCTCCATTGGAAGTTTCTTATAATGTGACAGATATCCGATCATCCTCTGAGCTGTCCAATCCGTATTCAGATTAAGTGTAATCTGCTCACAGAACTCTGCCGGATAACCACGCCGCAGCATAATCTCGTAAAGCTCCATACTCTTTGCTGTTCTTGTTTTCATATTTATCCTATCCATTAATAGAGCTTTGCTCCGGCCGGGATGGCGTCATCTAACATAACCAGGTTGAGCTTCTCCTCGCCATTTTCATAATGAATGGCAGACAATAACATTCCGCAAGAATCGATACCCATCATGGCTCTTGGCGGAAGATTTGTAATCGCAAGCAAGGTCTTTCCTACCAATTCTTCCGGCTCATAATAGGCATGGATCCCGGAGAGAATTGTCCTCTCTGTTCCCGTTCCATCATCCAGTGTAAAATGCAGCAGTTTCTTGGACTTTGGAACCGCTACACATTCCTTTACCTTTACTGCTCTGAGATCTGATTTTGAAAATGTATCAAAGTCCACATGTTCTTCGAACAGCGGCTCAATGCCAATACCTTCCTCATTTTCGATAAGCTTCATTCCCTCTTCCTCTTCTTTTGGAAATTCAGCTTCCATCTCAGCGTTAACAATGTCTTCAGACGCTTTCATGGCTTCCAATGTCTTCTCCAAAAGCTCATCCAGTTCCCAGCCAAGCTGGTCTGCCCCCCTGGCAATAACTTCCCTGGAACATCCCACTGCAAAGCCCTTGCTCTTGTATTTCTTCTTGAGGGACTTAAGCTCCATATCCTTGGTGCTCTTTGACGGTCTCATAAGAGATGCCGACCAGATCAGACCTGTCAGCTCATCTGCCGCAAATAAAACCTTTTCCATCAGATGGGTCGGCTCCACGTCAATGGTTGTTCCATTACCAACCGTGATTCCATACCCATGTGAGCAGATTGCATGAATCATGTCCTCTCCTACCCCTGCTTCTCTCAAAAGCTCCGGTGCCTTAAGACAGTGCTCATCCGGATACTGTTCAAAATCAATGTCATGCAAAAGGCCCACGATGCCCCAGTATTCTGCATCCTCTTCAAATCCTAATTCCTTTGCATACCATTTCATGACAGCTTCTACCGTAAATGCATGCTGAATGTGAAATGGGTCCTTGTTGTACTTCTTTAATAATTCAAATGCTTTGTCTCTTGAAATGTAATTCATTTTATTTTCGCTCCTTGTAATTCTTTTAATGATGATGTCCACCACAGGCATGTGCATTTTTTGAGTATTGCAATGTCCCTGCAAGGTAGGCCTTCACTGCCTCATCTGCATCTCCCGTGACATTGGCACAGACTCCAATGCCTGTTTCAGCATTTCTCTATATTCATCCCTGACTTTTTCCGATCCTTCGATCTTAATCTTGCCGCCTGATCCAAAGACCCATCGGTAAAATGTAGGACCAGTACAGACTTTGACCTTCACACGGAATTTATCTTCGCCGACGCTCTTGGTGCTGATTCCCATACCAAATTTATCGACAATGGATTTCATGACCACATTGTCACACAGAAGACTGACCTCCACGGTCTCATCTGTGGTAAACATGCGGAAGGCCTCTGTGGTATATCAGCTTCTCTGCATTGGTATTGCTGGTAAGGGACATGAGCTTCTCAATGAGAAGGCGGCTCTTCTTCTCCGTAATAAACTTGGAGGATTGTACGGCATCAATCAGGAGCTTTAGCTCCGGTATCGAGAAGGTTCTGTCTGCCAGGTAATACTCCCAAGCTCTGCGCCTCTGACCTACAATATCCAGACCCGCAGCTCTAAGAAGTGCGATAT
>CAVAKZ010000066.1:0-8334 GCA_963589425.1 Parabacteroides distasonis | reverse complement strand
TTGTCACCTAAAAAAGGAGAAAATATATGGAAAACAATATGGACTATATTGTAAATGGGAAAATGATAGAAATAAATTCAAATAATGCAGCTCAAGAAAGACTGATAGTATATAAAAACCTAATTGAAAAGGTATAGCAAAGGGAAGAATTTCAATTTTCTTTTTTACCGAAAGACTGTTAAATTAAGGAAAGTAAAAAGTTTCTTTTGCGACTGAGTTTCGGTAAAAAAAGTGATAAAAAGAGCATAAGGGGAATCTGACCCCAAAATCCTTTGGGGGCTAGGCAAAGCCTAGCGATTCTATGGGGTCAAATTGGGTACGTGATGCGACAATCGTAATATCCAAATGCGACATTCGTAATACTCTTGATTGTAGATTTTTTAGGTGACAGATTTGACACCTAAAGAGAAAAATCCAAGGTGACAGATTTGTCACCCTAAAGGAAAGAATCCAGGGTGACAGTTCTGTCACCCTGATATTGGATGGAGGATAGATTCTTGGGAACTACAACAATTAAACTAATAAACATGGATGAAGTTACGGTAGCAAAATTAGATGCTATGGCTAAAAAGATGGGAATGAGTCGTGCAGCATATTTGAGAGAAAAACTTACAGAGATTTCTTACCATGATGATGTAACCTATATTGATAATCGCTATGCTAGTTTAGTTGGAACGTTAACGGAGCAATTTAAACAAATGGAAGAAACCATTAATTTAAACAGTGCGGTCCTAGAAAGAGTGGACTCGAAATTGGATGAACTAGAAAAGAAAGGGCTGCTATGATAACTAGAAAAACATTTGGACTTACAGAAAAGAATCTGGAAATACTGAAAAGAGTTAAAGATGAAAAAGGATTTACTACTGACAGTCAGGTGATCAATTATCTTTTGGCTAAGGAAGATGATCCTACGGAGAAGCAGATCGCAATAGCAGTGAGAGAAGAATTGGAAAAAAACTATATTCAATCCCAGAGACTTCGATGGTCCACGCAAACAGCGGAACAAAACAGTATTATTATTTTAGACATATTAAACACTTGGCTGCAGAAGAACGATATTGGAGATTGTATCTCTGTTGAGTTTGCAACTGCTCCGGTGATCCAACAATCTAGAAGCATCATTAAGGAAAGAATAGCTTATTTTAAACAGAAGAGTGATGAAAGAAAAAATATACAAAATGGATTAAAGACTTAGGTGACAAATCTGTCACCTAAAAATATAATAAAACACCTAAATATATTGACAATATAATAAATTCTGATATAATATAATTATAGAGAACAGATGTTCTTTATGAGAAAAACTAGGTGACAACATTGTCACCTAGTAACAATGGATCTCCTTTTAGAGATTGATTGAATTGTCAAGGGAGCAAGGGATGTTTGCAATAACATCCTTTGCAAAAGAAAGATTAGGTACGATTAGTGAAAATAGTTAGGTGACAGATTTGTCACCTAAAAAGAAAGGGTTAAGGTGACAAACTTGTCACCTATAAAAAATGAGAAAAACAGAATTTACCAAAGAAGTTTATCAGAATAAGATTGATAAATGTGATCTGGAATATGATACTGAAAAGCATCAACCTTATTTTAAATTTGAAACAAATACAGGAACATGTCTAATAGGCCTGGATTAGATATTGGAATGCTTAATGCTTGCAGAAAGAATTTATGAAATTCCAAAACTAGGAAATAGCTTTTGGGTAAATGCATCAGAAAAATTTGGAATCAATTACTATGATATGGTAGTCAAATTAACGGAAGATTAAGGAGCAAATATATGGCGGATTATGCTAATGAAAAGCGTCAAGGAGCAGATCTTGTAGGTGCTATGGCGCATAACAATGTGAAGATAAAGTTAAAATATATTTCTCGCAATCAAATAGTTGCAAGGGAAAAGGATATGCGGAATATTGGAAATGTAAAAAAGTTAACAGAGAGTCTTGCATGGGGTGGATCGCTGCAGCCATTAACAGTTACAGGTATGGAATGTGGGAAGTATCTCTTGCTTGATGGAAGACGTAGATTAATGGCCATTGATTCTGTGATTGCTGATCCGGAGTGTGGAAGGTGGAACAAAGAAACAAGAATTCCGGTTTTTGTAATATGGCAGCCAGTGACAAGACGTTTCCGAATCTATGGAGAAAATGGACGTACACAACGAGCAAGCTTAGGTAAGTCTTCTACATTCTATCCTTGGGATGATTTTACAAAATGCAC
The DNA here is from genome assembly GCA_963589425.1 of Parabacteroides distasonis. Lineage (GTDB taxonomy): Bacteria > Bacillota > Clostridia > Lachnospirales > Lachnospiraceae > CAKRJP01. Next base: position 6,114 of record CAVAKZ010000066.1, on the reverse strand, counting down.
GATTTTGTGTTCAGATCGAACAGGAACAAAAAAATATGCTGAGGTTATTATTAGTGGTCCAAAATGGTATATTATCCATGAATTGGAAGGACAGCTTTCTGACGGAGTGTTTGAAAATTGTCGATACGGGAAAATAACAGAGCTAGTAAATGGAAAAGAAATTCCATTAAAAAACCCTGGTGAATCTACGGATTGTTGGAATAACTGTAAAGGTTATATATGTAGGGAAAAAGACTGGGTGACAACATTGTCACCTAAAGAAAGGAAAAGAAATGGGTAATCCAAGTCTGATAGCATATTTTCAAAACGAAGAAGAAAAATTGGAATTTATAAAACGCTCGATTGAATGCAGTTCAGAATTATAAAGCATTACGATTATGTAATTGATGATATTTCCAGTGAGGTAAGGAATCCAGAACTGCAAAAAACAAAAGATCCAGTGTTAAAATATCTAAAGTCCATGCGTGAAGAATGGATAAATCACAGACAGCAATTAGAGAAAGACATAGATGATATGACAAGGTGACAGATCTGTCACCTAAACGGATGGGAAGAATTATAGCGAATTGCAAGTAAGAGGGGAGTTTTATGAAGACAATCATATTTCTGAATAATAAGGGTGGAGTTGGTAAGAGTGCCAGTGCAATAACAGTTGCACACATGATGGCTACCGCTTACAATAAAAGGGTATTAATTATTGACCTGGATCCGCAGATGAATACGACAAGCATGTTCAGCCAGGTGGATTTTATAAACCTGTTTCGTGGAGTCTATAAAGGAACAGTTGAGAAGAAAAAACGTTCTGTGGAAGATTTGTTATTGGATAAAGACTTAGATATTCATGAGAGTATTTATAAGACAGATTATGAGAATTTGGATATCATACCTGCTTTTCTAACACTTAGTGAGGTGGAAGAGCGGATGAAAGCAGATGTGAAAAGTCCACAACAATTCCGGTTAAGAAAGCAATTATCTAAGCTAAAAGATGAATATGATTATTGCATAATAGATACCAGTCCATCCGTATCCATTATTAATGTAAATGGACTGGCTGCAGCTGATAGGGTATATATTCCGCTTAGATGTGATGGAGGTTCCCTTTTGGGAAGCAGTATCACAGTCAATCTTTGTGAGAATGTTGCAGAATACAATTCAAATTTGGAAATTGGGGGAATGTTCTTTACCCAATGGAATGGACGAAAGAATGTGTCAAAAGTAGTCTATGATTTACTGGATGAAGAATTCCATTCTTTTCTTTTACCGATTACCATTGGAACCAGTAAGAATATTGAAGAAGGTTCCTTAATGCAAAAGCCCTTATTAGCTTATGATAGTGGCAAGAAGAAAAGTAAAATTACAGAGGATTATTTGAAACTTACAGAATACATTATGAAACATTAGTAAGGTGACAATATTGACACCTTACTAGGAATAATTTAGTTCTCCTTTTCTTGATTAAATTATTTTTTTCAAGATTATGGGGATGCCCTAAAAAGCATCCCCTAATAAAAACATAACTCAAATTGATATAGATAATTAGGTGACAGATCTGTCACCTAGTGAGAGGAGCGTACTTATGCCGAAGTTTAACGTTGGAATGATCCGTGGAGCAAATACAGAGCCGGAGCAAGAGAAAGTAACTGAAAAAAAGATTAAAGTTGGAGCCGGCCTTATGAGTGATGTATCTATAAATGCTGTAAAAATGAAGATCACCCATATATCTAGAAGTGAATTAGATAAGAATGAAAACAATATGTATGATATTGGAAACATAGAAAGTTTGGCCTGGTCCATTAAGACAATGGGATTATTGCAGCCATTACATGTGACCCAAAAAGAAGATGGAAGATATCTCCTGCTTGGAGGCGAGCGTAGATTGACAGCCATTGATTCTTTGATTGCCGATCCAGAGTGTACAGACTGGAATGAAGATTCCATGATTCCGGTTGTTGTAAAAAAATATGATGAAGTTGATCTCCCATTGGATGATGAACTCAAAGAGACTCTTTCAATTATTACAACAAACAAAGAGGCAAGAGAATATACAGACAAGGATCGGTTGGAAGAATTAAATGCCTGGGAGAAGATCATAGATGCCCTAAGAAAGGAAGGAGTAGAGAAGCTTCCATATACAGATGCTGAAGGAAATGAAATCCGTATTAAGGGAGAAAAGACCAGAGATATTATTTCCAGGACAACTGGAATGAGCAAAGGACTTATCAATTCTTTTAACAAAGTAAAGAACCAGGGATCTGATAGTGTAAATGAACTTTTGTTTAACAATGAGATATCTGTAGGAACAGCTAATGAATTGATTGAACAGGCTGAGTCCGAAGAAGGCCAGGACAGAATTGTAAACAAACTGAGAAAAGAAGGAAAAGAATTAACGGCTAACAATATTAAAGAAGCTATCAACCAGGAGAGAACAGAAGAGATAGACCTAGTTATGCTGAAAAGCGATTTGGCAGACGTGGTTTCTGTTTTGGAAGAACAGGAAGTTATGTTATCAGTCAATGAATTAAAGACATACAACAAGGCAATTAAAACCTTAAATAAGTTATTGGTGAGAAAATAAGGAGGGGGTTATGAAAAAAGCAACATCGTTTTATATGAGTGAAGAGACGCAAAGGCTTATGAACTTCTTAGTTCGTAAGGAAGATACCATCCCTACAAAGTTTATCGATTCTGCAATCAGAGCATATTTAGATGGGGATCATTCTGTGGACGAAAGAATTCTAATCACAAAGAAAAGTGATCCAAGATTTATAAAAAAGACAGCTCTGCAGGCCTATATGATTGAAGAAAAAGACAGAGAAGAATTAAAAGCAATTGCATTAGATATCCAGGCTGAGATAGAAGAAAATCACTTGGAAGGTATGAGCTGCAACATGTCACAACTTTTGTTTTGGGCAGTGATGCAGCGTTGTTCGAAACTGGCAGAAAAATATCCGGACGAAATCATGGTGGGGGACGAATCGTTGACAGATTATAGAGAGAATCAAAAAAAGCGTATGGCAGCATATTATCAAAAGATACAAGAACTATCAAAAGAGACTATTTGATTATACAAAGGAGAGATATTATGAAAAAGAAAACTTTAACTAGATTATTTTCAGCAGGTTTAGCATCCGCAATGTTACTGACTCAACCGGTTTTAGCAGAGGATGTAAATAACAAAGTGGCACAGACAGAAGTTACATGTGAAGATGGTGCAGAGGTAGAAGCAGCCAATGAGTCAACAGATGGGCTTGCAGTGCAAGAAGCAGAATCAGAAGCTACAGAAGAAACTTCATTGGCCAAATCTTCCAGTGGAGCAACGGTAAGCTACAGAACACATGTGCAGACCTATGGTTGGCAAGAGTATGTAAGTAATGGAAACATGTCCGGTACGGAAGGTGAAGCAAAGCGTTTAGAAGGTATCAACATTAAACTGGAAAACCAGGATTACGAGGGTGGCATTACTTACCGAACCCATGTACAGACTTACGGTTGGCAAGACTATGTGAGTGATGATGCCATGTCCGGTACAGAAGGTGAAGCAAAGAGACTGGAAGCTATCCAGATCGAACTTGCCGGAGAGATGGCAGAGCATTATGATGTATACTACAGAGTACATTCTCAGACTTACGGATGGCTTGGATGGGCAAAGAATGGTGAAAAAGCCGGATCTTCCAACTATGCAAAGAGGTTGGAAGGAATTGAGATTGTTCTTGTAGAAAAAGATGGAGAAGCACCTGGATCTACCGAAGGAGCTTATATGCATCCTTGGATTGGATATAGCACTCATGTACAGACCTATGGATGGCAAGGCTTTAAGTTTGATGGAGAAACTGCAGGAACCAGTGGTCAGTCAAAGAGATTGGAGGGTATTCAGTTGAAACTGGTAGATCAGCCATATGAAGGAAGTCTTCAGTACAGAACCCACGTACAGACTTATGGATGGCAGGACTGGACCGCAGACGGAGAAACTTCCGGTACAACAGGAGAAGCTAAGCGATTAGAGGCAATTCAGATTCAGTTGACCGGAGAAATGGCAAAGCACTTTGATGTATATTATAGAGTGCACTCCCAGACCTACAGTTGGCTTGGATGGGCCAAGAATGGAGAGTCAGCAGGAACTGAGGGCTATGGAAAACGTTTAGAAGCTATTGAGGTATTACTGGTAGAAAAAGGGAATGAGGCTCCATCCAGTGATGTGAGTGCTTTTGAAAAGGCCCATGTCCATGACTGGGTAGAACAGACAACAACAGTACATCATGATGCAGAGTATAAGACCGAAGATGTGTATGAGACGGTGACGGATTATGAAGAGTTTCGGTATGCTTTATCAGTATATGGATGTAAGGATTGTGACTTTGTATCGGAGCCGGATGATTATGTTGGTTTTTTAAAGCATGCAAATGCAACAGGCCATAAGGGTGGTTTTCAATTTAATGAGAGAGCATCGGATGAAACTTTAGTTACCACCGACAAGAGAATCTACAAGAGCAAGTATGTGTGCTTTTGTGGGGAGGTGTTTGATAATCTAGATGATTGGGATAAACATCAAGCCTTCGACAAATGTAAAAAGGGATATACAGCCTGGGAGATGTTAGTTGGTACTGAAAAGGTTGTGAAAGGAACTCATGAGGAAAAAGTTGGAACTAAACAGGTACTAGTAAAAGATGCTTATGATGAAGAAGTAGTAACAGGTTATATCTGTAGTAGTTGTGGAACAACGAAGTAACGTACAATGTCTGTGATCTTGATTAAGCAGATGATTAATATATTGAATTAAATATAATAGCTATTTTGTAATTTTTTGAAATGTGTAATATATGTATCCTAAGAAGGATGTTCTTTTGAGGAAGAGGTGTGCGTATGGGAAAAACGTATCGTCACTTGTCGTTTAATGATAGGCTGCAGCTTGATATCTTGCACAGAGCCGGACACACAGCACAAGAGATTGGTGCGCTTCTAGGCTTCAATGCGTCTACGATTTATCGTGAATTGAAGCGTGGAAGATATATGCACACCTTATCTACTTTAGAGGAAGAAGAAAGGTACAGTCCGGATCTTGCAGAAGAGAGATATAGAAGGAATCTGAAAGCGAAGGGCGCACCCTTAAAGGTTGATGGAGACTATGATTTTATATCCTATATTGAGGAAAAGGTCATAGAAGATCACTATTCTCCTTATGCAGCATTGCAGAGCATCAAAAACCAGGGGTTAATATTCCAAACAAAGATTTGTCTTGCTACTCTATATAATTATATTTATAGCGATGTATTTGAGAATATACGCATTGACGAAGATCTTCCTTATAAGCGGAGAAATAAAGGCAAGAAAAAGAAAGTACAAAAAAGAGCATCCCAGGGAACAAGTATCGAGAAGAGACCAGAAGAGGTTGATTTGAGAGAAGAGTGTGGCCATTGGGAAATGGATACAGTGAAAGGCAAGCAAGGTGTAACAAAGAAGACCTTGCTTGTTTTGACAGAAAGGGTATCTAGAATTGAATTACTGGAACTATTAAAGAATGGAACAGCAAAAGAAGTTGTAAAGGCTTTAGATCGGATTGAAAGGTTTCTTGGTGAAAAGACCTTTAGAGAAATCTTTAAAACTATTACGGTGGATAATGGAGTAGAATTTTCTGATTGTGCAGGGATGGAAAGGTCTAGAAGAAATCAAATTGATAGAACTAAGATCTATTACTGCCATCCCTATTCTTCTTACGAAAGAGGCAGCAACGAAAATCAGAATAAGTTAGTTCGTAGACATATACCAAAAGGAGTGGACTTCCAGAATGCCACAAGGAACCAAGTAAAGGAAATAGAATCCTGGATTAATGATTATCCAAGAGAGATCTTTAATGGCAAATCAGCCAGTATCAGATTCTTTGAAGTATTCGGCACAGAGTTTTGGAGGGCTGCCGGATAAAGCTCTAACAACTGAATATGGAGCAATTGTCCAGTTGCTTTATGTAAGTGGACTAATTTTCTTGCGATTTTTCTTTTTATAGAGTTGACAGAAGCCTCAACAAAAGTTAAATTAGTATTGTGTGATGGGTTTCACATAACACAAAATCTAAAATTCTTATAGCCAGAATATCTTTGGCAGTTACCCTTATAATTTATA
>CAVAKZ010000065.1:0-8426 GCA_963589425.1 Parabacteroides distasonis | reverse complement strand
TCCCTGAATCTGGGCCGCTTCATCTGTCAGGATGTCCCCATATAGATTGGGAAGCAGGAAGACCTGGAACTGATTTCGAATGTCTGTATTGACTAGGTTAGCTGCCATAATATCAATAAACCAGGTATCTGTCTCTATATCCGGATACTCTTCTCCGATAGCCTTGCAAATTCGCAGGAATTCTCCGTCTGTCTTCTTTAAAATATTGGCTTTTGTTACGATAGAAACTCGTTTCTTTCCATTTGCCCTTGCAAACTCGTAGGCTGCTCTGGCGATTCGGTAAGTTCCTTCTTTTGTAGTCACCTTAAAGTCTACGTTCAATTCTTCTCCGATTTTTATACCCCGGCTGCCTAAAGCATACTCACCTTCTGTGTTCTCTCTAAAGAAGGTCCAATCGATGCCCTGGTCCGGAATAGAAACGGGACGTACGTTGGCATAAAGATCAAAGGTTCTTCGAAGAAATACATTAGCGCTTTCAAGATTCTTAGTATTCATAGAAACACTTGGAGTGGTGGTAGGCCCCTTTAAGAGGACGTCACACTGCTGCATTTCTTTTAAGACATCCTCCGGCACTGTCTGACCTTTTTCCAAGCGATTTTCTAAAGTAAAGCCCTCAATTTTCTTAAGCTCTACCTGTCCTTTGAGAATAGGCTCTTCCAATATTTTCCTCAGGACAGCCTCTGTCTCCTTCATAATCACCGGACCGATACCATCCCCATCTGCCAAACCGATCACTGTCTTCTTAGACTGATCTTTATTATTCGCAGATTCTAAAGCTGCTTGGTGCATCTTTTCATTTCTCAAATACTGCTCTCTTAACAAGCCTTCAAACTCTTCTACAGCTTTCTTAATATCTTTTTCAATTTCGTAATTCATGACCTGCTATCCCTCTCTCTTTGTTTCGTGACTGTTTTTCTTGGTTTTTTCAGATTGTATACATGTATGTTGGTATTCTAGTATCCACAAGCTTTTTTGTCAATGCTTTCTCGGAAAATTACAAAAAAAGCGACAAATCTAAATTCCGGATTTAGATTTGTCGCCATTTATTATTTTTTCTCTAAGAAAATTTTTCTTGTTACGAAATTGTAGACCATGACCACTGCCGTAGCAAAGATCTTTCCTCCGGTATAAATAAGATTGTATCCTAGGTTTTCCTGAAGGAAGCTGCTGTGGCTGTAAATTGGTCCTACTAGGATCCAAATGATCAAACTATTTATGATCATTCCAACTACTGAAAGCAAGACAAAGACTGTAAATTCTGTCTTTTTATTAAGATCTTCTTTTCTTTCAAATACAAATTTAAAACTCAAAATATAGTTTACTACCACAGATACCACAAAGCCTACCACAGAGGCAACCAAGGAGGCAAACTCAAAATAATCAGTGGAAAGCAGGACCATAAGTACATTCAGTACCACTAAACCTGTCAGATAATCTATAACAAAAGAGATTACTCCAACGAATCCAAATTTTATGATCTGCTGCAATAATTTTTGCATTTTTTCTTTTCCTTTCTAATCTCTTTACTAATCTCTCTACTAATCCCTTAACGAATATGCAAACTTCTTCCTTGGTGCAGGCCACTCCAGGCCAGCCTAAAAAGCACTGTAGTTACTGTCATTCCGGCTGCCATGCTGGCTGCAAACAGCAGGGTATAGCTTCCTTGTGCAAAAAAAACGCTGTAATTTTTTCCCACAAGATTGCTCATGGTCCGGTATAGGGCGGCCCCGGGAATCAAGGGAATGGTAGCTGATACTAAGAAAACTGTCACCGGAGATTTAAAGACCCTAGCCATAATTTCCCCGTAAAGGGTAGTGATAATGGTGGCAACAAATCCACAAAAATAAGGATTCTCATGGATTAACCCCGCCCCAAGATAGACGGCCCAGGAAAGAAGCCCCCCTAGGGCTGCATATATTAATTTTTTCCCTCTAATATTAAATAAGATAGCAAAGCCCAGAGAACCTAAAAAGGCTGTTACCAATTGAATAAAATTCTGCATATCACCCAAAGCATCCTTTACTATAATGCAAACAAATACAAATTCTATAATACAAAGCCAACCATACTATAGTACAAAGCCAACCACGGTAAATCCCAGGGCAATTACGAGAGCCAGCAAAATAGACTCCATAAAGCGAATGAGTCCCGTAATAATATCTCCGGAAAACATATCCCTAAGGGAATTTGTCAAGGGAATTCCCGGAATAAGAAGCATAATATTTCCTATACTAATTAGGTCTAGGTGGCTTCCAATACCCCCAAGCACAAAAAGCTTTGCCAAAAAGCCTCCGAAGATAGAGACAAGTAAAGCGCTAAGGAGAGCATTGACCGAGCCCTTGCTGATAAAATCCTGCATAAGCTTAAGGAGAATTCCGATCAGGGCCGAGGCTATAGCATCTCCTAGATTGCCCCCAAAGAAGACGGAAAAGGCTCCGGAAATTAATGCGTATACAACCAATTGCATAGCAAAAGAATACTGAGGGGCCTCATCGATCATGGAAAGCTTCTCACGGATAATAGGATAAGGAACTTTTTTTTCGCAGATTTCTCTGGACAATTGATTTAACCGGTCCAAACGGTCCAGGTCATTAACCATTCCTGTCACCCGCCTAGTCTGGGTGCAGACTCCAAACTCCTCCCCATACATGGTGGTAATGATGCTGGAAGTTATGGAAAATACATCTACCCGGCTGGCGCCGTAGGCCAGGCAAATCCGCCTGATGGTATCTTCCACCCGTCCTGCCTCTCCACCGCTGCGAAGGATCCGCTCTCCCACAGTCATAGCACAATATAAAATTTCTTCTGCCTCTGTTTTTTTCATAATATTAGCTAGTCTTGCCCTTCTCTTCCCCCATAATCTATAGATAAGCAGGATAGTAAGACTTTGCTTCCTGCCTTCCATTCCATAATTTTGCAAAGAAGTCCTCTAGTATCTTACCTTAGTTTTTAGGCTCCGTAAAGTTTTATCTTAAATTCCAAATATTTTTATATTTTTGTTATTGTAAATGACTTTTGCCCTTGATTTTCCTTGTTTACCAAGACCCAGATACTCTTTTTCAAGCAATTCTTTTTTATTCCGTCTTATTTCTTGCTATTTTTACGTAAAAATGCTATGATAGGCCTGTTTTTTGACCAGTATTATTTTGCAAAAGATTGTTGTTTTAAATAACATTTTATAAGGAGGATTTTTATGAAAAAGCTTTCTCAGACTCTTTTAGCCAGTGTAGTAAGTACAAAAAGAAAGGAAATGAAGCTCACCCAACAGGAGCTTTCCGAAAAAACAGGCATTAACCGGGCCCTGCTTAGCCGTATTGAAAAAGCAGATTATTTACCCTTAATCCCTCAACTAGAGGCCTTGGGGGATGTCCTGGGCTTTGAACTAGAAGATGTCTTTACAAAGGAGTCCGGCAGTCACTTAGCCAGTCCTGCCCCTTTAAAAATTGCTGTAGCAGGAACCGGCTATGTAGGTCTTTCCATTGCTACTTTATTGGCCCAGCACAACCAGGTAACTGCTGTTGACATTATTCCTGAGAAGGTGGATATGATCAACAAGGGCAAGTCACCAATCCAGGATGATTATATTGAAAAGTATCTGGCTGAAAAAGACTTGAACCTAGTAGCCACTCTGGACGGAGAAGCTGCCTACAAGGATGCAGATTATATCATTATTGCAGCCCCTACCAATTATGATAGCCAAAGAAATTATTTTGATACTTCTGCCGTGGAATCTGTAATCGAATTGGTGCTGAAGGTAAATCCCCAGGCCATTATGGTTATTAAATCTACCATACCTGTAGGGTATACAGAGTCTGTAAGGAAGAAATACAATACCAGTAACATTATTTTTAGTCCGGAGTTCTTAAGAGAATCCAAGGCCCTCTATGACAACCTTTATCCTAGCCGCATTATTGTTTCTACTGATGAAAAGGATGAGAAACTAGTAAAGGCATCGAGAGATTTTGCAGCTCTATTGCAGCAGGGAGCCATTAAGGAAAATATCGACACCTTATTTATGGGATTTACGGAAGCAGAAGCCGTTAAATTATTTGCCAATACTTACCTGGCTCTTCGGGTTTCTTATTTTAATGAGCTAGATACCTATGCGGAAATGAAGGGCTTAAACACCCAGGATATTATTAACGGAGTATGCTTAGACCCAAGAATCGGAACCCACTACAATAACCCAAGCTTTGGCTACGGCGGCTACTGCCTGCCCAAGGATACCAAGCAACTGCTGGCAAATTATAATGATGTTCCCCAGAATATGATGACAGCCATTGTAGAAAGCAATCGGACCAGAAAAGATTTTATTGCAGACCGAGTATTAAATATGACCGGCTACTACAGCTATGACGAGGATAATACCTATGATTCCCGCAAGGAAAAACAGGTAACTGTAGGGGTATACCGCCTGACTATGAAATCCAATTCAGACAACTTCCGCCAATCCTCTATTCAGGGAGTCATGAAGCGAATCAAGGCCAAGGGGGCCAAGGTTGTAATCTATGAACCAACCTTAAAAGACGGGGATACCTTCTTTGGGTCTTTGATTGTCAATAACTTAGAAAGCTTCAAAGACCAGTCTGACGCCATTATTGCCAACCGCTACGATTCATGTCTAGATGACGTGGCAGAAAAAGTATATACCAGAGATATTTTTAAGAGAGACTAGAGCAACAAAAAAGAGAAGACCGGGGAAGTTTCTTCTTCCCTATCTTCTCTTTTAATTTCCTATTTATTTTTCTATGAGTTTTTTTGTTCTTTAATGATTTGCAGCATAACGTCTACTTGCTCCTACATCATAAGCGCTTCCTGATTTCGGTGCATTTGTACGAGGTCATCTACTGGTCCATTCGGTGCATTAAGTGGCTTATTCTCTTTCTTTTCCACAGTTTTTGCTTTATCTCCCATAACCTTTCTCCTAGGTCTATTTTATTTCTTCTTTAGCCTTTTTGTGTGCTTCAATAATCTTCAGCATTTTCGTTCTTTGGTCTTCGAAATCACGCTCTGTTTCTGCCCTTTCATTCTCATCTTCCATGAGTCCTGCAGAATAGAAACTTACACTGTTATAACTAAATCCTTTAAGCATTGCAAGGAACTTTAAAGCAGTTGACATAGCAGCGCCAAATCCTCCATCCTCTGCATTAAGCGTTTTAATATAATCTTCTCCATATTTTTCTTCAATCATTTTACAAACATCCGGTCTGAGATCTTTTAAATTTGCTTTCATCAAATCCCAGCTTGCTATATTGGACAATTCCATAAAATGTTCTTCCATATATTCCTTGGTTGTTATGGTTTCATCCATAGGAAGCTTCTTATCTTCTGCCATATATTTTTCAACTATTTCAAGGAACTGCTCTGGTTCTCCATTATACATAGTATCCATCATCACCAAGTTCTTTTCAAAGATTTCTCGATCTTTCTCACTGGCAAACCTTCCCTGTTCATTTAACTGAAATCCTTCTAGCACTCTGCCTAAACGATCTTTATCAGCACTTAATGTTGCGCCATACTTTGTTTTTCCATATGCCCCTACCACATAGGCCATTCGTAAAGCTGCGATCATTCTTGCGTCCATATCTTCATAGAATTCTTTACACATTTCTTCCGACTCTTCAAGCATGCCTCCACAACTGTCCATAGTTTCGCGTAACTCTTCAATTTGGTTTTGATTTCCTAATTCACAAGCAGTTATATAATCATCCAGTTTTCCAAAAATCTTCTGATTCAGATTTATATTCAAAGCATAATGCCGGTAAATTTTTTCTTCAAAAATCTCTTCTTGACTTTTAACCCCTCCCTCCTGGTTTTGATTCTGCTTCTCCGTTCGTTTCTCTATAAAATCCAAGGCATCTTTGATGCATTTTGCATTCTGCTTCATTTCATCTAAATGGCCCATAATATATTCCGGCTCCAACATTCTTGCTGTAATTATAATTTTGGAAGCCACTTTTAAGCCATCAAATTTACTTTCAATTGCAAAGGCTTCCTGCATCCTTTCACTGGCATTTTTTAGCTTTTCGGTACTATAATCAATCATATCATCGGCCGCAGTTCCTTTGTACTGGATCTTACTAGCCTCCGCCATTGCTGCTCTTTTCTTATAAGCTTTCTGCTGTTCATAAATTCCTAATCTAGCTGCCAAATCCTTCATTCTTCGAATTCTAGCTCTTCCTTTTGGTCTAAATTTTTCTTCCCCTTTGGTGTAATTATCTGTTCTTTTCTTAATATATTTTTCCACCTTCTTCTGAAGTTTTGAGAAATTCTTTTGACTTTTATCTTTGCGATAACGTTTGATTGCCTTTACTACATCTTTATAAACCCCTGAATCTGTAAGGCCTGAATCTGCTATGATCTCATCCATAACTCCATCCATAGCCTCATTATTTTCTGAATAAATTTCCCAATTTTTCAACCCGGTGTCCTCAGCACGAATTTGCGTTTTCGCAGTTTCTGCCTCTTTCACCATAGTATTAAGTTTCTTTAATTCCTCTTCATCCAAATTCTGGTTTGCATCATTAATTTTTGTCTTGGCAAGGCGAACCGCCCTGTGCATCTTCTTTACCAAGTCATTTCGTGACTGATATCTGGCTACAAAGTTTGCGTTTTCTAGGCTCTCTCCCTTAACGGACTTAAATTTTGCTTGTTGCTTTTCTCCTAAAATAGAAAAATAATTGTCTAATTCTTCCAATTCTTCCATCAGCTGGGCAGGGGACTTCATTACATCTTTAACTTCCACTTTCGCTTCCTGCTCCTGCTGGGCCTGTGGATTTATCGCATTTTCCCTGTGCTCTTCTCCCTCTTGCATCTCCTGGTTTAGCATCATGACATTATTTAGTCTTTGATCTTCTGCATTTTGCTGCATCTGCATTGGATTACCAAATGGTGCATTCGGTGCATTTAATGGATTGCTCGCTTTCTTTTCTGCTGTTTTTAAATGTCCTCCCATAACAACTGCCTCCTAACATCTGTTTTATCTATTTTCCTTGTTTTTAGGTTTATTACTCTATGACCTATTATACGATAAGCATCTTGGCAGGGCTATTAAAAATTCAATTATCTTCTGATCAAGGCCTCCATGTCAAAAAATTCAGGGTGTTCTTTTTTGTAAACTTCTTCAAACTCCGCTTGAAGAGCTCCCGAATTATAAACCTCGCCTATTTTTAGCGCATTTTCATAATAAGAATAAAATGCATCTTGGTAGTCATCCTCCAACTTCCTCATACGAGATTCATCCTCTTTGCTAAGTCCCACAGACTGAGAATAAATATACATCCGCCAACTGTTGGTAGATTCATACACATAACGTTTTTCACCTAAAGTTAATTCTCTCACTTTCGTCTCCTTTCATCGCCTCAATGTCCACTTTTCTTTGCCTTGACCTGTTTTTATGTTCTTAATACGAGATACCCTTGTCTGTTCTGATAAAGACTCCATTAAGAATATTTATACTAAAGGCACTTCTATCAAAAGTAAGATAATAGTCAAGGCATGCATTTTTGCCATCATTTTTTCCGCTTGGAATATTTAGCGATTGTTTTACATTCGGTATACGAATAGTATTGTAGCCATAGAAGGCTAAAATTATACTTGCAGCTGGGGAAATCGACGGAGCACGATGAGACTCATCCTGTTCCACCCGATCCACATACTTGTAAAATTTAGGATATTTTGTTTTAAAATGATCAACCAAGGCATTCGCCTGCTGAAGCTCAATAATCTTGGCATTTTGATTAAAGGTCATTAGAACCTGCATAGAGCCTTCACGCTGTCCATAGAGCCAACTATGTTCCATTGCCTCCTGATCTAATTGAAACTTCATGCGCTCATCTGCATTCAGATGATTGCATCCCATTGCAGCTGTATAGGTTCCTTTTCCATAATTTCCTGTACACAAGTAGTGCCTGCTATTCTCTTTCTTTCCTATCAGATAGTCTATCATGTCTTTTGCAGTTTCTGGATCCTCCTTGGATTTTACCTCCTTTTTTTCTGCAATACCAATGGTATGATAGAGCTTCACTTGAACCGGGGACTGCTTTACAGTCTCACTGAAATCGTCTGTCTTTTCCGGAACACGTTTTGTCCATCCAATAGCATTTAAAAATCTAGTGGTCAAGATATTAGACTGCTCTTCCCCAATTTTCTGAACTGCCAAGGCCTCTGCGATCTTTAACATTTCCTGGTCCTCTTTAGCCTCTTCTTCAGTTTGGATAAAATGCATATCCCCTAGCCTGTTTAAATCTATATCCTTAATCTCATTCTTCAAACAGCGGGAAAGGAGGTTATATTTTCCTACAGTAGCCTTCTCCACCACTTTGCCAGGTATCTGGGTCACATCCTCTGCCTTATCAATTACGGCATAGGCCTCCTTGCTTTCTCTCACAAAACTTTCCTGTTCTTGTTGGGCCTTATGATAAATC
>CAVAKZ010000064.1:0-8431 GCA_963589425.1 Parabacteroides distasonis | reverse complement strand
AAAGTCCTGAAATAACACTTAGCACTCCTGGATTGTTGTCCACCAATAATGAAAAAACTCTATGCATATAGCACCTCTCTTTGCATACTATTTTTTAAAAGTTCCTGTTATTCAAAAAACAGAGTGCGTTCTGTTTTTTTATAATAGCAATATAGCCTTGTTTTGTCAAGACAATCTCAAAAAATACCTAAGAAATCTTACAAACGCATAGCCATGGGTTTACAGGAAAATATCTCTGGGGGTCTTTACAATATAGGTTGCCCCTGCCGCTTCAAATTCTTCTCTGCTTCCAAAGCCATAGAGGACTCCCATACTATCCACCCCCATAGCTTTTGCGCCGAAGATATCATGTTCCCTATCCCCAATCATAAGAATTTTTGATTTGTCTGTAATATCACATGTTTCAAGCCCATAGGCAATCACTTCCGCCTTGGTACCTCTTCCGCCATCCAGTTCCATTCCTGCAATATAGTCAAAATAAAGGTCCAGGCCAAAGTTTTTTAAAATTTGTCTAGCATATACCTCAGGTTTTGAGGTAGCCACAAGAACTTTCTTATGGGCCTCCTTTAAAGCCTTTAATGTATCCTCCAAGCCCTCATATACGCTGCACTGAAGCATTCCTCCGGCCTCATAGTTTTCCCTGTAATAATAGACTGCCTGAATACTATCTTTCTCGGAAAGCTTATAATATTTCTGAAATGATTCAGTAAGAGGAGGACCAATAAAGCGCAGCAGTTTTTCCTGCTCAGCCTCCTCAATTCCAAACTTATTTAAGGCATAGTTTACCGATGCCACAATTCCCGGAGAGGAATCAATAATCGTTCCATCTAAATCAAATAAATAGGTATCATATTCTTTGTTCAAATTATTTTCCACCCTTTTCACGAAAAAGTCACTGCACCTTATTAAGATGCAGTGACCAGGTTTTTAATCTATGCTTCTACCAAAAGAGAAGTTCCTGTCATCTCCTGTGGCTTTTCAAGTCCCATAAGCTCAATAAGGGTTGGTGCAATATCTGCTAGAACACCATCCTCACGAAGCTTGTACTTAGGATCTGCATTTACTAAAATAAATGGTACCGGATTGGTGGTATGAGCGGTAAAAGGAGCCTTGGTCTCATAGTCCAAAAGCTGCTCTGCATTTCCATGGTCTGCACAAATAAACATCTGTCCATCCACTTCCTTAATCGCTTCTACTGCCTTTCCAACGCAAGCATCTACAGCCTCCACTGCCTTGATCGCCGCAGCTTCTACGCCGGTATGTCCTACCATATCAGGATTTGCAAAGTTGATGATGATCACATCATACTTGTCAGAACAAATTGCCTCACACAGCTTATCGCATACAGTAAATGCACTCATCTCCGGCTGCAGATCATATGTAGCAACCTTGGGTGATTTTACAAGGATACGCTCCTCACCCTCATTAGGCTCCTCAACACCACCGTTGAAGAAGAAGGTTACATGGGCATATTTTTCCGTCTCAGCAATGCGGGCCTGCTTTAAACCCTTATCTGCCAGAAACTCCCCAAAGGTATTGGTAATCTCTGTCTTCGGGAAGGCAATACTCTTGTTTGGAATGGTAACATCATATTCTGTAAAGCATACATAAGTAGTCTTTACTCTGTCTCCTCTGTCAAATCCATCAAACTCATCTGCACAGAAGCATCTAGTAATCTCTCTGGCTCTGTCCGGACGGAAGTTGAAGAAGATAATAGAATCTCCATCCTTAATAGTAGCGACCGGTGCACCATCTTCCATTACAACTGCAGGAAGAACAAATTCGTCAGTCTTATCATCAGCATAAGAATTTGCCACAGCCTCCACTGCACTATCAGCAGTAAGGCCTTCTCCCTTTACCATAGCCTTGTAAGCTAATTCCACACGGTCCCAGCGGTTATCACGGTCCATAACATAGTAACGTCCCATAACAGTTGCAACCTTACCTACACCGATTTCTTTCATCTTCTCTTCCAGCTCTTCTACGTAGCCTTTTCCAGAAGCCGGTGGTGTGTCACGTCCATCCAAGAAGCAGTGAACATAAACCTTCTCCAGTCCCTCTTTCTTAGCAAGCTCCAATAGTCCGTATAAGTGGCTAATGTGGCTGTGAACTCCACCATCAGATAAAAGTCCATACAAATGCAATGCTGACTTGTTGTCCTTAGCATTCTTACAAGCCTTAAGAAGTTCCGGATTCTCAAAGAAATCTCCATCCTGGATCATCTTTGTGATCTTGGTCAGGTCCTGGTAAACAATTCTTCCGGCGCCCATATTCAAATGTCCAACTTCAGAATTTCCCATCTGTCCATCCGGAAGTCCTACACTAAGACCGCTGGCATACCCCTTTACAAAAGGATAGTCCTTCATAAGGCCATCCATAACAGGGGTCTTGGCCTCTGCAACTGCATTAGCCTCTGTCTTATCATTTAATCCATAGCCATCAAGAATCATTAAAACTGTTGGCTTTTTACTCATTATCTTCGTCTCCTTTAAATTCAAGATTCGCTCTTGTAGCGTATATCACTCTAGGTCTGAAATAGCACCGCAAAGTCAAGCTACTTCGCGGTGCTATCAGGCTTTTATCTCTTTTTAAAATTACTTGTAGTTAACAATCTTTCCAAAATCAGCCTTCAAAGAAGCTCCACCAACAAGCCCTCCGTCGATATCTGCCTGAGCAAATAACTCAGCTGCATTTCCTGCATTTACAGATCCGCCGTACTGGATACGGATTGCTTCAGCTGTAGCTTCATCATAAACTTCAGCAACACAAGCACGGATTCCTGCACAAACTTCCTCAGCCTGCTCTGTAGTAGCAGTCTTACCTGTTCCGATTGCCCAGATTGGCTCATATGCGATTACCATAGTCTTAGCCTGGTCAGCACTTACATTCTGAAGGCCAACCTTAACCTGCTGACGGATGAAGTCCATAGTAACTCCCTGTTCTCTCTGCTCAAGAGTTTCTCCACAGCACATAATTGGTGTGATACCATGCTCGAAAGCCTTAAGAACCTTCTTGTTTACAGTCTCGTTTGTCTCAGCAAAGTACTCTCTTCTCTCAGAATGTCCAAGAACTACATACTTAACTCCAGCATCTACCAACATAGCCGGTGAAATCTCACCTGTGTAAGCTCCGCTCTCCTCAAAGTACATATTCTCTGCACCAACCTGGATGTTCGTTCCCTTAGCTGCCTCAACTACTGGGATAATATCAATAGCAGGTACGCAGAAAACTACATCTACGTCATCGTTAGCAACCAATGGCTTTAACTCTTCTACAAGAGCTACTGCCTCACTTGGTGTCTTATTCATTTTCCAGTTACCTGCAACAATTTTCTTTCTTGCCATTTTTTTCAAGTCTCCTTTTTATATAATACGGGTATGTTTATCTTACTTATCGTTAGCTGCTGCTACACCAGGAAGCTCTTTACCCTCAAGGAATTCAAGAGAAGCTCCACCACCTGTAGAAATATGTGTCATCTTGTCGCCATATCCTAGCTGGTTAACTGCAGCTGCGGAATCTCCACCACCGATAATTGTAACAGCGTCGATATCTGCAAGAACCTTAGCAATCGCCTCTGTTCCTGTAGCAAAGTTAGGCATCTCGAAGCATCCCATTGGGCCGTTCCATACAACAGTCTTAGCCTCAGCAACTGCCTCGCTAAAGATCTTGATTGTCTCAGGTCCAATGTCAAGTCCCTGCCATCCCTCTGGGATCTCGCCAGCCTTAACAACCTTTGTGTTGGCATCGTTAGAGAACTCGTCAGCAATTACAGTATCAACAGGAAGTAATAACTTCACGCCCTTCTCCTGGGCTTTCTTGATCATATCCAAAGCATAGTCGCAGTAATCCGCTTCCAGAAGAGAAGATCCTACGCTTCCTCCCTGAGCCTTGCTGAAGGTATAAGACATACCACCACCGATGATCAATGTATCTACTTTATCAAGAAGGTTCTCGATAACAGAAATCTTACTAGAAACCTTAGCTCCTCCAAGAATTGCTGCAAATGGTCTCTCCGGATTATTAACTGCATTTCCAAGGAAATCAATTTCTTTTTGCATCAAGTATCCAACTGCTGCAGTATCAACAAACTCTGTAACACCTACGTTAGAGCAGTGTGCACGGTGAGCTGTACCAAAAGCATCATTTACAAATACATCACATAAAGATGCTAACTCTTTGCTGAATGCCTCTCCATTCTTTGTCTCTTCTGCTCTGTAACGAGTATTCTCAAGAAGAACGATATCTCCATCTTTCATAGCTTCTACTGCAGCCTTTGCATTTGGTCCTACAACTTCAGGATCAGCAGCAAACTTAACTTCCTGGCCAAGAAGCTCAGACAAACGAACAGCTACCGGCGCTAAAGATAATTCCGGCTTTGGCTCTCCCTTCGGCTTACCAAGATGTGAGCAAAGGATAATCTTTCCGCCATCTGCAACTAACTTCTTGATAGTAGGAAGTGCTGCAACAAGACGGTTCTCATCTGTGATTTTTCCATCGATCAATGGAACGTTAAAATCACATCTAACCAAAACTTTTAAGCCTTTTACATTAATATCATCTACGGATTTCTTATTCAGCATATGTATATCCTCCATTGCTATATCTTACTCTTAAAGCAAAATCAGATTTTGCTTACATTATGAAAAGGGATCCGGTCCATAAGACCGGACCCCTTTTTGAGTCTTACTTAAAAAACTATATCAATACTCGAATCACTAGAATTAAGCTAATTCTGAGAAGTATTTGATTGTTCTAACCATCTGGCTTGTGTAAGAGTTCTCATTATCGTACCAAGATACTACCTGTACCTCTGTTGTGCCATTCTCTAATGGAAGTACCATTGTCTGAGTAGCATCAAATAATGATCCAAATCTCATTCCTACGATATCGCTAGAAACGATCTGATCTGTATTGTAACCAAACGACTCGTTAGAAGCAGCCTTCATAGCCTCGTTA
This sequence comes from Parabacteroides distasonis, assembly GCA_963589425.1. Lineage (GTDB taxonomy): Bacteria > Bacillota > Clostridia > Lachnospirales > Lachnospiraceae > CAKRJP01. Next base: position 3,475 of record CAVAKZ010000064.1, on the reverse strand, counting down.
ATCTGATCAACTGTTACGTTTCCTTCAACTACAGCTGTAAGGATAGTTGTAGATCCTGTAGGAGTTGGTACACGCTGTGCAGATCCGATAAGCTTTCCGTTAAGCTCTGGGATAACAAGACCGATTGCCTTAGCAGCACCTGTGCTGTTAGGAACGATGTTAACTGCAGCTGCACGAGATCTTCTAAGGTCACCCTTTCTCTGTGGTCCGTCAAGTGTCATCTGATCACCTGTGTAAGCGTGAATTGTGCACATGATACCAGACTTGATTGGAGCAAGGTTGTTAAGCGCCTGAGCCATAGGTGCAAGGCAGTTTGTTGTACAAGATGCAGCAGAAATTACTGTATCCTCAGCCTTCAATGTCTCGTGGTTTACATTATATACGATAGTTGGCAGGTCGTTACCAGCTGGTGCAGAGATAACAACTTTTCTAGCTCCTGCATTGATATGTGCAGATGCCTTCTCTTTAGATGTATAGAATCCTGAACACTCTAATACAACGTCTACACCCAACTCTCCCCATGGGCAATTGTTAGCATCTGGGAAAGCGTAGATCTTGATTTCTTTTCCATCAACTGTGATAGAATCTTCTCCAGCTTCAACAGTATCAGCTAAAGCATATTTTCCCTGAGAAGAATCATACTTTAACAGGTGAGCAAGCATCTTAGGTGATGTTAAGTCGTTGATTGCTACTACTTCATATCCCTCTGCTCCGAACATCTGTCTGAATGCAAGACGTCCAATACGTCCGAATCCATTAATCGCTACTTTTACTGCCATTATAAATTCCTCCTAATGTCTTTTTGACTGACGATGCAGTCTTTTTGAAATTATTATCTCCAACGCTTTCGTTAAAGATTCATCAACCGTGTATAATTGTACTAAATAAAATACCAAAATTCAAGGGTAATTCCTGAGGTTTTCGTATTTTTATAGAACTTGTTTAAAAACCGGCTTTCTTTCCAAAAATTCTGTGTAATATTTAAAACCGCAGTTTCTTAAAATACCCTTGACTTTTGAAAAATCATAAGCGATGTGCTCCGGTTTATGGGCATCTGCCCCTATGGTGATTATTTCTCCTCCCAATTCCCTATATCGTTTTAAAATATCAGGCAAGGGATGGGCAAAAGGAAGGCCATATTTAAATCCGGCTGTATTTAATTCCAAGCCCTTGCCCTGGTGTATTAAGAATTTTAAAATTTCATCGATTTCATCTGCAAATTTTTTATAAGTATACTCCTGCTCCCTATAGCTGCCATAGCGCACCACATAATCCATATGCCCCAGCACATCAAACTCACGAGTCACCTGTATATCTTTTAGGGTTTCTATAAAGGTCTGTCTGTAGACTTCCTCATCCCTTCTATCTTTAAATATGGTGCGATCATAGGGATCCTCTCCGCCGATCAAATGCACAGAACCAATGACAAAATCAAATTTTTCCGCTTTTACATACTCATCATAGTAGCTTCCCCAGTGGGGTTCCAAACCAATCTCCACCCCGATTCCAATGGAGATCTTAGACCTGTATTTTTCCCTCAAGTCCTGCAAAACTCGGAAATACTCTTTTGTATCAAAAGTAAAGTCGACTCCGTCATAGACATAGTCATGGTCCTCATGATCGGTAATGCAAATATGGGGCAGGCCTAGGGCAATAGCCCTTTTAATCATTTCCTCCGGGGGAGTATCCGAATCCCCCGAAAAAGAAGTATGCATATGGCAGTCTGAAAATATTGAAGCTTTACTATCTAACATTCTTTTCCCTCTTATTTTAAATTTTATAGAAAAAAATACGAAGTTGCATAAGCCCCTTCGCATTCTTATCCTATTGGTTTACTTATCAGAAATAATGGTTCCGCCTCCTAAGACATACTCTCCATCGTACAAGACTACTGCCTGTCCCGGAGTTATAGCTCTTTGTTCTTCCTCGAAGTTGCACAAAATTTCATCTTCTCCCGTTCTCTCCACGGTACACCAGGCTCCCTTATGATTGTATCGAATTTTCCCCCATACTCTCTTGGGCTCTTTCAAATCTTCTACTGCCATAAAGTTTACCTGGTTGGCTCTTACATAGTGGGACATGGATTCCTCCTTCGTTCCCACCACCACCTCATTGGTCTCCGGCCGGATCTCTAATACGAAGGCCGGATGTCCCAGGGAAAGTCCCAGACCCTTTCTCTGGCCTACGGTATAATGAATAATCCCCTTATGCCTTCCAACCACGGTGCCATCAGATTGAACAAAATTCCCCGGCTGAGACTTGTATTCTGTATTTTCCTCTATATATGAAGCATAGTCCCCATCAGATACAAAGCAAATATCCTGACTGTCTGGTTTGTGAGCCACCAAAAGACCAATATCCTCTGCCATTTTGCGAATAGCATCCTTGGCATACTCTCCTACAGGCATAAGAGTCTTTGCTAGCTGGTCCTGAGTCAGGTTATAAAGAGCATAGGTTTGATCCTTGGCTGCTGTCTTAGATGTGCGGATACTGTATCTCCCATTTGGGAGTTTATCCACTCTGGCATAATGGCCCGTGGCAATATAGTCGGCTCCAATGTCTATACTTCGCTTTAAAAGGGATTCCCATTTTACATAACGGTTACAGGCAATGCAGGGATTAGGTGTCCGTCCATCTATATATTCCCGGACGAAATAATCAATTACATTTTCCTTAAAATCCTGTTTAAAATTCATCACATAGTAGGGAATATCCAGGGCCGCTGCCACTCGTCTGGCATCATCTACGGCACTAAGGCCACAACATCCTCCATGTTCTTCTAAGCTAGTCTCATCTTCATCCTGCCAGATTTGCATGGTGACACCAATCACATCATATCCTTGCTGTTTTAATAGCCAGGCTGCCACAGAGGAATCCACCCCTCCGGACATGCCTACTACAACCTTTTTCTTATCCATAGAAATTCTCTATTCTTTCCTAGTTTCGGTCTGAATATTTTTCGATTTAATATTCTTCGATTTAATATTCTTCCTCTTCTTCCTCTTCGCCCTCATGGATGTCTGACTTTGGCTTCTTCAGACCCTCAATCTTAATGCCGTGTTTTTCTGCATAATCCCAGAGAGCTGCATGAATAGCCTCCTCTGCAAGCAAGGAGCAGTGTACCTTTACCGGCGGAAGTCCGTCCAAGGCCTCCATAACTGCCTTATTGGTAACTTCCATGGCCTCCTGTACAGTTTTTCCCTTAACCATCTCTGTAGCCATACTGCTGGTTGCAACTGCAGCACCACAGCCAAAGGTTTTAAACTTGACATCCCGAATCACCTGGTTATCATCGATATCCAGAAAGATTCTCATAATATCTCCACATTTTGCGTTGCCGACAGTACCGACACCGCTGGCGTTCTCAATCTCTCCTACATTTCTTGGATGCTGAAAATGATCCATTACCTTTTCTGTATACATACTTATTACCCGTCTTTCTGCGAAAGACACCAATGCGTCATGAAACATGTGC
>CAVAKZ010000063.1:0-8557 GCA_963589425.1 Parabacteroides distasonis | reverse complement strand
GAAAGGAAGTGTTCATATGCCTACAATCGCTCCGGTATCGGATTTGAGAAACTACGGAAATGTTCTGGAAAAGGTAAGTACAGGATCCCCTGTGTATCTCACCAGAAATGGTCACGGTGCTTATAGTATACGAGATATGAAAGACGAGGAAAATTTCCAAAAGGCAGAAGCTATGATACGGTTGATGTGTGAACTCAATGCCGGAATCCGTTCTGCTGAGGAAGAGGGATGGATTTCAGAGGATGAGTTTCGCAGCCATTTTAGGAATAGAAGGAATGAAGTGAAATGACATATAAAGCTTTCTATCGAGTAAATGATAGGTATATTGAAGTAATCAGAGTCAACTGGTTTTCAATGCCCAATGGCACAAAGATAGAATTAAAGCTTTTAGAAAACTGGAAGGTCAATAAATAGAATCCGGAAGGCTGTGTTTTCAGGCAGGGATGAAGTGATATGCGAAAAATCAACGAAGAAGAACTGAAAAGAATGCTGGAAAACAGAGTGCCTGGTGAGATGCTGGATTTAAGCCGGTCTTCCTTTGAAAATATGGATTTAAGCGGATGGAATTTGCAGGACATCAATTTCGATGCTTGTGATTTTAGGCGAATTAATTTTGATGGGACCAATCTTTCAGGGATAAGGGCCCGGAATGCTCTTTTTGGAGAGATGATTCTTCCGGATGATTCTAAGAAGAAAACCAGTCTTTCCGGGGCTAATCTGCAAAATGCGATTCTTGAGTCTGCGGATTTTAGAGGATGTGATTTGCACAAGGCGGATATCCGGTGCGAAAAGGCAAAAGTATTGACCATTGATTCCATAGACGGAAAAGAAAATTATACAGAGGCCCACTCCTATGTGGATGAAAATTTCTACTACAGGGTGGGGCAGATGGTATATGCCAGGAATTTTAATCCAGATAGGTTTGTGGATTCCGGTGGCGGAATTCATGTCTGGCTTTCGAGAGAAGAAGCAATTGCATATCTGGGATAGGAAAAAAATAGTTCAAAACCAGCCTTGCACAACTAGCAGAAGAAAGAAGGAGTGAGGAATTTTGCCTAATAAATTAAAACTTATTATCATCGGACCCAAGGGTAAAATGGGGAGACTCATTACCCAGAGCGCAGCCTCAAGGAAGGATATGCAGCTGATTGCAGGAATCGGACCTAAGGGTCGTGACTATATCGGTAAAGATCTGGGAACTATTGCCATGGTGGGGGAGGAACTGGGGGTGCCGGTTTTAGATGACCTGAAGTCGGTGATCGATCAGTGCGATCTTATCATTGATTTTTCTACAAAGGAGATGGCCATGGAAGTGCTGGATCTTGCAATTGTCCATAAGAAGGCCTTGGTGTGCGGAACAACCGGATTTTCGGAGGAGGAGATGCAGCGCTTTAGAGATGCCGGAACACAGATTCCTATCTTATATGCAGCCAACACCTCCAAACTTGTGAACATAATGAATAAGTTGCTGGAGATAGCAACTAGCATTTTAAAAGAAGATATTGAAAAACATGATGTGGATATTGAACTGCTGGAGATGCATGACCAGTGGAAAAAGGATGCACCCAGTGGAACTTCTAAGGAGATGGGAGAAATCATATGCCACGCTCTTGGAAAAGAATTAGAAGATATGGCAGTTTACGGACGAGAGGGCAGCATTCCAAGAATCCCGGATACTATCGGTTATCACTCCCTTCGTGCCGGCAATATTCCCAGCAGTCATACGGTCTTTTTTGGTGGTATGGGAGAAAGACTGGAGATTAGCCACCATTCATATAATTGGGAGTGCTTTGCCAGAGGAGCCTGCGACTGTGCGGTTTATCTGGCGGATAAAAGGCCGGGATTTTATACAATTCAGGATGTACTCTTCCCAAGTTAGGGCATGATGGTAGAAATGGATGAATGCCACTATCAGGATTTTCTTCCTTCTGAGAATACCCTTGTAAATAATGTGGTCTACACTTATTTAGGAATAAGTATGTTGATAATTTTCTACTCTGATCAGTACAAATTCGTTCATCTTTGAAATGGTTACGTGGATAAGTCTCTTTTCTTTGTCTTCAATTAAGACTTCATATTCAATGGCATTGTCCAGCGCATTTCCCAAAATTGTACAGATATCCATTACATAAAGATCATTAAGCAAGCTGCCGTCTGCGACGCAGGTAAAGGTTATGTCGTGGCGGCTGCACTTAATGCTAGCGTTAGTCAGCAGCGTGTCTAGGACACCGTTACCGGTTTTACACATAGATTCGTAATCCTTGATGCCATTTTCTAGCTCATCCAGATAGGCTTCTTTTTTCTCCGGGTTGCTTTCTGAACGCAGAATATTGATCTGATGCTTCAGGTCGTGGTATTTATGGTTAATGATTTCAATACTTTCCTTGGATTGGTGGTATTGGGTATACTGGGCGTGGAGAATGTTCTGGATGGCATCCAGTTCCGACTTCATATGGCTTTCGCTAAGCTGAATGTGGTAGGCAAGAAGGAAGGCATATCCTCCCAGATCCATCAAAGTCCTGATGTTGAAGGCTTCTCTGGCCAGGGGACTGGAGAAGGGAGTGTTTGAATAAACATAGCTTAGGTTACTGAGGGTGAAGCTGGCAATTCCTATGGCAATAGTAGTTAAGAGCTCGCGATTGCTTTTTTATGCGTTCACAGAAGGCAAAATAGGATATAGACTTTAATACATAGTCTAAAGCATTTACGGCATAACCTTGTATTGCATACTGAGCCATATTTGTTATGAAGATTATGATAACTCCGTCATCCAGTTCCCTGATCTTGCCTGCAGCGGTCATGCCATCCATGAATTTCATTTCTATATCCATAAGAATAATGTCATAGCGGGCAGTATATAGCCAACATGAAGGATGGGGCGGTGGCTGGGTTTAAATATTTTGACCTTAGTCACACCAGAGAGATTTCAATTGATATTAAAATTCATGGGAAACTGGGTGAAAATGATAGATTTGTAATAGCTACAGATGAGAATTTTACAGACATAGTTGCCCGTGTATATTTAAAAAATCAGGAAAATGGACGAGCAGAATTGAAAAACAGAGAGGGAGTCCTGGCACTTTACTTTAAATATTCAGGAGAAGCTACAGTAGATTTTTTGAAATTTGAACTGACTTGACAGCAATGGTTAAATTGAGTCACAATATGACCATCACAAATAAGGAGGTTTTTTTAGTGAAAAAAGAAAAAATATATTTAATGGTAATTACGTTATTATTAGTAATTAACCTAGCAGTTACTGGGATATTTATTAGTAAAAATAACACCGAAAAAGCAGATGAACAGATTAAATATACAATGTACATAGGTACCAATGATAAAGATACCTATCAACAGGAAATTTCTTTAGATGAATGCAAAGAGATTGTCATTGACATATGTACAGAATATGCAGGAGGATGCACTTTAGTAGACGCCACTGGTTATTGGAAAGATGATACCGGAGCGATTACATCAGAGCAAACGATAGAAGTGGTTTTGGAAGATATTTCTGAAAAGAAGGTTCATAAAATAGCTGACAAAGTGATAGAAAAACTCAACCAGAATTCTGTGTTAATTGAAACAAATAATGTAAATTCCGAATTCTATTCAGGGGAATAGATAGGAAAAATTTAACATAGAGGGAAGGTGTTCATTGTTGAAATATGCATTTATAAATGGAAAGATTCTTGATGGCACGAAGGAAATGCAGGTGCAGGAGAATCTAAGTATTTTGATTGAAGGCGAAAGGATTGCGGATATTGTAGCGGAAGAGAAGGTGCCGGCTGAGTATAAGAAAATTAATCTGCAGGGCAGATATATTATGCCGGGACTAATTAATATGCATGTTCATCTTGCGGGAAACGGCAAACCACAAAAGAGGCAGCGGGATAATGAAAAGCTAGTGAGTAGGATTATGGGGACCTGGCTGACTAAAAAAATTGCATACAAGATGGTCTGCGGATTTGCAAGAGAAGAGTTGATGAGCGGAGTAACCACCATTCGCACCATGGGCGGTCTGGGGGATTTTGACACCTGTCTTCGAGATGAGATTGCAGCAGGAAGCAAGATAGGACCTAGGATTTTGGCGGCGAATCAGGGCATCTCAGTGCCGGGGGGACATATGGCAGGTTCTGTGGCGATCCCAGCTCATACTACAGAAGAAGCCTTAGCCCATCTTGATAAGTCTAAACGAGAAAAGGTGGATTTGATTAAACTGATGATTACCGGCGGTGTTATGGACGCAAAGGAAAAGGGTGTGCCGGGAGAACTTAAAATGTCAAAGACAATGGTCAAAGCGGTCTGTGACAAAGCCCATGAGGCAGGCTATCTTGTGGCGGCCCACGTAGAGTCACCGGAAGGTATCAAAGTGGCACTGGAAAATGGGGTGGATTCCATCGAGCATGGAGCCAAACTGAAAGAAGATATGATTCAGTTGTTTAAGGAAAGAGGTGCATTTCTTTGCACCACACTTTCACCGGCACTTCCCTATGCCTTATTTGACCGTGCTATTACCCGTGCAACAGAAGTTGAACAGTATAATGGCAATGTGGTATTTGAAGGGATTATTGCCTGTGCAAAAATGGCACTTAAGAATGACATTCCGGTAGTGCTTGGTAATGACGTGGGATGCCCATGGATTACCCAGTACGATTTCTGGAGGGAACTTTATTATTTTCACAAATACGTCGGAGCATCCAATGCATTTGCATTATATACGGCAACCGCCCGGAGTGCAGAACTGGCAGGAATCGGAGATATTACTGGAACAGTTGAAAGAGGAAAGTGTGCGGATTTGATTGTGACAAAGGAAAATCCCTTGGAAGATCTGTGTGCACTGCGGCATATCGACATGGTGGTAACAAGAGGTAAAATAATTGAATATCCGAAAGTCAAGATACGGAAAAGAGTGGAAGAAGAACTGGATAAATTTATCGGATAGAATGTAATGATTAAGAATGAAAACCTATGAGGCAGCCCTTTTAGAGCTGTTTCATAGATTTTCTTTTAATATAATTTATCCCTTAGAAAAAAAATATCGTATCAATAAACAGAAAGCAAAACATAAAAAAGTATTATAATAAGCATTACAACAATAATTAGAATCGGGAATTCGAGAGGAGAATCGTTATGTCAAAAGGAAATGGACAAATTAATGCACAGAGGCAGCAACAACAACAGAATATTCAACAGGTACAGATAAGTCCTCAGAGGGAGGCTTTAAACAACGGCTATACTTTACAGGAGTTTCAAAAGCTTGAACAGGAGAAAAAAGAAGGGGAAGATTTATTTTTCCGTAAGCTTGTTAGTCAGGATGAGAACTACAAAGAACTGGGCGACTTACTGAATTACGTAAAGGAAAGAAATCAGAAAGACTGGACCCAGAACTTTGATGAGTGCGGCAAACAATCCGAGAAGATTTTTGAAAAATTTAAGGGCTTGTATGCAAAAAATGCAGGAATTCAGAATTGGCAGGAGGGGAATCAGGAATTAGAAGAGCTAAAGGCCGAATCTAAAGCTCTTACCGAGACCATGACCCAGAGGGATCAGGCCCAGGCAGAAATTCGAGACAATGCTAACTTTAAAGAATTTGATAAAGAAATCCGGACAATGGTTGAAAAATCTTCTTCTACAGATTCTAAGACCTACAAAATGGTTATAAAAGTAGCCAAGGAGTATCTTAATACAGAAGGTTTGATGGAACAGCTAGATGTCCTCTGGAAGCTGCAGGCTTGCATGAAGGAGTATGCAAAACTTAGATACAAGACTTCTTACAAAACCGATAAGGGCAAGGAGCGTATGACTCGTATCACAAAGCTTTTGGCAATGACAGAAAAATTTATGGAATGCAAGGAATATTTTGAGTTAAAACAAAGGGATTTGGATAGGGCAACATATATGAGTAGTGAATTGAAAGATTCAGATCTAACGCAGGAGTATATAGAAAGCAAAAACATATATGCAACTTATACCAAGGTCCAATTTGATCAAAAAAGATGGCCACAAATTATGCTTCCATATAAGCGTGACAAAAAAAATAAAAACCAAGTTACGCCGGAAACAAGAGAAAATTATGAGATTGATAAGAAATTTTTAAGAGCCTATCAGTCTCAAGATATTAATAGACAAATAGCTGCAATCGCTCGGATTTATTTAAAACAACCTTTGCCAGATTTTTCCAAAGAGGATCTTACCATGGAGAATGTAATTAAATTTATGAACGCGCGGTATGCAGAAGATACTATAGAATCAAACAAAATGATTCTAAGTGATTTTATTACTGAACTAGAACGTCGTATAGGAAGAAAGGATCATCCTTTGTTAAAGTACATGGGGGATCGTGTTTCTGATCCAGCTCGTTCAAATATGTCTTCGGCTTTCGGATTACGCATGGGAAACATTGGTATTAGCACTTCTACATGCCAGAGGGACGACGATGTGGCGACTGGAAAAGAGGAAGAAGAAATGATGTATCAAGCTGCCCAGGAGGTGTATTCCGAACATTGCCCCATCGATGAGGAATTAGAGAAACAACTTCGCGAATTTGTTGAGAAAGTGGATAAAGAAGAGCTAGAAGCAGAAAAGATGAAAGGTTCCCATGAGTATGTAAAAGAAACCTGCAGACTTCAGGTAAAGAAAGCGGAGGTTGATAAGCAGGCAGGGCCTCTTATTAAGGAACATTATGCCAACTACTTGAATGAAAATTCTGACTTGGGTTCCCTACTTATTCCTTTTTATATTGATAAAAATGGAGAGGTAACAAATGCCACTTCTAAGGCGAATAAGGAATATAATGATAGATTCATGAAACTGATCCATAGTAAAGATCCAGAAGATCGGATTGCGGCTCTTGCTTCTGTTTATCTGAGGCTTAAAAAGTTCAACTGGAAAGATGATGAGCCTTCATTAGGAGACGTGGCTGAGTTTGGCCGCCAAATGGTAGCAACCAAGGGATTTGATTCCCAGTATCAGGCATTTAATAACTGCTTACAAATGGAAGCCGAGAAAACAGACCATCCTATGCTTCATTATATGCAAGGAATTTATAACAGACCTCTTACGACCTATAGCATGAACTTGGTTCGTTTGAATAACTATGTAAATGGCTATGATAGCATTGGAGATTTTATGGAAGATGTTGATACGGAAATGGTAGCCAAGGAATCCTATACCGCTCTCTTAGAGCAAGTAAAAGAGGAGATGGAATTAGAAAAAGCAAATCATGGTGGCCATGTGATAAAACAAGATCTAATGATGGAAGAAATGCTTAGACAGTTGTGCCAAGATAAGAAAATTGCTATTATGTAACCTGATTTTAAATAAAGGGCGTCAGATCTTAAGACCTGGCGTTCCTTTTGTTATTTTATGTGGTATAATCTTTGAGGAAATTCATCTGGTAAATAAAAGGATGAGCCCATGAGAGGAGATGAATGGATGCAAATCCAGATATGATCATGAATTTGAATACATCTAAAAAGGCAAATCATATTTTTAGCAACCGTGATTTGCGGATACTTTTAGTTCCGCTGGTAGTAGAGCAAATTTTAAATTCCCTTATGGGAACTGCAGACAGCATGATGGTCAGCAATGTTGGGTCGGCAGCAATCTCTGCAGTTTCTCTGGTTGATTCTATTAATGTGTTGGTGATTCAGGCGTTTTATGCCTTGGCAGCAGGAGGAACCATTGTATGTTCCCAGTATATAGGACAAAAAGATAAGAAAAACGCAGAGGAATCAGCTAGACAGCTGGTCTTTGTGGTAGCATGTATTTCAACTGCCATCATGGCAATCTGTCTTGCCTTACGCAGCCCTCTTTTGCGCTTGATCTTCGGAAGCGTAGAGGCAGATGTTATGCAGGCAGCTAAGACCTATTTCTTTTATACCGCAATTTCATTTCCCTTTATTGCCCTTTATGATGCGGGGTCTTCCGTCTACCGTGCCCAAGGCAATACGAAACTTCCAATGACCATCGCAGTTCTTTCTAACTGCCTGAATATAGGCGGCAATGGGGTGCTGATCTGGATTTTTCATCTGGGAGTTGCCGGTGCGGCTCTGGCAACCCTTGCTTCCAGGGTCATATCGGCGGTTATGGTACTTGCCTTCTTAAGAAATAAGAACCAGCTCATTGCAGTAAGGGATTACCTTCATATTCGGCCGGAGGGGCGAAGGATTAGAAGGATTCTTTCCCTTGGAATTCCTAACGGAATAGAAAATGCCATGTTTCAATTCGGGAAATTGGCAATCCAGTCAACGGTGTCCACCCTTGGAACCCTGGCCATTGCAGCCCAGGCCATGACCAATATTTTAGAAAATCTAAATGGAATCGCGGCCATCGGAATTGGTATAGGAATGATGACCATCGTTGGTCAATGCTTGGGAGCCGGAAGGAAAGATGAGGCTATTTATTATATTAAGAAGTTGACCATTCTTTCTGAGATTGTGATTATCCTAAGCTGTATCTTGGTATTTCTTGCAGCCAAGCCAGTTACAGTTTTGGCCGGTATGGAGCCAGGCAGCGCAAAGCTCTGCCTTTATATGGTGGGATGGATCACACTGGT
>CAVAKZ010000062.1:0-8568 GCA_963589425.1 Parabacteroides distasonis | reverse complement strand
AAAATACAGCACAGAGGACTACATTGCCGTCTGTGCTGCATCTCATGAATTTGTTTGTCACGACCCTCAGAGTATTCACGATTTAATCTGTGAGCGCCTCTTGGTGCGGGAAGAAGGTTCCGGTACCAGAAATATTTTGGAGCAAAGTCTCATAGCACGAGGTCTTAGAATTTCTGATTTTCTCCACTATACCCAGGTTGAAAACATGCACTCCATTATCGGACTTTTAAAGAAAGATTGCGGAATCTCATTTCTCTATAAGGTTGCCGTGGAAAAAGAATTAGAGGCCGGCATCCTAAAAGAAATTTCACTAATAGATTTCAAAATGCAGCATGATTTCGATATTATCTGGGAAAAGAATAGTATTTATACAGATAAGTATCTTGCTATTTGTCAGGAAATTATTTGATTTCTTATGTCTACATTTTCTTTATACAATAATTGTTAAATCTAGTTACTTTTGCCTCATAGTCAGGCAATATAACAATTGTTGTTGTAGGCTCCTCAATAATGGCCGGTCCATGAACCACATCTCCGTAAACCAAATCCTCTCCTCTAAACACCGGAGTAATCTTAATGTCATTGAATTTCTTAAAATATACCATTCTGGTACCAAAGCTTTTATCCGGTTCATCTGCAAGATCCATTTGAACGAGTTCCTGTTCTGGAATCACCGCCTCTCTCTCATGCTTACCGATGGCCTTCACCCTCCAGCTAATACATTCCAGGTAAGTGTCATCCTTGATGGAGAAGGTTCTCTCATGCTCTTTGTGGAAAGCCTCTTCCATCTTGGAAATGCTTTCTTCTGTAATTTCATAGTCATCTCCAAGGAAATCTGTAATATCTACAGATAACTCATACACCTGGAAGGGGTAATGGGCTTCCATGTAAACCTCTATTTTCTGACGTTCTTTCGTAATATTATTTCGATCAAAAAATTCTTCTGCTTCTTTTTTCAGGCTCTTTATTAACTTATTGGTTCCCTTGTAATCAAAGTTATTGGTTGTGGTATACAAACTTCCATTATATTCAGAAATAATATCAGAGAAAATACCTCCTACTGCGCTAAGTCCTCCTGCGGTTCTTGGTATAAGAAGACTATCCATCTCTAGTCCCTCTCCCAGTGCAATGGCGTGTAATCCGCAGGCCCCTCCGCCGGCTACCATGGCATATGCTCTTGGATCGATTCCCTGCCAAATAGTAATATCCTTAATAGCTGCGATCATATTTACATTTACTGTCGCCCAAATGGAATAAGCCGCCTCCATAACACTGATTCCAAGAGGTTCTGCCACATGTTTTTTGATTGCTTCCTTGGCAAGTTCCGGATATAATTTCATCCGACCATCATTAAAATTATCAGGATTTAAATATCCAAGAACGCAGTTGGCATCGGTTACTGTAGGCAAGGTTCCACCTCTGTTGTAGCATGCAGGGCCAGGAACAGAACCTGCACTTCTTGGGCCGACCCGAACCATTCCACCGTTGTCTACCCAGGCAATACTTCCGCCTCCGGCACCAATGCTGTGTACATTTACTCTTGAGATTCCGGGGATTTCATTACCGATAATTGCTTCTTTGGAAACTGATATATTTCCTTCTATGACGCAACTCACGTCAAAGGTGGTTCCACCCATATCCAGGATGACTGCATTTTTCTCATCCAAGTCTCCCATTGCATATTTGCGACCGGAAACCGGTGCCATAGATGGGCCTGAATCTACAGAGTAAAGGGGTCTTTCTACAATCTCTGTAGTACTCATAACACCACCGGCAGAATTAAGCATGCCAACCTTACCAATAAATCCCTCTTCGTTCAATCGATTATTCAGATTATTGGCATAGGTTGAGATCAACTTTCTAAGGGAAGCATCCATGGCTGCGGACACCCACCTTCTATATTCTCTGTTACTTGGATTTACTTCACTGCTTAATACAACCGTCACCTCAGGCCATTCTTCTTTTACAATCTCTGCCGCACGTTTTTCATTTGCATCATTTACTGTCGACCACAGAAAGCAGATGCAAATAGCTTCTACATCATATCCCTTTAATTTCAGGGTCTGCTCTCTTACCATGTCCTCATCCAGTGGAGTATCAATATCTCCTTCAGAATTAATTCGCTCCCTTACAGGCAGGGTCAGATAACGTGGTGCAAAGGGCTCCGGATAATCCAAGAACATATCAAATGGATTTTTGTTGGGGCCTTCTCTAAATAAGAAGACATCTCGGAAGCCTTCCGTACAAAGGATGCCGATTTTGCCACATTTTTTCTCAACAATGGCATTGGTGGAAATAGTTGAACCATGAGTAAACAAGCCACCATTTTCCACACTGATATCCTTCAAAAAATCTTTAAAATCCTCTTCATAATATTCCGATGCAACTTTCAAAGCTCCAAGAATTCCCTCTGTCCAGTCATGAGGGGTTGTGGGGGATTTAAATACATGCACCTCTCCACTCTCATCCAATACCGCAGCATCTGTAAAAGTTCCGCCAACATCCACACAAGCATATTTTGACATAATATTTTCTCCTTTTTAAGCTTAGAAAAATTCGATTAACGTTCTGATTTCATTTCCTGGCGCAACTTGTTTGTTGCTTCCATATCTGGCACGAATTCTTCCTTAGAATCATCCACAACTACTCCATATATATTCTTTGCAAACTCTTTAGAAATCCATTCCTCACGAACTCTGTGGGCCACCAGGTAGGGATCTCTCTCCAGAGGATCTCCGTAGCCTCCACCGCTAGAGCTTTCTGACACAATAGCCTCACCGACATTGATCACCGGTTCTGCAAATGGCGGAAGCATGACTTTTGAGCCTTCTCCTTTAGCTATAGTATATTTCCAAGCCGACGCCTTATAGCCTTCTAATCCTCCACAGGCTCCCTTAGGCGGGTTATCAATTCCATCACAGGAATAAGCACTTACCAAAGGATCATGTCTTGGTGTCATAACAAACTTGCAGGATGGTGCAGAGTCAAATTTTCCTGCTCCGACAGAATCAGTAATAACTTCTTCATGAATGACTTTAAATGGATACTGCTGTTCCAAAACCTCTGTAGAGTTCCAGTTCATTGCACCGCCGGTTACAGGATACTGATAGGTGATCCATCCATCATATCCATTGACTGCCGGCCCTCCTGTCATGCCACAGAAAATCTGATTTACATAGGTAGCATCATTTTTTCTCCAGTCCGTTCCAGACACTACTGCAACTGCCGGGCACTGGGTAGCTCCACCTTCTGCCATTCCTTTTTCATCTGTAATCTGATTCATCAGGGCCTGAACTCCTGAAATCAATCGGTCAGCCAAATTGGTGGTAGCCATAGATGATGAATATGGGGCTTTGGCTTTACCGATCACGCAGCCTTCTCTCATCTTAACTTTTATCCTACTCATAGCTCCGTCATTACAAGGGATGTCGTTTGGCATTCGATTTAAGACACCGGTGACTGTACTTGCAAGGACTGTAGCCTCACACATATTAAGACCACACGGCATAGAATCTTCATTTTCAGTTAAGTCAAATTCTATAATTCCTTCCTTTGGCTTAGTATCACAAATGATATGTATATTAATCTCAGGCACCACCCCTTCAATGGCATCCGCCTTAATATCATAAGTATAATGGCCCTCCGGCAAAAGTTTCAACTCTTCCTCCATTCGCTTGGCCCCATATTTCTGGTAGGCATCACAGAAATCCTTAACCAGATCATTTCCATATTCCTCACACAAAGCCTCCAGCCGTTTTTCTCCTACACGGCAGGACCCTAGGCAGGCAAGGTAATCACCATACCACAGGTCTGGCACCCGGTTTCTCATCATTGCGATGTTAATCATATCCGGAACATCCTTATAGTCTTTCTGAAACTTTACACAAGGCCAGTCAATAGCCCCTTCTAAA
This sequence comes from Parabacteroides distasonis, assembly GCA_963589425.1. Classification (GTDB taxonomy): domain Bacteria; phylum Bacillota; class Clostridia; order Lachnospirales; family Lachnospiraceae; genus CAKRJP01. The sequence goes on along the minus strand of CAVAKZ010000062.1, from coordinate 4,657 downwards.
AACATATCTTTGGCAGAAGGTACATAGGTACTTGGAATAGTGTTGCCAATATCTGCTTGATGTCCCTTAGTCACAGCGAAAAACATAAGCTCCTCACCACAAAAGACAGGAGCTATAAAGGTATAGTCTGCATGGTGAGTATTTCCATGATAAGGAGAATTATTTAAAAACAAATCGCCTTTCTTAATCCCCTCCGGATGATCAAAGCAAGGTCCCACAGTTAATCCCATGTTGGCACAGTGAACAGGAATACTTTCTGCCAAGGCAATTACCTTACCATTTCGATCACATATGGCAGTGGATAGATCATGGCAAACACTCATAAGCTGAGATCTTGCTGTACGCATCAGGGTGTTTGTCATCTCCAATCCGATGCTATACAATCTGCTTGAAAGGACAGACATTAAATAAGGTTCTACATTTTTACTCATCTTGCTACCTCCTTGAAATTGCAAAAAAACAAGACGAAGGTGCCATCCAGCTCCTTCGCCTTGTTTTTTGTTCATCATTGTTGAACAGATATTATTACTCACTAATCTCTTTGTCAAGCCTTAAAGACAAACACTTAATATTTTTGTTCATTATTATCGAACAACCTAATATTATTAGCTATTCTCTTCCAGCAAGTTTAAATAATTAAGAAAGTCCCTTCCTTTGCAATCTTATGTACAAAGGAAGGGGTTATTATCCACTTCTACAATTATTTAATCTAAACTCTCTTATTGAGATCCCCCAAGTAAAATACTTCCAATTTCTTTGCTAATATGCTTCAGTTCTGAAACATATTTTTTTAAGAGATAAGGGGTTATTGGCTGGTTGCTTCTAATTACAACTGCATAATTCACCTCGGAATATCCGGCCCCCGCAATAATCGGCACCGCAAGGCAATAGTTGCCTATCTGATATTCCTCATTGCTTACCGCATATCCATCGTAGATAATCTGCTCCAACTGTTTTTGCAACGCATTACCATCTGTGATGGTATTCGGAGTAAACTGCTCTAATTCACCGGAACAAAATGCATTTTTGTAGGAAACTTCTGAGTATCCTAAAAGGACCTTTCCTCCCGCCGTACAATGCAAAGGTATTTTTGCACCTTCCTTTACCAAGCTATCATCTTTTCCATAATAAAAAGACTGTTCCGCACACAGATAAACAGCTTTATCTGCATTCCTTTCTACCAAGTAAGCATTTACACGGAAAGCATCCCTAATCTGCTGCAAATATTCTGTCACTCGGTAGTCAATGCTCCTCGTGGCTTTATATTTAGAAAATAAAGATACAATTTCGCCCCCTAGCATGTATTTTCTCGTATCTGAATTCTGCTTCACATAACCACATTCTTCAAAAGTGCGCATAATATTAAACACAGAACTTTTTAACATACCGCTGTATTCAGCAAGCTCTGTAATTCCAACTTCTTTATGATCTTCATCAAAATAAGTCAGCAACTTTAATGCCTTATATAGTGATTTCACCCTCTGTTCCATGTATCGGTCTCCAAATGTTTCTTTTAATTCTGGTAAGTTTAACATTTCAAATAGCGTTGGTGATAGAGAAACAAATAAAAAAATTTACTTCACCACCTCCAGTATTCCATTAGCTGCTACCATTTTCAATTGAATTATCTTCCGTTCTGCTCCAAACTGAATCTGCACATTTTTTTCATCCACATCCAGGCCTTCTATTGTAAATACAACTAACTGATTTTCTGCTCTGGTTACACCCACATAGAACAGTCGCCGTTCTTCTTCATAGGTCTCAATTTCTTCTTTTGATGCATTCTTTAAATTTTTCGGAATCTTCTCAAGTAGTATGCCATCTACTGCATCCATAAGATAGACTGTATCGTACTCTAGCCCTTTAATTCTTATCGTTAGTCCGTTTTTCTTTTTGAAAAACCTCCTGAACAGTCTGCTTAATACAGTCGATGTAGGATGCTGCACCTTCTTCATTTAAATGAGTTTGATCTTCATAAAAATATTCACTATATCCTTCACTGGCCTTCGCCTCTGATTACTACGATATCATTCATCCTAAGCATAGTATCCTTCTGTGGCAGAATGGACAGATCTTCTCTTAGAATCAGAAAGATCTTAATCTGATCCATTTTTTCCATTTCTTCCACTGTCTTGTCTGCATATCTGTGATCGATAAATATCTCCGCTATTTCCTTGATATCCTCTTCCCTGATATTCATAAGGCTACTTTTTCTTTGATACTGCTCCACAAAACCGGCGCTGATAATACCAGTCGGAATAGCAACTGCGCCAACTCCAAGATAGGCAATACAAATTGCCATCCCTCGCCCAAGACTTGTTACCGGATAAATATCCCCGTAACCCACAGTCAAAAGAGTAGACATACTCCACCAAATTCCACTAAATGCATTCTTAAAGACCTCTGGCTGGGCCTCGTGTTCAACGCTATACATGCAAAGGCTACTGGCCAGCATCAAAATCATCACAATAAAGACAGAAGAAAAAATTTGATTTCTTTTTTCATATAAAACTGTAGTGATAACATTAAAAGAGTCATACTTGGCATTCAAACGAAACAGATGAAAAATCCGGGCCACCCGAAGCATCCGAAAAATCACAAAACCGGACAAGAAAAAGACCGGTACAATGGTCAGAAAATCAACCACTCCGTCAAAGGATAATAAAAAATGCAGCCTTGCCCGTCCTTTATTCAGGTTGGGATACAGGTCGTCTGCTGTCCAGATCCGTAGCAGGTATTCTACACAAAAAATAAAAATAGACAGATATTCCACAGTTTTAAAGATTGGGAACAGGTCCCTTAAGGCTTCAAAGGTCTGCAAAAAAGTCACCAAAATATTGGATAAAATCGTTATGGTAATAAAAATATCAAAGAATCTGCTGACTCGATTACTCTTATCTCCAATCTGGATAATATTAAATATTTTCTCTTTCATTTAATTTTAGCACTCCCCCGGTGTCTTGTAATGCAGATTTACCTGCTCTTACTTTTAAACTTATTGTCTCCTCTAATTATATTATACAGCAACAAGTCTTTAAAACAATAAAAATCCCGAAAGATCCTAGTCAAGATCCTGCTGTCACTTTTTCCCAGGTATGCTATACTACATTTGCCCCATCAATTAATTATTGTATTATTGCTATGTTTATACGAAAGGAATTATTTTATGAATCGAATTAAAAACTGGCTTACTACCAATAAAGAAGAACTAATTCACATCGCCAGTGATATTTTCTCCCATCCGGAGATTGCTTACCAGGAAACCTATTCATCTAAAAGACTGGCAGATTTTTTGGAAGATCAGGGATTTTCGGTAAGTTGGAAAACAGCCGGCATCGATACTGCCTTTACTGCCGTCTGGGGTTTTGGGAAACCCATGATTGGATTTTTGGCGGAATATGATGCCTTGCCGGAAATCGGTCACGCCTGCGGACACAATCTTCTTGGAACTGCAGTCTGCGCTGCTGCCTGCGCCCTCAAAGAAGATATGACCGCTTCCGGTACAGCGGGAACCATTCTGGTATACGGTTGCCCTGCCGAAGAGATTATGTCCGGAAAGATTGTTATGAATGATGCTGGGGTTTTTGATGATTTAGATGTAGGAGTTACCTGGCATCCCTTTGACCGCAACCGGATCAGTAATGATATCTGGCAGTCCCAGGATATTAAAAATTATACTTTCCATGGCATCAGTGCCCATGCTGCCAAGTCACCGGAAGAGGGGCGAAGTGCTCTGGATGCTGCTGAACTTATGAATGTGGGAATCAATTACCTCAGGGAACATGTAGCAGATGATGTACGTATGCATTATGCCTATTTGCCTAATGGCATTCCAGCCAATGTGGTTCCCGACCTGGCAAAAACCAACTACTTTATCCGCTCTTCCAAGCGTTCTCGCACGGAAGACGCCAGCCGCCGGGTAGACGACTGTGCCAGGGGGGCTGCACTGATGACAGGTACCACTGTAGACATTGAACTAGTGAAAAGCTGCAAAGAAATGAAGGTCAACCGAGTTCTGGCAGAGCTCTATTATGATGCCATGACAGCTATCCCGGTACCAGAATATAGCCCTGAAGAGCTTGCATTTGCAGCAAGTATCAGCAAAGAGGCCGGTTTTGAAAACCAGGGCCTATACTTCTCCGGTCTGGAGCCCTTAGAAGATGCCCCTGTGCCAATCTCCATCGGTACAGACGCTTCTCAGGTCAGCCATACCGTTCCCCTGATCACCATCAGTGCCGCCACCATGTGCAAGGGCACTCCCCTTCATCACTGGGCTGCCGCTAAGCAGGCTGGCATGAGCATCGGACACAAGGGTATGCTCTACGCTGCCAGATGTATGGCGGAAGGTACCAAACTTCTGATGGAAACTCCGGGGGCGCTAGAAAAAGTCTGGGAATGGCACAGGGCACATGATTAATCAAGAACCTTATGCTCCAACCATCTGCGGCTCATAAACCGTACGGTAAATATGATTCCGCGGATGGTCCAATCGGTGAACATACCGATCCAGACTGCAATTGGACCAAATCCGTGGGCCCGGCAAAGGTATATGCAGAGGCTGACACGAAATACCCACATGCAAATACATGAAATGACCATTGAAAACCGCACATCACCGGCAGCCCGCATCCCATAGGCCGGAATAAAGGCAAGGGAC
>CAVAKZ010000061.1:0-8874 GCA_963589425.1 Parabacteroides distasonis | reverse complement strand
GTTGGTTTTGTATTGGTGCATTCTGCTGTAGCTGTATATTATTTTCCTGTTTCTGCTGGTTAAGCATTGCATTTTTACACATATGCTAGTCTCTCCTTTATGGTATTAGTTTCCAAGCTTTTTCCTATTATTTTATACGATAATTGTATCGTACCGTATACAAGTCAGTCAATAAAATGAAAAATTAAAAAAGACTGCCGCTTAGTGCGACAGCCATTTCCTAATTATTATATTGCACAGTTCCATAACAAGCTTATATAAGCCTAGGCTCTTTGTTATTAACAGTCTTATATAAAGTACATATCAGCACTGCTCTCAGCCTTGTAAAGATAATCATCCTCCAAATCTTCCAAAGAAATTCCTGTAAGGAGTTCATGAATCTTCTGATTTACAGGATCAATGATCAACTCCTGAATGGTTAATGGAATCTCCTTGCATTCAATGGTCTCAGACTGTTCTTCATCTTCCAATTCATAGGAGCCTTCCAAAGCCTTTACTATGTCCAGTACGCTAATCTGATTAGCCGGTCTCTCCAAAAGGTAACCGCCTTGAGGCCCCTTAATACTCTTTACCAGCCCAGCCCTTTTTAAAGCCGCAAATACTTGTTCCAAATATTGTAATGAAATTCCGTTGCGCTCAGCAATGCTATTTAAAGACACCTGGCCATTTTTAGATCGTACAGACAAGTCCACCAGCGCACGAAGTCCATACCTGCTTTTTTTCGACAAACGCAACTTTTCTTCCTCCTATTATGCTTCCTGGAATAGTGGTGTTGAATAATATCTGTCTCCATTGTCCGGAAGCAATGCTACGATGGTCTTTCCTTTATTTTCAGGTCTCTTAGCTAATTCAACGGCTGCCTTAAAGGCTGCTCCTGAAGAAATACCTACTAAAATTCCTTCTTTCTTAGCTAAAAGTTTTGAATATTCAAATGCATCTTCATTTTCAATTGGAAGGATCTCATCGTAAATCTGCGTGTTCAATACATCCGGTACAAATCCGGCTCCGATTCCCTGAATCTTGTGGGCTCCGCCTTTTCCTGTAGATAATACCGGTGATGTTGCAGGCTCTACTGCCACAATCTTTACATCCTCTTTCTTAGACTTTAAGTACTCACCAACACCTGTCAATGTTCCGCCGGTACCAACTCCGGCTACAAATACATCAACCCCTCCATCTGTATCCTCCCAGATCTCCGGTCCTGTAGTTGCCTTGTGAACTGCCGGGTTAGCTGGGTTAACGAACTGTCCCGGAATAAAGCTTCCTTCAATTTCCTTTGACAACTCTTCTGCCTTTGCAATAGCGCCCTTCATTCCCTTAGCGCCCTCTGTTAATACAATTTCTGCACCATAAGCTTTTAAAATGTTTCTCCTCTCTACACTCATGGTCTCTGGCATAGTAAGAATAATACGGTACCCCTTAGAAGCTGCGATTGCTGCAAGACCAATTCCTGTATTTCCTGAAGTTGGCTCGATGATGGTTGCTCCCTCTTTCAAAAGCCCCTTCTCCTCTGCATCTTCGATCATAGCTTTTGCAATACGATCTTTAACACTTCCTGCCGGATTAAAATACTCAAGCTTTACTAAAAGCCTTGCCTCTAATCCCAATTCCTTCTCTAAGTTAGCAACCTCCACCAATGGAGTCTTTCCAATAAGTCCAAGGGTTCCTGTATAAATATTAGCCATCCCAACTACCTCCTAGTTCTCCTACTTGTTTAGTATGTTTTCTATGTGATGTCTTTATACTATACCTGCTTCTTTCTTTTGTCAACACTTATTTTTTTAGTGTCCGGCCAGGTTTGTGCAATAAAAAAGGAGCATACCCTATCCGTATACTCCTAAAAGCTTAATTATTCTTCCGCTTCTTTCGCTTTTATATATTGGATTACCAAATCCGCGCAAGCCTCTAACCCAATAAAGCTACTGTTTATACACAGATCATATCCTCTGGCATCTCCCCATTTCACCTCACTGTATCGATCGTGATAAGCGCTTCTATTTTTATCGGCCTGGCGAATGGCAGCCTTTGCTTCCTGCTCAGTATAGCCATATTCATTCATAATCCTTTTCCGTTTTGCCCGGTCCTCTCCTGTAATAAAGACAGATGTTTTTCCTATAAAATCTCTAAGAATCCACTCGGCACAACGACCCACAATTACAAAGGATTCTCCCTCTGCTGCCAGTTTTCTCATATAATCAAACTGGTATTTTGCCACCTGATCATCCATAATTTCCTTGCTGTCTGAAACATTGCCTTTATAAATGTGTCCACTGGAATTCTCATCAAAAAATGCATATTCCCTGTCCAAAAGGCCTAATTCATTAGAGATCTCTTCTAAAAGATTTCTATCGTAATACTTAATTCCCAATTGCTCTGCAATCTTTTGACCTACCACATGGCCTCCACTTCCGTATTCACGTGCGATGGTAACGATACATTGCTTTCTCATAATTCTCATCCTCCCCGTGGTCCTACACATGTTTTTGATAGGGTAATTATAACCCACATCTGCATTTTTTTATAGGGTTTTCCCTTGATTTTCCTTCCAATTCTTGCCACAATTCCTCTTTTTATGGTAGGATGTAAACATAAATTTTTTAGAAAGGGGTCACCTATGAGTTATACCAAACATCGTTCCGAGGAATCTGCGGAAGATTACTTAGAAACTATACTTATTTTAAGTCAAAAGCTACCGGTAGTTCGCTCTATCGACATTGCCCACGAGATGTCATTTTCTAAGCCAAGTGTCAGTGTGGCTATGAAAAATTTAAGGGGCAGCGAATGCATTACCACTTCCAAAGAAGGCTATATCAACCTCACTGAAAAGGGACGTGCCATTGCTGAGGCCATTTACGAGAGACATACTACCATTTCAGAATGGCTGATTCGCATCGGTGTAGACCCAGAGATTGCCAAAGCAGATGCTTGCAAGATGGAGCATGATATGAGCACTGAAAGTTTTGAGGCTATTAAAAAGTATTTAAAAGAAAATATGTGATTAAAAGGAGTAGCTGCATTTCTCATTAGCTACTCCTTTTTATCTTATAGTCCTTGTCCTCTACAGCTTTCTTCAGCACATCATCAGCCACCTGGCTCTCCAGGGTTACCAGGGCAGTTCCTTCTTCATGGCTTACCTGGGCAGATTCTACACCCTCTAGTGCCTCTAAGGCTTTCTTTACAGCCGCCTCACAGTGTCCACACATCATTCCTTCAATTTTCATTGTTTTTGTCATAGTTTCATCCTCCTCTACTTTTCTATTTTCTTGTTTTATTTTCTTATCCTTTCCTGCATCATGCATATGGAAAAGGTTAAGTCTAAGAGCATTGGTAACTACGCAGAAGCTTGACAGGCTCATCGCCGCAGCTGCGAACATTGGGTTTAGGGTCCATCCAAATATAGGAATCCATACACCTGCCGCCAAAGGAATTCCAATAATATTATAGAAGAAAGCCCAGAACAGATTCTCGCGAATATTCTTTAGGGTAGCACGGCTTAGTCTGATGGCTGCAGGAACATCCATCAAGCTGCTCTTCATAAGTACCACATCGGCAGCATCAATGGCAATATCGGTACCTGCTCCGATGGCTATTCCTATGTCAGCCCTGGTGAGAGCTGGAGCATCGTTAATCCCGTCTCCCACCATGGCAACCTTGCCTCTTTTCTTCAAGTTTCTGATCACAGACTCCTTCCCCTCTGGAAGAACACCTGCAATTACTTCATCCACTCCTGCCTGCTTTCCGATAGCTTTTGCTGTTCTTTCATTGTCTCCTGTTAGCATTACCACCTGAATGCCCATATTTTTAAGCTGTTTAATGGCCTCCGGACTGTCCTCCTTCACCACATCAGCTACCGCGATAATTCCTAATAATTTCTGATCTTTTGCAAAGAATAAGGGAGTTTTTCCTTCCTCAGCCAGGCCATCCGCTTGTCTTCTTAATCTCTCGGATACCTTAAGATTAGATGAAATAAAGTTGTAGTTTCCCCCGTACAGAAGGCTACCCTGGCAGTATCCTAAAAGACCGTTTCCTGGCAAGGCCTTAAAATCAGTCACGTCTATTTTGGGCAAATGATGTTCTTCTCCATATTCTTTGATAGCAAGAGCTAATGGATGCTCACTTTTCATTTCAAGACTATAGGCCAGTTTAAGAAGGTTTTCGGAATTTTCTCCCTCTTCTGGAAAAACATCCACAAGCCTAGGACTTCCCTTGGTAATAGTTCCGGTTTTGTCTAAGGCTATAATCTGGGTTTTCCCTGTTTCCTCCAAAGTTACTGCTGTCTTAAACATAATCCCATGCCTTGCTCCCATTCCATTTCCTACCATAATGGCTACCGGAGTGGCCAGGCCCAAAGCACAAGGACAGCTGATTACCAGCACGGAAATCGCTCTGGCCAAGGCATAGCCTACCTCTTTTCCCGCCAAGAGCCAAACCACAAAGGTTATAAGAGCAAGGCTTATAACTGTAGGAACAAATACCCCAGATACCCGGTCTGCAATTTTAGCAATAGGGGCCTTGGTAGCTGCCGCATCACTAACCATCTGGATGATTTGGGACAGGGTGGTATCCTCCCCAACCCTAGAGGCCTGGCACTTTAGATATCCGGACTGATTTAGCGTTGCTGCCGAAACTCGGTCTCCCGCCACCTTATCCACAGGAATGCTCTCTCCTGTAAGAGCCGCCTCATTCACTGCGCTATTTCCCTCTAGCACAAGACCATCCACCGGAATATTTTCACCGGGGCGAACAAGGAAAATGTCGCCCTTTTTCACTGCCTCAATAGGTACTTCCATTTCCTTATCATCCACTAAAATAGTGGCAGCCTTAGGAGCTAATTTCATAAGGCTTTTTAAGGCATCCGTAGTTTTCCCCTTAGACCTTGCCTCCAGCATTTTCCCTACAGTGATCAAGGTTAAAATCATGGCTGCAGACTCAAAGTAAAAATCTTCCATATAGCCCATGACTGCTTCCATGTCCCCACGAACCTGAGCTCCTGTCATGGCAAACAAGGCATAGGTACTGTAGACAAAGGCCGCACTAGACCCTAAAGCCACCAGTGTATCCATATTGGGAGCTCCATGAAGCATCCCCTTAAAACCACTAATAAAAAACTTTTGATTGATCACCATAATTACAATGGTTAGTAGCATCTGCAAAAGTCCCATGGCTACGTGATTGCCATCAAAGAAGGGGGGCAGGGGCCATCCCCACATCATATGCCCCATAGAAAAATACATTAACACTAACAAAAATCCAACTGATGCAATCAAACGTTTTTTCAGAAGGGGTGTTTCCCGGTCCCTTAAGGCATCTTCCTGGTCTTCAATATTCTGACTCTTTGTTTCTCCTGCCTTCTTTTCCTTCGCACCATATCCGGCATCTGTCACCGCTTTAATAATGGCCGAAGGTTCTGCGCTTCCCTCAACTCCCATGGAGTTAGTAAGAAGACTTACAGAACAGCCGGTCACTCCAGTCACTGCAGACACCGCCTTTTCCACCCGGGCACTGCAGGCAGCACAGCTCATGCCGGTTACAATATATTGTTTCATAGCTTTCTCATTCCTCCTAACGCATAAGCTTTTGCAAGGTCACTACTAATTCTTCAATAGTCTCATCCTTGCCTTCCCTGATATCTCTAGCTACACAGGTCTTAATATGATTTTCTAAAAGTACCTTGTTAAAGCTATTTAAGGCTGCCCGGATGGCAGATACCTGCACAAGAATATCTGTGCAGTAAGCATCCTTTTCTATCATACCCTTAACACCCCGAACCTGACCTTCAATACGGCTTAAACGGTTCATTAAGTCCTTGTACTCTTTCTCACTTCGGTCCTTGGTCTTGTGACTGCAGCAGCACTTCTTGCCTGCTTCTTCTTCCTGCAAACACTGAATCTGATCTTCTGCTGCCATCTTGTGTTCCAGACAAGGCTTTTTCCTATCTTCCTTCATCAACTTCACCTTCTCTTCTCTTTTAAAATTTAGTTTACATCATATTATACCCCTCGAGGGTATTTGTAAACCCCATAGGGGTATTTTCTTAAATCCCATTTTGTGTGTTGTCTGAATTTTCTGATATTTTTATGTTTTTTTATTTGTTTTCACTTTTTATATTGACACGAATTATTTTGTGTGTTATATTTAGTTCAACAAAAAACAAGAGAGAAAAGAGGAGATTAGTTAAAAGACAATTACTAGACTCAGAAAAAATTAAGAGAAGGAGGTAAGTCCACCAGAAACATTAACTTAAACTTCATAATCTAAGAAAGGTAAAAGGTATAGTCCAATGTACATGGAAGAAGATTAATAGCCCTTCATTGAAACAAGATGATTCAGTGGAGGGCTATTTATTATGCTTTTTTCTATAATTTTTATAGCGTGTTTTATTTCTTATGCCAACAAATCTCTAACCATTTGAGCTGTAAATTCTACACGGTCTAGGTGCTCTACCTCAATCTGGTACAAGGCATTGGCTGCAATATGCTCTGCTGCCTGCTCCAGATCACGGATTCCTGAAGTATCGGAATACTGCTTGATCACTTCGTCCAGACCATCTTCAGTCAAAACGCATTCTTCTTTCTCCATACCCATGTGTTTTAAAACCTTAGGCAAGGCAAATTGTGAAAAGATCACTTTCTTCTCTTCCTCTGTATAATCCGGGATATCAATTACTGCAAATCTTGACATTAAAGGCGCACTGATCTGATCCTTATCATTGGCAGTGGCAATAGGGTAGACTCCTACGGTAGGGATCATACACTCCATGTAGTTATCAGTAAATCCAAGATTATCAAGCAAAGTAAGAAGCACATCCGCCGGATTTCCATTTCCCTTTCCGGCAGCAGCCTTATCAAGCTCATTAATAATAAATACCAGATTGGACTCTCCTGCCATAGAAAAGGCATCCATAATAATTCCGGGCTTTGCATTAGCATAAATACGGGAACTTCCGGTAAGCTGCTCCGGATCATTAATGGAGCTCATATCCAGGGTAGTCCATGGTAATTTCAAGATTCTGGCTACGGCGTAGGCGATCTGAGATTTTCCGGTTCCTGCAGGTCCTACCAGCAAAAGTCCATAGGCCGGCAGGGTATGGGTACGATTGATCTGAATAATGGTCTCAATGATCCTCTGTTTTACTCGCTCCATACCATAAAGCTCCTCATCCAGGATTCTTCTGGCTTCCTCCGGATCAATAGCCTCAAAATACTGGCTCCTCCACTGAATATTCATCATAATGGAAAGAGCCCTTTGGGCATGCCTTCTCTCCTCCGGAGAAACTTCATTAGAACGAGCCACTGCTAAGTTTCTCCTAGCCCAGAGTCTAATATTATCCGGCAAGGTTCTTCCTGCACAGTTCATGAAGTCAGTGATGCTCTGAATGCTGGTAAGCTTCATCTCATCCCCTTCTTCGTCCTGATCTTCATCTTCCACCGCATCAACTGGTGCATCGCTGGCTAAAAGTCTCTCAATCATAAATTGCAGGAAACCATCCTCCGCAGAAAGCTTGGTCCCTCCCCCGAAGGCAATCTCCCGGATTTTATAAACTGCATATCCATCTTCTAAATTCTTACCGGATAATCGAACACTAATATGATTTTCACCTAACCATTTGAGGAGGCTGACAAATCTTGCATCAATTTTTAAAATATCCGCAGTAAAAGTTCCGTCCTCATCCTTAAACTCAAAGGCGGTTCTCTTAATCGGATTAATAAACATTCCATTGGAATGATGCTTCCACTGCTGTTTTTTATTATCAAGAACTAGAATCGGCTGTTCATATGAGGTGGTTCTTGCATTGGATTTAAATGTGGTATAGGTGCACTCTGCCACCTTTTCCTTATCCGGTGTATTGTTAAAATCAAAAACTGGCATAGCTTTTAACTCCTTTATTGATTCTTTTAAATTCTACAGTGCCTATCATACACGAATCCCTGTCTCCATGCAAATATTTCCATATGTCATACGGTATTTTTTAGCTTCAGGCAACCTCTATTCCAAGCCGCAAAACCCACAAATTATTGGACATGATTTTGTACATTATTCCATTTACTTTTTCCTTGAGACTGGTAAACGAGAATGATATAATAGCCCGGTATTGTATTGTATCCGGGTTGTCCGGAATGATAACAAGGAGGAATTGAATAATGAACAACAAGAAACATGACACTCGTTGGATGGTCAGTGTGGCACTTATGGCAGCCATTGTAATCGTATTGGCCAATACGCCTCTAGGTATGATTCAGCTTCCGATCATTAAGGCTACAACTGTACACATTCCTGTAATCATCGGAGCTATTTTGCTTGGACCAATGGCTGGGGGAATCTTAGGATTTGTCTTCGGTATGTGCTCTTTAATCAGCAATACTATGGCACCTACCCTATTATCCTTTGCATTTTCACCATTTATGAGCACTAGCGGAATCCCCGGGGCCATTAAAGCCATCTGGATATCTGTTGGCTGTCGTATGCTGATTGGCATTGCTGCCGGCTGGTTATGGATTTTATTTAAGAATTTAAAGGTAAATGATGTCGTCGCCCTTCCAATTGTTGGATTTGCAGGTTCCATGGTAAATACCATCACCGTAATGGGAAGCATCTATGTTCTTTTTGCAAAACAGTATGCAGAAGCAAAGGATGTAGCTGTCACTGCTGTGTGGGGACTGGTTATGGGAACCGTAACTGCTTCCGGTATTCCTGAAGCGATTGCCGCAGCTGTTTTAGTATTAGCCATTGGCAAGGCCTTGGTATTAGTATTTAGACGTATGGGAATGATGGATCTTTCTGTTGCCAAAACAGTAGAGACCAAATAATTTATCTATAAAAATATATTTATAAATAACATAATCCAAAATCGGACAGTCCCAGCAATGAGACTGT
>CAVAKZ010000060.1:0-10806 GCA_963589425.1 Parabacteroides distasonis | reverse complement strand
TTCTGTCAATTCCCGTCCTTTCGGAATATGATGCCATTTTTCCAGACATCCCCTGCAACAGGTGGCTGTGGCATGCTGTGCCACAAAAACCGGATGCCCTCTCATCGGTGTCTGTTTGCCATCATTTGGTATTTCTGCCGGTGCAAGACGTTTTCTGATAAAATCACATGCATGCTCCCGCACTTTCTCCATTCCCTTTTCAGATACATAGCTTAGGTCATTCGCTTTCAGGGAAAAACTGCTTCTAAACTTTGACTGGGACAGGCGTTTCCATAAATTCCCTTCATAGGCCGCAGGTGTCTCACACACCATAGAAGGCTGGATACTGCCCTTATAGACAATCATTTTCTCTTTTTTGGGCTGTGCGCTTATCAAAGCATTACCGCCACTTTTGTTCCCAGTTACTGTCTCGCCCACTGCCTCTTGCATAAGCTGTGCCTTCACTTCCTGTGCTTCTTTACTGTCTGCTTTCAGACATCTTGCAAGACAAGTATTTCTTCCGGTAGTTGTCTCATTTTTTATGGCATAATATACAGCCTTCTTCTCTCCCACAAGTACCATAATCTTTTTCGCTCTGGTCACTCCGGTATAAAGGAGATTTCTCTGTAGCATGACAAAATGACTCATAGTAAATGGCATGACAACGATTGGATATTCACTTCCCTGGGATTTGTGGATTGTCACCGCATAGGCAAGGGTCAGTTCATCCAGTTCTGTCACATCATAAACGACTTCCCGGCCATCGAACAGAACCGTCAGTTCCCGCTCTTCCATATCAACTTTTGTAATGGTGCCGATATCTCCGTTAAATACTTCCTTATCGTAATCATTCCGAATCTGCATCACCTTATCCTTCAGCCGGTACTGTGTACCACCTTTCCGCAAAAAGATCTTGGAGGGATTCATGGCTTCCTGCAGCACCTGGTTTAGGTTTACTGCTCCGCATTCGCCCCTCTGCATGGGAGTCAGCACCTGAATATCCTGCAGTGGATCTACATGATAATATCTTGGCAGATTAGTCTTGCAATATTGGACGATGGTATCCACCACTTCCTGATTACTCTCTTTGGTGGCAAAGAAAAAGTCAGCATCTTTACCGCCTCTCATGTCAATGCCTTCTCCTTTATTAATCCGGTGTGCATTCATGATAATTCTGCTTCCCTGGGCCTGACGGAAAATCCGTGTCAGACGCACTACAGGAAGGCAGCCGGAATCAATAATATCTCTAAGCACATTGCCTGCCCCAACACTTGGAAGCTGATCGATATCTCCCACCAGAATCAGAGACATCTGCGACCGCATTGCTTTTAAAAGGTTATACATCAGCATAATATCGATCATAGAACATTCATCTAGGATCAGCACATCCCCTTCCAAGGGATGTGCTTCATTCTTCTGATAACCTTCCGGCGGTTTATATTCCAATAACCGGTGAATTGTTTTTGCTTCCATTCCAGTTGCTTCGGACATTCTCTTTGCCGCTCTTCCAGTCGGTGCAGCAAGAACAATCTCATATCCTGCCTGTTTATAAGCAGAAATAATTCCCAGAGTTGTTGTAGTCTTTCCGGTTCCGGGACCACCGGTCAACACCATGACCTTAGAGGAAATGGCTGTCTTTACTGCCTGCCACTGGATCTCATCATAGGTGATTTCTGAAGAAGCAGCTACTTTCCTTAGTATTTCTTCTGTATCTTCAGATTTTTTCTTCCCACAGGACATTAGTCTGAGCAGCCTCTTTGCACAGCCACTTTCTGAAAAATAATAGGGTGGCAGATAGATTGCGTCAGCTTCTTCTGCCTCATCCCGGATTACATCGTTTGTACGGATCATCTCATCCAGGGTAATCATAAGCTCTGGTTCTTCCACTTCCAGAAGCTCCCTTGCCTTTTCAATCAGCTGCCCTCTTGTGGCATAACAGTGTCCGGCCTCCGCCAGCTTATTCAATGTATAAAAAATGCCACTGCGCAGACGGACAAATTTCCCTTTATCAATCCCCATCTTCTGCGCAATGGAATCCGCTGTCTTAAATCCGATTCCCCAGATATCCTCTGCAAGGCGGTATGGATTCTCCTTTACAATTGCAATACTCTCACTGCCATAGGTCTTATAAATCTTCGTCGCATGAGAGGTGCTGACCTCATGACTTTGCAGAAAGAGCATAATGTTCTTAATCTCTTTCTGCTCCTGCCAGCTTGTTTTGATCCGGTCTACACGTACTTTTCCTATCCCCGGTACCTTTAACAGTTCATCTGGTGTGTCTTCAATCACATCCAGGGTATCCTTGCCGAACTTTTCCACAATTCTTTTCGCAAACTTTGGACCAAGGCCCTTCACCAGACCGGACCCCAGATATTTTTCGATTCCATATACTGTAGCAGGAAGAGTCTCTTCGAATTTCTCCACAGAAAACTGCCGCCCATATTTTGCATCCATCTTCCACATGCCTTCCAGAGACAGCACGGAGCCAACATGGGTATCCGGCATTGTGCCAACTACTGTGACAAGATCACTGTAATTCTTTACAGCACATTTCAGAACCGTGTAGCCATTGTCGGCATTCTGATATGTAATTCTCTCAACTACACAACGTAAGTGCTCCATATCCGCATCCCTTCTCTGCCTGTACAGGTGCTTTTATATTCCCCTAAGAATATTGCTTTATCAATCTTTTAGCTTCCACTTTCATCTGCTCCACCACATCATCCGGTCCGGCGATCTTTATATCCTCTCCCAGTGAAAATACCCATCCCAGGAACTGCCTGCTGACATGCACATCTACATTCACAGTAAAGTGGTCCTCGTCTGCCGGAATCAGCATCACATTTTTCCCAAACCGGTCGATGATAACTCCTGCCAGACTGTTCTTTACCAGAAGCTTTACCGTCTGTTCTCTTCCACCGAACATGCCGAAACTCTTCTTCGCATAGTCCGCCATATCCAGCTTTTTAAAGAATTCCTTGCCTTCCCGGCTCTCATCCGATAATTTGATGTGCAGCATCTTATCTACCCGGTAATGTTTGATCTTTCCGGCATGGGAATCATAGCCTACCAGGTAATAATTTTCATCGTCCCAGGAAAGTCCCCAGGGACTGATATGATACCAGGCTCCACCATGCCTAAGTTCCATCTCTTTTTTTACATTCCACTGATAGTACTGGAATCGGATCTTCTTATTTTCTGAAATGGCATTATGAATAGCGTCCACTGTATAGTAGATGCTCTCATTCATCGTCTTTATCCGGCCGGACACATACACCTGCCTCTGCAGCTTCTGGGCGTCATACTTGCTGACCAGTTTTTCCAGTTTTTTGATCAGGGTATTTGTTTTCTTTTCCGTGATAAATTTGGAAGATTGGATTGCATCCACCAGAAGCTTTAGTTCCGGAAGTTCAAATGGACGATTGACCACATGGTAATGGTAACGGTTGCCAATAGGTTCTCCTTCCACTTCCAGGCCAAGGACACTCAGATCCCGCAGATCGGCATAGATACTTTTTCGGTCAGCTGTCACATCATATTCAGACAAGCTTGCCATGATCTCCGACATTGTAATATAATGCTCATCATCGGTCTTTTCCTGCATGATCTGTGCCAGCCGGTATAGCTTGAATTTCTGGTTTGTCCCCTTGGGCATGATGATTTCTCCCTTCTTCCGATATTAACTTAATCATACCACAGCTGGGAGAAATATCGTGCATCTTTTTATACATTTTCACCCTTACGTATCTGGTTTTGTGCCAAATTCAGATTTAGTCATCGTAGTGGTTCCAATCACCAAAGATTCCCTGATTACTGTGACCAGTCTTATGTCCTTTGCTATCATAATGATCTGCCTCGCTTATAATTCCCGGACTGGTGGATCCTGTCTTGTGTCCTCGATTATCATAATGATTCATTCCCCCAAAGATACCGGGGCGACTCTCACCAATTTTATGACCCTTTGCATCGTAATGTTTGTAACCACCCAGTATTTTAGGTCTGCTTTCTCCAATTTTATGCCCCTTTGCATCGTAATGTTTGATTTCTCCAAATAATCCTTCTCTGCTATATCCTGCTTTTTTACTCATTTTGCTTTTCCTCCACTTCTTTTACCAAACTCTTTTTACAGATTTTGCAAATGGTTCCGGTCTCAGTGACCAGTACCACCTTTGCGTAGGCAACATCTCCTATCTTGTCATATAGGCGTCCGGCACTCATAGAGTCACCCATAACCGTATAGGAACTATTTGCCACATATCCGATTTTTCCAAGACCCTCATAAGTTACTTTGATTGCTTCTTTATCATACTCATTGTCCGGTTCTTTTTCCAGCCGGATTTTTGTACCCTTTTCAAGAAAATCCTTTCCAAAATAATGCTTTGTTCCTGTCAGTGTGATAAATACTTTTGCCATTGTAATTACTCCTTCCTGAAAATCATATTTATCCGGATCCAGTCCGGCTTACTTCATCGCGAGCCTCCCTTAATCATTCAGGTATTCATAGTAATCGGATTCACTGGCAAACAAGATATATCTGCCATCTACCAATCCCATGTAACCATCACCAGTGTTAAAACCTTTCATTGCCAGTTCCTCCGTTTCTTTGAATTTTTCATAAGGTTCTCTTTGATGGTTACAGTGTAAATTAATAGGTGGGGCATAAAAACCCCTGCTTATTCTTACTGTTTTATCTTGTAGTCAGTATAATAGAACTTGTAATTTTCATTTTTCGTGGAATTAGAAAAAGACTCAGAAGGGATTATTCCCTTCTGAGCCTATAGGATCATTCTACTATTTCAATTTACGAAAATAAAACATAGGTTCTGTAGTGCACACTGCGATAGTATCCGCAATGGATTCAGTCAAATATACCCCCATTACAGCATTAGGCACAAAATCCGGCAAATTTATTAGCTTATCCCCAGACAAGTCCTTTTCCTGCCTCTACAGCCTTATCATAAATTACCTTGGAAGCCATAAGATCCTGTGCAGCTACTCCGACAGTCTCATATACAATTATCTCGTCATCATTCTCTCTGCCTTTGATCTTGCCATTGATTACATCACCGAGACTTCCCAGTACATCGTCCTCTGTAATAATCCCATCAGCAATCGGAATCAGCAGGTCGCCGGTCTCAGAAAGGGCTGCCTCCTTGGAATCACAGATGATCTTAGATGCTCTTGGCAGGATAGCCGGATCCATCTCGTGTTTGTGAGGCTCATAAGTCCCTACACAGCTGATTGTTGCACCTGCTTTTACCTTTGTTCCGTCAAACACCGGTTTCGGTGAAGGTGTAACGGTAATAATCAGGTCGGCATCCTCTATACAATCATCAGCACTTGTTGCCGGAATGATCTTAGCTCCATAAGAAGCTAATTCTTCCTGCATCTGTTCTGCAAAAGCTTTACATCGATCAGCATTCAGGTCAAAGATCTTCACTTCCTCAAGTTTTCTTGCTGCAAGCATTGCTTCAAGCTGAGCTGCAGCCTGTCCGCCTGTACCGATCATACCACCCTTCTTACATTCTTTCTTTGCCAGCAGATCAAATGCTGCACCGGAAGATGCTCCTGTACGAAGCTGTGTTACATAAGTACCGTCAAGCATAGCAATCACATAACCTGTCTTGCCATCAATCAGCATTACCTGGGCAGGTGATGTCATAAGACCCTTATCAATATTATGAGGGAAAATATCGATGACTTTCATCGCTGCTGTATCCAATTCCGGAGCATATGCAGGCATGAATAAGAAGGCTCCATCGTATTTGCCATCAATAACTGTACGAAGCGGTGTATCTACACTACCGTCTACCACCATTTTAAAGGCCCTTTTATCTGCTTCAATAATGTCCTTCATGGTAATTACGCTTTTAATATCTTCTCTGGAAAGTAATAACATAATAATCTAATCCTCCTATTACAATATCATCCGTTTTGTAACCTGTTTTTATCCGCTTTCAATTATCCAATCAAGAAGCCATACTTCAAGGGATCCTTACCATCAATCAAGTAGGTAGCCACACCTGTCAGGTAGCAGCTTCCTGTTACCTGCGGCACTACTGCATCATAATCTTCCACCTTGGTCAGTTCTTTGATCTCACCCTTGAACAAGGAGCCCATGAAACTTTCATATACAAATGGTTCGCCGACTCCGATTTCACCCCATTTATGCAGTGTTGCAAGCTTTGCACTTGTTCCTGTGCCGCATGGAGAGCGATCAGCCTGGGCGTCACCAAAAACAACCACATTACGCATATCTGCTTTATCCGGATTTGGTGTCGGTCCGTAGAACTCTACCAGATCTACAGTGTTAATATCCAGTTTCGGATGTTTTACCGAAATCTTCTCATTGACTTCCTTCAAGATCTTCATACCCAGCGCTGTATATGCAGGAACCGTCTTTGCATTGATTGGTCCAATATCCAGCTGTTGGCTGTCTACCAGTGCGAAAAAGCTTCCACCAAATGAGATCGTAAAATGAATCTCCTTGCCATCGATCATTACTGACTGCTTCTCCAGATATACAAACGCCGGCACGTTGGTCAGTGTCACACTCTCTACTTTACCGTCTTTTACCATTGCTTTTGTTCTTACGATACCTGCCGGAGTATCCAGCACCACCTCATTCTCACCGTCATGAGATTCGATCATTCCAGCCTCAATTACAACTGTTGTCGTACCGATCGTACAGTGTCCGCACATGTTCAGAAATTCGCCTGTCTCCATAAATACAACACCGAAATCTGCTTCCTCATGTACCGGCTCGCAGAGAATTGCTCCAAACATATCGTGGTGTCCACGTGGCTCAAGCATCAATGCTGTACGGATATAATCGCAGTTCTCCTCCAACCATTTTTTCTTTTCAATCATCGTATTACCCTGAGGCTCTGGGATACCACCTACCAGAATTCTACAGAATTCTCCCATCGTATGGGCATCCACTACCTTCAGTTGCTCTTCAAAACGGTCAAAATTGACATTTATCTTATAATCCATTTCCATGTACCCCCCCAACTATTCGTGATGATAACCATAATCTGCATCCAAGGCCCATGGCTGCATTGCTCCGCCTTCTTCCGCCGGTCTGCAGTTCTGAGCGTAGATGTTCAGCACACCTTTCTGCTGTTTGAGTGGTGGACGCACCCATGATTTCCTTCTTTCAGCAAGTTCCTCATCAGACACCAAAAGGTTTAGCTTTCCGCCTGCAATATCCATCTCAATCTCGTCACCCTCCTCGATCAGCGCAATTACGCCGCCGTCATATGCTTCCGGAGATACATGGCCAACGATTGCTCCATAGTTGAATCCTGAGAAACGTGCATCTGTGATCAGTCCCACCTTCTTGTCCAGTCCAAGTCCAATTAATGCATCAATACTAAGCATCAGCTCTTTCATGCCAGGTGCTCCCTTACATCCTTCATAACGGATAACCAAGATATCGCCAGCCACGATCTCACCAGCCATGATTGCCTTGTATGCATCCTGATCGCATTCATATACTTTTGCCTTGCCCTTGATGTATTTTACTTCCTCATATACAGCTGTTGGGCGCACGATTGCCCCTGCCGGAGAAATGTTACCGCGGAGGATCTTTAGTCCAGGCTCTTTTGCTACTGGGTCTTCCATAGAATGGATAACCTTGTTTGGCTGGCTCTGTACTGTATCCAGCAGTTGGCCCCAGGTATTGCCGTACACGGTCGGCGCTTCTGTGTGAAGCTTCCCGGCAAGCTGTTTCATCACCTGTTTTACGCCGCCTGCATAGTGGAAATCTACAACCGTATACGGTCCGCTTGGGATAACCGCATTGATGCAATAGATCTCTTTTGCGTATTTTTCAAAATCAGCTAATGTAATCTTAATTCCCAGTTCATAGGCATATGCCAGAATATGAAGCACTGCATTGGTAGATCCTGCAACTGCCATATCGAACATAATTGCATTTTCCAGTACTTCTTTTGTGATCAGGTCTTTTGGCCTTCTTCCGGACTCAGCAAGCTGTGCCATGTATTTACCGGCTGCTCTTGCAGCACGGAGTCTTGCGTTGTCTGATGCCGGGATTGTTGATGTACCAGGCATTACAAGATTCAGTACCTCACCTAACATCTGCATAGTGTTTGCAGTTCCCATAGACGGACATGCACCAAATGATGGACATACACATTCTTCCATTTCAAATAATTCTGCTTCAGATGCTCCTGAGAATCTTGCTGCATCTAAATCTGCTTCTACAACTGTCTTGCCACAATGATTTCCTGCCTGCATAGATCCGCCGGTTACTACCATAGCTGGAATATCCAGTCTGCATGCTGCCAGGTAACATCCTGCAATAATTAGGTCACAGGAAGCTACGCAGCAGATCGCATCAAAGTTATGTACCCTGGCCACGAACTCAATTGACATTGCTACAATATCTCGTCCTACCTGCTCATATTTCATCTCGTCAGCACCATTTGCCACATTACCGCAGGTTGCCGGAATTCCAAACTCTACCGGGATTCCTCCTGCTGCCCAGATACCTTCTTTTACAGCCTCTGTCACCTGTCTCAAATGTGCGGTTCCGGGAGAACCTGCCATGTAAGAATTGGGTACACCGATGTGTGGTTTTTTACGGATATCTTCATCTGAATATCCTGCCGCCTTCATCATTACCCTACGATGTGCTGCTTCTGTTCCATTCCAATAACTGTAACCCATGTAACGCCCTCCTTGAGTTGTGTTTTTTCATAACATTTTTCTTTTTTTGCTTACATGGTATGCTATTTTTTTACATTGAAAAGCGCACAAAAATAATATAACCCTTCAGTTTTTCTTAAGTTTCGTGATCTTCTATCATTTTCGCTCTTATTTTAAGTTCCTTTAATATCATTTATAAAAATAATTAATGTATAATAGATGTGTATCCATTGATTATTATTGATAACTTCTATAAAATGGCAGAAAGATAACATACTTCATCAAAATGGAGGCTATATTATGTCAAAATATGACGTGATTCTTGATGTTTATGAGAATCAGAGTATTTCAAAAGCAGCAGCAAAACACAACTATACACAGTCCGCTGTCAGTCAGACAATCCGAAATTATGAAAAAGAGATTGGAATCAAACTATTCAAGCGTTCCAAGAACGGTATGGAACCTTTGCCAGGCACAGAAGCTATCTTTTCCGAATTAAAAAATATACACAGCTGCAAGGAACGCATTGACCAGATTGCAGCCAGTATCAATGGTCTGGACAGTGGATTCATCCGTATCGGTACAATTCAGAGCATTGCCTATCACTGGCTTCCCGGCCTGCTGAAGAATTTTTCCGCAGAATATCCGAACATTACCTTCCGGCTCTATGTGGACGGATTCCAGAAACTAACAGAGAAGCTCCGAAAAAAAGAACTGGATTGTATCTTCATCTCACAGTATGTTGCCAAAGATCTGCCAAGTCTGCCAATTGGTACCGATGAGCTGGTGCTTGTAACTGCTCTGGATCACCCGCTGGCAGACAAACTGACGGTATCCTTTGCAGATGTTGACGGCCAGGATTTCGTACTGTCCGCCGATGATTTTGACTATGAGACGGGAAAACTATTTCATATGAACCATATTATGCCAAATGTTAGGTTTCGCATTAACGAAGACTATACTGCAATCAAGATGGTAGAGCAAGGGTTTGGCATTACTGTGCTCCCCAAACTCTTACTGCACAATATTCCATTTAACGTCTGTGTACGTCCCTTTACCGAACACTTTAAACGAAAGCTGGTCGTTGCATATTTAGAAACGCCTGAACCGACACCGGCACTTAACAAGTTCCTGACTTATGCATCTAAATGGAGCCAAGAGTTCCAACTGATTTAGCTATAAAAAAAGCCCAGTCTAAAATACCGGAATCCTTGTAATTCCAATATCTCAGACTGGGTAATTTGTGCCATTTCTACACTTCCTTCAGCTGTATTTTCACTTTACCTACCATTATGTTTACTGCTTCTTTGATGCAAATATCTCATCCACCGCCCTGGCAATCTCCGCAATACTGATCGGCTTGATAATATGCCCGTTCATACCATACTCATAGGATTTTCTTCTGTCATCTTCGAAGGCATTCGCAGTCATAGCAATGATCGGAATGTTTGCTTTTTGGTTGTCCGGCAGTGTTCTGATTTCTCTGGTGGCCGTATATCCGTCCATCTTAGGCATCTGAATATCCATAAAGATCAGGTCATACCTATCTGCCGGAGCATTGTTGATAATAGAAATTGCAATGTCACCGTCTTCTGCACAGTCTACCGCCATTCCTGTGTCTTCCAGAAGCGCAATGGCAATCTCCCGGTTCAGTTCGTTATCCTCAACTAGAAGCACCCGCTTGCCGCTGTAATCATAAGCCCTCTTCTTTTCTTTTTCCTTTTCCAGATTTTCTATGCCTTCCCTGATCACCGGCTGGGTCAACACAGTCCTGAGTTCTGACATAAAAATCGGCTTCGATACAAATGCAGTAACGCCTGCCTGTCTGGCCTCATACTCGAAATCCGCCCAGTCATAAGCTGTAAGCACGATGATAGGCACTTCTTCACTGATAACTTTTCGTATCCGGCGGACGGTTTCGATGCCATTCATATCCGGCATCAGATAATCGATGATATAGACCTTGTATTCGTCCATCATCTCCGCCGCATCCTGGGCGCGGACAATAGCTTCCTTGCCGGATGTAGTCCAGTCCGGACGCATCTGTATATCTCTGAGCATCTTGCTGACGCTCCTGCAGGTATCCATACTGTCATCCACAACCAATGCTCTTGCTCCAAGCAGTTCCGGAATCGGCTCATTCTTCACAAATTC
>CAVAKZ010000059.1:0-11055 GCA_963589425.1 Parabacteroides distasonis | reverse complement strand
GGAAAAGACATAAGAAAAAAACGTAACTTTTCTGTCAGAGTTATCTTTTTTTGACTATCATAAAATTTTTTTGACAGAATAAAATTAAAAAAATTAACACCCATTTTACGAAAAAATATGTTATAGTATCAAAGTGTTTAAAATAGAAGTTTTTAGATGAAACAGGCAAGAAGGGAGAACGAGAAATGCGTAAGACGAAGATTATTTGTACGATTGGGCCTGCAAGTGAAAGTGAAGAAATGTTAAAGAAGTTAATGCTGGCTGGTATGAACACTGCGAGAATTAATTTTTCTCACGGTGGTTTTGCAGAACAGGAAGAAAAGATTAATCGAATTAAGAAGGTTCGTAAGGAACTGGGACTTCCTGTAGCATTGTTATTAGATACTAAGGGACCGGAGATTCGAATCGGCAAGTTTAAGGAAGGACAGATTTTCATTGATGAAGGAGATCAGATCACCTTAACTACAGAGGATATTCTGGGAGATGAAAAAGAATTTTCAGTAAGCTACCAGGAACTTCCGGAGGAAGTAGTTCCGGGAGATGTAATCCTTTTTGACGATGGTTTGTTGGAAGTAAGAGTTGCCTCTGTTGAAGGCAGAAAGGTTGTTTGCGATGTAGTTTCCGGAGGTAAGCTTTCTAACCGTAAGGGTGTTAATATCCCTGGAAAGAAATTAAAGCTTCCTACCATGACAGAAAAAGACAAAGAAGATATTGTAAATGGAGTGAAAGCCGGATTTGACTATATTGCAGCTTCCTTTATCCGCAGTGCTAAGGATGTAAACGAGATCCGTAGTCTCCTGAAGGAGAATGGTGGAGAGCAGATTAAGATTATCTCTAAGATTGAGAACCAGGAAGGTGTAGATAACTTCGATGAGATTTTGGAAGCATCTGATGGAATCATGGTTGCCCGTGGAGATCTTAGTGTGGAGATTCCAATGGCCAGAGTGCCGGCGATCCAAAAGGAATTTATCCGCAAGACTTATCTTCAGGGTAAGGTTGTTATTACGGCAACTCAGATGTTAGAGTCTATGATTAATAACCCAAGACCTACAAGAGCGGAAGTTAGTGATATTTCTAACGCCATCTTTGATGCTACCAGTGCTATTATGTTGTCTGGTGAGAGTGCTACAGGTAAATATCCGGTAGAGTGTGTAGAGCTTATGTCTGATATTGCAAGAGAGACAGAGAAGTCTATCAGCTATTGGAAGAGATTCCAGGCCAGAGATTATGATTTGGAAAATAAAGAGTATCGCAGCAATGTATATCATGGAATTGTTACCAGCGCAATGCATTTGAACGCAAAAGCAATCATTGCCTATACAGGAACAGGAGATACTGCAGGAATTCTTTCTTCTTTCTGTCCTACTTGCCCAATCTATGCTGTTACAAGAGATTCTCGGTTAGTAAGACAGATGAACCTGGAGTTTAACGTATATCCAAGACTAATTAAAGAAGACATGAGTATTGACGATATGATTCAGTTTGAAGTTGAGAAACTTCAGGAAGAGGGACTTGTTGGAGAAGGAGATACCATCATCATTGCAGGTGGTGCTGAGATTCTTCCAGACTTAAAGGGTGCAAAGACCAACCGTGTAATCGGTGGAATCATCCAATTATAAAATAAATAAGATGCAAAAACCGCTGTAGGAAATGCTCCTACAGCGGTTTTTTTATGTCGATCATTCTTTGTTAATAACAACAGGAAGTTGTTTTATTTCTCGGCCTCGATATACTTCTTGTTAATGTCTTTCCACATCTCTACGTCGACACCCTTCCAAGAAAGCTTGTCTGGGTTGTAGTAAGGATCTTTCTTAGCAGCCATCTGGTCTTCGTAATCCTTATACATTGCCACAACCTTTGGAGAAAGGATCAGGACAATCACCATGTTGATCCATGTACAGCTACCAAGTGCTAAGTCTGATAAGTTCCAAGCTACGCTGGATTCAATGTTACCCCAGATAAATACTAAGATTGGCATTGCAATTCGCATAATCCAGGTAACGGTCTTACGAATCTTCACCTTGCTATCTCCTTGGAAAAGATACATTGCAGCTGTCTCAGCCTCGTAATAGTAGCTGATGAGGCAGGTGAAAGAGAAGAGGGCCAACATAATAGCGATAAATGTAGGAGCAATAGCACCCATAACAGTTCTGCAGGCAAGCTGTACGAAAATTACTCCGTTGGTACCAGCGGCTGCTAAATCTGCAAGCTCAGGAGCTCCGGAACCAACATATCCGGAGGCTGTGTGGAAGCAGTCAGTAAGAAGGATCATAAGTCCTGAAGCGGTACAGATGATCACTGTATCAAGCCAAACTCCAGCAGCATTTGCCATACCCTGTTTTACTGGGTGACTGGTCTCTGCAGCGGCAGCTGTAGGAGAAGCTTCTCCCATACCGGAGGCACTGGAGAAGGTTCCACGCTTAACACCCTGCTGGATAACCACACCGAGACCTGCGCCGAATACTGAGTTTCTGTTAAATGCAGAAGAAACTACGGTCACTACAAGATCAGGAATCTTTGTGATATTTACAACAATAATAATAACTGCTGCGATCAAATAAACAGCAACCATGAATGGTACGATAAGCTCAGCAATCTTGCTGATACGTTTTACACCACCGATAACTACTATACCAAGGATAATAGCAATTACTAAAGCACTTACCCAAAGTGGAATGTTTAGTGCGTTGTGAAAACCATCACAGATTGTAAATGTAGCAGCGGCCGGCATAAATACCGAAGTACCAATCATAAGCACACCGGCCATGAATGCACCATACTTCTTCCATCCAAGTCCACGCTCTGCACAGTAAGCACCGCCGCCTCGGTACTCTCCGTCAATACGGGTCTTATAGAGAACTGCAAGTGTACATTCTGCAAAACATACTGCAGAGTTGGTCATACCTGCAACAATCATCCAGAAAAGTGCACCTGGACCTCCGTTGAAGATGGCAACGGCAACACCGGCTACGTTACCGGTACCTACACGCATGGCCATGGTGGTACAGAATGAACCAAATGATGAAATACCGGAATCAGAATCCTGCTTATCAATAATTCGACTCCACATATCTTTGAAGTGAACAAACTGGAAAGCATGTAAGCGGATAGTTAAATATACTCCACTACCTACAATGAGAACCAGCATAGCAACACTCCAAATGTAACCATTTAGAAAGTTGACAATGTTGTTGATTGCGTCTAACATATTTTTCCCTCCATATCCTATAATCGACTTCTTAAGTTTACCTTAAGAATGATAAAAAATCAACAATATTTACAGAACTTAGTCTGGAAATAAACAAATTCTTTGCAAAAGATATGAACAATTAAAGAAAGTTATGTGAGAGTATAGATGTAAAAAAATTTCCCGGCCTAGGCATCGGCTTCTAATATTCGATAGCCTACACCGACCTCAGTAAAGATGAATTGGGGCTTTCCAGGGTTGGGTTCGATTTTTCTTCGAATATTTGCCATGTTTACTCTAAGAATTCGGTTATCGCCGGTGACATTAGGCCCCCAGATTTCCTTCATCATAAAATCATAGGTTAAAACCTTGCCGGAATACCGTCCCAAAAGACTGACTAGCCGAAATTCATTTTGGGTAAGATTAGCATCTTTATCACCTATAAAGACCCGGTGCTTGTCATAATCAATTACAAGGGTGCCGTTTGCGAAGGACAGAGTTTGTTTTTCACTGTGGTAATTGCTGGTGCCTCGATAGTGGCGTACGGCAGTGCGGATTCTTGCTAGAAGCTCTGAAGTGCCAAAGGGCTTGCTGACATAATCGTCGGCTCCGGCATCTAGGGCTTCCACCTTATCTTTTTCATGGGTTCTGGCAGATACTACAATGACAGGCATAGCAGACCAAGAGCGTAGATCTTTCAAAAGCTTCATGCCGTCTATATCAGGTAGGCCTAAATCTAAAAGTACAACATCCGGGCAGCGGGAACTTACCAGACGATAAGCATCCTTTCCTGTGGAGGCGGTCATAACTTCATAATTATTAGCCTCCAGAATTGTTTCGATAAATTTGCTGATATTTTTATCATCTTCTACGATTAATACGCGATCTCTAATCTCCATGGTATTGATCCTTTCTTGCTTGATCTTTTCTTAGGGGGAGGGTGAAAATAAATCGGGCGCCCCCTTCTTCCCGGTTTTCGGCTTTCATGGTTCCGTGGTGGGCTGTGACAATCTCTCTGCAGACAGAAAGGCCGATTCCCATGTTGCGTTTGTTGTCAGAATTCTCCTGGTCTGTGGAAGTTATATTGCCTTCAAAAATATGAGGAAGCACCTTAGGGTCAATACCCTGGCCGTTGTCCTCGATAAAGAATACAGCCAGAAAGGCAGTGGAAGTTAGTTGTACAGAAATTTCACTGGTGCTTTTTCCGTGAAGGACTGCATTTTCTAAAAGATTAATAATCACCTGCTCGATTAAGGTGGCGTCCATAGGGACTAGCAAGACTTCTTCCGGGATATCTACTGTGACTTTAGGGGCGGGAAAACGCTTGGAAAACTTGACAACAGCGCTGCTGATCACATCTTCGGCTACTTCATCTATGGTATTGATCTGAGCCTCTCCACTATTAAATCTTGTGATTGAAAGAAGATTTTCTACCATGCGAACCATCCACTGGGCTTCCTCTCGGATGTTTTCTAAAAGCTCCAATTTTTGCTGCTCTGTAAGTTTATCCCGATTTTCGATGATTCCTGCCGCAGAGCCGGCAATGGAAGTGAGAGGAGTGCGGATATCGTGGGACACGGCTCGTAATAGGTTGGCACGCATTTTTTCTCTTTCCACATCCAGACGTATTTGCTCTTGATGTTTGATCTGGGTAGTAAGGGCGCTGATGAAAATAGATACTGCCAGCATTACCAGAAAGGTCAAGGGATAACCGGTAAGCGTGAAGTCTACTTGAAAGTAGGGATAAGTGAAAATATAATTTACTCCAACTACTGCAATTACAGAGGCTCCTACGCCGTAGCTATATCCTGTGGTAAAACGGGAGATGCACAGCACCGCCAGTACGTAGATTAAAGGAACATAGGTATCAGTGGTATTAAGAGGCCGCAATAAGAAACAGAAGATAGTGGCTAGTGCTAAAAAGAGAAAAGTAATAAAAAGATTTTTTAATATCTTCATAAATTTCCTGTCCTTCCTAGGCTATTTAAGCATTCATCCTTAGATAAAGAGTCTTGTAGCCTTAAGTAGTTACAGTTTAACATATAAATAAGAAGAAAGGCGCTAAGAAAGTGTTAAAAGACAAAAAGCCGAATCTCCAGAAGGACTCTTTTGGTGATTCGGCTAAAATGCTATATTTTATAAAGAAATAAGCTTGCTTTTATTCTTCTATTGGTACATGGTGTATCCGAAACGAAGCTTGCGATAAAATTTCCAGATAATAACTACCGGAATTCCCAGAGTCAGAACCAGAGTTGGAATTCCTCCAAGCAGTCCCATGATTACAATCATAATATAACTAAGCATAACAGATCCTCCAGTCTAAAAATATTGTAAGAGTCGAAATGCTGTGAAGGATGCCTTCTGACTCTACGGCTTGGAGGATAGCATGTATTTTTTATTATGACTAGAAAATAAAAAGAATCTTGACACTGTTTTAGCAGTAAAAAAATAAAAATTTATCTTCTTTTAACAGATGTTTGTTTTTTGCTAAAAATCTAATAATGAAAACTTAATCTTCAGTAGCCATTTTTCCAACACTGTCAAGAGCCTTAGAAACTGCCGGGATACATAAGAGAATCACCGTAATAATTCCTTCTGCCAGCAAATAACTGTAGTTATATACAATCGGATAAACTGCTGTGAGAGACTTTGGAAAATTGTCCGGCATATAGCTCATCCAGTAGAGATATCCGCCTAGGGAATGGAAAAATCCTCTGGCGATGACTGCCGCAATGTAACCCTTTAAGAGTCCTTTGTTTTTGCCGGCAAAAAAACCTGCCACTCCTAGGGATGCAAAGGCAAAGATATAGTCACAGCATACTTGGAAGAAGGATAGTACATAAGGCTCCTGAAGGAACTGTAAAATACCGTAGGCAAGACCTACAAGGATGCCGGTCTGTACACCGTACCAGTTGGCAATTAAAACAATAAAAAGCATACTACATAAGGTTACACTTCCACCCCAAGGCAGGGAGAAAATCTTAATATAGGATGTGACAAAGGCCAGGGCGATTCCCATAGCAGCAAATACCAATTGCTTGGTAGAAAGCTTCCTGGTTTTCGAATGTTTTCCGGCGAAATATACCGCCACCAAAAATAAAAGGATTCCTGCTATAATACTGATGACATATCCTGCAGTGGTAAGACCTCCCTCTGAAGTTACAAAAATAGACATAAAAAAACCTCCTTATCTTCAGATTGAAAACAAAAAGGGTCAAATATTTGATCAAAACAGCATCCCTACGTTGGCATTATCCAAATCAGGTTGTGGGTCGAAGTAAAAACTTCCTCTCAGCCATTGGCTCCCCTTGTTATCAATCATCTTAATTGTCTATGTCTATCCTAAACATGCAGTTACAAAAAGTCAAGAGATGAAGTCTGGTTGATTGCGATTTTACATGGAAAATGCTAAAATATAGTAGTTGCATAGAGGAAACTGCACGAGGGATGATTTATGGATAAAAAGGAAGAGAAAAAAGAAAAAAAGAAACTTAGCGATTATAAATATAATAAAAAAATTGCGCGAGGACTTCTGGGGCGGGTGCGATACAGCCTTTTGCAAACCCAGATAATCTATTTGCTTATTTCCTATTTGATTATAATGCCGGCTTTTCAAAAATTATGGGCCTTTGCCCTTTGGCTTTCGCCTAAGGGCTATGTAACTACAGATACAATGAAAAGTGTTTTTAGAGCCCCTAGTATTTTCTTGGCCCTTGTATTAATTGCCATAGGAATTGCCTGGTGGACCTTGTATGAATTCTCACTGATATTAAATGGCCTGGATTGTGCCTATCGGGGAGAGAGTATTCGCCTGCTTCCTTTGTTAAAACGGAGTGCCACTTGCATAAAAAAAGCCTTGTATCCAAGAAATTGGCTGGTTTTTGTTTACGTTGCGGTATTGATTCCCCTTACCAACCTTTTTTTGAGTTCTAATTATATTGACAAAATACAGGTGCCGGAATACATTGCAGAGGCCATAGAAGATCACCTTGCCACAAAGCTTTTGTACGGACTGGTAACTCTTTTAGCTATGCTTCTTGTTTTAGTATGGATCCTTAGTCTACATTATTTTATTCTTGGGGGAAAGGATTTTGTAGAGGCCCGCAAATGCAGCGTGAAATGGATCAAAGACCATCCAATTAGGAAGGTTTGGATCTTGCTTCGATGGAGTATTCGGTGCAGCTGCATTATGATAGCCTTCTTGTTCTTTCCTGTTATTTTAGGTTTTGTTGCCTTGCTTCTAATAGGGCTTCGAAATAAGGAAGTGATGCTGGCGCTATGGAGAACCTGGGGGATTGTAGGTGCTCCGTTTGGTGGATTTTTAATCGGCTGCATCATGATGCTATCCATATTTGCTTTCTTAAGTGGAATTTATTATCAGCAGGTAGAAAGGAGGAAAGAGGCGGTTTTTGAACTTACCCAGAAGAATAAAAACTACCGGAAGGGTGGACGGATTTTTATCCTTGTTACCTGTCTGATCGTGGCCTTGTTTTTTGGGATGATATCTTCGGCAGCATTTTATTCTCCTGCAATTAATGAAGCGATTGTAGAGTATACCAATCCTAAAATTATGGTAACAAGCCACAGAGGGTATTCTGCAGTGGCTCCGGAAAATACCCTGCCTTCCTTTGAAGCGGCTATTGATGCGGGGGCGGATTGTGCGGAGCTGGATGTCCAACTCACCAAAGATGGGGTGGTAATGTTAACCCACGATACCAATTTAAAGCGAACTACAGGGAAGAATGCCAATATCTATGATCTCACATATGATGAGGTGAAAAAACTGGATGCAGGAAGCTTCTTTGGGAAAGAATTTAAAGGCACAAGGATTCCTAGCTTGCAGGAAGTGATGGATCTTTGTAAAGGAAAAATTCGCTTGAATATTGAAATCAAACCCAGCAGCGAGACTCCGGATTTGGAGGAGAAGGTGGCTCGCTTAATTGTAGATAATGATTGGGTGGATGATTGTACGGTGACTTCGCTTAACTATGAAAGCTTGGGGAAGGTTAAGGAAGTAGATGATAGCATTCAATGTGGTTATATCTTAGCAGTAGGAGTGGGAAATTACTATGGCCTTGAAAATGCAGATTTCTTTAGTGTGGAGGCGACCTTTGTCAGTCAAAATATGGTAAGTGCCTTGCATGCCCTGGGGAAAAAGGTGTCTGTTTGGACCATAGATAGGGAAAGCGATGCCGAAAAGGTGAGAGACTATGGAGTGGATGATATTATCACCGGAGATGTAGAGATGGTGCAGACGGTTTTAAGCCAGAAATCTGATTTTGAACAGATGTTGGTTGATGGAGTAGATCAAATAAAAAATGGCAACTGACTTACTTTGATATTACATTGAAATTTGGGGAAATCGAACAATCATGGAGAGGAAAAAAGGATTATTGGCGGCTTTTGGAGCTGGATTGGCATGGGGATGCACCAGCCCAATCGCCCAGTATTTATTTGACACAAAGGGGATTGTGTCACAATGGCTTGTACCCTGTAGGATGCTGTTTGCAGGAGTGCTTCTACTTTTTTATGCGGCTATTATAAAGAAGCAAAATATACTTGAAATTTTTGGAGATAAAAAGGATGTCTTGCGATTGTTTGCCGTAGGTATTTTGGGAATGATGGGTATGCAATATACTTTTTTTGCGGCAATCCAGGAGACCAATGCAGGAATTGCGACTATCTTCCAATATTTGAATCCCGCATTGCTGTTGGTGTTTTATGGTATGGCTTATCAGACTCTTCCTAAGATAAAGGAAATAATTGCTGTGTCTTGTTCTATAGTAGGAATTTTCCTTGTGGCAACTCAGGGAAATATTCATGGCCTTAGTATTTCGAAAATGGGATTAATCTATGGCATGGCCCTGGCAATAGCAACTTCGTTTTATGGAGTTCTTCCGGGACCTTTGCTTAAAAAATATCCATCTGAGACAGTTTGCGGCTGGGCTATGCTAATAGGAGGCGTGGTTTTGGGTTTTATTTTCCGCCCTTGGCATATAAAGGTAGAGGTGGATGCAGTAGTTTTTGTGGGGTATATGGTCATTACTATAGTTGGAACTATCCTTCCGTTTGTGCTTTATTTGTCAGCGGTGAAATGTGCTGGAGGAGTCTATGCGGGTCTTCTGTCTAGTGTTGAGCCAGTGGCGGCAACCTTGGTAGCAGCTTTGTTTCTTGGAACGTCTTTTCCGGCTATTGATTTATTGGGTTTTGGCCTGGTTCTATCAACTTTATTTGTGTTAAATATTGGGAATGCGTAGGATATATATATGAAAAGGATCTGAGATTTTAATAAATCTCAGATCCTTTGATTTTTTATAATCTTGTAAGTTAGGCTTCTTTTTTAAAGGCATCCTTATAGAAGGTTGCAGCAGTAATCAGCATTACTACGATGATTAACCAGGTTAGGACAGTAAGTGGTAGGCTCTTTACAATGAAGAAAGCCAGGGCAACTCCTACTACACCGCCGCCTGTAAGGCATGCAGCTGCAAGTCGGTCATAACGTCCGTTCTTGATAAATTCGAAACCGCAAGAGGGCATGAGAAAAGAGCAAGATCCAAACATTACAGGAAAGGCAATCTTTACATTCAAACCTAAGGCGCTGCAAAGAGCGATGCAAGGGGTGTAAAGACCAGCTCCAATAGTCATTAATGCACCTAAAATAAAGTTGACGCAAACGGCAATTACTAACTTAAATCCATACAATCCAGTAGCAGTTCCTACAGATCCGAAAGGCCCAATCTCCATTAATCGGCAAGCCATGGAAAATGCCATAAACAAAAGGGCAGTACCTAGGGCGATGCGGACAGTTTTAATCGGCCAGCCTGATACAATCCGCGCACCTACCAGGGCGCCTGCAATCGCTGCGGCAATCATTGCTACTAAGGTTACAGAATCTACCTGAATCAAACCTAAAAATAAAACAAATTCAGAAATAACGGGGATGCAATCTCCAACATTTAAGGTTCCTGGCATTATGTCATCAGGACTGGACTTTGTAAATTTAAAACTTGCTTGAGTGGTGGCGAAACTACCAATTCCTAAGGTATCTAGGAAGTTGGTAATACAGCCGATGAGGAGTAGAGTGATAACTTTACGATCCTTTTTTTTGAAGTCCTCCTTATGTGCAAGACAATCTTTTATAAAATAGACCAAAAAAATAAGAGCGTAAACAATAATAGCTGCTTTTAAAATGTTTGTGATGTTAAAAAAATCTTTGAAATTAGACATAGGTAAATCCCTCCTTATATAATATTTCAATAGTTATATTTCACATGCATTTGCTGTAGATTCCAATGCTTGTAGGAAAAAATATTATCTTGATCTCTTACATTGGATCTGTAAATTCTCAATAAGTTAAATATAGAAGAGTGACTTGGGTCTGTCAATAACTTAACATAGGAAAATTGGATGATATCCATAGAAAATAATTATATATAATTAAATCGTTGTGGAAGATGAATAAAAAGATAAAAACTGGATTCTTATTTTAGAGAAGTTTGTGAAACAGAGCTGTTTCTAAGTTATAAAAATGATAAAAGATGTAATTAAAAAGATCTATCGTGGTGGCAAGTTAAAGTGCTGCTACGATAGATCTTTCTTGAATACTTTTATAATTGGAAAAGTTTTGTTGCAATATTAAAGTAGATAAGGATAGAGAAAGTATCTACTAAGGTGGTGATTAAAGGGGAAGCCATAATGGCTGGATCTAAGTGCAGTTTCTTTGCCATTAAGGGCAAAATGCATCCTATCAATTTGGAAACAATTACGGTACAGATTAAGGAAGCTGCAATCACCAGTGCTAATGCAGGATTTTTGTATTGGATCCAAATTCGCAGGCCATTAGAAATTGCTAGGGCAGCACCAACAAT
>CAVAKZ010000058.1:0-11110 GCA_963589425.1 Parabacteroides distasonis | reverse complement strand
GGAAAATGCAACAGCAGCACTTCCCATAGATGCAATATATTCTTTTAATTTTTCATACTTGTCCAATAATTCCTGTGTCATTCTGCACTCCTATTCCTGCTCTGCAGCCACTTCCTGGTTGATCAGGTCTTCACTGTCAGCCATGGCCTGAAGTGTCATGGTCAGCAGTTTTTCAAGGGACCAGCCCAGCTGATCAGCGCCGCGCTCGATGACCTCTCTTGAACATCCCGCTGCAAATCCTTTACTCTTATATTTCTTCTTCAGAGATTTCAGTTCCATATCCTTGGTACTCTTCGAAGGTCTCATCAGTGCAGCCGCCCAGATCAGACCTGTCAGCTCGTCTGCTGCAAACAGCACTTTTTCCATCTCATGTACCGGTTCCACATCCAGCGTTACCCCACACTCAACGGTAATTCCATATCCGTGAGAGACAACGCCATGGATGATGTCCTCTGACACGCCACCCTCT
Source organism: Parabacteroides distasonis (assembly GCA_963589425.1). Lineage (GTDB taxonomy): Bacteria > Bacillota > Clostridia > Lachnospirales > Lachnospiraceae > CAKRJP01. The sequence goes on along the minus strand of CAVAKZ010000058.1, from coordinate 10,641 downwards.
CTTAAAAGTTCCGGCGCTTTCAGGCAATGCTCTGCCGGGTAAAGTTCAAAATCAATATCATGCAGTAAACCGACAAGTCCCCAATGTTCCTCTTCTGCACCATAACCGAGCTCTCTCGCATACCATTTCATCACGGCCTCTACCGTAAGTGCATGCTGAATATGAAATGGATCTTTATTATATTTTTTTAATAAGGCAAATGCCTCTTCTCTTGAAATGTCACTCATACCCGTTCCTCTCCTTGGTCTTTATTGTTGTTTGTACTTCATCATATCTCTATAACCCTACTATGTCAATAGGTTTAATGCGCTATCAACTTTCCAGCATAAAGAAAATCTTTGACGCAATGTCAAGTGATGAATTCACACCCTCAAAAAGCACAAAAAACAACCCTCCTCCCGGTTAAAGGAGAGAGGCTGCGCAAATTAAAAAATCCCTACATACCGCTTATTTACACGGTTTGTAGGGATTTAGTGTTTTACTCAAACTCGCAGAATCTGGTTTGATTTAGGTTATTTTATATACTGTACCCAGGGCATTTGACACCTAGAATTGCTAGTGCCTTACCTGTAGCCTATTATGAACATCTGATGCTCCATAAAGCACATCAGTAACTGTGACAATGCCTGGATCAATCACATAGCATACCAGGTAGTTATCGACAACCATTCTATGAATCCCCATTGAATACTCTGGTTCTGAATCAAATAAGCCAAATCTGTCAGGAAACTCATCCAGCGTCAAGATTGCATCTGCAATACGATTATATTGACCCATAGCATTTTCTGGAGCAAGCTTTATATTTGCAATGTAAGCATATATAGCTTCCATATCAGCCAATGCCTCACTAGTAATATTTACAACATATTTATTCATCGACTATGGCTCTCCTGAAATCTGGCAAATGCACCTGCGGCATTCTGCACACGTCCTGCCTTATAATCATTATAGCCACGCTGAATTTTGGAATGAATCTGTTCTTCACTCATTTTAGTCATATCAATGCTTTCTGGAACGCTAGGTATTGTAACAGAAAAAGGAATTCCACCTACAAGAACCACCTGATTCAAAAACATATCAACCGCAGTAGACATAGGAATACCAAGTCTACCTAATACGTTCTCTGCATCCTGTTTCAATGTTGGATTTACTCTCAAATTAAGGGTTGCTGATTTTTCCATATTTGCCACCTCCAATCAATACAATTGTAACGACATTGTTGTTACACGTCAACAGTTTTTTCTGTATTCTGTCACTAACCTTTTCTTTCTAAATAGCGATAGTGCACACATATTAAAAGAACTCTGTAAATGATGTTCTTCACTTCCTACATTTCTTTTATCATCCAATGCAAAAAGAGGTATACATCTCGCCAAAACGATTTGTAAATAAGCCTGTACCACTAGAAGTTCTTCGCAATTCCTCTTTCTGCTTTAATTCTATTATTGGTATCCTCTATGTTCATCATAGACAGAATGATCGTTATAAAAATCTCAATGACAAATGGTATTACAAGATACATAACTGTCATCATAGTAATAGCTGATGCAGACTGTGTACTTGAAGTGCCTACATAACCACTAGCTTCCAATAGCCATCCAGTGATTGCTGTACCAATTCCTCCACCTACTTTCTGACCAAAAGAAGTACAAGAGAACATCGTTCCTTCTACGTGCTTTCCCTGGGTAAGATAGGTGTATTCAGAGCAAGACGCAATGACTGCATTCATATCTCCCTGCCAGGGTCCCTGGCCCAAGGCCGCTACAGCTGTAAAAAGAATCATAAGTGGTACACTTCCCATCAAACCTGCAATCACCACAAGTCCTCTTCCTACAGTTGCCAACATATAGCTTCTCTTATTCAGCTTGTACATACCTTTCCATTTTTCTACCAAAGCCGGTGTGAAAATCAAGGCTATGATCAGTGGAATATTTACTGCCCAGGCAAATACACTGTATAAGTTTTTATTTTTTAGAACCCATGTCATATAATAAATACCGGTTCCGATCATCGCATTATACAGCTGCTGTAAAAGATAAGTGCCGCAGATCATCATGTAAAACTTATTTTTGATCAAAAGTCCAAATGCCTCTATAAGACCATATTTCTTTTCCTCATCATTTACTTTGCCCTCATTAAGCTCCTCCTCAGAAAGCTCTTTTACAGAAAAACCTGAAATTGTATTTACAATCAGACCAATGATGGCATAAATAATTGCAACCATTCTCCATGCAGACGCTCCACCACCGCAAAGTGCTACAAATTCAACAGTAATTGACTGAATTAAAAGACTTGTGGCAAATGCAAAAATGAATCGATAGGATCCCATTTGTACACGCTCTTTACTGTTCTTTGTCACTAATGAAGTCAGAGATGAATAGGCAATATTATTGGCGGTATAGAAAACACCATTTAACAGCGTATATGCAATGAAAAACCAGGCATACTGTGCTGTTTTCCCAAGACTTGTAGGTACTGCAAATACGGCGACCAGGGTAATAGCACAGCCGATATAGCCGTATATCATCCAGGGTCTTGCCTTTCCCATTTTGCTGTGGGTCTTATCAATCATGGATCCGAAGAAAATATCCGTAAATCCATCAAATAATTTGGATGCTGCGATCAGTGTTCCAACAATACCTGCAGACATACCAATAGTGTCTGTCAGATATACCATGACAAAATAGGTCAAAAATGCATACACCACGTTGCCTGCAACATCTCCAGAACCGTACCCAACCTTGTTATACCATTTTAAATATGTTTTTTCTCCCATTGAAAGTTGTTCCTTTCCTCTATATTTTCCCACGTAGCATTCCTTCAATCATCGTTTTGTAAAGGGAATCATTTCAAATTCAAATTTGAATTCTGTTTCATTAAACTGATATGAATCTAATACCTGGGGGCCACAGCTGTTAGAGCCGATTCCATTCAAGGCATAGTCCAGGCACAGTACTGTGCTGTCAGACTCTTCAAGTTCGTAGTTATGTGCTGTTTTTTCCAACATTTCCTGTGTATATTTTGAAGCATTAAATGAAAAGGCCTTATCTGATGCTACTGCCAGGCCAAACTTACCACTTGTTACTTCCACGAAATCACAGTCATAGTGGCTTCCATTTTCCTGAGGATAAATGTAGTCTTCATGAAGATCAGCCACCTTACTGTGGAATAATCCATGATAACTTCCCCTGTGTTTATCTACATAAGTCTCCTGGGGTCCCATTCCATAGTAACTGGCATTCTGCAACTTATCATTCAGAAACATCCGGACTCCAAATCTTGGAAGAACCGGAAATTCTGGATCCTTTGCCGCTTCGATAGATGCCGAGATCTTGCCATTTTTACTTATCTTCCAAGCAATCTGTATATCCAGGATTTTCTGAAGGGTTGCTGCAACTACACAAGCCTCTGCCATAGCAAATACACCATGCTGATTCTGAAGGACACACACCTTATATGCTCTGGTATAGGCTTCGTCATAATGTGCCTTTTTCCATTCCGTCTTTATATACATGTCATTATCTGTAGGAGCACGCCATATATTCAATTCCATTGGCTGATTCAGATATTCTTTGCCGGCAAAGCTGATTTGTTCAAACAAACCCGTCCGTTTACTCAGAGTATAGACAAAATCTTTTCCCTTCAAAATGAACTCCGTATCGGTCTCCTGAACCTGGATTTGTGCCTCTTCTTCCTTATCTTCCATCCACTTCACCGCGGTAGCATTTCTTCCATCCTGATTTTCAAGGAGAATTTCATCAAATCCAAGCACCTGCCCTTTTTCTAACAATGGCTGACTTTTCTTCAAATGATAAGTAATCTTTAAATAGATTTTTCCACATTCTTTTGTAGCGACTCTAAGACCTGTAACTGCATCCGTATGAGGTTTCACACTAAATGCCGGAAGCTTTCCTTTCTGAATTGTCAGTCCATCCTGTGTCACTTCATATGTGATTTCTACATAATCCTTCAGGTCATCAAAATCCATGTAATTATGAAGTTTCAATTCGCCAGACTCCTGATTATAGGAAACCACCCTGGCCGGACGATAGACATTCTTATATTCAAAAAGTCCTGTATGGGGTCTTCTATTCGGATAAACCAGACCATCCATGCAGAAGTTTCCATCATGAATGTTTTCGCCATGATCACCGCCATAATAGTACATAGTCTTACCGTCTTTTGTCTTTCCATGGGCAATGGCATGATCACACCATTCCCACACAAATCCACCACACATCAGATCATTTTTCTGAATCATCTGAAAATAGTCTTCAAAATCTCCCGGACCATTTCCCATACTGTGGCAATACTCTACCAGCAAAAATGGCTTACTGGCATCCTTTTCCAGATATTCTTTGATCTCATCCAAAGCAGGATACATACGGCTATAGATATCCAGATTATCATAATTATAGGTTTCCTTATAATTGCGATACCTAGCACTCTCATATTGTGTGATCCTGTATGGATCGTAGGATTTCGTCCAGGCCAGGGCTTTCTCAAAATTACATCCGTAGGCGCTTTCATTTCCCATTGACCACATAAGGATGCAGAAGCGGTTTTTGTCCCGCAGCACCATTCTCTGTACACGATCAACAATTGCCTCTTCCCATGTCGGATCATCAGCCAGTTTCTCATTCCATCTGCTGAAACGTTCTAGGTCTGTATCTTCCTTCCTGTAAAGCATAAATGGTCCGTGCGCTTCCAGGTCTGCCTCATTGATCACCATAAAGCCGTACTTGTCGCACATCTGATAAAAATATGGTGCATTTGGATAATGACTTGACCGGATGGCATTAAAGTTATGCTCTTTCATCAGTTTCATGTCTGTCTTCAACTGATCCACAGAAATGGCAAAACCTGTCTCCGGATCTGAATCATGTCTATTTACACCTCTGAATTTGATCTTCTCACCATTGAAGTAGAAAACCTTGTCCCTGATTTCAATTGTCCTTAACGCAATGTAATCCACTATTGTTTCCTGCTCTGTCTCTATCACTAAAGTGTAAAGATATGGGTTCTCTGTGTTCCAAAGAATCGGCATTACGATTTCCAAATCTAACTTTCCATCATCTGCAATATTACCCTGAGCAACTTTTGCTCCTTCTGCAGTCTCGATGGTAATTGTAGTTTCTTTCTTCTCGAAATAATCTACTTCAAATGTTATCTTCGCTACATCATCGTCAATCTTTGTTATGACACGATAATCTCTAACTGCCTTTTCCGGGCGTTTTAAAATATAGACATCACGGAAGATTCCACTCATACGAAACTTATCTTGATCTTCCAGATATGATCCATCACACCATTTCAAAACCAGGACAGCCAACGTATTCTCGCCTTCCTTAAGATGCTCTGTCACATCAAACTCTCCTGTCACATGAGAAACCTGATCATATCCCACATATTTTCCGTTCAGCCATACATAATAACAGCTGTCTACACCTTCGAAATTCAGATAAGCCTTCGGCGCCTTTGTCTCCTTATGATAGTCAAAGCTGTATACATATGCCCCGCAGGGAATGTCCTGTGGAACATAAGGTGGATCAAAGGGAAATGGATAACGAATATTTGTATATTGGTGAGTATCATATCCTGCCATCTGCCACACACCCGGTACATGAATATCATCAAAACTATCCAAGTCGTACCCTGTCTCATAAAATGATTCTTTCACATCGTAAATGCTTTCGAAATATTTGAACTTCCAATTTCCATTCAAAAGCTGCATACGATCAGATGCTTCTCTATGCTCAATCAAATTGTCCATCTTTTTAGATGCCGGAATATAATATGCTCTCGCAGGAAGTGTATTTTCATGAAGAACATTCAAGTCTTCATAATATTTTGGCACAATCATTGTCTTCCTCCTCCTGTAAACTGGTATGGATTATTTTGTATTTAAATACACAAATACGATAATCTTGTCTTACTCTCTGGCCAGAGTTTTTGTTGTTATCTTCGTATTTTCTGACTATATTCTATGTATTCCATAAACAAATGTCTATAAATTAAATTAGACAGAATATGCACAAAATGATACAATCAAGAAAAGTGTATCTTTATGGAGGCATCTATGTATTTAAATACCGGTTACTTAAACAACTCCCACATCGACTTCAAAGACAAGACTCGTCCATTGATTGTAGGCAGCTGTGGCAACTATCGACTGACAAATCATCCCAAGCTCCCCACCTATCGTCCCAAAGGAAGACTAGATTATCAACTTATCTATATTGCTTCCGGACAGGTCCATTTTCATTTTGATAAGGTGGAAAACGAAAGCATTGTCGGAGCCGGGAATGTTGTACTATATCGACCAAAAGAACTACAGAAATATGAATATTATGGAAAAGACAAGACCGAAGTATATTGGATTCACTTTACTGGGGGAGATGTAAAAAACATACTTAGAAAATATGGATTCAAAGATAAAAAAAGAATTTTCCATGTAGGAACATCCATGGAATACGAAAGGATTTTCAAACGTATTATCGTTGAAATCCAACGCATGCAGACAGATTATCAGGAGATGTTGGTTCTTCTACTCCGTCATTTGCTTATCAGCTTTAATCGTGAAATCACCAAAGAACATATTCTAAAAAATGAATTTCTAGATAATCAAATGGAAGAGGCTGCGAACTACTTCAGTGAAAACTACAACATGGAAATCAGCATCGAAAAATATGCTGCATCAAAAGGAATGAGTATCAGCTGGTTTATCCGCAACTTCAAGAAATATACCAGGAAAACACCAGTGCAATATTTAACAGCCCTGCGGATGACCAACGCCCAGGTACTATTAGAAACCACTACATACTCAGTAAACGAAATTGGAAGAATTGTCGGATATAATAATGCCTTATATTTCAGTCGAATTTTCCATAAACAAAAAGGATGTTCTCCATCGGTCTATAGAAGTCGAATAAACGGGAAAGCATAACCTGCACCTAACACCCCAATCGTACCCATCGGGCATAAAAAATCCCTACAAACCACTATTTTACACGGTTTGTAGGGATTTAGTGTCTTATTCAAACTCCTTTGCGGACTACGTTTTATAGCACGCAAGGCATATAATCAGACGGTTTATAATCGAACGTTTGTTCGGAAATTTATATTTTCCGTACTGTTCATGAAGAGATAAACTCCAAAATAACTCCATTCTACTCTTTGTTATTTTGTTGCTCTTCTCTTGCGTAGAGGAGATCCAATGCCTGACACACAACACCGCTCATACTCTGATAATGTCGTTCTGCATACTCAACGAGTCTCTGCTTTTGCTCCGGAGTCACCCGTACTCGTATGTTTTCTTCTTTACCATCTTTTGGTGTCTTTCTTGCCAAACATATCACTTCCCTTCCACAAGTACAGTTTACTACTGATTACTACAAAATGTCAATATATTTTTCTTTATTTTTACCTTTATTTTTATTCATCTGGCTTATTCAGATCAATCATGTTCATCTGGCTTAAAATCAACTCTTTAATTGTTCCACTCAAATATGCCGGATTCAATTTCCGTTTTGCATATGCCAGATAGGTATCTTTTGTTTGTTCAATCAGCACAGCCGTGAAAAATCTTTCCCAGCTGAAATAGAGCTTACTCTCTACATACTCTGATGGATTGCTTAATATACTTCTTACTGTGTTATTCTTTAAAATATCAGCATTCATAATCATCCATTCAAAGGATTCCGGCAAAAATAATGCCACATTTTTTCTTCCATGAATAACTTGCAACACCCTATCAATCTCGGAACCAAATGCTGCCCCATCTGCAATAACAAGTATTTTTTCGCCTTTATGTTTATTCAGATAATGAAAGACATTGGATTTTCCATTCATAGATTCACATTTCAAACCATTTTCTATACATACATGCTCAAAAAATTGATATCCTGAATTGCTGTCTTCCGTAATAATAATCTCTGGACTCACCGTATCTTCATATGTATCTGTTCCATATATCCGATAGAATTCATGATAACTTTGTTTTAATGTCCCATATCTTCCAGATGTACGAATTCCGTATATTTCTTCTACGCTATATGGCAATGCTGGTAAAGCTTCTCTAGTAACAATTACATAATAATTATCTGTTTTTTGAATTGTATCTGCAAAATCTACTGTCGTTATGAATTCATTTCCCTCATCAATAAATACAATACAATCTGATAGACCTAACAACTGCTCTTTCCATAAACTGCCTTCGATTACATAACATTTTTTATCGCATATCACTTCTACAGGTGTACCCGATGGATTATTCACAAAATCACGAATCATATCTACGAGCGTAGTTTTCCCAGTTGCACTGTCTCCCTGGATAATCGTCAGATTTCTCCGAAGTTCAAATTCATACTTTAAACGTTTTGTTGATACAATAACTCTATGTTTCCCTTTCATCGCATCCTCCTGCCATCAAACAAATTCACCTGCAATTGATACCAGTTCTTCCATGGTATGTACAATTTCATTAGTGTTAAGGATACGGATATTAAACGGTTCAACTTCAAATTTCATCAAATGACGTAAGTTTATTGTTCTATCTTCTGTTTCTGCAATTTTTAATAACCATTTTGCACAATTATCTCCACAGGTTGATGCATTGAAAATTTTATCTTTTTCAAACTTCACCAAAATCAATGTTTTGACACCACCTGATAGCCCTGTAGGAGGTATTTTTCCTAAAACCGGACTGTCGATTACTCCACTGTCCAAAACAATTGACTGATCTACATCCTTTACCATTTTCTTCACAAATGGATCCGTAATCCAGTTATCTTCATAATCATACTTGAAATACGCTGCCGTATTATATACTGCTTCCTTCATATCTCCATAAAATATATTCAGCATATAAAATCTACTCCTCCTGTTGGATTGGCCTTGAATGAATTATACCTCACGATAACACAAAAGTATTACCCAAAACCTGCGTAAGTACTTTTTTATCATCCAACAATATCAATGTTATATTTTTCGCACCACTCTTTTGCAATACGTTCATAGGCACTGTCTCGATAATCGTACCATTTTTGTTCCAGATTTAAGTCGTACAATCTATCTTTAAATCTTCTAAAAGCTCCTCTTCCCTGTATTGCTCTCTCTAATATATCCTGATTTTTTCCTTCAGGCAGGTCGTATATAAATTCTTCCATAATCCTATACTCATTGATTTCATACTGTCCTGGTAAAGGAATGTACTCTTCTATAAATGAATCTTCTATTTCTTCAATAAGCTCCGGATTGTCTTCACCATCAACCATACCATCAAAAATCATGAGTACTTTTTCATTTTTCACATCATAATAGTATTGCATATCATCATTCACAAAATCCATTGCTTCTAGTACATCTTTTAATTTAACCTTCATTATCTTTCCTCGCATTGTCTTAAATGTTTCTTCTCTGTAAAGTTCCCGGAAAGCAGCCATAATCGCATTATGTTCCAACAGTTCAAATTCTGTTGCTGTCTCGCATTGTACTTTTTCTTCATCATCTTTATATAAAGAAATGTACTGAACAACACTTTCCTTACTCCGCTTCACCCCAATGTACTTAGATAAGAAATAATCATGGGTAGATACAAAGATCTGTACTCCTTCACTTTCCAGCATAATCAGCAATTCAGCCAGCACAGGAATATATTTCGGATTGATATTTGCTTCTGGTTCATCCCAAAATAATACAGATCCTTTTTCTAGCATGCCATTCTTAATTAACTGCCATAACAATGCTATTTTCCGCAGTCCCTCAGCTACCAGATTGAATTCCACTTTTGCTTGTGTACCTGGTTTCAGATAAAATCTGTCATCATGCAAAGTTACTTTTCCAGAACTGATTTTTTGTAAAATATCCAGATATTTCTTTCTTGCTGCAGAATCTACTCCTCTGGAAATATCAATCTTTGCAGCGGCAATAATATCCAAATAAGTATCATCAAATTCTACATTCCCCATTTTCACTGCTGCATCCAGATTCCAAGCATTGGATAAAATTTCTTTTGCCGGAATAAATACGCTGGTAAGATCAGACATCTGTTTTTCCCATTTTTCCTCTGTCTTAATCTCCGCATCCCATTTTTTTGTCTTAGTAGAAAACAACATTCCTATCTTCGCTGTATCAGATTCCACTGAGATTTTCGCTGTATTATTACCATTTTTATTTCTGTTTACCAGCCGCCCGATACTAGACTGATCAGGGCGGAAAAGCATTGTTGTCTTCTGCGAAAATGACACATCATGTTTTGATGCCTGACATGCTGCATAAGCCAGCTTCATGATATGCGTTTTTCCCATACCATTTTCACCAACTAATACATTTAATCCTTTACTAAATGGTATCGTAATGTCTTCAAAGACTGTAAAATTTTCTATTTTTATTTTTGTTAAGGACATTTTCTATCATCCTTCTATTTCTCTACAATCTCCCAGTAGCCGCTCTTAGGAGAACCATGCCTTATAAGTATACCATACTCTTTTAACTTCTTAATATTCTTTTCTATGCTTCGACTTCCCAAATCTAATTGTTCTGCTATTTTTGCTGCAGATAATTGTTTATCAGAAAGAAGCAAATTCACAATTTTTTTCTGTGTGTCTGTTAATTCATAATCCAGAATTTTCTCCGTTCTAT
>CAVAKZ010000057.1:0-11531 GCA_963589425.1 Parabacteroides distasonis | reverse complement strand
ACCTGCTTCTAAAAGTTGCTTCATTGAAATAACGCTCATGTTTCTTTCCTCCATTTGGTTTTGTACTTCCGCATCTGCATGTAAGCCCTCAAAACCAGAAATCTTCTGGCACCCTTTTAGGCAGACAAATGCGTGTTTAATCGTCAACTTCATTAGAATAGCATAAAAGCCTTGCGTCTGCAAGGCTTTTATTTCTTACTTATTATTTAATTTTGATGTGAATATTAATAACGAACGTAAATCATTCCGTCCTGCACGGCTCCTACAATAACACCGATTCCATAGTCTGCCGCATGAATCATCTGACCTCCACCGATATAAATACCACAGTGGTTAGCATTAACACATACGTCTCCCGGCTGCGGATCCGATACCTGGGTCCATGTTAGGAATGTGTAGGTTGTTCCAAGCCTTGCATACTGACCCGTCAAACAGTAACTTACAAATCCTGAGCAGTCAAATGCTCCTGGGCTACATGCTCCCCATACATACTCTGCATTACCAACCCAAGAATATGCACGCCCTACAATGGTTCCATCGTCTGCTGCCGGTGTGGCGGAACTTGTACTGCTGGTATCTGTACTTGTATCTGCTGTAGTGTCCGTACTTGTACTTGTACTGGCACTTGTATCTGTAGATGCAGTTGTTGTCGATGTCGTGGTTGTCGAACTAGATGCCGCTGTTGCCTGGCTTGCTACCTCTTTGGCCGCCTTTGCCTGGGCCTCTTCTTTTGCCTTCTTCTCAGCTTCGGCCTTCTTTTGAGCTTCCAAAGCTGCCTTAGCTGCTTCCTGGATCATGCTATCAATATTAGTAATCTCTGCACTCTTATTGCTAATAGTTGTATTCAGCTCCTCACTCTGAGCCTCATACTCAGCTTCCAAATCCTGAATATTCTGCATATCCTCATCAATGGTAGCCTTCAAATCCTTTACCTGCTGAACCGTCTCCTTATATTCTTCCAGCATGTTACGGTCATAGGTATGAACCTTCTCCACATACTCAGTCTGAGCCAAGACATCTGCAATATCGCCGGAATCGACTATACGCTCTAAGGCTGAGTTATCGCCCTCCTCGTACATATACTTGATACGAAGCTTCATGTCTTCATATTGTTGCTGCTCTTTCTCTTCAGCAACTTCCAAATCCGCCTCCGCCTGAGTTTTTTCCTGACCTTTTTCAATCAGCTGAGTTTCTAGATCATTCATCTTGGTCATCAACTCATTTAACTGAGTCTGTAAGGCCTCTACTTCGCTTTGCTTAGACGCTTTACTTTTCTTCAAATCATCTACGTTGGTGGCCATGACCGGCGTCGCAATGGTTCCGCAAGCCAAAACTGCAGCCATCAAAATGGTGACTAATCTTTTTTTCATTAAATACTCCTTAGTTATTGATATTTTATACTCTTCATCCCTAGAACTGCTTTATCAGAAAGAATATTTTTATCCTCAAAAGCCAACATCTGCGTCGATTATATATCAATTTGCCATGAAAATCAAGGGGATTTAACATTTCTGTAACATTTAGGAGGTCTCTTCCTACTTTTTCTTTCCATTTACTACATAAATTCCCACGCACACAAGGGCAAGGGCAATCAAGCTTCCTATATTAAAAGCTTGAGTAAGTTCTCCTAGTACCAGGGCTGATAAGACCACACTGCAGAGAGGATTGATAAAGCCAAAAATGGCAACCTTAGACACATCATTGTAGGTTAAAAGTATGGACCACAAGGTATAAGCCACTGCCGATACCATGGCCAGGTAGACAATTAAGACAGCCCCCGACAGATTCATATGGCTTAGCTTTCCTCCCATAGCCTTACCAATCAGGAATAACACAATCCCTCCCATCGTAAACTGAATTCCACTTAAGATTACTGGAGATACCTTCTTGGAAAAAATATTAATCAAAACAGATGATACCCCATAGGAAATTTGAGCAATCAAGACAAATCCATCTCCTGTCAGGTTAAAACCGGTATTCAGTGAGCCACCCATGAGATTAATAATCACCACCCCTGCAAATCCAAGGACGCAGCCTATAAATTTTCTAGACGTGAATTTTTCATTTCGAAATACCAGACATGCCAAAAGAATGGCAACAAAATTACCTGTCCCGGTAATAATTCCACCTTTTACACCTGTAGTATTTGCCACCCCTATATAAAAGAAGAAATACTGTACCACTGTCTGAGCCAGCCCTACAGGAATAGCATATTTTAGGATCTCCTTGTCCGGAAGCATTGGTTTTCTTTCTTTAACAGAAGCAAAAATCAATACCATTATTCCTGCCAGGCTAAATCTTATTCCTGCAAATACAATCTGACTTGCCACATCACTGCCTTCCACTTGCAGGAGTCTATAACCTGTCTTTATAGCCGGAATAGCGCTGCCCCAGAGGGCGCAGCAGATAGCCGCTAACACTGCGACAATCCAAGTTTTTGTTAAAATATTTTGCTTTTCTTTCATAACCTTCCTAACTATTTTGTTTAAAATATTGTAACTATTCAGAGCCACAAGAAACCCCGTGCACATATCATACACGAGGTTTCTTTAATGTTAAAGAATAAATTTATTTTTCTTTATTGCACATACATATTTGTATAACCCATCAAGTCATAGTCTACCTGTTTTGCCACTTCACGGCCTTCACGGATTGCCCATACTACCAAGGACTGGCCTCTGTGCATATCACCTGCTGCGTAGACATTTTTAACAGATGTATCATAAGCTCCCTGGGGTGTTGCCACATTGGTTCTTTGATTTACTTCCACGCCGAAAGCCTTTGTTACGTAAGATTCGCTTCCCAGGAATCCTGCTGCGATCAATACCAATTCTACGTTGATGGTCTTCTCGCTCCCCGGAATCTCTACCATCTGGAAACGTCCGGTTTTTGGATCTTTCTTAGACTCAAGTTTCACTAAAACAGCCTGTTTTAGTTTTCCGTTTTTATCTTTGACAAATTCCTTAACTGTGGTCTGATATTCTCTGGGATCATGACCGAATACAGCAATGACTTCCTGCTGTCCATAGTCTGTCTTGCAGACTCTTGGCCATTCCGGCCATGGATTCATGGCAGTTCTCTCATCCGGTGCCTTAGGCATCATCTCTAACTGAATGACACTCTTAGCTCCATGACGCATAGAAGTTCCTACACAGTCATTTCCAGTATCACCACCGCCGATGATCATAACATTTTTTCCTTTGGCAGAAATATATGTTCCATCCTTAAGTTGCATATTGTTTGCCCACAAGGCCTTCGTTGTGCTCTTCAAGAAATCTACAGCAAAATAAATTCCTTCTGCATCTCTTCCCGGAACCTTAATATCTCTTGGATTAGAAGCTCCACAGCAAAGAATAACTTTATCAAATTCTTTCAAAAGAGCTGCCGCTTTCTTGTCCTTTCCGATATTACAGTTAGTCACAAAGCTGATTCCCTCTTCTTCCATAATCTTGATCTTGCGATCAATGACCTGTTTTTCCAACTTCATATTGGGAATTCCGTAGCGAAGCAGGCCTCCTACCTTGTCTTCTCTTTCAAAAACAGTTACCAAATGTCCACGGCGATTTAACATATCTGCAGCCGCAAGTCCCGATGGGCCTGAACCTACAATTGCTACTTTTTTACCGGTACGGATCTTTACTTCCTTAGCCCCGGCATATCCTTCCGCGTAGGCTTTTTCAATAATTCCGTATTCATTGGCCTTGGTAGATACCGGCTTTCCATTTAACCCACAGGTACAAGCAGCCTCACAAAGGGCCGGACATACTCTGGAAGTAAATTCCGGGAAGTTGTTTGTTTTCTTCAAACGAAGGTAGGCCTCTTTCCAGTTGCTATGATAGATTAGGTCATTCCACTCCGGCACCAGATTGTGTAGTGGGCAGCCACTGGCCATGCCTGCAAGCATGGCTCCTGACTGACAAAAGGGTACTCCGCAAGCCATACATCTGGCTCCCTGAATTTCCTGCTCCTCCTGAGAAAGAGGGGTGTGAAATTCCTGGAAATGCTTAATTCTAGACCTGGGATCTTCTGCTACTTTATCCTGTCTTTCATATTCCATAAATCCTGTTGCTTTTCCCATTTTTCTCGCCCCCTATCTTCCACTTTTAATGGCATTAAATGCTTCCATCTGTGCTTCTTCGTTGCTCATTCCCTGCGCTTCAAATTCAAGGATCTTCTTCAGCATCCGCTCATAATCCTTTGGAATAATCTTCTTGAATTTCGGCAGGTATGCAGTGAAGTTTTCAAGGATTTTCTTTCCGATCTCAGAATTGGTATTTGCCACATGTTCTTCAATCATACCCTTTAATTCATCTACATCTACTTTGGAAACTACATGCTCCATATTTACCAGCTGCTTATTTAATCTCTTATACAAGGTATTATCCTCATCCAAGACATAGGCAACACCGCCACTCATACCAGCTGCAAAGTTCTTGCCGGTTTTTCCAAGGATTGCCACACGACCGCCGGTCATGTATTCACATCCGTGATCACCAACGCCTTCTACTACTGCAGTGACACCTGAATTACGTACCGCAAAACGTTCTCCTGCAATACCGTTAATAAAGGCCTTACCACTGGTTGCACCGTAGAGAGCTACATTACCGATAATAATATTTTCTTCATGCTTGTAGTTTACCCCCTTTGGAGGATAAACAATTAATTTACCACCGGAAAGTCCCTTTCCGTAATAATCGTTACTGTCTCCAATAAGCTCTAAGGTTAATCCTCTAGGAATAAATGCGCCAAAGGACTGGCCGCCTGCTCCTGTACATTTTACAACGTAGCTATCTTCCTCTAAGCCTTCCGGATAGCGCTTGGTAATCTCTGATCCAAAAATAGTTCCAAAGGTACGGTTAATATTGGTTACATCTACCTCGATACTCTTCTTCTGCCCCTTTTCCAAAGCCGGAAGGAGCTTCTTCACTAAGATCTTCTCGTCTGCAGTTTTCTCAAGTTCGAAATCATATACCTTTTTCGGGTTGAAAATCATTGGCTCATCAGTTCCCACATATGGATTATAGAGGATCTGACTTAAGTTTAAGCTAGCTGCTCTCTTAGAAGTTGGCTGATCTTTTACCTTCAAAAGATCAGTACGGCCTACCAACTCATCAATAGAACGAACACCAAGTTTTGCCATATGCTCTCTTAAATCCTGGGCAATGAATTTCATAAAGTTGATAACATATTCTGGCTTGCCTGAGAAGCATTTGCGAAGCTTAGGATTCTGAGTTGCCACACCTACCGGGCAGGTATCTAAGTTACATACACGCATCATAACACAGCCTAAGGTTACAAGAGGTGCAGTAGCAAATCCAAACTCCTCAGCTCCAAGGATTGCTGCGATAGCTACATCACGGCCACTCATAAGTTTTCCGTCTGTTTCAATACGAACCCGCTCTCTTAATCCATTTTGGATCAAAGTCTGATGGGTCTCTGCCAAACCGAGCTCCCAAGGAAGTCCTGCATTGTGAATAGAACTTCTAGGTGCTGCTCCTGTACCTCCGTCATATCCGGAAATCAGGATCAATCCGGCACCGGCCTTTGCAACACCGGCTGCTACAGTTCCTACACCTGCCTCAGATACCAGCTTAACTGTAATTCTTGCATCTTTATTTGCATTCTTACAGTCGTAAATCAGCTGAGCCAAATCCTCGATGGAATAAATATCATGATGCGGCGGTGGCGAAATCAGGCTTACACCAGGTGTGGAATGTCTGGTTTTTGCGATCCAAGGATATACTTTACCTCCAGGCAAATGTCCTCCTTCTCCCGGTTTTGCTCCCTGAGCCATCTTAATCTGAATCTCCTGGGCGCTAACCAAATAACGGGAAGTTACACCAAATCGTCCTGATGCCACCTGCTTAATTGCAGAACAACGATTGGTATCCAGTCTTTCGATTTCCTCACCACCTTCACCACTGTTTGATTTTCCGTGAAGGGTATTCATAGCAATAGCCAGGGCCTCATGGGCCTCTTTGGAAATAGATCCGTAAGACATAGCTCCTGTCTTAAATCTGGTAACAATGTCATCTACGCTTTCTACCTCATCAATAGAAATTCCTTGTTCCGGATAAACAAATTCCAGCTGTCCACGAAGATTGATGCTCTCACCTTCCTGGTTCACCATCTCTGTATACTGCTTAAAGAGTTCGTAATCTCCCCTTCTGGTAGACTGCTGCAGGGCATGAATGGTTCTTGGGTTATAAAGATGCTTTTCACCGTTACTCTTTTCTTTATGCTGTCCGATACTATTAAGGGTCATATCTACCTCCAATCCCAAAGGATCAAAAGCCTGAGAATGACGGGCAATATAATCGTTAGCAATTTCCTGGATACCAATACCACCTACACGGCTTACTGTATCTGTAAAATATTTTTTCACAAAGTCTTCTTTTAATCCAATAGCCTCGAAAATCTTAGCTCCCTGGTAAGACTGAATAGTGGAAATACCCATCTTGGATGCAGTCTTTACAATACCGCTAAGGACAGCTTCATTGTAATCATTCATTGCTGCATAGTAATCCTTATCCAGCATGCCACTTTCAATCAATTCTTTAATGGACTCGTGAGCTAGGTATGGATTAATGGCACAAGCACCATAACCTAATAAGGTTGCAAAGTGGTGAACCTCTCTTGGCTCTCCAGTCTCTAGGATAATGGCTACAGAAGTTCTTTTCTTTGTTCGAACCAAATGCTGCTGAAGTCCTGACAAGGCAAGGAGAGACGGAATCGGTACATGGTACTCATCTACCCCTCTATCTGAGAGAATCAAAACATTTGCCCCATCTAGGATTGCACGGTCTACCTCAATAAAGAGGTAGTCGATGGCTTTCTCCAAGCTGGAATTCTTGTAGAATACCATATCAATCTCTGCCACCTTAAATCCTGGCCGATTTAGATTCTTGATTTTCAAAAGATCTGTCTCGGTAAGGATAGGATTATCCACCTTAAGCATACGACAGTTGATAGGGTTCTCCTCTAAGATATTTCCATCTTCACCTACGTATACGGTTGTGGAGGTTACTACCTTCTCACGGATGGCATCAATAGGAGGATTGGTTACCTGGGCAAACAATTGCTTAAAGTAGTTAAACAAATTCTGATGCTTGTCAGAAAGCACTGCTAAAGGTGTATCGATACCCATAGCCGCAGTTCCTTCACTTCCTGTTTTTGCCATAGTAAGAATAGAAGTCTTTACTTCCTCATAAGAGTAGCCAAATGCCTTCTGCAATTTCTTTCTCTCATCCTGAGAGTAGGTTACCACCTTCTCATTTGGAATCTTAAGATCATCCAGTTTAACCATGTAGGTATCTAGCCACTCACCATAAGGCTGTCTGCTGGCATAATCCATTTTCAGTTCTTCATCGTCAATAACTTTTCCCTTGATGGTATCAACCAGAAGCATCTTTCCCGGATGTAGTCTTTCCTTTAATACGATCTTAGAAGGATCAATATCCAAGACACCTACTTCTGAAGAAAGGATTAAATTATCATCATTTGTAATGTAGTATCTAGAAGGTCTCAGACCGTTACGGTCAAGAACAGCTCCCATGCAATCTCCATCGGTAAAGAGAATTGATGCCGGTCCATCCCAAGGTTCCATCATAGTGGCGTAGTACTGATAGAAGTCCTTCTTTTCCTGAGCCATAGCCTTATCATTAGCCCAAGGCTCCGGAATGGCGATCATAACAGCCAGGGGCAGTTCCATTCCACTCATAACCATAAATTCAATGGTATTATCAAGCATTGCAGAGTCAGATCCTGCAACGTTAATAGCAGGAAGGACCTTATGAAGTTCGCCCTTTAAGAACTCGGACTTCATATTCTCCTCACGGCCTCGCATCTTGTCCGCATTACCCTTAATGGTATTAATCTCACCATTGTGTACAAGATAACGATATGGATGGGCCCGATCCCAGCTTGGATTAGTGTTGGTGCTAAATCTTGAGTGCACAATAGCCACTGCTGATTCGTAATCCGGATGCTGAAGGTCTTCAAAGAAAGACCGTAACTGGTTTACCAAGAACATTCCCTTGTAGACAATGGTTCTGCTTGAAAGAGACACCACATAAGTCTCATCACTGCTCTGTTCAAAAATTCGACGTACTACATACAGGCGTCTGTCAAATTCCAGCCCCTTAGCAACCTTCTCCGGACGCTCTACAAACCCCTGCATAATACAAGGCATGCAGGCTTTAGCTCTGCTTCCAAGAACCTCTTCCTTAATAGGCACTTCTCTCCATCCAAGGAAATTCATGCCTTCTTTTTTTACAATGACCTCGAAAATTTTCTTGGCCTGGTTTTTCTTCAACTCATCTTGGGGAAAGAAGAACATTCCCACACCATAGTCTCTCTCTGAACCTAAAAAAATACCGAGGTCCTTACAGGCTTTAGAGAAAAATTTATGGGAAATCTGTAAGAGGATTCCTACTCCGTCACCTGTCTCACCCTCGGCGTCCTTGCCGGCTCTATGTTCTAAATGTTCAACAATCTTTAATGCATCTACCACTGTATCGTGGGTCTTCTTGCCTTTGATATTAACAATTGCACCGATTCCGCAGTTGTCATGTTCAAACTGGGAACGATACAAGCCTTGTGCTGTGCTCATATCCTGTTCAGTCATATGCCTTGTCCTTTCTGCTTTTGCTTTGTTTTTTCATACTATACTCCCTGTCTTTAGTTTTGTAAAGCATGAAATTTTATCATATTGTCAGATTATTCGACAATTTAATGTATTTGTTCTTTAGTACCCTTTAATTGCCATAATTTTTCTTAATTGTCTCTATTTTTTACATACATTTTTAATATTTTTTCAAATCAATTTTCTACAAAACCAGCTTCCTTTTCACCCCACCCAGGAGATTTTATCAAAATTTTCCATTACACAAAAAAGCCCTCATAGCAAGCATCACCTACCGGATACTTACTATGAGGGCTTCCCCATGATTTCTATTATTTATTTTTATCGGATAGCTGCTGTAAGGCCAGATACATACAAGAGCCGAAAGCCGCAAGGAGAATCGTCGCCCCTCCTATATAACGGATATCCTTTGCCAATGATCCATAAAAATCAAATTTTGTAGCCAGCACAGATACAAGGTTCATGAATATATGAGCTAAAATTGGTGCCCATATAGATCCCATCTGTTGATAGAGCCATGCAAGCAAGAGGCCAAGAAGGCTTCCATATACGATCTGTACCATATTTCCATGAAGCAGGCCAAAAATTAAGGAAGAGTAGATAATTGCTCCAATAACCGAGCCATCTTCCTTCAATCGATTAAACACCAAGCCACGGAATGCCAACTCCTCACAGATGGGGATGATAAGTGCCAAAACCACAAGCTGAAGCAGAAAATTAGCAGAATAAAAGGCGGACATAATCTCCGTATAACCACTGCTATAGCTGGCAAAATTCCCAATAACGATCAAATTGTTTAAGGCAATACTTGCAGCCACTGAAATTAAGATTGCCGGAATATAATATCCAAGTGAAGCTTTCTTTACCGGGGCTTTCCCTGCCATCTTCTCTTTCATACGGTCTCTATGGAACATCCAAGCTAAAAAAGGAATGGTGCAGATTGCTGCCATACCTTCAATTAAGGTGGAATACCGCAAATAAAGGTCTATAATTTGATTATAAATCTTCATCATCTGATTTTCATCATCTAAAGCCTTTAAAACCAAGTCCTCATGACCTGCCACATAGCCTCCCACTAGCACAAACATTCCCGCCATGGAAACTATGAAGGCAATCCCCCATTTTAAAAACAGAGGACTCCACACATGCCAAAAGCTATTAGCCCCTCTTCGCTTTTTCGGCCCTGTCTGTCTATATTCTTCCATTCATTGTCCTTCTTTCATATTCAAGATTTGTTTATCCGAAGTCTCTCTTTTCATAGCATTATTCTAAACGCTACTTTCTATATGATAATTCCAAGAAGTATATCTTGCAATTAAAAATTTATAAAATCAACATAAGTACTTAAAATAACTATTTAAAAAGAATCTCTTTAACAGCCTCCTGATAAACCTCCATTTTTTCTGCCTTCTTAATTTTCTTTAATTGCTTCTCACATCCTGGAAACATCCTTCCAAGATAGAACCAGACCTCTTTCAACTTATACAGCACCGGCCTGCTTCCAGAACAGGTCTTTTGATACTCCTCCTTAAGCAGGCTTAAAAACTCTTCCAACCTGCAAGGATCCATTCCTTGCACAGCCTCACCCCCATCAATGATATTCTCCAACAAAAATGGATTCCCCACTATGCCGCGGCCCAACATAATTTTCTCTATCCCAGGAAATTTTTCTTTTAAATTTTCTACATCCTCTTTATAAAATAGGTCTCCGTTATAGCATAGGGACAGGTGGGTATGGCTGACAGCATAGGAAAAGGCATCCAAATTAGGATGATTATTATAAAAATCCTGCTGCACCCTGGGATGAACAATCAGTTCCTCCACAGGATATTGATTGTAGATTTCAAGAATCTTAGGAAATTCCTCTGCTTCCATCTTTCCTATACGGGTCTTAATTGAAATTTTTATATCAGTCCCCCTGTAGATTTCATCCAGGAAGCGGTCCAATTCTTCCGGCTTTGCCAAGAATCCGGAACCTCTGTACTTGCTAACTACAGTTTTTGAGGGACAGCCCAGATTCAAATTAACTTCCCTATATCCAAACTCTTCTAATTTCTTCACTGTCCGAAGAAAATCCTCGCTCTTATTAGCAAGTATCTGCGGCACCACATACATGCCCTTTTGGGTCTTTGGATCAATCTCCCTTAATTCCCCGCTGTTAAATCCCTTCTTTAAATGAGGCACCAAAAAAGGGGTAAAATACTTATCAAAGGGCAAAAAATAGGCGTGATAAACACGCCTAAAAACTTCTGTAGTCACTCCCTCCATGGGAGCCATATAATATTGCATAGTTTTCCTCACATTTTATCTTAGAAGCAGCCTACAGTAATCGTTCAAAAGCAATCCTTCGCTGTCCTTTTTCGGGACCAACTGCCAGGTAAATATCTCCACAGGCCTGAAAACCCGCCTTTTTCAGGGCATGCTGCATGGGAAGATTCCCCAGATGGGTATCAATTCTCACTGAACCGAATCCATCCCTCTCTGCCATAGAAAATCCATAGGCAAACATTTTTCCTGCAAGGCCCTTACCCTTACATCCGTCTGCCACAATCACCCTGTGCATGGAAGCATAAGGGCCATCCGCCAGCCAGGCTCCATTTTCAATAAGGCCATAAGATACATCCGGACTTACCTGGTAGGCAAAGGCGCCTAAAATCAGCCCCTCATCCTCCACAACAAAGCAACTTTCAAGACCAATATCCTCCAGCCAAATCTCAAGGCTTGGATATCCTGTCTGCCACTGATCTAGCCCCAGCCTCTTAAGCTGAGCCTTGGCCATCCCCGTAATCTCCCAAATTCGAGACAGATCATTTTCTACTGCAATTCTAAAATCCATACTTATTACCCGTCTTTCTGCGAAAGACACCAATGCGTCATGAAACATGTG
>CAVAKZ010000056.1:0-12375 GCA_963589425.1 Parabacteroides distasonis | reverse complement strand
TAACTTCGTCAATTTGATATCCGTCTTCCGCTTCCACATCAATCTTCACTTCCGATCCAGGAGAAACATTAATTTCCCGGTCTTCTAAATCATTTAGTTTCACCATAAGGTGTTCTACAGATTCAAGAGCAACTGTCACAGTTTTATCTTTTATTCCAGTTTCTTCCCCCTGTACTTTCACTCCGGATACGCCGGTAGATAAGGCCATAAGAAAAGCCAGCCCCAAAGAAAGGCTTTTTTTCAATATTGAAGTCTTCTTTTTCATGAATTCCCTCCTGATTATATTTATCTTTTTCACACTACAAGCTTCACCTACAAAACAATCTGCAACCTGTTATCTATTCGATCAAAATAATAAATATGATCAGACAGCACCTCCTCATCCGGCACCTGGGTTTCATTCACTTCCCTCACCATGGCAGATAAGTCTTCCTCATCCGGTGCGTCTCCTTCTCGCACCATGATCAGTTCATTAACGCTGCTGGGAATAATGTAATAGTTTTCCTTTAGTTCCTCACCGATAGCCTCAAGGCAGCCAGGATACAGCATAGTGGCAGCTCCGTAGCTCATGGTTTTGTTTGTAAGAATATATAGAAGATCCTCATAGATTTCTATGGCTTGTCCAATCATTTCTGACATTGTCCGGGACATGGTTTTAAACTGATAAGGCAAAAGAGCTTTGGTATTTTCTTTTGCCCGCTTATGGATTTCCTCTACATCCACGTCCCAGATTCCTAAATGGGTATTACTAATCATCATAGAAGCTGTTCCATATCTTGTAGAATCAAACAAAAGATAGTACACAATAGCCAAGTCTAAATATTCTTTATAGGGAACATCCTCCAAAAGTTCCTGATTTTTTTCCCGGTTAATTACTCGGTATATAATCTTCCCTTTAATTTGTTTGTAATCTCCAATAAAATTTGCGTCCATAGGGGTTTCAAAGCGAACCTGTCCATAAACCTTTAGGATCTCCTTGGCAATAGTCTCCAGCTCGACTCCCCTGAGAAAGCCTTGATAATACTCCTCCAAATAAATCGTGGGGGAAATATTGATATTTCTTTCCTTCAATACAATCCCCTGTCTCATCCAACCATTGTTCTTCAAGACGGCATTTACGCTTACATCTAATTGTCCCTTGGCCTCCTCCTTTACCTTAAGTTCCACCGCATGCACAAACTGATAATAGGTCATAAAACTCCTTTCTGTTTTGCGGCAGCATATAAAATTAAACTTCGGAAAAAATGTGGTAAGAATCTACCACCTAATTCTTGACCCTCGGAATATGAGCCATGAATTTAGAATAATTAGATTGGTAACTTTTTAAGAGTTCTCAAAGAGTTACCTTGATTTGAATTATTATGGTGATTCAAATTATAAAAAAGCCCTGCAGAAAATGCAAGGCTTTTTTATAATCTTTATTTAACTACAAAATATGGTTTTTATTCCATAGATTTTTTGAGATTTCGAATATCTCTGCGGATCCTGCGGCATACTCCTCCGTTATCTTTCTCGCTACTTTCCAATTTGTGCAACCGATCCTCCAATAATCTACATTTTTCTGCTTTTGTCATAATTTTTCTCCTTTTCACTCTCTAAATATTTTCTCTAATCAATTTTCTTTAAAAACTTGGCTGATTAATTTTGCGCATTCTTCATAGCTCATCAGACTGCTATTAATCATTAGGTCATAATTGTGTCGATCTCCCCATTTTTTGTCAGTAAAGGAACTATAATGGTGACTTCTTTCCTTATCAGATTTCTCAAGCTCTTTTAAGGCTGTCTCCTTTTCCATTCCATAAGCCTTCACTGCATGTTCCATGCGATCTTTTTTATCTCCATAGATAAAAACCCGAAGCACATCTTCACGGTCTGCTAATATATAATCTGCACATCGGCCCACGATCACACAGCTTCCTTTGTCTGCAAATTTTCGCACTGCCTCTGTCTGGGCTTCATATACTTGTTCTGCCAAAGGCAGGGTCTGACGATTAGCACCCGGTAATATTCCATAACCATAGCTAGATCCCATGGCTATGTTGTAGAGAAAGCTGTTGGTAACTTTTTGTTCTGTAGTTTCAATAAAATTTGCCGAAAGACCTGATTTTGCAGCAGCTTCATCAATTACTTCCCGGTCATAATAGGGAATCCCCAATCTGTTGGCCAGCATTTTTCCAATGGTGCGGCCGCCACTTCCAAGCTCTCGTCCAATAGTTATAATTCTTTTCACGCTCTCACCTCCCCTCACTTTACTTTCAAACCAGTATTTAATTCCCTAAGGGTTAATACCAGCGCCAAAATAAAAGCTAATCCATCTGCCACAGGCCCTGCCCACAAAACTCCGTCTAATCCCAAGAAACTGCACATAATCATAGTGGCTGGAATCAGGAAGATAATCTGTCTGCTAAGAGAAATGGCCCCTGATTTCACCGGTTTTCCAATAGACTGGAAAAAGATTGCCGCTACTGTCTGGAATCCATTGAAAAAACATAGCAAGGTGAAAACTTCAAAGGATTTAATAGAAAATTCTGCATAAAGTTCTCCCTGGGATCCAAACATAGCTGTTAACTGTTTTGGGAAAAGGTGGAAGATAATGAAAAACAAAATTGCAAATGCAGTTGACACTTTTACTGCTAAAGAAAAAGTTTTTCTTACCCTCTTATAGTCTCCACTTCCATAATTGTATCCCACAATAGGCTGGGCTCCCGTTCCAATACCGGTCACAATAGAAACTAAGATTGTATTAAATTTCATTACAATACCAAAGGCAGCCAAGGGAATATCTGCACCATATTTACTGTTCATTCCACAGTGCACCAAGTAGTAATTAATAACAGTCATAATAATGGCAACTGCAATCTGAGCCACAAAACTGGAGACACCGTATCCTGCAGTTTTCCTAAGAAGTTTAAAATCCGGTTTCATTTCTTTCAGGGAAATCTTTACGGTTTTAAATCTTGGAATATACCAAATGGTAATGGCAAAATTCAGGATCTGACCAATAATTGTGGCAATGGCCGCTCCAGCCATCCCCCAGCCAAATCCCAAAACGAATAAGGCGTCTAAAACCACATTAGCCAGACATCCTGCGATCATTCCAATCATCGTTAGTTTCGGAGTCCCATCTGCTCGAATCACAGAACACAGGCCGCTTCCAATTACCACAAAGGGGAAGCCTAATATGACAATCTTTCCATATTCATATACATAGGGCAGATTGTCCGGGGTTGCTCCGAACAAAGAAACCAAGGGTTGAAAGAAAATGTAGCAAATTACTGTAAATACAAGCCCCACAATAATAAGCCAACTTAAGGTATTGTTGGCAGCCTTCTGGGCCTTCTTCTGGTTATTTCGTCCAAGTTCCAGACTGAGATAGGATGCTCCACCATCACCTAAAAGCAGGGCCAGGGCCATAACCACCATATTTAATGGAAAGACTACATTAGTTGCACTATTTCCTAAGGTTCCAACGCCCCATCCTATAAAGATCTGATCCACAATGTTGTAGAGGGAATTTACTACTAAAGCCACAACACTGGGAATAGCATATTTCATCATGAGTTTTCCCACAGATGCCGATGCCAATGGATTATTTGCATCTTCAGTTTTTGTCACAATAACACCTCCATTTATACTTTATGAAGTATTTACAAACCCCAAAAAAGAGGTTAAAATCACTTCCAGAAGCAATGATAAACCCTATGATAATCATAGAGTCAATACTGTTTTTTATTTTTTTGCGAGGTACTTTAATGGGAAATCTATTATCTATCGGAGAGCTTGCGAAGATTCGAAATGTAAATGTTCAATCTCTTCGCTACTATGAAAAATTAGGGATTTTAATTCCGGCCTATATCAATCCAGAAAGTGGCTACCGCTATTATTCCCCTGACCAGATTATGGTACTGGATACCATTATTCTGTGTATTGAACTAGGGATTCCACTGAAGGAACTTAAGAATTATGTAGACAAGGATGGGCAACTAGAATTCGAACGACTTCTAAGAGATGGTCGAAAAATGGCAAAAGAAAAGATACGAAAGATAGAATCAAATATCGATTCCATCGATCGTACCTTACAACATATTCATGCCCAGAGAGATTTTCTAGGCAGACAAGGTTATTATTCTCGTTATATTTTTGACCGCTTTATCATCACTATCCCAAGTAAGATCAAGATGGATGCAAAAAGCTATGAACGAAATCTCAGTAAATTGTTTAATACCGCAAGAAAGTCCCATCTTCTGGCCTCCTTCCCTCACGGGTTGATGATTCATTATAAGAACGGAAAATTTGTGGACTCCTCTATGTTTTTAGAGGTCCTGCCTGAAGACTCCTCAAGCAGCATGCTAGCAGAAATACAAAAGCTTCCTGCAGCTAATTATCTCTGCTACCAGGAACTTAGAGAAGTCCACTCCGATCCTTTATCCATTTTTCCTAAGAAACTCATGGATGAAGATGAGGCCACTGTAATTATATCCAGTATGTCGCCGGATACCTATAAATATGACAAGGTTATTCTGGAATTTCAGATGGCAACCTAACCGTACTTAATCCTTCAGACGACAAACCATGTCCCACAGAGCCCTTGCAGAGTTAAAATTTTTTGGAATAATCTCTGCCGGGGTGATCTCAATATCAAACTCATCCTGCAATTCGCTTACGATAGAAAGGATTGCAAAGGAATTTAAGATTCCATCATCAATTAAAGTCTCACAGTTTTCATAATCTACATCTGGCTGAATGTCTTCTAAAATTTCAATTAAAGTATCCATAAATTTTCCTCCTATTTAACAGTTCTGTTTGCTATCATTTCCTTTAATTTTTGCCGATCAACCTTACCATTTAGATTATGTGGCATTACATCTAAATGATATTTTCGATTAGGCAGCATATACTCCGGAACCATGTCTTTTAGCTTTTCCATAACCTGTACAGGCTCTATGGAACCAGTGTAAAACATGACAATCCTAGACTTTTTATCATCGTACAGACAACATTCTGACTCAACACCTTCAATAGCTGATATGGCAGTCTCGATTTCTCCTAATTCTATACGATGACCCATGTGCTTAATCTGGAAATCCTTTCTGGACATATACACATATTCTCCAAAATCATTTACCTTGGCCAAATCACCCGTGCGATAAATAATCTCCGGATAATAAGGATTACATGGATTTTGAACAAATACCTCTGTTGTCTTTTCCGGCATATTATAATACCCTAAGGCAACAGAAGTTCCTCGCACACATACCTCACCGATTTCTCCTTCCTTCGCCAGCTTATCATCCTCTGTTAAAAGAAATACATCGGCATTCTTACAAACTCGACCCATTGGAATTCTCTCATCCTTGCTAAATTCTCGGTCAACCACATAGTAAGTACAAGTATCTGTGGCTTCTGTAGGGCCATAAAGATTGACATAAGTCACATCTGGGTATTCCGCCTTCCACATATTCAAATATTTTACTTGCATCACTTCTCCGCCAAAAAAGACCCTCTTTAGTTCTGGAAGATAAGGAGATCTCAAGGCATGAAGGGTAGCTACCATACCAAGGGCTGACGGCACCCAATTGATGATATTGACCTTTCGTTCATGCAAATATTCCATCAAGAGGCCTGGAAATGAGAACAACTTTTGCGGAACAATGTGCATGGTTGCTCCATTTTTCAAAGTCTGATAGATATCTAATACAGACATACTGAAATAAAATGGAGTTTGATTTCCAAAGATAAAGCTATCATCAATAGAAAACTCTTCTTTTCCCCACTCAATAAAATCTATTAAAGCCCGATGAGGGATAATGACCCCCTTGGGAGTTCCCGTAGATCCTGAGGTAAATAAGACATACAGAATATCTGTATCAATAACTCTTTCGGTCACAGTCTTCACAAGGTCCTCATCCACGGACTGTTTTGTTGCTTCCTCATAAACCAATATTTTTGCCTTTCCTGCAAAGGATTCCGCTTGATCTTTATGAGACTCATCCGTAACAACTACTGCCGGGTCTAGGGTATCCATGATTTTCTGAATTCTGGATTCTGGCATCTTTGTATCCAATGGACTATAAAAATTTCCACTATAAGCTGCTCCCAAAAAAGCCGGGATACACTCCACGGATTTATCCAAATAGATTGCAATAGGTCTTTTAAATATATTTTCCCTGATCAATGCAGCTGCAATACCATAAGCTTCTTTTCGAACCTGGTAAAAAGTAATCTCCCTATGCTCATCTGTAAAAGCTATCTTATCACCAAATTTTAAGACTGTTTTTTCTAGATAGTCTGTAACAACTCTAGCCATATACTTCTCCTTATAACTCATCTTATATATAGAAAAGGACTACGTCTACCAAGACGCAGCCCCTATAAAAAAATCTTATTATGCTCTTGATAAATACTCTCCGGTACGAGTATCAATTTTAATAGTCTCTCCCTGCTCTACAAACAGTGGAACCATAACCTGAGCACCTGTCTCAAGAATTGCAGGCTTTGTTGCACCTGTTGCAGTGTTACCCTTAACTCCTGGCTCAGACTCTGTAATCAGAAGCTCTACAGTAAGAGGTGGCTCAATAGAGAATGGATTTCCCTGGTAAGAAACTACTGTAACCTCTTCATTCTCCTTAACGAACTTCAAAGAATCTCCTACGGTATCTGTTCCTACCGGAATCTGATCATAAGTCTCGTTGTCCATGAAGTAGAATAATTCACCATCATTGTAAAGATACTGCATCTTCTTTCTCTCAATGTAAGCTTCATCAAATGTCTCTGTTGGACGGAAGGTTCTCTCAACCACACCACCATCAATTACATTCTTAAGCTTGGTACGTACAAAAGCAGCTCCCTTTCCCGGCTTAACATGTAAGAACTCAAGTACCTGATATACGTTACCTTCGATCTCTAATGTCATACCATTTCTGAACTCGCCTGCGCTCTTCTTTGCCATTATATAATCCTCCTTAACCATGCCCTTAGGCACTTATCCTCTGCTATTGGTAACAGCCATCTAAACGCTAATCCTTTATATCGAAAAAAATGACCGCACTCACTTCAATAATTTTATAATAGTTTCCTCTATTTTTCAACCTTCTTTTTGTTTTTCAAATAGAAATGAAGCACAATCTTCTCTAAATATCTCTTAAGGACAATTTGAATCTCTTCCTTTGGATGAATAGGCTTTACAAGAATACTCTGGATTCCGGTTCTTTTTGCTCCCCAGACATCGGTAAATAGCTGGTCTCCTATAAATACTGTATTGGAAGTATCCGTGCCCATAATCTTCATAGCCTTCTTATAATTCCTAGTAGAAGGTTTATGGGCATCATAGACATAATCTACCTGTATAGGCTCATTGAACTTCGCCACCCTGGGTTCCTTATTGTTAGAGATCAAGCATGCGCGAAATCCTATTTCCTTCAACCTACGAAATAACCTGATGGCCCTGTCATCCGCTGGAGCTCCATGGGGAACCAGGGTATTGTCAATGTCAAAAATCAGTCCCCTTACTCCATCTTTATATAGCTTTTCAAAATCAATGACATAGGTAGATGCCACATATTGATCTGGATAAAATGTTTTTAGCATATTTTATTCTTCCGTTTCTGTCAAACGTCCTACCAGTTCCTCGCAAATCTGTAAAATAGACTTATGATCTGTCTGAATCACAATATCGGCTGCAGCTTCATATTTTTCCCTGCGCTGTTCCATCAGCTCTGCAATACCTGCTACATTCTTGCGGCCCCTAAGTACCGGTCGGTTATCATCATCCTTTACACGTTCATAGATTTCTTCCGGGCTGGCAGTAAGAAGTACTACTTTGCCATTCTTCTTCATCTCAACAACATTGCGTTCTCTCATGGCAACACCACCGCCACAGGAAATTACTACATTCTTCTTATCCTGCATATTGATCAAAAGTTCTGTTTCAAGATTACGGAAATATTCTTCCCCATAGGTTTCAAAAATATCCGGAATACTCATGCCCTGGTTCTCCGCAATCACCTGATCCATCTCCACCACTTCCATAGCAAACATGGTACTGAGATAATCAGAGATTGTAGACTTTCCGGCTCCCATAAAGCCAATCAATACGATATTATAATCAAAGAGTTTTCTTGCCTGTATCTTTTTACTATTATGTAAGATACACTCAAATACATCATAAATCTCATCTTTGTATTTATTGCTGTGTAGCTTTTCTCCCAAGCGAACCTTCTGCTTTTTCTCCTGCTTTGGCTGCAAGATCGGCATTCCAAACTCTTCTTTGTATGCCATAATCTTTTCTACAATGGAATTACGCTCCATTAAAGCATCAATAATCTTATCATCACACAGGGCCAGCTGCTCTCTGTACATTTCCAAATCGTTCATATTCAAACTCCTATTTTATATTTTGCCGTTAACAAAATAATATTACACTACTTTTCTTTACTTGAAAATACGGTTTCTCCAAATACTTTAGAAAATGCTCTTGCGCTGTCTCCATTCATGTGTCCATCGTAGTCTACATAGTTTTCCAGGCCGTGACTATAACTTCCATAATACTCTCGGTTAAAGTTATAATACTCTACTTCCTGCTCATTAAAATATGCTGAAAAATAATCCCAGGCTTCTCGGTAACTATCCTCCTCTTCTACCAACATCACAGCCGCCAAAGGAATACTGGTGGCAATAAATTCAATATCATTTTCCTTGCAAAGTTTGATTAACTTTGTCAGATATTCCATATTGGATGTTTTCACATCTGCTGTATGAAAAAGTGTAGAGGAATACTCCGGGAAATCCTCCACTGCAACCGGATATTTTTCAATAAATCCATTTTCGTGATACTCCTGGCTTTCTCCCTTTAGGTAGGATACATCATAATTACCTGTGATTTTCTGGGAGATATTATCCTTAATTCTTGGAAGTTCTGTCTTCAGAGAATATTCGTGGAAGGCAAACAAAGGAAAACGGATATCGCAGTCTAACATGGCATCCTTAAAATATTCTAATTTTGTAAGAGATGTAGGAAATTCATGATAAAAAAGTAAATAGTTATTTCCTTTCTCTTTCTCTGTCATAAAATAAGCCGGACCAATCTCATAGATAATGGTACTTGGTTTTTGTTTTTCTATAGCTAACTTTGTAAGATAATAGGCATCGATTGGATACTCACCACCTACACACATATTCTGCCCTGTAAGGCCTGTACCCTCAAGAGCCACATCCGGATCTATGTCCGACATTCCACCGGAGGTCCCAAGAATCAGGACATCTTTTTTCTGAGTGATCATCGTATGAATATTGTTTCTTACAAAAGTACAGGGATACAAAGCAATATCTAACCCTTTGATCAAAAGCAATGCCGCCAAAACACAGGCAATTGCCCTTATAGCATTTTTAAAATTGTGCATAAATGAACCCCCTTGCTACTGACATTGGACTAAATAAGGGAATAGAAATCATCAAAAGGAACCATACTGCAAATTCCACAGGAAGGGGTAGCTTGCCAAGTCTTTCCAAAACATTTACTCCTCGTTCCTTTAAGAAACTGACAACAAACCAAATGAGGCATCCTACAAAGAGGGTAGCCAGGGCATAGGGTGTATACTCCGTTCCCAATTTACCCGAGGAAATCAAAAGAAACTGGGATGGCTTAAAGGATGTCAATGTATATTTCACTAATTTCAATCCATCTCCTGCACTGGATACACATTCGCAAAACTGTCCCAGATTAAACAGAATGAATGTCCTTAAAATCATAAAACACTTATAAGCTTTTCCCTGGTCATTGATATGTAACCTAGTTTTCCAACTGCTATAATGATTGGTCATTAATCCACTAAAGGCTATAATGGCGCCATTGTAGAGGCCCCAGCCTATATAATTCCAACTGGCACCATGCCAGAGGCCTACCAGAAGAAAAATCACCAAATTGGAAATAGCCGGAGGTACTGCCCGTCCTTTTTTTCTTCCAAATAATTTCTTAGACAACTTCTGTATTTTTCTCATGAAAGCTGACAGGGTCAAAGGATAGAAAACATAATCCTTCATCCAGGCACCCAATGTAATATGCCATCTTCTCCAGAAATCCGCAATGGACGTTGAGAATAAAGGTTGTCTAAAGTTTTCGTCTAATCGAATACCAAACATGGCGGCGATTCCTATTACCATGTCAATTCCACCGGCAAAATCTCCATAAAGTTCTATGGTATATAAAAGAACACCCCATCCTGCAATTCCCGAATAGCTATCCATATTGGAAAGAATTGCCTCTCTGTAAATACCGGCCCACTCAGACACCAGCATTTTCTTAAAAAGTCCCCAAAGAAGTCTCTGAAAACCGTATTTTAAATTAGCTATTGCCAGAGGATGTTCCTCCCTAAATTGAGGAGCAAGTTTCCCGTGTCTTCCAATGGGACCTTGAACTAGCTGGGGAAAGAAGGAAACAAAAAGCGCATACCGAAAAAAATTAGGCTCCACTGATTCCCTATCCCAATAAACGTCCAAAAGATAGCCCAAACTCTGAAAGGTATAGTATGAAATTCCCAAGGGAAGTATGAGATTTAAAAGAGAGATCTCGGACCCACTAATAGCATTAAAGTTTGCAATCAGGAAATTGGTGTACTTAAGTACAAAGAGCATTCCAAGATCCATAAGGATCCCCACGGTGACGATTTTCTTGAGTTTTTTTCCACGTTCCCTGCCCTCTGCTTCCTTCCCACGAATCCTACTGATCCATAAAGCAAATCCGTAGGTTACCATAGTGGAATACAGCAAAAATCCCACTGCAGGAAGGCTGATAATCATATAGTATGCATAACTAAGCACTAATAAAACTACCCATTGTACGCGTTTTGGGACTATATAATAAATACATAGTCCCAAAATCGTAAACAGGAAAAATAAGTTCGATGTTAACGACATTTTCCTTGTTCTCCTCTATATCATTTTCACTATACAAACGATGTTTTTAATAAGTGAGTCCGTCGGTAACGCATCCTTCAGATGCTGCACTGTTGTCTGTTTCAGTGGAAGCCGCACTTTCTGTGGACTGGACTGGCTCTGTATAAGTCTCCGCTGCCTCTGTATAAGTTGTATCAGACTCCGCAGACGCTGCTGCCGCCTCACTGGCTGCCTGAGCTTCAGCCGCAGCTGCTGCTTCTGCTGCAGCGGCTGCCTCTGCTTCTTTTGCCTGAGCTTCCGCTGCCTCGCTTGCCTTCTTTGCTTCCTCTGCCTGGGTCTTTACCGCTTTTTCTGCTTCTAGGGTAGATACTTCCTTGCCGTCCTGCTCATAGGTAATATAGGCCACCTTGTCCTGCAATAAAATTTCTGCATCCTCAAGGTTATCAAATGGGAAGGCATGAAGTTCTAAAGTAGACTCATCTGCAAAAGTAAGCTGTATAGTATATTCTACCGGAAGCTCTTTTCCTGTTTCTGTGGCAGTACTCGCAGCTGCCGTCTCAGATGGTTTGTAATAGAGAGTTCTTGTCTCATCTTTTGCAAAGGAATCATCGGTTTTTAACATATTAGCCGGATAAGCTTCCTCATTGGAAGTCTTAATTGTCACCCCTGTAATATCCTGTCCGGTGGAGTTTGTAAGCTTTATCTCATAAGCTCCATCTGCCCTGTCACCAATGGTTTTTTCTTCTGTGGAAACAGCTGTTTGTGTTTTCTTTACTGATACAGAAGTTTCTGCCTTGTTTGTATCTTCACTTTTGCTTTTACTGCAGCCAGTCACCATAGACAAGGACAGTGCTCCTGCAATAAGCAAGATTGCAATTTTCTTCTTCATTTTTGTCTCCCTTATTTAGTCATAATAATCGTAGTTTGAGTAAACCCAAGTTCCTGAGGTTCCATATGCAAACTGGAAACCATTTCTTCCAGACTCATATTGAAAGTCCGGATCAAATACATAACCGTCAATCTCTACCCAGGCATGGTCCACCATACCTCCACGGGCACTTGGCACGTAGCCATACACATAGTGGGCATTGGAATATCCCAGATTCTTTGCCAGCCAATAGAAGGCTCCTGCAAAGGTTCTACAATCTCCATATCCCTGTTCCAATCCAAATAATCCATACCACTGAGACATGGTATATCCATCTGAAGGATCGCTTCCAATGGTACTATAGCCAATATTATTTACGCACCACGCAAAGCAGCTATAGAGATCTTTTCCTACCTGATTATAAATATTATTACATGCATCTAAGACTCTTTGATCCTGAGCAGATCTAGTAACATATGAATTACCTGT
The DNA here is from genome assembly GCA_963589425.1 of Parabacteroides distasonis. Classification (GTDB taxonomy): domain Bacteria; phylum Bacillota; class Clostridia; order Lachnospirales; family Lachnospiraceae; genus CAKRJP01. Next base: position 128 of record CAVAKZ010000056.1, on the reverse strand, counting down.
ACTTCCGGGAGCCGCTTGGCCCTTTCGCACAAGACGAATCTCAATAGATTCTAATCGCTTTCCTAATCCGGAAGATCCAGCCTCCTCACCATTCTTAGCCCATCCAAGCCAGCCATAAGACTGAATAT
>CAVAKZ010000055.1:0-12619 GCA_963589425.1 Parabacteroides distasonis | reverse complement strand
TTTCTTTGTTATGCTCTATTTTCTCGGGTAACCTCTACTTCTTTGTTTCAAACTTTCACTTCCTTCCTGCTGATAATCCTAATGCTTTCAACAAATGTTTAAACTTCTCATTTTTCATCCGTTTAACACGCATCTTTTCTATCTTTTTTTGATAGACTTGTATTCTTCTTGCCACATCTTCATTGCTCATGCTTTACCCTCTCTTTCTGCCCAAGATGCCAGAAGCATAAATATAATTTCTTCCATCTGAGCCTTTGAATATGTCTCGGGGAAATACTGTTTCAACTTCTTTGCCGAAATTTGAACCTGAACTTTTTCAGTTCTTTCGTTCATACAGATTTGATCAATCTCCGAATATGTCAGTACCCGTTCTTTTGAAATCTGTTTCAGCTCCTTTGCCTGCTTCATGGATGGTACCATATTGTGGTTGTTCATATACTGAAGCAATATCTGCTGCTCTTCACTTTTTAAATAGGAAATTTCAACAGCTGTATTAAAAGGAAGCTTCTTATCATCTGCCATTTCCAACAAATCTGGTAGCAATAATGTCAAATGAATATATCTTAAAATTTGTCTGGAACTATCTCCCGTATTCTGACTGACTTCCTCTGCCGCCAACTTCTTGCCAACTTGGCAAGAAGTTAAATCAGATCGCTTGCCCTGCCGCTTTAGTGCCTCATATTTCATCTTATAGGCAAATGCCTTTTCGCTGATCAGCAGTTCTTCTCTCTGAATGTTGGAATCTACCATAATCACTGTGGCTTCATCATCCGTAAGATCTTTGATAATAACCGGCATTTTCTTCAATCCTGCAAGTTCACAGGCTCTTTTTCTGCGATGTCCAGCTACCATCTCATATCCCCCAGATGCTCTCATTCTTACTATGCCTGGAACCAAAACACCATATTCCGTTACACTCTCTGATAATTCAGACATCTTCTTATCATCTCTTACTTTAAAAGGATGATTTGGAAATGGATATAAACTTCCGATAGATACTTCGCTGATTCCATTAAAAGATTCATTTGATGTTCCAAATAATTCATCTAATGGCTGCAAAGATATCGGAGTTGCTTTCTTTTTAGATGCCATCAGCAAGAACCTCCTCTGTCAGATACTGAAATGCAGGTGCAACGATCCCATATGGATCATATTTAAAAATACTTTCTCCTTCTCGAACAGATTCTTTCATTCTGACCGAAAAAGGAATATAGCTGTGAAAAATATGAATCTGATCTCCATATACACTCTGCAACAGTTTCATATTATCCCTTGCGTCTTTGGTTCTGGCGTTTACCATACTGAATAAAATACCGGCTATCTGAAGTCTCGGATTAATCTGCCTTCTCACTTTACCGATTGTTTTCAGTAATTGCTGTAATCCTTTAATGGGCAGGTAAGATGCCTCAACCGGAATCAAGACTTCATCAGACGCAGCCAGTGCGTTGATCGTAAGCATTCCCAACGATGGCATACAGTCAATCAAAATATAGTCATATCGTTCCTTCACAATACTGATAACCTGCTTTAAAATAAATTCCCGGCTCATAGCATTTACCAGTTGAACTTCTACTCCCGCAAGTTCAATATTGGAACATATAATATCAAATCCTTCCTCATGATGCCGGATGAAACAATCCTCTGGGATATTCTCATCTCGAAGTGCCAACTCCATCAGCGTTGTTAATGTCTCATCACTTTCATCGCAATCTCGATATCCGAAACTTGCGGATACATCTGACTGTGGATCTGCATCCACAATTAAAACTTTCTTATTCTTGCTTGCAAGTCCTGCAGCCAGATTTGCAGCACATGCAGACTTTCCGGTTCCGCCCTTCTGGTTCACAATAGAAATTACTTTTGCCATAATCTTTCCCTTCTTTCTTGTCAAATAAAAAGACTGAATCAGACAGCTGAGAAATAAACCTCATGCGAGCTAATTCAGTCCAAAATATATTTTTATTCAATTATCACCGCTTTCGTGGTATAGTAAATACATCTCAGCAGAGTTCTGAAATTCTATTACTTCTGTACTGTGTTATTTATAAAAGAGAGGCCTTTCCTTCATAAATTCGTTGATTGGTTGCGAAATTTATTTAGGACTAAATCGCTAGAGCCCTTGTATTATAAGGGGTTCTGCCTTGTGTCATTATAATAACACAAGCACCTCCATTTACTATATTCATCATTGGAACCGGAAGTCTGTTTCCATTAACACCACCTAAAAAACGATACAAAGGAAGTTCTAAAGCTGTAGCTGCTGCTCTGCAGCTTGCAATAGATACTGCAAGAATTGCATTTGCTCCTAATTTAGACTTATCTTTTGTTCCATCAGCTTCAATCATCGCCTTGTCTACAGCATAAATATCAGAAGCATCAAGGCCTACAAGAGCGTCGTTGATCACCGTATTAATATTTTCAACAGCCTTAGTAACACCCTTTCCCAAATATCTGGATTTGTCTCCATCTCTTAATTCAAGAGCTTCAAATTCACCGGTAGATGCACCAGATGGAGCTGTTCCTCTTCCAACAGTTCCGTCTGCCAAATAAACTTCTGCTTCCACAGTCGGATTTCCTCTTGAATCCAAGATCTCTCTTCCGATTACTTTTTCAATCTGCAAATAATCCATAATAATCTCCTTTACCTATATTGCCTAATAGCCTAATGTGTTAGAGTTTCCTAACACATTAGTTAGGGTATCCTAAGCCTGTATTTTTTTCAAGACAATTTTCAAAAAATTATTTGCTTTATAAGTTTCTCCTGCAAGTTTTTACATTTTTCTAATTTTCTGTTAAGGAAATGTTAAGCTTTTCCCTATCAGATTGTATTTCAAAACATACAATTCTATAATAAGTTCATGTAAAACAAAGCTATACAAAAGGCTTAGGAGGTGTTTTTATGATTAGCTTTTTAGTATGTTTAGTGTTACTTATTGGTGGGTATTTTACCTATGGAAAATTGGTAGAAAATACCTTTGCACCGGATGACCGGGAGACTCCTGCTGTTCGAATCAACGATGGTGTGGACTACGTAGTTATGCCCCAGTGGAAACTGTTCTTGGTACAGCTTCTAAACATTGCCGGACTAGGACCGATCTTCGGTGCCATGCAGGGTGCTTTATGGGGACCGGTAGTCTTCCTTTGGATTACCTTCGGTACAATTTTTGCAGGTGGTGTACATGATTATTTCTCAGGTATGTTATCTATTCGAAATGACGGTGCATCCATCTCTGAGGTATGTGGTATTTACCTTGGAAATGCAATGAAGAATGTCATGCGTGTCTTTAGCGTTGTCCTTCTGGTTATGGTAGGTACTGTATTTGCAGTAGGTCCTGCAGGACTTATTGTAACCTTATTAACCAACAGCGGTATGACAGGAGCCATTACAAGTACAGAGCTTTGGCTTTGGATTATTTTGGCTTACTACTTCATCGCTACCTTTCTTTCTATCGATGCCATTATCGGACGTATTTACCCAATCTTTGGTATCTGCCTGATTATTATGGCTATTGGCGTTATCTTTGGAATTTTTACAAACTCTGCTTATACAATTCCAGAGATTTGGTCTCACTTTGGTAATATGCATCCGGACGGAAAACCGATTTGGGCATTTATGTTTATTACCGTGGCCTGCGGTGCCATTTCCGGATTCCACTCCACCCAGTCACCTCTTATGGCTCGTTGTATGAAATCCGAGAAGCAGGGACATTTCGTATTCTACGGTGCTATGGTAGCTGAAGGCGTTATCGCTTTGATCTGGGCTGCAGCAGGATGCTCTATTTACGAAGTAACCGGTGGATTAAACACAGGACTTAGCGCAATTCTTGCAAATGGTCAGTCAGCTGCTATTTACGATGTTTGTGTAAAGACTATGGGAACCGCAGGTGTTGCCCTTGCTATGATCGGCGTAGTTGCTTGCCCCATCACTTCCGGCGATACTGCTTTCCGTAGTGCAAGACTGGTAATTGCAGACTGGTTTAAAATTGACCAGAACGATATGAAGAAACGTCTTGTATTGTGCGTTCCACTGCTTGGTGTGGGTGCCTTCGTCGGACACCTTGACTACACCATCGTATGGAGATATTTCAGCTGGACCAACCAAACCCTAGCAATGATCGTACTTTGGACAGCTAGTATGTATCTATTCCGCAACAAGAAGAATTACTGGATCACAGCAGTACCTGCAACCTTCATGAGTGCAGTATCTATGACCTACTTCTTCAGTGCCGATGAGTGTCTGCACCTGTCAACTACACTTGCATATCCCATCGGTGTAATTTTAGCAGCTTGCTTCCTTGGCCTCTTTATTCATGCCACCAAGAAGCCAGCTCCGACAGAAGGTTAATATTATGTTTTTTAAACCCTTTAAGTTAGGAAAAGAATCCTTAACAGACCAGGAATTACAAGAAGATAAAAAAAATTGTGAGAAGATTGGGCCTTGCGGTATTGGCAAGAAAGCCCTTTATCTCAATAGCTTTTATATCGATCGAATGTATTATCTTCCCATTTCTTCCATTACACGTATATTTAAGCGGGTAGCTATGAGCAAGGGTGGATTTACCGGAAAAGGCTTATTTGGCTCTATCCCCTACCTAGTGGTAGAGTATGACGGAGGACAACAATTTAAGCAGTGTACATTTAAACACGAGGAGGATGTAGACCGAATCCTTGCTCATATAGAAAAGAATTTTCCAGAAATTCCAACCATGAGTGTTGCAGCTGCCAGAAAATTAAAAGAGAAGGAAGCCTGGCTGGCCCAGAAAGCCAAGAACCAGAATTCTTCCCCTGAGGCCCTTCATAGCTTGAAAGCTTTAGAAGCTGCCAGGGAGTACTTAAAGGAAAACCCTGACCTTTACCTAGATTTAAGCCAGGCCGCAAAGAAAAAGAGAGTGAACGAAAGAAGTAATCCAGCCTACAAATGGGTGGCACTAGCCATTGTGATCTTTGGCTTTGCAGCCTTCATCTATGGTATTTATACGCTTGTAACCCATGGAAGTTTTGGCCTTTATTTTTTACTCTTTGGTCTGGCAGCCATCTTCTTGTTCTCAGGAGCAAATGTACTGCCTACAGCAAAGAATAATAAGCGCTATATAGAGAAGCAACTAGAAGCCTCTATCAAGGCCATGGAAAGCTACACCAAGGCCTATCCAGACTTCCCCCTTCCAGCCTATTACGCCCATCCGGTGGTATTAAAACGGATGGAGGAAATCATTAAAAGCAAGCGGGCAAATGACCTTTCTCAGGCCTTAAAACTTCTAAAAAAAGATCTTAAGTCCTTAAACTCTTCTGTTGTGGTGGAACAGGAAGAATACGACGAAATCATGGCTATAAAGCCCATGTTCCTGGTTATGGATTACCAATAAGAAACAAAAAGATAATAAAAAGGCAACCGAAAATTTCTCGGTTGCCTTTTTTGAATCACACTTAATTAAATAGCCTTAAAATGCATTGCTACTTCTCGTTATTTTCTTGTTTTCCCGGTCTATTTTATTTTGTCTTAACCTATATACCATCCCTTGAATTTTCACATTCCAGAGAGTCAAATACCGAAGCACTGTTGCAGTTGCTACGGAAAATACTACAAATAGCATAACACACTGTTTAGACATTCCTGTAATGGCAAAAAGCTGAGGAATCACTATACAGCATGCTATGCATCCTAGCAGGCAAAAGCCCCATACCGATCCTCTGAAAATATTAATCGGGCTACAAACATTATAGAGAATAATAAATCCTACGATTAGTAAAAGCATGGTACAAGCTGTGGAAATACTAACAGAATCCACTCCAAACTCAGCGCCAAATACTGCCAGTGCAGCCACCATAATCACATCAGTTAATCCTGCTGGCAAAGCTTTTAGGAAGACATTTGCTAAGAAGTTGCCTTCAATGCGATCCTTGTTAGGTTGGAAGGCTAAGAGGAATCCCGGAACACCTATGGTAAACATACTGATCAGGGACACCTGGGAAGGCTCCAAGGGATAGCTCATCCCCCACAAAACAGAGAAGAGGGACAGGAGGAAAGAAAAGATATTCTTTACCAAGAAAAGGCTGGCTGATCTTTGGATGTTATTTACAACCCTTCTTCCTTCCATGACCACAGAAGGCATCTTGGAAAAATCTGATTCCAAAAGAACCACCTGGGCGGCCTGTACCGCTGCGTCACTTCCCGAGGCCATAGCCACACTACAATCTGCATCTTTAAGGGCCAACACATCGTTGACACCGTCTCCTGTCATGGCCACAGTTCTTCCCTGCTGCTTTAAAGCTCTCACGAACTGGCGCTTTTGATCCGGGGTTACACGGCCAAAGACTACGTATTTTTTTACTGCCTCTGCAAGGTCTTCCTCCGTCTTAAGAGTAGCTGCATCTACATATTTATCGGCACCTTGAATGCCGGCTTCCTTAGCCACTTCTGATACTGTCACCGGATTGTCTCCGGAAATAACCTTAATCTCCACTCCCTGGTCTGCAAAATAGGAAAAGGTTTCCGGAGCTTCTTTTCTTACCGGATTGGCCAAAAGAACATAGGCTAGAGGAGTTAGCTTTTCTGTCAAGGCCTTGCCGCAAAGCTCTCCGTCGTAATCTCCAAAAACCAGTACCCGGTAACCCTTGGAAGCATATTTTTCAATGGATTTGGCGTATTTTTCATAGTCATCCCCAAGAACAAATTCCGGTGCACCAAGGACCTGCACCCGGTCTTTGTAAGTCACGCCACTATATTTTAATGCAGAGCTAAAGGGCGAGGTGGATACTGGCTTCCAGCCATTTCCCTCTTTAAAGAATTTCTTTAAAGCTACCATGGTTATATTGTCATCTCCCATGGCTCCTGCATAATCTCCCAGCATTTTCTTTAAGGAGGGCATCTCCCCTTTTTTATAATTTCTTGTAGCCACCAGCTTCTTCACCTGCATAGTATTGTCGGTAATGGTTCCTGTCTTATCTACGCAGAGCACATCTACTCTAGCCAGGGTCTCGATACTCTTCATATCATGAAGCAGTACTTTTTGTTTGGCCAATCGCATGGAGCTGACTGCCAAGGCTACGCTGGCCAAAAGATAAAGGCCCTCAGGGATCATACCAAGAACTGCAGCTACCATAGAAACAATACTGGCTTTAAAGCTTTCATCCAGAAAGATAAAGCTTTGCAAAAACAAGGCCAGACCAATAGGAATTAAGCAAAAGCCTACCAGTTTTACCAACCGATCCAGAGAGCGGATCATCTCTGACTGTTCTCCCTGCTGGCTAGCCTTAGCCTCCAAAGTCAGTTTAGATATGTAGGAATCTGCCCCCACTGCCGTAAGCCTTGCATAGCATTCTCCCGCTGCCACAAAACTTCCGGACATCAAGGAATCTCCCTTTGACTTTTCAATCTCATCAGATTCTCCTGTCAGAAGAGATTCATTCACTTTGGCAGAGCCATAGATCACCTCTGCATCTGCACAGATCTGATTTCCTGCCTTAAATATGACTACGTCATCTAATACCAAGCTCTCAGAGTCCACCTGCTGTTTCTTACCATTTCGCACCACCATAGCCTTTGGTGCATTTAACATAGTAAGATTCTCCAGGGTTTTCTTGGCACGAAGTTCCTGGACAATACCAATCAAGGAGTTAAAAATAATCACAGGCAAAAAGGTAAGATTCCGAAAAGATCCTACGATGGTAAGGAGAATTGCCAACACAAGAAAAATAAGGTTAAAGTAGGTAAATACATTTTCTCTTACAATCTCTTCTGTAGTCTTTGCAGGTGGATCCACCGTAATATTGGACCAACCATCTTCCTTATGCTCTCTAACCTGCTCTGTAGTTAAGCCTTTATTATATTCTGCTTCATATCTAGTGGTAGGATTCTTTTCAATTTCATATTCAATTAAATCCTCCTCTTTTTTATTACGCAATTTTTCTAGCATGGATTCCTCCTAAATAAATTTGTTTATCAGCACTTCTATTATTGCTTTAAAGTTTTTAAAGACAATAAATTATTTACTCTGTGCGAAGTGCTGTTACCGGATCGCTCTTTGCGGCTTTTCTGGAAGGAATCAATCCTCCAATTAACGTCAACACTACACTGAGTAGGATCAACACCAGAGCCGGCACAAGGGGAAGAATGGCATTTACCTCTGTATTTCCTGCCACATGGTGAATAAGCATATTCCCCGGAATCAAAATCAGCAAGGAAATGCCAATTCCCAAAAGTCCCGCCAAAAGTCCAATAATAAAGGTCTCTGCATTAAATACCTGGGAAACATTTCCCTTGGAGGCTCCGATAGCTCTTAAAATACCAATCTCTTTTTTTCGTTCCAGCACACTGATATAAGTAATAACTCCAATCATAATAGAGGATACCACCAAGGAAATTGCCACAAATGCAATCAATACATAACTAATGGTATTAATGATATCTGTTACAGAAGTCATTAAGGTTCCCACCACATCCGTATAAGAAATCACCTTATCCGATTCACCGGCCTCCTCCATTCTCTGGTTATAGTCATCCAAAATGTCTACAACCTTCTCCTTATTATCAAAATCCTTGGGATAAAGATCTATGCCACTAGGTTCATCAAAATCTGCATAACCTAAATTCTTTAAATTGTTATCATAGCTAGATCCTGTATTTCCTGCCATGGAAGTCATAAGCTCCTGAAGGTCTTCCTCGGTCATATTAAACTGGAAGGCACTTACTAGGGCATTGGTATCGATAGAAAAGGCTCCTGCCATAGAAGACATTAATTGCTCCACATAAGCATTTATAGCATTTATAAGGCCTGCCTGAATGGCATCGATATTTACAGCTCCTACAAGGCCGCTGCTTAATCTATACTGCCCATCCTCGGATTGGAGATAATTAGCAAAATTTTCTCCCATTTTTGTAATATCAGCCAAATTATTTTCCTGCACATAAATGTGATAATTGTCTACCAGCTCTCTTGCTATAGCTGTTAGTTCTTCATTAGAAATGGAAATCTCCGGCATAGTAAATACCTTATTTGCCCAGGAAGACATTATTCCTAGAGCTTCCTCTGTCTGAAGATATTCCTGAAGATAGGCACTATACTGGTCTGGAGTCGCCTCAGGCTTATCTGCCATATAACCCCAAAAGCCATTCATAATGCTAGTGATCAAGTCTTGCATCTGTTCAGAAGTAATTGTGCTGCCTTCTGTTTTTTTCATAAGCTCTGCGAAATGTTTTTGGATCAGCTTTGCGGCAGCTTCTGACTGAAGATAAGAATTGAAATCATTCTGTAAATTTGAATAATCCGCTTCTGGATGTTCATAGGCATATGCTTGGTATCCCTCTGTTAAAGACGTCAAAAGATTTCCCATTCCCTCAACATTTACAAGGCTGCTGTCAATATTTAGTGCACTGGCAAGGTCAAGGCTTGCAGTATTCTCCCCGCCTCCTCCAGACAAGGCATCTGTATCCATGGTAAATGCATTTGCAAGAGCCGACTCATCTACCTTAAAGAGGGAGCTCATATCAAAGTCATTGTCTGTTTCCTCGCCAAATTCTTTTCCTGTAAATACATCCACCTTAGGATTTTCCATCTGCTGCTTTACAATTTCACTGTTTTTTGCTTCCTCCACCACATGGGTCACCAAGGATGCCGGATAATTAATGCCGCTGGTAAGGGAAGCCGCCTTCGCCCCTTGGGCCGGCTGCACAATTCCAACAATAGTTAAATCTTCTCCATTGGCAACCAGCTCCTTCATATAGTCTGCATTGTCTGTCTTATCCTTCCAAAGCTTATACTGGCTATCGTATTCGTAATAATCAGAAGCATTTACTAATTTAAAGCTTTTTCCCAAAATATCCTTGTAGGTATAGGTTCCCATATCCTCTGGTGTACTAATATTCTCCTCATTGGCAAACTGCTTGATCATATCTGTAAGCTCCAGCTGGTCTCTGAGACCTAAGGTATACAAAAGGAAATCACTCATGCTTCCGTCGGAGGTCAAAACCAGCACACATTCCTGATAGTTTTTGGGCCAACGGCCTGCCTTTACCTCATATTGATCTTTATATAGATTTTCATTTTCAGGCATCTGGAAGAAAATATTGGTACTCATCATAGAAGACATAAGGCTATTAGAACCGGAGGCTCCCAAACCTACCAAAGCAAAGGAAGTGTCCGGATGGACCTGATAGACCTTATCCTCATCCTGCCTGTAAATCTGCGGAGAAATACCATAAGAATACTCCACCGCATTGGTGTACTTATCTACATCACATTCCTCACTGTCCAAATACTTCTTTAGAGATTTAAGGTCATTGCTATTCATGGTATCAAACATGTTGGTTACCACGCTTGCTATTTTAACCTCATCCTTCTTTGTCTCTTTTTCATCTGACTCTTTTTCATCTGACTCCCCTTCACTGGCCGAGTTATTAGATACCATCATAGAAGTAAGATCAAATCCTGTACTTTGAATCTGTAAGGGATACTCTGACAAGGTCTCCTCTTCCGTCTTTTGAATATAGGCATTGACTCCATTGGAAAGAGCCAAAATCAAGGCAATTCCTATAATGCCAATAGAGCCTGCAAAGGAAGTAAGAAGGGTTCTGGCCTTCTTGGTACGAAGATTATTAAAACTAAGACCTAAGGCGGTCATAAATGACATAGAGGATTTCCCCATATTTTTATGCTGCGGAGTCCCAATTTCATTTTCATTGACAATAAATTCATTGCTATCTGCCAGAATCTTTCCATCTTTTAAGGTTACAATCCTGGTAGCATACTCCTTAGCAAGCTCTGGATTATGGGTTACCATTACAACCAGCCGATCCCTAGCTACTTCCTTTAAAAGATCCATAACCTGAAGGCTGGTATCACTGTCTAAGGCTCCTGTAGGCTCGTCTGCCAAAAGAATATCCGGATCATTTACCAGGGCTCTGGCAATGGCCACTCTCTGCATCTGCCCTCCGGACATCTGGTTTGGACGTTTGTGAAGCTGCTGTCCTAATCCCACCTGGCTAAGGGCATCTATAGCCCGTTTTCTGCGCTCTTCCTTTCCAATACCGGAAATAGTAAGAGCCAGCTCCACATTAGCTAAGACCGTCTGATGGGGAATCAAATTATAACTTTGAAAGACAAATCCAATGGTATGGTTTCGATAGGAATCCCAGTCTCTATCCTTATATTTTTGGGTAGAAATCCCATTAATAATTAAATCGCCACCATCGTAGCGATCTAATCCTCCAATAATATTTAATAGTGTAGTTTTTCCGGACCCACTTGGTCCTAAGATGGCAACAAATTCATTATCCCTAAGATTCAAACTCACATCATCCAGGGCCTGCTGAACCAAGGCTCCTGTTCGATATTCCTTACGAATATTCTTAATCTGTAACATAAAATACTCCTGTCTTTTTTTCATCTAGCAGACCAGCAAGGATCCAACCTATTCTATAAAGGATATGCTGGTAAATGGCCAATAACGAAAAACTGCCTTTGCCAAAATCTGATCCTTGCTTACAAATTTATTGTTCCAATATCTAGAATCCAAGCTGTTATTTCGATTGTCACCCATTACAAAATAGCTATCATCCGGCACCACATAAGGGCCAAATTCTCCCTCGGTCTCTTCTGCACAGAAGCTGTCGTCTAAGGGCTGGTCAGACCCATTAATATAAACATTTCCGTTTTTTATCTCTACCGTCTCTCCGGGAAGTCCAATGACACGCTTAATAAAAGTCTTAGAAGTATCATCTGGATATTTAAAGATAATGATATCGTAACGCTCTGGATCATCCTTAATATAAGCCAGACGATTTCCAAAAATTCGATCCCCCTGCATAATGGTGTTTTGCATAGAGCCGGATGGGATTGTGGCATTGATATACACAAACTGGCTTAATATAAATACCACCACAAATATGATAAGAAAGGTCTTGCCATAATCAAACAGGGCCGCCTTCACAGAACTATATTCCTTGTTTTTCTCACTCTCTTTTTTCTTTAAGTTATCTTCCGGTGCTTTTTCTTCTTTATTAGTCATATTCTCATTTCCTTTAAAATAATCTATCGGTATTCTTGTTTCTACCAGCCAAAATACAAATAGTCATTACCTATTATAAAGTCCCAGCATCTGCCATTCAACTTTTAAACCATTAAAAATTATAACTTTTCTGTTAATTTATGCTAAGGAAGAGGCATAAAAACCCGTCTTATTACACAGAAACCCCCGACGCAATTGCGCCGAGGGTCTTTTTTCTAAAAATTTATATTTCTATTAATTCTTATAACTGAGGTCCTGCAGAAACAAGAGCCTTACCAGCCTCATTTCCTTCGTATTTTGCAAAGTTCTTGTTAAATCTTGCAGCAAGATCCTTAGCCTTAGCTTCCCACTCAGAAGCATCTGCATAAGTATCTCTAGGATCAAGAATTCCTGAGTCTACTCCCGGAAGCTCTGTAGGAACTTCAAAGTTGAACATCGGAATTGTCTTAGTAGGAGCATTGTTGATGTCTCCGGAAAGAATAGCATCGATGATTCCTCTTGTATCCTTAATTGTGATTCTCTTTCCTGTTCCGTTCCATCCTGTATTTACAAGGTAAGCCTTAGCTCCGCTCTTCTCCATCTTCTTAACAAGCTCTTCTGCATACTTTGTAGGATG
>CAVAKZ010000054.1:0-12972 GCA_963589425.1 Parabacteroides distasonis | reverse complement strand
ACCCAGCGCATTGCCTGAGATTCATGTCAAGGCTGGCGGACGGTTTAGAAAACTTGTAACGTGGCAGGGGCAATCCCACGAAAAAAATGATTGACCCTTAAAAATTCATAATATAGCAAATAATATAGCAAAACCAGAGGCCCTAGGCCATTTTGCTTTGAAGACTTTTCCGAAAAACCGGCATCCGAAAGATTTGAATAAGAAGGGGAACTACCATAACAAACCAAACTAGGGGTTCGCAAACGATGACCCCTGTATAGCCTAGCCAGGGAACCAGAGTATTGGCAATCGCAATCTTGCCAAACATCTCCAGGCCGCTGGAGATTAGTGGTGTAATATGATCTCCCAGTCCCTGCATTGCATTTCTCAAAATACAGATCACAGTAGTTACAATATAAAAGAGGGTATCAAACTTCAAATAATTGCTTGCATTTAAAATTACTGTCTGATTATGACTTCCGGTTACAAGATACACAAGGGATTCTCCGATAGTATAGCTGGCAATAATGGTAAGCAAACACCAAATTGATGTGTAGAAAATCGCCAACCAAATTCCTTTTTTCACCCGGTCAATCTTTCCTGCTCCCATGTTTTGCCCACAGTAGGTAGCCATGGTCTGACCAAAGACGCTGAACATGATCATAAAGATTTCCGATATCTTTCTTGCTGCTGTATGGGCGATAATAATATCTTGACCCAGCTTATTAATAGATGTCTGCAAGGTCAGGGTACCAATGTTCACCAGTGAACTCATAAAGCCCATAGACAATCCGGCACTGATCATCTCTTTTACCATACGGGGATTTGGCTTTTTAAAATCTTCTTTTTTAAGCCTCAAAAGCTCATATTTTCTGATCATGTAAAGCCAACAGATTACGAAGGCAATACTCTGAGCCAAGACTGTTGCTATAGCAGCTCCTTTTACGCCGCTTTTTAATACTACAACAAAAAATAGGTCTCCTATAATATTCAGTGCTACAGACACTGCCAGAATAATCAAAGGCGTCACTGCATCTCCGATAGCACGCAGGGTGGCCGCACAGGCATCATATAAAAAAGTAGCAAGAAGGCCTGCGATAATAATTGCTATATATCCTTTTGCTGCAGAAAGTAAATGCCCGGGTACATTTAAAAAAGCTAAAATAGGCTTTAAAAAGACCAGACCCAAGAGGGTAATCAATATGGATATTCCTGTGCCCATTACAAGGGCCATAGCAAGGGATTTCTTCGTATCTGCCAGGTTCTTGGCACCAAACTTTTGTGCCGTAATAATAGCAAATCCATTAGATAAGCCAAGCAAAAAACCAATAATCAGGCCGCTTAATGTACTGGTAGCTCCCACAGCTGCCAAGGCATCTTCTCCCAGAAAGGAACCTACAACCCTGGTATCCACAAGACTGTAGGTTAGTTGTAAAAGATTGCCTAAAAAAATAGGCAATGCAAATGATAATATTAATGTGGAGGGTTTCCCCTGTGTTAAATCTCTCATTCTTCTATATTAATTCTTGCTTCTCCTTTAAAATATTCGCAGCTTTTATAAAGCCAGCTCAAATCCATAGCAGCTTTTCTCAAAACCATAATGCTCATAGAAGCCATGGGCCTGCACTCTCGGAAGTCCCGAGTCTAGGGTAATGGCCTTACAGCCCCGTTGTCTGGCTAATTCCTTCGCATGATCCAGCAATTTCACACCGTAGCCTTTGCCCCTATCCTCCTGGTTTGTAATCAGGCTCGACACATAACAAGTAAGACCTTCCATCCAAAAAGTCTGAAAATAATCCCCATGACAAAATCCATGATAGCTTCCATCCTCTTCTACTGCAAAGAAGGCAAAACTGTTTTTATCTTCTACTACTTCTTCATATACTTTTTTCGTAGTCTCATAATCATAGGTATTGTAGGACCAAAGACTTTTAATATATTCATAGGCTGTATCAAAATCTTCCATTGCTGCATTTTTTATTTTCATTATTCCTGTTTTCTCCCTTCGCCAAAGTCCAGTATCTTCCCAATTTATACTGTCGCCTCTTGGGAAGAAGATCTGCCATAAATCATTTTATGTTTTCACAGTATAACACAAAACAAAAGAAACTAGTCTAGGAATTCCCAAAGATTAGGCTTTAAAAAATGCCGGACCACAGATTTTATTCCATGGTCCGGCACTTTTTATCATCTCTTATTCACAAAGTTTCGTAAAGGCATCTGCTACGAACTGTACCTTAGGTCCGATAATCACCTGAACAGAAGTCTTTCCAGGCTTCATAACCCCAGCCACACCGGCTGATTTGATCACTTTGTCGTTAACGATCGTAATATCTTTTACTTCCAGTCTCAGTCTGGTAATGCAGTTGTCAATACTTGCAATATTTTCTTTGCCGCCGCAGCCTTCCAGGATAGTTGCGGCGATTGTAGCATAGTCATCACTTGCCAGTTCTGCTTTTTTCTCCTCTTCGATATCGTCATCTTCTCTTCCAGGAGTCTTCAAATCCCATTTTTTAATGGCGAAGAGGAATACGAAGTAGAATACGAAAAATGCTGCAATTCCTAAAGGAATGATTAGCCAAATTTTCTGTGCTGCCGGCAGTGAGGATGAGAACAGAAGATCCATGGCACCGGCTGAGAAACTAAATCCTGCTCGGAAACCAAGGGCTACTGTAATCATAGTGAAAATTCCGTACAATAAAGCATAAATTACATAAAGGGCAGGAGCTAAGAACATAAATGCAAACTCAAAAGGCTCTGTAACGCCACAGATAAAGGAGCAAACTGCTGCAGAAGCTACCAAACCGATGGCTGCTTTTTTCTTATCAGACTTTGCACATTTAATCATTGCACAAGCTGCACCCGGAATACCGAACATCATACATGGGAAGAATCCAGACATGTACATACCAAGGCTCCAGCTTACATCTGCGCTTGTCTCGCCACTCCAGAAATGCTGTAAATCGCCAAGTCCGATCGTATCGAACCAGAATACATTGTTCAATGCATGATGTAATCCAGTAGGAATCAAGAGACGGTTTAGGAATGCATAAATTCCGGCGCCTACAACATCCATTCCTACAATAGCTTCACCAAGAGCTACCAATGCGCCAAAGAGCAATGGCCATACAAATAATAATACAACAGATGCTAAAATGGATACCACACCAGCTACAATAGCTACGCAGCGCTTACCACTGAAGAAAGATAACCAGTCAGGAAGCTTTGTGTCCTTGAACTTGTTGTAGCACATGGAACCGATAATACCGGCAATAATACCGATAAAAGGATTAGCAATCTTGTCGAAGGCAAGTGTCTTAGTAGCATTGTCAGCAATAGATGGCATAATGGTGGTAACAAATCCGGTAGACAGAAGGGTGGTAAGCATTAACCAGGAAGCCAAGGCTGCGATTCCTCCTGTACCATCATTTTTCTCTGACATTCCCACACCAACACCGATTGCGAATAGGATTGCCATGTTGTCGATCAAAGCACCTCCGGCTTTAACGAGAAAGAGGCCAATCAGATTTGCCGCACCCTGGATATCACCACCTTGCATGGTTGCGGGGCATAGCCAGTAACCAATACCCATGAGAATACCACAGATCGGCAGAACTGCTACGGGAAGCATTAAAGCTTTTCCCAATTTTTGAAGAAATTTCATAATCTCTCCTCCTTTACTTTATATTTAACTGGATGGATTCCAGTCAAGTTCTCTTATGAAAGCTTAATTACATCCTCACCGGGACCAACCTCCCCCTCTCTTAGGAGGCTGATCTTTTCATAAGCGTCGGTATTGCAGATTAAAACCGGTATGATGGTATTCAACCCTGCTTCCCTAATCTTCTCAAGATCCGCTTCCACAAACAGGTCCCCTTTTTTTACAGTATCTCCCGCTGTTACATGGGCTTTAAAAGGTTGGCCTTTTAAGGTCACTGTATCTAAACCGATGTGGATCAAAAGTTCTACCCCTTGAGTTGTAGTCATGGTAATGGCATGCAGCGTATCAAAAACCATAGATACCTCTCCATCTGCCGGAGCATAGATCTTACCCTGGGATGGGATTACCGCAAAGCCATCTCCCAATATCTTTTCAGCAAATGTAGGATCCGGCACATCTGTAATAGGCACAACCTTTCCCTTACAAGGCGATCCAATAAAATTTCCTTTTTTCTTAAAAAGGCCTAGCATACAAGCTCCTTTCCGTCGATATATACACTGACGATATTCAAATCCTTATCTAATAAGACAAAGTCTGCCCTTTTCCCTCTTGTAATACTTCCGGTCTCCTTAAAGATTCCAATCTCACTTGCCGGATTCTTTGTTGCACACATTAGTGCTGTCTCCAAAGGAATCCCAGCTTCTTTCACAACAAATCGCATACAATCCATAAGATTAGTCACGGAGCCTGCAATGGTACCGTCATGTAAGCTAGCCAGATTACCTCTTACAGTTACCGCCTGGCCTCCAAGGGTATATTCCCCATCCTCAAGGCCTGTAGCTCTCATACTGTCACTAATCAGGATTATTCGCTCCGGTCCAAACATTGCAAAAGTGGCTCGAATTACAGATGGATGAATATGTACTCCGTCACAGATCAGCTCTACATGACATTGCTTAGCATCTCTTGTTGCTCCGATCACTCCAGGGTCTCTATGATTCATAGGGGACATTCCATTAAATAAATGGGTTGCATGAGAGGCCCCATGTTCTATAGCCAGCCTTGCCGTGTCATAGTCTGAAGCAGTATGAGCCAAAGAAACAACCACTTCATCTTTGACCTTGTCTATAAATTCCATGGCTCCAGCTTCTTCCGGTGCCAGATCTATCAGCTTAATAAGCCCCTTAGCTGCTTGCTGCAGCTGGCAAAAATACTCATAGTCACAGCCCATGATATTGTCTTCAGCCTGGGCTCCCTTCTTTGAAGGGCTGATAAAGGGGCCTTCCATATTGATCCCCACCAAATGAGCTCCACCCTGGTACTCGTATTCACCGGCATTCTTCATGGCCTTTAATAGTTGGTCCTTTGGTATTGTCATAGTAGCCGGGCACAGGCTTGTCACCCCCACGGAAGCTTCATAAGCCGCAATCACATCTAACACTTCTTTGGTGCCATCACAAATATCCGCCCCCATGCAACCATGGAAATGAATATCCACTAATCCCGGAATCATATAAAGTCCTTTTGCATCTACAAGCAGGTCATCTTCTGCCTCCTGCTGTCCACTGCCTGAAAATTTGCCATTTTTAACAAACACGTCTTTTTCTTCAAACCGGCAATTTTCTGTATAAACCTTTGCATTCTTAATAATCATAGTTCTATACCTTTTATCTTTCCAAGGGCAGCTTCATCCGCCACCAAGGTTACATCATTATGCAGCTGCAATACCGATGCCGGTACCTGTGGGGTGATAGGTCCCAAAAATGCTTTTTCTAAAATATCTGCTTTACTCTCACCACTGGCCACAATTAAAATCTTCTTTGCCTGCATAATTGTCTTAATGCCCATGGTATAGGCTTGTCTGGGGACATCCTCTGCAGAAGCAAAAAACCTCTTATTAGCTTCAATAGTGGATTCTGTTAGGTTCACACAATGCACCTGCCTGTCAAAGGATTCCCCCGGTTCATTAAATCCGATATGTCCATTGTGACCGATACCTAAAAGCTGTAAATCCACGCCCCCAAGGGATTGAATTAGTTCTGAATATCGTTTGCACTCCTTGTCTGAATCCAGTTCCATACCATTGGGCAGATGGGTATTCTCTTTAGGAATGTTCACATGATCAAAGAGATTCTGGTGCATGAAATAATAATAGCTTTGGTCATTCTCAGGACTCAGTCCCTTGTACTCATCCAAATTCACTGTCATGACTTCCGAAAAATCAAGGTCCCCTTTTTGAAACCATTCTACCAGCTGTCTATACAGACCAATGGGAGTTGAACCTGTGGCCAAGCCCAATACACAATTGGGTTTCATAATCACCTGGGCCGATACAATGTTGGCCGCTTTTCTGCTCATATCCCCATAATCTTTTGACCTGTATATCCTCATAGATTCTTCACTCCCTTTCAGATACCCTATTATAAACAAAACGCCAAATTCTTTTTTCGTTATATTCAATAATTATTTTTTGTTTTCGCAACTTTTTATATGCATTTTATCCAATTACACACCCGTCGTCTACGTGATTTTTTTAGGTCTTATATAAATTTTTAACTTTTTAATGAAATTCTACAAGAAAATCAAACAATTCTTGCTTTTCCATACAAAAAACCTCCTGATCATGATGATCAGGAGGTTTTTACTCGATAGGACTGTCCTATCACAATATTGATCTCAAAGTAAGAGAAAAGCTTCAAGTCTCAAAAATCAGAATCCGAATCAGCCCTAGAATCAAGAGGTGACCGGGATAGAAACAATAGAAAAACCATTTTGAAAAACGCTTTCCTTTTTGCATTTGTTTCCCGTTATAAAAGCAGCAGATGACAAGACCGGCAAGTCCTACCCCAAACATACCAACCAAGGCATATTCCATATTGGTTTTTAAAGGGAACCTGCCAATTCCTCCAAGGAAATCTATTATCCCAAAAAGAAGCGTCGCCATAAGGAATGCATATCTTGTCTTTGCTTTTGAATCACGGCTCCACAAAAACAATAGGGTATAAACCGGCCCTAATATAGCCCAATCCGACATGAGGGAAAGTATCATAAGTCCCGTGACAACCGCAATTTTGGATAAGCGATCTCTTATTTTCTCCACAGCCCTCACAATTTCAAAACAAAGAAACAAGGTAAAAAGCATATTAAAACCCTGAAATTGTAATATACCTTTGGAGGTAAAGGCCAGACAAAAGGGAAGTTCTGAAAGCATGGCAAATATCAGCAAACGGGTAGCATACTTTTTCCTGGATCCGGTGTAGTAAAATCCCTCAACCAGAAAATAACACATAACCGGTGCCGTAAAGTATCCCAGGCTCAAAAATAATTCCGTTATCATTTGTCCTGCCATAGGTCCGGATTCCATAAATATTGTTGCTATATGATTCAGCAACATCAGAAACATTGCAATATACTTTATGACATCCCTGTTCAAGATTTTGAATTTGTCTGCCCCATGAAAAGCTGTATTTTCAATATCTACCTTCGTATCTTGCTTGTTCATTCCCTTTCCCTCTCCGCTTGAGTTTCTCGCTCATTAATTTCTTTCAAGCCTTAAGGTTTCATGATACAGCATCCCTTCCATGATTGCAAATTCATAATCTCTTAAGATCCGTTCTCAATTATTCTTCAAATTCAAACGCTTTGACTTCACGCACAACATCCATAATGGTTCCATCCCGGCTTTCAATAATTCCGACAACACGCTTACCAAACTGTACTTTTTCCGGTTCTCCTGCAATGGAATATGCAATATCTCTCAATTCTTCAATGGTTTTAAACGGAAGGTCTACACCTTTCATGGCTTCCATCAGATCCTGACGTCTTGGATTAATTGCAATACCATAGTCTGTAATGACTACATCTACGCTTTCCCCCGGTGTCGTTACCGTTGTAACATCAGTACATATTGCCGGTGTTCTTCCCTGCAGAAGTGGTGCAATAACGATTGCGCATTTGGCACCTGCTGCCGTATCCGGATGGCCTCCCTGTGCTCCTGTGATCATTCCATCTGAACCAACCACCACATTACAGTTAAAGTTTACATCAACTTCCAAGGCCGCAAGAATTACAAAATCTAATTTATTTACAACCGCCCCTTTATTAAAGGGATCTGCATACTGTCCTGCACTGATTCGAAAATGTTTCAGGTTCTTTACCGATTCAACTGCCGACAAGTCAAAGTCCTGGGTATCAAGCAGACAGTCTACTTGATCATTGATCAGAAGATCACACATCGGTTTTGTAAGTCCGCCAACTCCAAAACGCATACGTACATTCCGTTCCTTCATTTCTTTTGCCAGCGAGATTGTGGAAGCTATGGATGCTCCGCCGACTCCTGTCTGATAAGAAAATCCATCCTTAAAGTATGGCGAATTTACTACAAATTTTGTACAGTAATCGGCCATCATCAGTTTCCTTTGATCTGTCGTCGGTTTTGCAGCTCCGGTTGCAATCTTCCCTGGATCTCCGATTGCATCCACTTCTACTACATAATCCACCCTAGTCATACTAATATGCGCCGGAAAGTTGGGAAACGGAACCAAACAATCTGTAATTGCAACCACTTTATCTGCATGTAAGGCATTCTGATTCCATTTATTTTTAACCATTTGTCTGAGACGCAAGAGAAGCTGCCATTGGCAGCTTCTCTTGCAATCCATCCAACATAAAAGCACCCCGCCGCAGCGAGGTGCTAATTTTCTCATTCTTGCTATTGTGACAATTTATTCCATAATCCATTGTCTGCTTTGTATCTGCAGATCCACCATATGGCGGTATATTCCACCAGCCCGGTACAGTTCATCCGGGCTTCCCTCTTCTACTACACTGCCATCTTTGAGAACGACAATCTTATCTGCCCCGACCACGCTTCGCATGCGGTGGGCAATGATGAGAACCGTCTTATCTTTGATCAGGCATGACAGAGCTTCCTGAATAAAAGACTCGTTGTCTGCATCAAGAGATGCCGTAGCTTCATCCATCAATATAATGGGAGCATCCTTTAGAAAAGCTCTGGCTATGGAAATGCGTTGTCTCTCACCCCCGGAAAGCTTGGCACCATTTTCACCGATCATGGTATTCATCCCCTCTGGCAGTTTCTCAACAAACTCCATACAATTCGCAAGTTTTGCTGCTGCCAAAACCTCTTCATCTGAAGCATCCTTTTTGCCTATGCGGATATTTTCCATAATCGTATTGTTAAATAAAGTGACATCCTGGAATATGATGGAATATAGCGATAAGAGCTTCTCAGGATCTACGGTGGATACATCCATACCTCCCACTGTTACCTGTCCTCTGCTGCAATCCCAAAATCTGGCTGCCAAACGAGAAACTGTAGTCTTGCCTCCACCAGATGGACCGATTAATGCTGTTACCTGGCCCGACTTAGCAGTAAAGCTCACATCTGAAAGCACTTCCTCTCCATTTTCATAAGAGAATCCTACATGATCAAATACTATGTCATAACCTGCATTAGTTAAAGTCTCTTTACCCTCTTGCTCCTTCGCCGACAATATCTCATCCATCTGAGCTGAAGTTGTATCAAGTCCAATGATGGCTGACAAATTCTGCAAGGCAATCTGCATAGGCTCATACATTCTGGTTACCACCAGCAGGAAAGCAAAGAATGTAAGGACATTGATCTCATTTTTTACCAGAAGCGCAGCTCCTACCACTGCTACAGTACCAATACCAAGCTTTAAGATCATCTGTGCCGTGCATACGTAAGCGGCATTGCGAAACTCCAGATGAATACAATTTTTCTCTACATTTTTAATCTTGACGGTCAGGCCCTGCATGTAGCTCTCCGTCATATTATTTGACCGCAGATCTCTGATGGTCTCCAAAGCCTCCTGAATGCCATCTTCACAAGATAGTTTATCCCTCATGGTTTTCTCGTGTACTTTTTTTAGTCCCCGTCTGGATGTCAGAACTATAATAAATGCGATTGGCATAACCCATACTGCGGCAATAGCCATTTTCCAGTTAAAAAAGAAGAGTCCAATGACTACTATAGTTGTGGATATCATCGCCCCTATAAGTTCTGGTATCCAATGAGAGCTGGCAGTTTCTATAGTGGCACAACCAGTCATAATCGTGTGTGTCAGATCAGACAAATCCCTTTTGCTAAAAAAGGACAGGGGCAGTTTTCTTAGCTTCTCTGCCAGCGCCCGCCTTCTCACGCCGCTTTCTACATAAGTCGAGTAGAATGTAGCCTTGTACTGAAGATATGTGGTAAATAATATCAGCAGTAAAATCGAAACACAGGCTATTAGAAATCCACTTGCCTTCTCAGGCAGCTCCCCCTGTAAAAGATAAGATGCAAGGTAGTAAATAAGGGCTACCGGAAGCATAAGTACCAGATCGGACAATGTCACTGTAAAAAATGCCCAAATCATTTGTTGTGCGCCCCTGTCAGACAAAGCGTATCTGTGTTTTAAATTTTCTATCATGCTATGCACCTACCTTTCTCACCTGCCAGTCAACCGACTTATTATATTCACTCCACATATGACTGTAGAGGGCATTTTGTTCAAGCAGATGACTATGGCTGCCTTCTTCTGCTATGGTGCCGTCCTTTAGAACATATATTTTATCTACATTTATAATTGTTGATAGGCGATGTGCGATCATAATAACCGTCTTATCCTTTGCCAGATTCTCAAAAGCCTGCTGGACCATGACCTCATTGTCCGGATCTGCAAAAGCCGTAGCTTCATCCAAAATAAGTATTGGTGCATTTTTCAAGAAGGCTCTTGCTATGGCTAATCGCTGCATCTCTCCTCCGGATAGATAGGTCCCCTTTGCCCCAATAACAGTATGTACTCCTTGAGGCAGCTTTTCTAATATGTCTGTACACATGGCTGCTTGCAGTGCTTGTAAAACTTCTTTATCTGAAGCTTGCGGCCTTCCCATGCGCACATTTTCCAGAATTGATGTTTTCAGCAGCCTGCTATCCTGAAACACATAGGACACGGTATCCATCAGCTGCTCTGTCGGAATCTCCTTTATATTCACTCCGCCTATTAAGATACTTCCTTCATCTACATCCCAGAAACGAGAAATAAGAGAAGCCAGACTTGTCTTGCCGCCGCCTGAGGGTCCTACCAGGGCTATATGCTGACCTGCTGCAATATCCATGGAAATATGTGAAATTGCCTCTTTATCCGCATCATAAGAAAAGCAGATATCTGAAATTTTCACAGATGCATCCTGTATATCTGCCCTCTCTCCTACAGTTGGCAAGGGCTCAATATCCAGTATTTCATCCATTCGCTTTAGTGCATCCTCCACCTGTATCTGAGACTCTCCTGCATAAGCCACCTTCATAAGCGTGGTGGTAAGTACAGCAGAGATCAATACAAAAAACAAAATACTAAGAATAAGAGAATCTGTAAGACCTCCTTTTCCCAACAGAAATACAGCTGCAGTAAGTGCTGCAAAAATGGCATTGGAAAATGTAGTAAATCCAAGCATTGGAATCATCATGGCATTTGTATAATCTAATGTCCATTTTTCGTAGGCATCAATGGCATTCTTAAAACGCTTAAAAGAGAATAGGCTCTGGCCGAATGTCTTAACCACCGGAATACCACGAATATACTCTACAGCCTCTGATGACATGGTCTCCAGGGCATTCTGATACTGCTTCATATCTTCTGCCATCTTAGGTCCCATCATCATGGTTCCCATAATAAGAAAGGCAAAAATTGCCGGAATCAGGCATATAATTCCCAGTTTCCAGTCATAGGCAAACATAATGATTAGAAGTGCAATGGGTGTGACCTTGGACACCACCTTGTCCGGCAAGTTATGGGCCAGAAAGGTCTCTGTAGCTCCAGAAGAATCAAATACGATCTTTTTGATCTTTCCTGTTCCCTGAGACTCCACGTATCCAATCGGCAGTTTCATAATATGCTCCATCAGCTTAAGGCGAAGGTTAACCTGAACTCGAAAAGCCGCCTTATGAGAACACATAAGTGAGCCTATATAAAATGCCATTGCAAGCAAAGAAAATCCTACTGCCTGCCAGCCGTATTCTGCAATATGTGCAGCAGCCTGATAATCACCTCCAGTCTGTATTATTTCTCTGATTATTCTCCAGATGCAAATAAATGGCATAAGTGCCAGTACGGCACTGACTGCGGCAAGGACTACTGCTGCATAAGAAAAATACTTATGATTTCCTGCTAGTTCCATAAGCCTCGACATACTTCTTTGTTTCCCTTTTTTCAAGACAAACCCTCCTTACTTAAGTTAGTTTCTGCTTACTCGTGTTTATTTTTTTAACAGTATTACTTTTAACAAAATAATACTGTCTCTTATCGGTGTCAGGATTATCAATTTTATGTAACTGCCTATAATCCCATAACTGCCTTCCATCCTGCAAAATTGTACTGACGAACATTGGTCATATAAACAACTGCTTCCTCGTAGGACTTATCATGAGATAAGATTTCATATATGCACTGCCATCCCAGCCGGCACTGAACATGAATGAAAAACTCATTCACACAGGCTGTCTTAGCTGCATACTTTTCAATAAAAAGTCTGTAGAACTTCTCTTCTATTTCAGAGAGCCTGTCGAAATAATCCTGATATTTTGTACTCTGGCTATGACAAAATAGCAGGATAAATTCTTCTTTATACCGGAAAATGTAGTCAAGCACCTCATCTGTACCTTCATTCCCTTGCTGTATTGCCACATCCATATCCATTGCATCAAGAGCCGGCCTAATATGTGCCAGATAAAGTTCCATAAGGCCATCAGCCGCAGTAGCTACAACTGCCTCAAACAAGCCCGCTTTATCCTTAAAACGAGTGTATATGGAATTGGTACTTACACCAGAGTCTGCTGATATCCTGCGCAAACTGGCATCGTTAAAGCCATATGTGAGGAATTCTCTCTTAGCACTTTTAATTAGAGCCTCGGTTACACCTGTTTTCTCGTGTCTCATAAACATCTCCTTTTCGTAACAATGTTATTATAACACTGTTACGAAAAATATCAATACTTTTTCTTTTAAAATCTATTCAAAATGCAAGTCAGAATTACTGACACCTAGCTTGACAAAGAGCGCTACAACAGATCGAAGATGAATCTCTTGCTGCATAATAAACATAGTTCCCTATATTTAGACATGGGGAGAAGATGTTCAACTTTTTGTATCTAGGGTATTGACGTAGGTCCACCATCTTCATCAAAGTCGTTGTATATAAGACCTTGCTGTAATCTTTCCCATTCAGACATGATAATCTCCTCATTTTTCAGCCCGTATAAGCATCTTCCGCAGTGTTCTTGAAATTCTGTTTCTCCAGCCACTGCTTTT
>CAVAKZ010000053.1:0-12985 GCA_963589425.1 Parabacteroides distasonis | reverse complement strand
TATCCCTGAAGATTGAAGAAGGTAAGATTACAACGATTATGGGAGCAAACGGATGTGGTAAGTCCACATTGTTTTCTCTGATGACAAAGAACCTATATCCGAGAAAGGGAAACATTTTTCTCAAGGGTAAGAATATCCAGAATCTGAACTTAAAAGAATTTGCCAGAAAGGTTGCGATTGTTCAACAGTATAACAGTGCATCGGATGATATTACCGTTGAGAATTTGGTGGCATTCGGAAGAACCCCCCATAAGAAGATGATGCAGGGAAACAGTGCCCAGGATGAGCAGATGATCGAATGGGCTCTGGAAGTCACAAACCTGACAGAATATCGGGACAGGGAAGTGGCAAGACTTTCCGGAGGACAGCGGCAGCGTGTATGGATTGCCATGGCCCTTTGCCAGGGAACAAAGACCTTGTTCCTCGATGAGCCTACAACATATTTAGATATCCGCTACCAGATTGAGATTTTGCAGTTGGTAAAAAAACTGAACCAGGAATTTGGAATAACCATTATTATGGTATTACATGATATTAATCAGGCCATAGCCTATTCCGATAATGTAATAGGAATGAAGGATGGGGTGGTACTGGTGGAAGGAAATCCGGAGAAAGTGATTACGGAAGAGAGTATCAGAGAGCTATATGGTATTGAGCTCGGTGTGACAAGAGTTGGTGGCCGGAAGTTCGTGCTGGCGGTGTGAGAGCTTTTTTTGTAACAGTTCAGCCATGCGTTTACAGAAATCATACTTGCTTATATAAGGCAAGTATGATTTCTGTAAACATAGGGCAGACGCCCTCAAGCGAGAAGTAGCCACTGTGTGGCGGATTCGAGCTTCATGGCTGAACTGTTACGCTTTTTTAGTGGAAAATGGAATAGGGATTTGACATAAGATGGTTGCGGTGATAGTATAATCATAGAAAAGGTGCTACCGATAACGGTTCGCCTGATTATAATGTTAAGTTAAAATAACCGCTCATGTTTTCTCAGGACGATGGGCGGTTATTTTTGTGTCTTGGAATCATGCTTTCCACGCACGTAACCAAGACTGTAAAACGTCGCACACAGTGAAATCACTGCAATAAGGTCACCAATGGTCAGCATAGGCAATATCTCCTTTCCTAGATTTCTCTCAAGGAGAGTTGAATCTATGTAATCGGAGCTAATGTTTAACTCTCCGCACAAAGCGAACCGCCATTCACGTTAGCGTGAAGTAGCACCTTAGGCATAAGCCTGAGAACATTTTAACTTTTGAATATTCTAAATTCAATACGGATTATAGAAAGTGTGAAACTTTGTTATATATGTACAAAAAATGGAATTTGTTTATGAAAGGACATGAAATGAAAAATCCTTTGAGAATATTTTGGATCGTGCTGGGCTTTCTTTGTCTGGGACTTGGCACTATTGGAATTGTGCTTCCGATTCTGCCAACGGTTCCGTTTTATATGGCGACATTATTTTGCTTTGCCAAGAGTTCAAAGAAGCTGCATGATTGGTTTGTAGGAACGAATCTTTATAAGAAACATCTGGACAGCTTTGTTCAAAAAAGAGCTATGACCATGGGAACCAAATGCAAGATTATTGGAATGGTAACGGTGGTTATGGCAATCGGATTTATCTGTATGAAGAATGTACCTATTGGTAGGATCTGTATTGCAGTAGTTTGGATATGCCACCTCCTGTATTTCTTCTTTAGAGTAAAGACTGAACAGCCAGAAGAGGGGCTGCTTGAAAGTGGAGATTAAGATGGATAGAGTAGAAAAGAAACGGCAGAAGGAACAGTATGTTGTAGAAGAAATGATCCGGCTATATTGCCGGAAGAATCATCCGGAGGAATATGGACAGGCAGGACAAATGTGTCCTGTCTGTCAGACCTTATCGGATTATGCAAGATTTCGCAGCGAGAAATGTCCCTTTATGAAGGAGAAGACATTTTGTGCCAACTGTAAGGTTCATTGCTACAAGCCGGAGATGAGAGAGAAAATCCGGCAAGTGATGCGATTTTCAGGACCGCGGATGCTTTTGTATCATCCCATTTTGGCAGTGTGGCATTTGGTGTGCAGTATTAAAGAAAAAAGGAAAGCAATAAAATTTGAATAAGGAGAGGATATGATAAAAACAAGACTGGTGGGGCTTTTGTCCCACGCAAAAAAATATATCGTTTATACGATTTTGTGGCAGTGGGCTGCCCTGCTGTCCCAGGTAGTGGCCGTCTTTTCTATTGCAAATTTATTGGAACAGGTGGTGTACCGGTCGGTAAGGCTAGCAATGATTGAAAGGACAATACTGATATTAGTATTGGTTGTGATTATCCGGTTCTTATGTGAGCGGATGGGAGCAAGGTCTTCTTATCTGGCCTGTGTGGACGTAAAGCGGATTCTGAGAGAAAAGATTTATGAGAAAATGTTAAAGCTTGGAGCTTCCTACAGTGAGCAGGTGTCTTCTTCAGCGGTGGTTCAGGTATCCACAGAGGGAGTGGAGCAGTTGGAAACATATTTTGGCAAATATCTTCCACAGCTATTTTATAGCCTGCTGGCCCCCCTGACCTTATTTGTTATTCTTTGCAGGGTGAGCTTAAAAGCCAGTGCCATTTTGCTGATTTGCGTTCCGCTGATTCCGATTTCTATTGTGGTAGTGCAAAAGATAGCAAAAAAATTGCTGAATAAATATTGGAGTATTTATACAGGATTGGGAGACTCTTTTTTGGAGAATTTACAGGGCCTTACTACGCTGAAGATTTATCAGGCAGACCAGCAAAAAGCAGACGAGATGGATGAGGAATCTCAAGAGTTTCGTAGAATTACGATGAAGGTATTGACCATGCAGTTAAATTCCACCAGCGTCATGGATATTGTGGCATATGGTGGGGCAGCTATTGGAATGGCTGTTGCAGTGTCAGAATTTTTAAAAGGAAATATTGGAGTAGCGGGAACCTTGTGTATTGTTCTTCTTGCCAGTGAGTTTTTCCTGCCACTGAGACTTTTAGGATCCTTCTTCCATATTGCCATGAATGGAATGGCAGCTAGTGATAAGATTTTTAAGATTTTAGATTTGCCGGAAGCTCCAGAAGGAGAAGCAATCCTTCCAGATGGGCCCTTGGATGTTTCATTAAAAGATGTATACTTTTCTTATGAAGAAGACAGGGAAATTTTAAAAGGGATTAACTTAGATCTACCGGCAGGAAGTTTTGTCTCCCTGGTGGGGGAGTCCGGATGTGGAAAAAGCACTATCGCAGGAATCCTAGCTGGCAAGAACAGGAGATACAGAGGAGAAATTACCATTGGCGGCCTGCCTCTTAAGGATGTCAAGGAGGCGGATCTTATGAAGCATTTGGTGCTGGTTCGCCATAACAGTTATCTGTTTAAAGGTACAGTAGAAGAAAATTTGAAGATGGCAAAAGCAGATGCCACTACAGAAGAAATGGAAGCAGTCCTTCAGAAGGTAAATCTCTTGGGATTTTTGCAGACCCAGGATGGTTTGCAGACCCAGTTGCTGGAGAAAGCCAGCAACCTATCCGGCGGGCAGTGCCAGAGATTGGTAATTGCCAGAGCCCTGCTACGGACAGACAGCGCAGTCTATATTTTCGATGAAGCGGCATCCAACATAGATGTAGAAAGTGAAGAACTGATCATGGAAGTAATTCATGAGCTGGCAAAAACAAAAACTGTTCTTTTGATATCCCATAGACTGGCAAATGTAGTGAAGTCAGATATGATTTACTTCCTGAAAAATGGAGAGATTGTAGAGAGTGGAAAACACGAACAACTGATGGGCCGAAATGGTGCCTACAAATCTCTTTATGAAAGCCAGATGGCCTTGGAAAATTATGGAAAGGAGGGCGTTGAATCATGAAAGATAATAAAAATTTAATAGTGCCTGACACCATTAAGAAAAGAAGAAGTGCCCTCCAGATCATGGGGAGCCTTATTGGCCTGGTGAAGCCCCTGCTTCATATTATGCTGGCGGCTATTATTCTTGGTACTCTTGGGTACTTGTGTGCTATTTTTCTTACGATTTTAGCCGGGCAAATTATGGTTCATGGTCTTCTCACTGGTGTGGCGGGAATGATTGTTCCGGTTCAGAATATGTGGCTTGTGTTTACTCCGGTGAGAAGGATTATTACGGTAATGATTCTGATTGCTGTGCTTCGTGGAATCCTGCATTATGCCGAACAGTATTGTAATCATTTTATTGCCTTTAAATTGTTGGCTATTATTCGCCATAAGGTCTTTGCTGCCCTTAGAAAACTTTGTCCGGCGAAGTTGGAAGGACGGGATAAGGGAAATTTGATTTCTATTATTACTACGGATATCGAATTGCTGGAAGTTTTCTATGCCCACACCATTTCCCCTATTGCGATTGCAAGTTTAACCTCTATCATTATGGTGATCTTTATTGGCAACTACCATTGGCTTGCAGGGCTTCTTGCCTTGTGCGCTTACCTTATTGTAGGCCTGGTCATCCCTATGTGGAATGGGAAGCGTGGCTGCCAGAAAGGGATGGAGTTTCGGACGAATTTTGGTGAATTGAACAGCTTTGTTTTGGACTCCCTTCGTGGCCTGGACGAGACGATTCAGTACGGACAGGGTGAGAAGAGAAAAGATCAAATGACAGAACGCTCCAAAAATCTTGCTGGTATGCAGGAGGATTTAAGTAAGATGGAAGGGTCTCAGAGATCTTTTACCAATATGATGATCTTGCTTGCTTCCTTTGGAATGTTGGCTCTTACAATCTGGCTGTATGAAAAAGGGGAGATGGGATTCGAGGGAATCTTAACCTGCACCATTGCCATGATGGGATCTTTTGGACCGGTAGTGGCACTTTCAAGTCTTTCCAATAACTTAAATCAAACCTTGGCAAGTGGTGAGCGTGTCCTTTCTCTTTTAGAAGAAACTCCTTTGGTGGAAGAAATCCCGGGGGATGTGGAAAACTCTGCCCCAGAGAAAGAAAAATGTGAATTTACAGGAGCCCAGGCGGATAATGTTACTTTCGCCTATGGTGAAGAAATAATTTTGGATAAGTATTCATTAAAATTAGAGCCGGGAAAGATTACCGGTATTCATGGCGCCAGTGGTTCCGGAAAATCTACGCTTCTAAAATTATTAATGCGGTTCTGGGATGTTCAGGAGGGTCAGGTGTCGGTGGATGGCGTCGATGTACGGGAGATTCCTACAAAACACTTAAGAGATCTAGAAAGCTATGTAACCCAGGAAACCCACTTGTTCCACGATTCTATTGCAAATAATATTGGAATTGCAAAAGCTGGAGCTTCTAGGGAAGAAATTATGGAGGCTGCAAGAAAGGCTTCTATCCACGAGTTTATCATGACTCTTCCAAAGGGATATGATACAGAGGTTGGTGAGTTAGGAGACACTCTATCCGGAGGGGAAAAACAGAGAATTGGGATTGCAAGAGCATTTTTACACGATGCAGATATGATTCTTTTGGATGAGCCCACCAGTAATCTGGATTCCCTGAACGAAGGAATTATCCTAAAGTCCTTGAAAGAATCGGCCAAAAAGAAAACCCTTGTCCTAGTATCCCACAGGGTATCTACTATGAATGTAGCAGATGTGGTGTATGAAATGGAGAAGGGAAGGATCTCCTAAAGATCAGGGTAGTTGCTATAGGTTGCCATATAAGGGATGAATTCCTGACAGACAGAGGAATTCATCCCTTTTTTTGTCGACAATTGTAATAGGAAGCCTTACATTTTTTCCATCTGATAAAAGGCCCCTTTTTTCTCCATCAATTTTTCATAGGATCCACATTCCAGAATAGTTCCATTTCCTTTCGGAAGGCTCGGTTGTGGTTTTTTATTTTGCCTTTAAAACCTACAATGATCAGAACAGAAACCGGTATGGTGCAGAGGAAGAAGAGAAAAACAAGGCGGCTTTTGAAGATCACCACCCCGAAAGATACCCCGATATTTAGGATAATGGTCAAGAGGGAAATGAAAATCTGAGACGCCAGGTTTTGGACCTGTTCCACATCCCGCATGATTTTCGACTGGAGCCTTCCGGATTGCATTTCCTTGTGATAGGTAATGGACAGCTGCTGGAGTTTGCATACCAAAGCCTCCCTCAGTTCCTTCTCTACTGTCCTTACTGTTTTAGCATAGAGCCAGGTATGGATATAGTTGGTAGGGATATTCTGGACCAAAAATACAATCATAAGAAGGGTATTTAGAACCAGAATTTTCATCATATTCCCCCTGTGGTCCGTTACGACATTGATAATGTTAGCCGTGACAATTGGCAGGACCCAGGTGGGGGAGTGCTTAATAATAAAAAAGAAAATGGAAGCTCCCAGGGCCCCATAGTGTCCCTCGAAAAGAGAAAGAAGGGTGCGGAGATTGCTTTTTCTATTCTGGCGGAAGATATGCATAAGGTCGGCCTCTTCCTGCCAAAGGTCTTGCTCTGACCATTGCAGGGGCTTATTATTTTCTACTGTCTTGCTCATAATAGTGCTTAACAACCTCCTGAACCGGTTTGTTACAGATTTCATAACTGCTATCTCTTGCCGCAGTGCTTTTGGAAGGGAGAACCGGTGCCCATTCCCACAGGGCAAAACCGCTAACCCATGGCCGCCTTTTACAAGCCTCGAACATGGCCTTATACCAATCAGGCTGTTCTTCAAGTCGCAAGGGACCCTGGATCGTCCAGTTGTTTGGTACCAGGGAGGATCCTTCTCTGGACATACAGCCTGCTTCGGCGAAGAAAAAAGGTTTCTTAAATTTCTGCACGATTTTCTCGATGCGGTCGAGTTCTTGGTCCCACTGATCTATAGGGTAGTATCCGCTGGAAGAGATTATGTCAACACAATCCCACCAGCTTATATTTTCTTCCTGGTATTTATCCGTATTATAGGAAACCAGGCCCTGATAAGATTTTCGGATGGCTGCAATAAGATCCCGCCATTCCTTACTTCGGTGTTCGGTCATGACCATTTCACATCCAGCAATAAAAAGCTCACATTGTTCTGCCTGGCCAATTTTCGCATAATGGGTCTGGAAGTTTGTGTAAGAGGCAAACCAATTGCTCCACTTGGGCTCGCAGGGCACATCCTTTTCAAAGAAGCTGATATAGGCTCGCCAGACGCCGTTTTTGCAATTGACAGTAGGCTTTAGACCCACACGGATGCCCTTGCTTTTGGCATAGCGAATCATATGAATTAACTCCTCATCCGTAAATGTGGCACTGGAGTTATAGTAAATCTCTTCAGAGTGGGCGTGATCTTGCAGGCCGACAGGGGCCAGGATCACAAAATCGGCAGCAGTATGTTGAATCATATAATCAAAACTGTCCAAGGCAGTTTGGGTAGAAAGGGAACCCCGCTTGTGAAAGGGGGCAAAGGTGATTCCCTTGATATAGCCAAGTGGATTTGGGGTCATCATTTTTGTAAAAACCTCCTGTGTATTTTATGTTTTCGGTGGAAAGTATATCATGTGAGTATATAAGATGATATAATGAATCTATTTAAAAATTGTAAAAATCTATGATGGTAAAAAGAGATGAAACCCTATTTTGAATATTTAGATACACTAAATAACCCTTTTGAAGCCTTTTTGTTTGATGCCCAGACATCGACTGTATTTTCCATACTTCCCCCACTGGCATTATTTTGTGGAGATCCTTTATAAGGAAAGCAACTTAAATGAAAAATTTGCGGAAGTGTCAGAATACATTTTTGGACATTACCAGGAAGACATCTCGGTGGAGGATCTGGCAAGAAAATTCCGTATGAGCTACTCCTATTTTGCTGCAAAATTCAAGGAATACTATGGGCAGACCTGCAAGGAAATGATTCTTGCGGTGAGATTGCAAAAGGCAGAGGACCTGCTGCGCTTTACGGATTTTGATCTGACTTACATAAGCCAGGAGACAGGGTTTTGTGACTGTAGTCATTTTATTAAGGCATTTAAGCAGAAGTATGGAGTGACACCACGAAAATATAGAAATTCCCCATAACTTTGTCAGTTCCTTGAATTTGATTCATTTCTGTTCTCTTTGTGAAATGTTTCAAGTGCTTTTTGTCTTGCTTGCAAGACAAAAATATATTATAATTGTTTTGTGTAGATGGAGGCCTGCTGTGAATAGAGATAATTTAAAACAAATCATAATTGACCAAAAAGAAATTTACCTTAATAATCCACTAATTTCCAGACATTACCCTCTGGAAGAAAATGTCAACTACTGTTTTGTTGGCATTCGCAGAACGGGAAAATCCTATATGATGTATCAACAGATAAAACAATTGGAGGCAAATGGAATTCCTTTGTCTCAAATCGTTTATGTAAACTTTGAAGATGAACGTCTTCTGGAAATGACCTCCGCTGACTTAAATCTTATTTTAGAAATCGGGTTAGAGATATCTGAAACTGATGTTAAACCATATTTATTCTTAGACGAAATTCAAAATATCTCTGGATGGGAAAAATTTGTTCGTAGAATTGCAGATATGAAGTATCGGATTAATATAACAGGCAGCAACAGTAAAATGTTAAGCAGTGAAATTGCATCTACGCTTGGCGGACGCTTTGTGATTATGAATATTTATCCATATTCTTTCTCAGAATATCTGATTGCCAATCATATGAAAAAGAATTATCTGGATGTGATCAGCACCAGAGATAAAGCAGATGTGCAAAGTCTGTATGATCAATATGTAACATATGGAGCTTTTCCTGAATTAACAGAAATAAAAAATAAAAGAGCTTTTTTGAACAGCATCTATCAGACCCTGTATCTTGGTGATATTATAACAAGAAATAAAATTACCAATGACTTTGCTGTGAGATTGATTTTAAAAAAGATTGCCGAGTCCATTACCAAACCTATATCTTTCAGCAGGCTGACTAACATATTAAAAAGTACAGGAACATCTATTGGCAAACAAACGGTAATTAATTATGTTGGCTACATGACAGGCTCCTATTTGCTTTTTACTCTGCAAAATTATGCTGCAAAGCTGGTAGAAAAAGAGACGTCTCCTAAATACTATTTCATGGATACCGGACTTCTGGGGCTTATGTTACTAGACTGTAAATCTGCTCAGTTGGAAAATCTTGTCGCCATCGAACTAATTCGTCGTAACGGAGTAGAAAATGTTTACTTCTTTGAAAATAATGTTGAAATCGATTTTTATGTTCCGTCAGAAAATCTGGCTATCCAGGTCAGTATGCAGGTGTTAGACAATATAGATACACGAGAACGTGAAACCCGGGCTTTTGTTAAGTTAAATAATTTCATACCAGACTCTAAATGTATTTTGATTACCAATAGTGAAGAGGCCGTTCTTGACTGCGAAGGCATTTGTATTGAGGTGATTCCGATTTGGAAATGGCTGTTGATGAATGATTTGTAGTAATTTTATAAAGTAAATGAATTAGAATTTAATAGTGTCTGACAGCAATGTGTTAATTAAAAAGCTACCCAACCAACCGAAGTTGGCAGGGTAGCTTTTTTAATTGACTTTTTATAAAGTTTTATGGATTTAGTCTTCTCCGTAGAAAGCAACAAGCTTCTTAAGATGCTCGTAACGATCGCCTGCTTCTTTCTCTGATTCAGCAAACAATTTTTCGGCTTTCTCAGGATCCACTTTGCGGAGTGCGTTGTAACGAACTTCTCCGTCAAGGAAGGACTTGTAATCCTCGGTTGGAGCCTTAGAGTCAAGGGAGAAGGCAGATTTGCCTGTTCCTACAAGCTGTGGGTTGTAACGGTATGTATGCCAGTAACCGGACTTAACAGCTAATTCTTCCTCTGTCATTGCCTTAGACATACCCTTCTTGATACCGTGGTTGATACATGGAGCGTAAGCAATGATGATAGAAGGTCCTTCGTAAGCCTCAGCCTCCATCATAGCCTTAACGCACTGGTTGTAATCAGCACCCATAGAGATGGAAGCTACATATACATAACCATAGCTCATTGCAATACCGGCAAGGTCTTTCTTCTTAGTTCCCTTTCCACCGGCAGCGAACTGTGCAACAGCACCTGTAGGTGTAGACTTAGAAGACTGTCCACCTGTGTTAGAGTAAACCTCTGTATCGAATACCATGATGTTAATATCCTCGCCGGAAGCAAGTACGTGATCAAGACCACCGAATCCGATATCGTAAGCCCATCCGTCACCACCGAAGATCCACTGAGATTTCTTAGAAAGGAAATCTTTCTGATCTAAGATAGCCTTAGCAGCTTCTGATCCATCAGCTTCCAAAGCAGCTACAAGAGCGTCAGTTGCTTTTCCGTTGGTAGCTCCTGATGTGAAGGTATCCAGATAGTTCTGTCCAGCTTCCTTCAGGCTGTCCTTCTCTGCCATAATAGCTTCTACCTTGTGCTTCAGTTCTTTTCTGATTGCCTTCTGTCCAAGATACATACCATATCCGAACTCTGCAGCATCCTCGAAGAGGGAATTAGACCATGCAGGTCCCTTACCAGCCTTGTTTACAGTATAAGGTGTTGAAGGAGATGAGTTACCCCAAATACTTGAACATCCGGTTGCATTACCGATGTACATTCTATCACCAAAGAGCTGGGTTAAAAGTTTTGCGTAAGGTGTCTCACCACAACCGGCACAAGCTCCTGAGAACTCAAGGAGTGGCTGACGGAACTGGCTTCCCTTAACACTTCCAAGCTTGAATTTCTCAATAACGTCTTCCTTGTCTTCAAGAGTTACTGCATAATCGAAGTACTTCTGAGCTTCCTGATGCTCTTCATCAAATGTTTCCATCTTAAGTGCTTTTTCCTTTGCGGGACAAACGTTAGCACAAGATCCGCATCCGGTACAGTCAAATACAGAAACAGCCATGCTGTACTTGTAATCTGGCATACCTGTCATGTTAGCACAAGCCATTCCTTCCGGAGCAGCAGCAACTTCTTCTTCAGTAAGAGCTACAGGACGGATTGCAGCATGTGGGCAAACATAAGAACAACGGTTACACTGGATACATTTTGAAGAATCCCAAACAGGAACGTCTGTTGCGATACCACGTTTCTCAAATGCAGAAGTACCGGAAGGTGTACAACCTGTCTGATATTTTACGAGGTCAGAAACTGCAAGTTTATTACCCTGCTGACCATTAACCTTTGCCTGAATGTTGTTTGCAAAATCAACAGCATCTGCACGAGGTCCGGTAACCTTGTGTGCTTCTGTAGCATCCTCTTCTGCAGAAGCCCAAGAAGCTGGTACATCAACCTTAACAATTCTCTGTGCGCCTGCTTCGATAGCATCGTAGTTCATCTTAACTACGTCATCACCCTTCTTGCCATAAGACTTCTTAGCAGCTGCCTTCATAAGCTCGATAGCAGTCTCCTCAGGAATAATATTGGCAAGCTTGAAGAATGCTGACTGAAGGACAGTATTGATACGTCCGCCAAGTCCGATTTCCTTACCGATGGCAATACCATTGATAATGTAGAACTGGATGTTGTGCTCAGCAATGAAACGCTTTGTCTTTGCTGGGATCTCATCCTCTAACTGCTCTACAGTCCATGGGCAGTTTAATAAGAAGATACCACCGTCAACCAAGTCCTGAGCAATGTCATACTTCTTGATATAAGAAGGATTATGACAGGCAATAAAGTTACCCTGCTCAATTAAGTATGTAGAACGAATTGGCTTCTTTCCGAAACGAAGGTGAGATACAGTAACACCACCGGACTTCTTAGAGTCATAGTCAAAGTAAGCCTGAGCATACATGTCTGTATTATCACCAATGATCTTGATAGAGTTCTTGTTAGCACCTACAGTACCGTCAGAACCAAGTCCCCAGAACTTACAGCTGATAGTTCCTTCCGGAGTAGTAACTGGATTCTCCTTAACTTCAAGAGAAAGGTTAGTAACATCATCCACGATACCGATGGTGAATTCTTTCTTCTCTGTATTGTTAAATACGGAAATGATCTGTCCCGGAGTTGTGTTCTTAGAACCAAGACCATAACGTCCGCCATTAACAGGAACATTCTCGAATTTAGATCCCTTTAATGCTGCAACAACATCAAGGTAAAGTGGCTCTCCAAGAGCTCCAGGCTCTTTAGTACGATCCAAAACATTGATCTGCTTAACAGTCTCTGGAATAACATCAATCAAAGCCTGTGGGTAGAATGGACGATAGAGACGAACCTTAACTACGCCGACTTTTTCGCCGCGAGCAAGAAGATAATCAATAGTCTCATCGATAGTCTCGCATACAGATCCCATAGCTACGATAACGCTCTCAGCGTCCGGAGCTCCGTAGTAGTTAAATAACTTGTAGTCTGTTCCAAGTTTAGCATTGATCTTGTCCATCTGCTTCTGAACGATAGCAGGCATTGCATCATAAGCACCGTTGATAGACTCTCTAGCCTGGAAGAAAATATCAGGGTTCTGAGCAGATCCCATCTGATATGGGTTCTCTGGGCTGAAGACATCATCTTTAAACTTCTTAACAGCATCCATGTCCAGCATATCCTTCAGATCTTCATAATCCCAAGTCTCAATCTTCTGGATCTCGTGAGAAGTACGGAATCCATCAAAGAAGTTGATAAATGGAAGTCGTCCCTCGATAGCTGCAAGGTGAGCAACCGGAGCAAGGTCCATAACTTCCTGAACACTGGATTCGCAAAGCATTGCTACACCAGTCTGACGACAGGCGTAAACATCGGAGTGATCACCGAAGATGTTCAGAGCGTGGCTTGATACGGCACGAGCTGAAACATGGAAAACACCCGGAAGTCTCTCACCGGCAATCTTGTAAAGGTTAGGAATCATAAGAAGAAGCCCCTGAGAAGCTGTGTAGGTAGTTGTTAAAGCACCTGATGCCAGAGAACCATGAACAGTACCTGCTGCTCCGGCCTCGGATTGCATCTCTGTAATCTGAACAGGTTCCCCGAAGACATTCTTTCTTCCGGCAACTGCCCATTCGTCACTGACTTCTGCCATAACAGAAGAAGGGGTGATAGGATAGATAGCGGCAACTTCTGTAAACGCATAAGATACGTG
>CAVAKZ010000052.1:0-13158 GCA_963589425.1 Parabacteroides distasonis | reverse complement strand
GAGCAGCTGATTTGTAATCAGCAGGTTATCGGTTCGAGTCCGATCATCGGCTTTTCTCTTTTGAGAATTTAATTGAATGTCGCGGGGTGGAGCAGTCTGGAAGCTCGTCGGGCTCATAACCCGAAGGTCGTAGGTTCAAATCCTGCCCCCGCAATTTGAGTAAATTATTTACTCATATGCCCAGATAGCTCAGTTGGTAGAGCAGAGGACTGAAAATCCTCGTGTCGCTGGTTCGATTCCGGCTCTGGGCATTTTTTATTTAATAAAAAGACTTTGATCAAAATGGTCAAAGTCTTTTTTGTTTATCTAAGAAATTTCGACGGAATTTCCTGCTAATACTGCAGGAAGGGAATTATAGATAATTACTGAGAAATATTCAAAGGTCTTTTCCCTGTCACAGATTTCTGGTTTCTGAAATAAATCAATTAACATTCCAGCAATGGCTTCTGTGTAAAAGCAGCACAGAAAAGACCGATAATGATCGTCAATGGATAGATTCATTCGCTCTTCAGTATCTCGAATTATTTTTTCCATTAGCCCGATAAAATCCTTATAAAAAAATCGCTTTAACTGATCGCGGCCAATAGAATCATAAATGCAATTAAGGAAATATGCATTTTCATTTACATAATCTAGTATAAAATCAAAGGCTTCTTTGTAATCTGTCAACACATCAAACTGTTCAATTACCTTAAAGGCTTCTTGCTCTAGCATCCATTTCAATAATCCGTAGATATCTTCAAAATGATAATAGAAGGTTTTGCGATTCAGATTGCAATCTTTAATAAGCTCCGTAACCGTTATTTTTGAAAATGCTTTGTGCCTCATAATTTTTTTCAGAGAAGTGCAAAGCATTGTTTTTGTTTGTAGTGATGATTCTTCGTGAGTCATGATAGCCCCTCCTTCTTCCGTCTATTATACAACTGTCCATCAAAATAAAAACCTAAAGTTTTCCACATTTGACCATCAATTTGGGAGATCTGTCCATATTTACCCATTTGAGGGGCATTTGACCAAGGAATTTAAGAAGAATCTTATTTATAATGCCCTTGCATAGGGGAGGGTAAGAAATGAGAAAAGTTTATAAGTGGGTGGTGAATCACCAAAAACTAATTCTTGTCTTGTATGGATTGGCCTTTATTATAAGTGCAATCATGAAGACACAGATTTCAGTAAATTATGATATGAATGATTATCTTCCGGAAAGCAGTGCTTCTACGGTGGCCTTAGATCTTATGGAGCAAGAATTTGACGGAGGAGTTCCAAATGCCAGGGTCATGATTAAGAATGTTACGCTTCCTGAGGCTTTGGAATATAAGGAGAAAATTAAAGAGGTTGACGGAGTTACTGATGTAACCTGGCTAGACGATTCTGCCTCTGTAGATGTACCTTTGGAAGCCCTTGATTCTGATACGGTTGAAAATTATTACAAAGACGGCAATGCTCTTATGTCTGTTACAGTTAAAGAGGAGAAACGATCTGAGGCTATAGCTGATATTAGAGAAATTATCGGTGATGACAATGCCATGACAGGAAGTGCGGTATCAACGGCGGCAGCAACTGCCAGTACTGTAAAGGAGATTTCTAAAATTGCAGGTATTGGAGTTCTGTTTGCATTTTTTATATTGATACTTACCACCACTTCCTGGTTTGAGCCTGTGATTGTTATGGTAGGCTTGGGAGTTGCCATCATTATTAATGCAGGAACCAATTTGTTTTTTGGGGAAATTTCCTTTGTAACCAATGCAGCAGGGAATATTTTGCAGCTTGCGGTTTCTTTGGACTATTCCGTGTTTCTAATTCATCGTTTTACAGAGTGCAGAAGAAGGGAGTCTGATGCAAAGAAGGCTATGGTGGATGCCCTTTGCATGTCAACTTCTTCAATTTTATCCAGTGGTCTTACTACAGTTATTGGATTTTTAGCGCTCTGTATCATGCAATTTCAGATTGGACCAGATCTCGGAAGAGCTCTTGCAAAAGGAATTGCTATCAGTTTGCTTACGGTATTTACCTTTATGCCTTGTTTGGTGCTTACTACTTATAAGTGGTTGGATAAGTTAGAGCATAAAGTTTTTTTGCCATCTTTTACAAAATTTGGAAAGTTTGTGCAGAAGCTTATGATTCCGGTGATGATACTATTTGCTTTTACCATAGTGCCATCCTATCTGGCATCTAATGCCAATAGTTTTTATTACGGGGCCTCTAAGATTTTTAATGAAAAGACCCAGACAGGCGCAGATACTGCAGAGATTGAAGAAATATTCGGTAAGAGTGATACCTATGTGCTTATGGTTCCAAAGGAAGATAAGGCTCGGCAGGAAGAACTTTCCCAGGCCCTTCATAAACTACCCCAGGTTACAGGAATTATTTCCTATGTAGATACCGTTGGAATGGAGATACCGGAAAGTTATTTAGACGAAGAAACCTATTCAAAATTGTGCTCGGATACCTATACCAGAATGGTGCTTTCCCTTGATGCGGAATATGAGGGAGATGAGACCTTTGCCTTAGTAAAGAAAATAAGAAATACTGCAGAAAAGTATTTTCCGGGAGATTGGTATTTGGCCGGTGAAGGAGTGTCTACCTATGACCTTATGGATACCGTTACTCAGGATATGGAGAAGGTAAATTTAATCGCCATTGGGGCTGTGTTCCTAGTTCTTTTACTAACTATGAAATCTGTGATCCTGCCGGTTCTTCTGGTTCTTGCAATTGAAAATGCTATATGGATCAATCTTTCTATTCCCTATTTTACAGGAAAGAGTATTTTCTATATCGCCTATCTGATCATAAGTTCCGTACAATTGGGCGCTACGGTAGACTACGCAATTCTTTTGACAGAACGTTATAGAGAAAGCAGGCAGATTATGGGCAAGAAGGAGGCAGTTGTACATACTTTGTCGGCGGTTACAGTATCTATTCTTACTTCAGGCAGTGCCCTGACAATAATTGGATTCCTGCTTGGTATTATTTCCAGTCACGGTTTGTTATCCCAGCTAGGATTTTTCCTAGGCAAAGGCACTCTTTGTTCATTGATCATTGTCTTATTTGTCTTGCCGGGAATGCTGTATTTATTTGATGGTGCTTTTGTAAAAAAGAAAAAAGATGTTCCTGTGTTGGTAGAAAATAAAGGGATAGAAGATAAGAGAAAGGATGTCAGATATGAATAAAAATAGAATTCTTGCAGGAACTATGGCGGTTATGGTAACTATGGGAACCCTAGGAATGACAGGGGATACTGCATTTGCAGCAGAGAGTACAAGTGATAGGGAAAGTCAAAAAGAAGAGGTCATTTATATTATGACTGATGCAAGGGGAGATGTGGAAAATGTAAACGCCGTTAACATTTTCGGCAAGGGAAAGGTCACGGATTACGGAGATTACAGTGGGGTAAAAATGTTGAATACAACAGATCAGATTAGCCAAAATGGGGATACTGTAAGTTTTTCCACAGATAAGGAAAAAGTCTATTATCAGGGAACCATGAAGGACACAGAAATCCCATGGGACATTCAAATTACTTATTCCTTGGATGGCAAGACTATTGCACCGGAGGACTTAGGAGGAAAATCCGGAGCCCTTAAGATTCATTTTGCAATTAATAAGAATGAAGAGTGTTCCGGAGACTTTTATGATACTTGTGCATTGATGGTAACTATGGCACTAGATACAGAAAATTGTGAAAATATTACAGCAGATGGAGCTACCCTGGCAAATGTAGGTTCTGACAAGCAGATCAGTTACACCATCCTGCCTGGAAAGGGACTGGATGCAGAAGTGACAGCAGATGTCAAAGATTTCAAGATGGATGCTGTGACTATCAATGGCGTAAAAATGAATCTGAATGTGGATATTGATGATGATGAACTGATGGAAAAAGTAAGTGAAATCATGGAAGCAACAAAAGAGTTAAATGACGGAGCGACTACACTGTCTGAGGGAACGGTTAGCCTGGCAGATGGCAGTAGTAGTCTTTTAAATGGAGCTTATTCCTTAGATGAGGGCATAGATTATTTAGATTCTGGACTTGAGACCCTAAAAAGCGGAGTGACCAATATGCAGGCAGCCTTGGATACCTTAGATAGCCAGTCTTCTAGCTTGACAGGGGGATCCGGGGAAGTCTTAGAAGCTTTGCAGACTATAAAGGCAAAGCTTTCCAATATTTCTGCAGATACCAGCCAGTTAGAACAGCTGACTGCAAGCTCCGCGGCCATTAAAGAGGGAATTGCAAGTGCATATTCTGGAGCAGAAAGGCTCCAGTCTGGTATATCGTATGAAGGATATAAGTCAGTGATGTTGGCAAATGGTTTGGATTTAGACCAGCTTCAGGCAGGAAATAGCTCTGCTATAGATACAATATCGGGACAGATTAGTGAATTAAATACTTCCATTGCAGCATTAGAAAGTATGGAAGATTATGGAACCAACGAGCTTTACCAGCAGCAGGTTGCAAACATGCAGGCCCAGGTATATAGCCTGACCCAGATTATCAGCCTATTGCAGGGAAATTGCGCGGCTCTTAGTGGAACAGACCAGTACTTAAGTAGCCTGTCTCAGGGAGCGGGTGACCTAGTGGCAGGCTTGTCCCAGTTAAATGAAAATTACGCAAGTTTTGATAGTGCTATAGGACAGCTTTCTACAACTTTATCAGGCCTATCCGAAAATGCAAGTGCATTGAAAGAAGGCATTGATAGTCTTACAGAAAATTATGAAAAATTGGATCAAGGTATCAATTCCTACGCAGAAGGAGTGACTACTATTACACAAGCTTACGGGCAGATTAATTCTGGAACCACCAATCTATTAAGTGGAAGCAAGCAACTTTTAAGTGGATCCCAGACATTAAAAAGTGGAACCAATGATCTTTATCAGGGAAGCTTAAGCTTGAAGGATGGAGCCAGTCAGTTACAGGGAGGTACCCAGGAATTTTATGATGAGACAAAGGGAATGGATAGCAAGATTCAGGATGCCATCGATGATATGTTAGATTCCCTTTCCGGAGGAGATTCTTCCACGAATTCCTTTGTTTCAGAAAAGAACGGAAAGATTGATTCGGTGCAGTTTGTTATTAAAACCCAGGAAATTCAGGAAGAAGAAAAAGCTACGGAGACGGCGAGCAAGACGGAGGACACCAGCCTGGTGGAGAAATTCATAAATTTATTTAAATAAAGCCTTGAAGGCAGGTAAAAACGATAGTTTTTTGCCTGTCTTTTTTGGTTTTACAATTTTGTGAAAGTTGGTAGAAACGTCTACTATTTTTTGACATCAATGGGGCGTTGTGCTAGAATTTAAACGTATAACTATAGCATTAGATAGATACAAAATTATATTGAGGTGAGAGATTTGGATAAATATGAATATAAGGTAAAAACCGAGCAAATGCTTGGTTATGTTGAGAGAAAACAATACCAAAAAGCCATGGAAATCGCTGACACCATTGACTGGCGAAGAGTAAAAAGCGCTTCTATGTTAAGTTCTGTTAGTGAGATTTA
The DNA here is from genome assembly GCA_963589425.1 of Parabacteroides distasonis. Classification (GTDB taxonomy): domain Bacteria; phylum Bacillota; class Clostridia; order Lachnospirales; family Lachnospiraceae; genus CAKRJP01. Next base: position 7,666 of record CAVAKZ010000052.1, on the reverse strand, counting down.
TGAATATAATGGAGAGAATGGAAAGAGCAGAGATATTCTTCTGGTGGCTTTCGATCGATCTCCCGGAAGCAGAAAGATTATTTACAGATTAGGAACTTTAGCCTTGAAGCTGAATGACATCGAAGAGGCTTCTGATTGCTATGAAGAATTTGTGAAGTTAGCACCGAGAGATCCCAATCAATATATTTTAAAATATAAAATTTTGAAAGCTCAGGAAGCTCCTTTGACAGATCAGATTTCTGCCTTGGAAGATTTTAAGAAGGCTGAATACATTGAAAAGTGGGCATACGAATTGGCTAAGCTTTATCATGAGGCCGGCATGACATCGGAGTGCCTGGAAGAATGTGATGATTTGATTTTATGGTTTAGTGAAGGCAAATATGTTTACAAGGCCATGGAGCTTAAGATGAAATATAAGCCTCTTACACCTTTGCAGCAGCAAAAATATGATAATCGTCCGGGAGCTCCAAAGAAGGCACCAGTACAGGAGCCGCCGAAAGAAATTCCAAAAGCTAAGACTAGTCCTCTTAGTCAGATCGAGAAAACGGAAGCTCCAAAGGCTGCAAATTTAAGGGAAGTAATTTCCGAGGTAGAGAAGGATGAGACCATAAGTATGACACCGCCGACTGCACCGATTGTGGCTCATGAAAAGGAAGAGAGACATTCTGCTATTACAAATGTAGTTACAGGGTCTTCATTACAGGAGGCTGTAAGAGCCGGAATGGCTATTGCCAGTGGTATTAACATTGAAGAAAAGGCTATGAAGGAGAAGGATGAAGAACTTCGAGTAAATGGTCAGATGATGATTGATGAGATTCTTCAAGAATGGGAAGAGAAGCAAAAAGAAAATGCGGAAGCCATTGAGAAACAAAAAGAAGAAGATCAAGAGCGACTTTCCAAAGAACGGGCAGATGCAGAACGTCGGTTAGAGGAAGAACGCTTAGAGGTAGAGCGTAAAGCAGCGGAGGCGGAAGAGGCTAGAAAGCTAGCAGAAGAGGAAGAAGCAGCAAGAAAGGCAGCAGAGGAAGCGGCTAGGAAGGCAGCAGAGGAAGAAGCAGCAAGAAAGGCAGAAGAGGAAGAAGCAGCAAGAAAGGCAGCGGAAGAGGAAGCAGCTAAGAAGGCAGCAGAGGAAGAAGCAGCTAAGAAGGCAGCAGAGGAAGAAGCAGCCAAGAAGGCAGAGGAGGAAGAAGCAAGAAGAATTGCTTCTGAGGAAATTGCAAATCTTGCATTAGAGGCAGGAGTTCTTTCAGAAGAGGAGATAAAAGAAAAGTTCCCGAAGGAAGAACCCCAAGAGATTTCGGAAGAGGAACTTCATCAATTAATGGCTGAGTTAGATGAGGAACCGGAATCCAAAGAAGAGATTGAAGCGGAAAAAATTGCTAGTGATGAGACAGAGGAGAGGAAAGTATCCTTAGAAGCTACAAAGATAATTTCTGTAGATGATAAATTGCTGGCGGACCTGAATTCAGAGGAGGACTGGGAAGAGGAGGATTTCGAAGAGGAAGACCTTCAGGAAGAGGATCTAGAAGAGGTTGACTTCGAAGAGGAAGACCTTCAGGAAGAGGATTTTGATGAGGCTGACTTTGAGGAAGAAGATTTCGAAGAAGAGGAACTTCAGGAAGCTGATTTTGATGATGAGGACTTTGAGGAAGAGGCAGAAGAAACCATCATGGAAGATTTCCGGGAGATAGAGCTGGAAGAGGAGGAGCCAGCTCTTGAAGTAGAAGACTATAAAGAAGACATAGAGGAAGAAGACCTCCATAATGACCTTGAAGAAGTAGAAGAAGAGGACTTCGGAGAAGATTTCGAGGAGGAGCTTCAGGAAGAAGATTTTGAAGAGGCTGACTTTGGGGAAGAAGATTTCCAGGAAGAAGATTTTGAAGACGCTGACTTTGAGGAAGATTTCCAGGAAGAGGATCTGGAAGATGCTGATTTAGAGGAAGAAAGTCCAGAAGCTGAGATTTTGAAAGAAGAAATTCCCGAAACAGACTTTGAGGTAGAAGAGGAATCAGAGGATAAGGACGTAGAGATTCCGGACCTAGAGAACGAAATCGAAGAGATCGATGAGTTTAGAGAATTTGACGACATCGGTTTTGATGATGACTTTGAGGACGATTTTGATGCGGACTTTGAGGACGATTTCGAAGATGATGACTTTGAAGAGGATGAGCTGGAGGAAAAAGATTTCGAAGAAGGGGATCTTGAGACAGAAGAGCCGGAGGAGGAAGAAAAGATTTCTCTGGAAGATCTTGAGATTGAAGAGCCTTCTGAAGAAGAGATTCAGGAGAGAATTAAGAAATCTAAAGGAAGTGGAGTTCCATTTGATACAGGATTTGTTGTAACCGGTCGTTATGATCTTAGTGCAACTAGTGAGATTGGATTAAAGGCCGGTCTTACAGAGGATCAGAAGAAATTATTCTCCTATTTCGTACCGGTAAGAGGTATGAGTGAACAGTTAGTAACAGTTCTTGACAATGATAGAAGAGCCCAGAGAGAGGGGACTTCAAAGACTGGTAACTTGATTATTGCAGGTCGTAAAGGTTCCGGTAAGACTGTTCTTGCGGTTGACATTGTAAAGGCCATCCAGAAGCAGAGAAATCTAAAACAAGGTAAGGTTGCAATCGTAACTGGTGATTCCTTAAATAAAAAGGAACTTACCAATATTATCCAGAAGCTTCGTGGAGGTGCCATTATCATTGAGAAGGCTGGTAAGCTTAATTCCAGAACCATTAAGGAACTTAACTACTTGATGGAGAAGAAGACAGGAGAGTTGCTCTTCGTATTGGAGGATCAGAGAAAACCTCTGGAGCGTATTATGACAGCCCATCCGGACTTCCGTAAGAAATTTACGTCTAAGCTGGAACTTCCGGTATTCATCAACGATGAACTGGTAACCTTTGGACAGACCTATGCAAAGGAAAACGGATACAAGTTGGATGAGATGGGAATCTTGGCTCTTTATAGCCGTATCGATGTGATGCAAAGAGAGGATCATTCCGTATCCGTTGCAGAGGTTAAGGATATTATGGATGAAGCTATTGAGCATTCGCAGAAGGCTACAGCAAAGCATTTAGCCAGAAGAGTCTTCGGTAAGGGAACCGACGATTCAGATCGTATTATCCTGAAAGAAGAGGATTTTAAGATTTAAGTCGAATAAGAAATTATATAGAAAGGGTTTTGATATTTTAGTATCAGAACCCTTTCTTTTTATGGTCTTGTATTGTATAATGTGAATAACTAGTCCATGGTTTTTTTAGAAAAAACTGTAGAATATGTTGATTATTTAGTGGGAAGTAATACATTCAGGAAGGTGAGTAATATGGCTACAAAGAAATACAAACCATATGAAGTGGGGGAACTGGATCAGTATCTGTTTGGACAGGGAAACCATTACGAAATTTATAAGAAGCTGGGAGCACACAAGGCAAAGCAAGGACGAAAAGAAGGAGTATATTTTGCAGTATGGGCACCCCATGCAAAATCAGTTTCCGTTGTTGGAGAATTTAATAATTGGAAGCGAGAGGCCAATCCCATGGAGCGATTGGGAGACGTAGGAATTTATGCATGTTTTGTTCCCGATGTGAAGAAATATGCTATGTATAAGTATTCTATTGAGACAATTAAAGGAGATATTATAGAGAAGGCGGATCCTTACGCAACCCATGCGGAGTTAAGACCGGGAACTGCGTCAAAGTATTTGGATATTTCCGATATTACTTGGTCAGATGATGATTGGATGGAGCAACGTAAGACTTGGGATCATCATACCAATCCAATGTCAATCTATGAGGCCCATATTGGATCTTGGAAGAGACATCCGGGAAGAGAAGATGAGGGCTTCTATACCTATAAGGAATTTGCAAAGAGTGCGGTAAAATATTTAAAAGAGATGGGATATACCCATATTGAAATTATGGGAATTGCGGAATATCCATTTGATGGATCCTGGGGTTATCAGGTTACCGGTTACTATGCACCTACCTCTCGTTATGGAACTCCTCACGATTTTGCCTGGATGATTAATTATTTCCATAAGAATAAGATCGGTGTTATCTTAGACTGGGTACCGGCACATTTTCCGAAGGACGCTCACGGCTTGGCAGATTTTGACGGTACTCCGACTTACGAGTATGCAGATCCAAGAAAGGGAGAGCACCCGGATTGGGGAACCAAGATCTTTGATTTTGGCAAACATGAAGTACAGAATTTCCTTATTTCCAATGCCCTGTACTGGGTTGAACAATTCCACGTAGATGGTCTTCGTGTGGACGCAGTGGCCTCTATGCTTTATCTGGATTATGGAAAGAAGGATGGAGAATGGGTTGCTAACGAATATGGCGGCAATAAGAATTTAGAGGCTGTAGGATTCTTTAAGCATTTGAATTCTGTTGTTCTTGGACGAAATCCGGGAGCCCTTATGATTGCGGAAGAGTCTACTGCCTGGCCGAAAGTAACAGGTAAGGTGGAAGATGACGGCCTTGGATTTAGCTTGAAGTGGAATATGGGTTGGATGCATGATTTCACAGAATATATGAAGCTGGACCCCTATTTCCGCAAGGACAATCACAATGCCATGACCTTTGCCATGAGTTATGCATACAGTGAGAATTATATCTTAGTACTCTCTCATGACGAAGTGGTACATTTGAAGTGTTCTATGCTTAATAAGATGCCGGGCCTTGGATTTGATAAATATGCAAATTTGAAGGTTGGCTATGCATTTATGATGGGGCATGCCGGAAAGAAGCTTCTCTTTATGGGCCAGGAGTTTGCTCAGCTTCGTGAGTGGAGTGAGGCAAGAGAGCTTGACTGGTATCTCTTGGCAGAACCAGAGCATCAGGCTATTCAGAATTGGATGAAGGACCTGCTTCATTTGTATAAGAAGAACAAGGCTCTTTATGAGACAGATACGGATTGGAAGGGCTTTGAGTGGATCAACGCAGATGATGCCTATAGAAGTATCTATAGCTTCATGAGACATTCAGAAGATGGAAAGAAAAATCTTCTCTTTGTATGTAACTTTACGCCTATGGAGTATAGCGACTACCGTGTGGGAGTTCCAAAAAAGAAGCAGTATAAGTTGATCTTAGACAGTGATAATCCCAAGTATGGAGGAAATGGAAAAGAGAAAGAGAAGACTTACAAGGCGGTGAAGCAGGCTTGTGACGGAAGAGATTTCTCTTTTGCCTATCCTTTGTCCCCATATGGAGTAGCTGTATTTGAATTTTAATTTTAATTAGGACATATAGGATATATAAGATAAAAGAAAGATATAGAGATATAGAAGACATAAAAAGACTCTAGGATTTGCTTAAAGCTAAGTCCTAGAGTCTTTTCGTTTTATGGAGTATCTAAGGTCGTACCTGAAGTGGAATTAGTGCCACTTTCTGTGCTATCGTAGCTGTCACCGAAACTGCTTCCACTAGTGTCGCCGGAGGAATCTGAAGAAGTTGTGTCAGTGTTGCTGTTGTAGCTTGTGCTGTAGCTGTCCTCTGCTGATTGGCCTGTACTATCACTTCCCGAAGTGCTGTTTGTGGAAGTATTGCTATCAGTGGCAGTAGTATCAGTAGAAGTATTGCTGGTATTTGTAGTATTTACAGAACTATCATCACTTCCAGAGTCAGACTTGCTTCCGCCAAAAATGTTTTTAAAGAAATGAGATAGTTTGCCAAAGAAGCCTTCGTCTTCGTCATTGTCATTATCTGATGAGGAAGAATCTAAGGTGCTGTCGATAATTGTACCGGCTCCCAAGCTGTCATCGTCTGTTTCTCCAAGGATTCCATCCCCGGAATTTCCGGTGAAGAAATCTTTAATGGAGCTTACGATGTTGGAGATAAATCCCTTGTCTTCTCCGGATAAATTATTCAAGGTTTTCTCCAATGATTTTACGTCATAATCATATTGAGAGATTTGCTCCATAAGGTCGGTGATCTGGGCGATTTGATCATCTGTCAGAGTTACACCTGCATCCTCGGCAGCATCTGAAATAGTGTCTTGAATCTCATCAGGATCTGTAATGTTATCAGAAATTACCTCTTCTTTAACATCATTAATAATATCTGTAGCAGCATCCTGCCCTACAGAATCAGCCAGCTCTGTAGTGGTAACCAACTCTTGAGAAGCTGTCTCCTTTTGATCTTCGTTCAGAGTGGTTCCGGTGGCCTTTTCGTAAGCTAACATAATGCCTGTAAGAGCTCCTGTTCCGGATACTGCAAAGGGAGCAGAGGCAACTACATTACAGTTCTCTACACCGGAGGTGGTGAGCGTGCTGGCAATCATGGAGCTGGTAACGTAAGTTAAGTTGGCAGTTTTTACCTGAATGCCGCCGCTGGTGGTTGGTTCTACATAGGCACAGCTGTAGGTTTTTGTGCCAATCTGAGCTTCAGGAGCGATGCCTTCCAAGTACTGACGCTCCTGGCTGTTGTTTACCTCAATAGTGGTTACTTGATCTGCGGAGGTTCCGAAATAGGTGTACATAGATGTTCGTTGGTCTTCTGTAAGATCGGCTCCAAGGGTAACAACCTTGGTGGAATCAGCATATGCCACAGTAGGCAGTGCGGTTATAGTTATGGCAGCGGCCATGGTTAAGGGGAGTAATTTCTTTAAATTTTTCATCATGGATGGTATAAAACCTTCCTCCTTTCACTATAGGTCACCCAATCATTTCTATAGAAAAAATATAGGGACCTTTTATCACTTGCTGTTTTTCAGATGTTCACCAAGTATAGCACACCTGTCAGAAAGCAATTATTAATTCTCTCTTAAATAAATGTGAACAGGTCCTATCCAATGCGTTTGGCAATTAGTTTGCAAATAGGATTGCCCTGGGTGGAGAATTTTGCCTCATACTCTGTCATAATATTTCCCTGATTCATAGACTGGTCATGATGTAGATCAAAGGTGTGAGCTATTTCCTGGAAAGTAGTGGATTCGGAAAGCTCCTCCAAGGAAAAATCAAATAGTGGGCGGTTATCGGTTTTAAACTCCACTGTTCCTTCGGAAGTTAAAATCTTGTGGTAGCGGGCGAAGAACTGACGGGAGGTCAGTCTCCTTCTGGCATGGCGGGCCTTGGGCCAAGGATCGGAGAAGTTTAAGTATATTTTTTCCACTTCTCCCGGAGCAAAGACTTGCTGGATCTCAGTGGCATCCATGCAAATAAAATGAATATTGGTAGGAACTGGGTTTGTTGCCTCGTCTTTAGCAGATAGTTCTCCGTATTTTTCTACAGCTCGTAAAAGAACACTGGAGTAGCGCTCGATGCCAATATAATTAATCTGAGGATTTTTCGCAGCCAATTGGAGAAGGAACTGTCCCTTTCCCATACCAATCTCTATATGGATGGGATTATCGTTTCCCAGTAATTGATGCCATTTTCCAAAATAAGTAGTTTCGTTTTTTATAACCTGGGGGCTGGAAGCTAATACGCTATCCGCTCTTGGTATGTTTCTTAATCTCATAGGACCTCCGTTTTTGGGTAAAAAGTCAAGTCTTGTTTTGGACTGATACTTGGCTAATATAGCACAGAAAAAAATTTTTTTCAATTTTTTCAAAAAAATGCTTGCAATTTATAAATACCTGCTATATAATCAATCTTGCGTTGTGAGTGACGCAAAACAAAATAAGCAAGCGCGATTAGCTCAGCTGGCAGAGCACCTGACTCTTAATC
>CAVAKZ010000051.1:0-13426 GCA_963589425.1 Parabacteroides distasonis | reverse complement strand
TTGCAGCATCGTAGGTCTGTTCTGTCTCTTTAGATGTTCACCTTTTTCCATTTTCCTGTTCCTCTCTTCGTCACCATACATGGATATTTAACTCCCGGTAATCAATAGGCAGAGGTTCCTGTTCAAAGCGAGTTATAGCAATGATAGCTACTGCTTCTGTGATTGGTATCCCTGCATTGGTTGTGTAAGAAAAAATGTGCGTAGGAAGTTCAAAGACATCATCCTGGCTTTTTGCCTTAACCCACAAACCGTCTAACCGGTACCACAGATATCCCATAGACCACCCTGGTTTCTTCCTGAGAAGAAATTGATTCCCTGTTTTACAAATGCTTAAAATTACCATAGGTTGTAAATTCTCGTATTCCGCTGCAAGAAATCTAGGGTTCCGTCTCTCTGGCTCATATAATCCAAAAGCCATAGAATACACACCCTCTTCATAAAAAGAATTCAAATCCATATCTTCATAGGTTCTGTCATACACATCCCCATCTTGCAGGAATTTTCCAATGCTGTCTAAACCTTTTCTACTTATATAATGCTCAATCCGGCAGGCATCTTCCTCTGCCTCATCCCGTTCCATACCACTGATCATTTGGAAGAACTGTGTTAACTTCTCATGTCTTGCAAGACAGTCCATTCCCTTGAGCTGTCCTTTTTCTGTCAACTCAAGGTATCCCTTTTCCGGCTCCCACAAGAATCCTTTGGTCACCAAACTTCGAACCAAACCTGCCGATTCATGGCCGGTGATTCCCACTTCTCTGGCATATTCCTTGGAAGTAACATGTCTCCCCAATCTCCAAGTCCGGTAGACAAATTCCAGCAGGTCCTCTTCTAATTCGCCCCTGGCTTTTGTTTTATCTATGTTTCTGTTATCTGTTTTTTTCACTGTCGAACCTTTCTTCTGAACTTCAACAATTTAAACGCCTAGTTCATTCTTCCTGTTCATTTTAACTCCATCGCTTTATCTATATATTATCATTCATCATCTTTCATATACAAGCGAAATCTAGTCTCCCTATCTCAACAAAACATATTCTATTCTCATCTTTTTACTGACACCTTTTTTCTCCTGTAGTATAATGAAAACCGTTATATTGTTGTTTATACATATGTTGTCTAAACAGATTCAGGAAGGAGTACACCATGAATTTCTTAGAAGAAAGAATTCAAAGAGACGGCCTTGTTAAAGAAGGCAATGTCTTAAAAGTCGATAGTTTCTTAAACCATCAGATGGACATCGACCTATTTGAGCAAATGGGAGAAGAATTTAAGAAACGATTCGAAGGAAAGAACATCAACAAAATTGTCACCATTGAAGCTTCCGGTATCGGCATTGCTTGTATCGTTGCTCGCTATTTTCATGTGCCCGTTGTTTTTGCAAAGAAAGCTAAGAGCATTAACATCGACGGAGAAATGTATGTAGCTGACGTGGTTTCATTTACTCACAAAAACACCAATCAGGTAATTGTTTCCAAGAAATTTTTAAGTCCCGAAGATCATGTATTAATCATCGACGATTTCCTTGCCAACGGATGTGCACTCCAGGGACTAATCTCCATTGTCAACCAAGCCGGTGGAACTGTAGAAGGTATTGGAATCGCCATTGAGAAGGGCTTCCAAATCGGTGGAAATATTATCCGTAATATGGGCTATCAACTGGAATCTCTGGCCATTGTTGACAGCATGGATCCTACTACAGGGGAGGTGAACTTCCGTGAGCAATAATAAGGAACAGGTCGCATCTCTCGACAATATTTATACTCTAGATGGGAAGGTTCCCATGTTAAAAGCCATCCCCTTTGGCCTTCAGCACATTTTGGCAATGTTTGTTGCCAATATCGCCCCCATCATTATCGTAGCAGGGGCCTGTGGCCTTGGCACCAAGGACACTGCCATGGTAATTCAGAGCGCTATGTTAATTGCTGGTATTGGAACTTTAGTTCAGTTATTCCCAGTATGGCGGATCGGATCCGGCCTTCCTATTGTAATGGGTATCTCTTTTACCTTCGCTTCGATTGCCTGTGTCATTGGCGGCCAGTATGGCTACGGCGGCATTATGGGGGCAGTTTTAGTGGGAGGTATTGTAGAAGGTATCCTGGGACTCTTTGCTAAATACTGGATGAAACTGATTACTCCTATTGTGGCAGCTACAGTTGTAACCTCCATTGGATTTTCTCTTCTTTCTGTAGGAGCTGATTCCTTCGGTGGCGGAAGCAGCAGTGCTGATTTCGGTTCCGCTACCAACTGGATCTTAGGAACAGTTACCTTGGTATGCTGTATTGTATTTAACATTTTCGCCAAGTCCTACTACAAACAATTGTCAGTCTTATTTGGCCTGGTAGTCGGATATATTTTAGCAGCCATTATGGGTGTGGTTGATTTTTCCGATGTCCTTAACAGCGGTATCATCGCCCTCCCACATATTTTACCTTTTAAAATGGAATTCCATTTAAATGCAATCATCGCCTTTGTATTGATTTTCCTGGTATCTGCTACAGAAACGATCGGTGATACTTCTGCTCTTGCTTCCTCCGGATTAAACCGGGACGTAACAGCAAAAGAAACCTCCGGCTCCATTGCCTGTGACGGTTTCGTAAGTGCCCTATCTTCTATCTTTGGATGCATGCCTATTACATCCTTTAGTCAGAACGTAGGCCTAGTTGCTATGACAAAGGTAGTTAACCGTTATGCCATTGCCACCGGAGCAATCATTATGATTATTGCCGGAATCTTCCCTATTGTGGGAGCCTTTCTTGCCACCCTGCCAAGTGCGGTTCTTGGAGGATGTACCATTATGATGTTTGGTACCATTGTAGTCAGCGGACTTCAGATGATTGGAAAGTGCGGTTATACGCAGAGAAATATTACTATTGCAGCCCTGTCCTTAAGTATCGGACTTGGATTTACCCAGCTTCCGGATCTTTTTGCGATCTTTCCAAGCTTAGTGCAGTCTGTATTTGCAGAAAACTGCGTAGCGGTAGTGTTTTTAACTTCCATTATTTTAAATTTAATCCTACCTAAAAATATGGATGTAGAACATTAGTTTTCTAACAAGAACCCCCAGCAGGCATCCTTGATCGGTGCCCACTGGGGGTTCTTTTATCTTTTTTACAGTTCTAGATTGCTCTTGTATAAGTTGCCAGCCATTCTTTCTCATCCTCTTCAAGATAAGGTGCAATTTTCTCATAAACCTTCTTATGATAGTCGTTCAGAAGCTTCTTCTCCTCTATGGTCATAATGTCCGGATTAATAGCATCCAAGTCAAAAGGAATTAAGGTGATCGTCTCGAAATACATAAACTGTCCATACTCATTCTTGGTTCCCTTTCTTGTGAGCAGCTCATTTTCCAAACGAATTCCATGAGATCCTTCGATGTAAATACCCGGCTCATCAGTGATGATCATGCCTTCCTGCAAAACTTCTGTCTCTCCTGCGCGGTAAGTCCAGCGGAATCCTGCCGGTCCCTCATGGATGTTCAGAAGATATCCTACCCCATGACCGGTTCCATGATTATAGTTTAGGTCTCGATCCCAGAAAGGCTTGCGGGCTAGAATATCCAGTGTAAGGCCTGTGGATCCTTCTAAGAATTTTGCATTGGCCAGCTGCAGGTTACTGATAGCCACCAAGGTAAAATGATCCTTCATAATCTGAGGAATTTCTCCAAAGGCATAGGTTCTGGTTACATCTGTTGAGCCCTCGTAAAATCCTGCTCCGGTATCTGTAAGGAAGAGTTGTCCTTCCTCAAGGTCCACATCGGTTTCCGGGGTGGAGGTGTAGTGCACAATAGCACCGTGTTCTCCGAAGGAAGAAATAGGCTCAAAGCTTGGACGAATGAAGTTTCCCATCTGGGCTCTGAATTCATCTAATTTATCAGAGGCACTGATTTCTGTAATTTTGGTCTTTCCAACATTTTCCTTTAACCACTTCATAAAACGAATATGGGCAATGCTATCCTTAATCTGAGCCTGATAGATATTAGAAATTTCAACCTCGTTTTTTATAGCCTTCATTAAGATAGCAGGGTTACGCTTTTCAATGGTTTTTACCGATTCCGGAATATTGTTAAACAAGGCATAGTTTAGCTTACCGGGATCCAGCATCACCACATCCTTAGGACCAAACTTCTTAACATCCTCATAAATATCATTATAAGGATGAAGATTTACCCCATCTGCTGCCAATTTCTTCTTTAACTCATCATCCAGTTTTCTCTCATCAATGTAAAGCTCCATACTATCCATGGTAAGGATTCCGTAGGAAAGAACCAAGGGAAAGAACTCTATATCATTTCCACGAATATTAAGAATCCAGCAAATATCATCGATGGTAGAAATCACATGGGTATTTGCCCCTGCTTCTTTCATTTCTTTACGAATTCTTGCAAGCTTACTCTCTACACTTTCGCCTGCATACTTTAAGTCTAGGTCAAAGGCCGGCTCCTCTGAAAGTGCCGGACGGTCCTCCCAAATCTCATCAATCAAATCAACTTGATAGTTAACCTTGGCATCTTTTTTCTCAGCAATAGCTGCATATCCCTGGCCTTCTCCAACAGAAACTACACGACCGTCAAACCCAAGGGTCTCTCCGACCGCTAGAGTTTCTTCTATGTAGTCATTCAACCTTGGAACCCCTGGCTCCCCCATCTTCATAAGTTCCACGCCGGAGCCTGCCAACTGATTTGCCGCCTGGATAAAGTAGCGTCCATCAGTCCAAAGTCTCGCCTCTGTCTTCGTAATAACAGCAGTTCCTGCCGATCCGGTAAATCCAGTAATATAAGTTCTTGCCTTAAAATGTTCTCCTACATACTCACTCTGGTGAAAATCCGCTGTAGGAACGACGTACATATCAATGCCTCTTTCTTCCATGCATCCTCGCAATGCTGCCAATCTTTCTGGTACATTCATAGCTTAAAAATGCCTCCTTCATAGTTTTCTCGTATATCACCAGTATACGAGTTTTATCTGGCTTTCTCCATCTTTTTCTTAAGAATTCATGGACTTTTGGTCATTTGCAGATTTCTTAATAGCTGTTACGTCTTTGCTTTTCTCGCTCTCTCTTTTTCCGTTTTTTCATAGCCTTGTATCTAAGATATTCTCTGTATTCTTCTCTCTCCTGCCTTCTCCTTCTGGCACTCTCTAACATTCTTGACGGCGCCAGCATAGTCCAGCAAAAGATTCGCACTGCGATAATTCCTGCAAAGACGCCAATACTGTCAATTCCCACATCCCTCATCGAAGGGCTCCTTCCTCCAACAAAGGATTGATGGTATTCATCTCCACAGGCAAATCCCACACAGATCATCCCAGCCACCAACATCAGAGGAAAGCCTCTAAGTCCATACACATAAAAAGGAAAGGAAACAACTGCTGCCAAGATAAAATATTCTGTCATATGGGCAATTTTTCGCACAGGATATTCGATTTTTGTGGCAATCTCTTCAATCTCCCAGTCTGTAAGCCCTCTATTGGTCATCTCATTTCCTGTCTCCACCACTTTCACACTGACGCTATGACTAAGATTCCCTGAATCTGTTCCATTCTGGGCTGAAAAAGAGAAAATCACATACATCATTAAAAGTGCCGGCACAAAGGACAATGGCTTTAATATTGCAAAAATTAATTCCTTAAGCATTTATCTACCCCTTAAAAAGCATCCTATTTTACATCTTATTTTAAAAAAAGCATCTTACAGAAAATCACTTTTCTATAAGATGCTTTCAATTCATAATTAATCCTGTACGTATGGCATAAGAGCAACGTGACGTGCTCTCTTGATTGCTACAGTAAGAGCTCTCTGATGCTTAGCACAGTTTCCTGTGATTCTTCTAGGAAGGATTTTTCCTCTCTCAGAGATATATTTTCTTAACTTTGCTGTATCCTTGTAATCGATCTCGTTGTTCTCTTTACCACAGAATACACAAACTTTCTTTCTTCTGCGTCCGCCGCCTCTTCTCTTGAAGCCGCCTTCTGGACGATTTGCTTTATCGTAAGCCATGATTGTTTCCTCCTTGCAAAATTCGTAAAACTGAAAGTAAGCTTCAGTTTAGTTAAACGGTAATTCCTCTTCAATTCCATCCGGAATATTCATAAAGCCGTCTCCTGCATCCCCTTGGGGTGCCGGTGCCGGTGATGCTGACGCTCTATATCCACCAGAATGTGAATCACTTACAGCTTTACTCTCAGCGAATTCCTGATCCTCAACTACAACTTCTGTTGTATAAACCTTCACGCCGTCGCGGTTGGTATAGCTTCCTGTCTGGATGCGTCCACTGACTGCAATCTTGATTCCCTGATGATAGTACTTCTCTGCATGCTCTGCAGCTCTTCCAAATGCCACACACTGAATAAAATCAGCAGTAGCTTCGCCGTCTCTGCGACCTCTCATACGGTCAACTGCCAATGTATATCTGGCAATAGCTAACGGTGTCTCTCCCTGTGAGTATCTCACTTCAGGATCTCTGGTTAAACGTCCCATCAAAATAACTTTATTCATATAATTACCTCTCTACTTCCCGCTGTCTTATGCGTCCTGTCTTACACATAAGAATCTGATTACGCCGTCCATGATGCGGATTCTTTCTTCAATCTCACCTGGAACATCAGCTTCAGCATCGAAGTGGATGAAATAGTAGTATGCTTCTCTCATCTTCTGAATCTCGTAAGCTAACTTCTTCTTACCCCATTCATCAACGTCAGAGATCTGTCCGCCAAAACGCTCTACTAAAGCTTTCACCTTTTCGATTACTTCAGCTCTCTCGTCGTCTTCGATTCTTGCACTAACAACAACAGCTAATTCATACTTATTCATGTCGTCTTGCACCTCCTTCTGGTCTATTGGCCCCCGCTCATCTTATGTGGGAGCAAGGATTTCACTACACCGAATGCGCAGTGAATCAATGTATCACAATTTCATATACTAACATACCCGGAAATTTGTTTCAAGCTTTTTTCTTCAAATCTCTGGTATTTTTTTCTACTAGCTTTCTTGCGATCATAATCTGGTGGTCACAGCCCATACATTTCAGACGAAAGTCCGCCCCCACCCTAAGAATTTCCCATTCCTTACTTCCGCAAGGGTGCGGTTTTTTCATGGTTACAATATCTCCCACTTCATATATGTAGTCTTTCTTTACCATCAATGCCCTCCAAAATTATTCTTACTTCTTCGCTGCTTCTTTATCTCAGCTTTCTCGCTTTGTTTCTACTTCTTTGCTTCTTTCTTACTTTATTTCTATACTCTTACTTCTTCTCCTCTTTCTCCAGAACCCCCATTACCACAATTCGGTTGGAATCTCCGGCTCTGGTACAAGTAGACAAGGTCACAACCTTCTGCTGTGTAGTGACCTGAATTCCCGTCTCATAAAAAGCCATGCTCTTTGCTGCATTCAGGAAATTTAAATAAGCAGCATCATCCGGAAATTGGAACTGATACATGCTAGACTCATCCGACACTTCTCCTGCCATTACTACATGATAGGTTAGTTTTCTGCCATCCACTGTATAAATGTAAAAATAGGGGTTGGACTCCCAAAAGCTCTTCGTATCGTAATCCTGCAGATGGGCAAACATAGAACCATCATTCATACGGTGCCCATAGATAATGGAATTTCGGTCACTAAAGTCTGACGCATTTTCGTAATTTAAGAATATAGCCCCCAGGGTATTCTCATTGGCTGAAAAAGTCCGGTGCAGGTACTCGCTGTTATCCGTGCCCTTAACAATAGGATAGTTAATGGTCTCCGGCTGAGGGGCAAAACGAATCCAGCCAATAACATCGGAGTTGATTGCCTTTAGGGCATTAAAATCCACCGAAAATCCATCATCCGAATTCTCGTCCCCGGAATCGGTAGCGTCCTTGGTATCCTCCCCATCACCGTCCTCCTCCGTGGCAATGTCTCTGATTTTCTCATACTCAGACCTTCCATCATGATAGCCCTTAAAAATCGTAAATAGCTGATAGCCCGAATAAGCGATCACAGCCAAGGCGATCACTAAAATGACACTGGAAACTACCCGTCCTATTCCTCCTTTCTTCGACTTGTCAGACTTTTTATTTTCCTTAAATTCTTCCCGATCTTCCTGATTGTTTTTCTTCTCTCTTCGTCCCATATTTTAAAGCTCCCATCTTTCATCCCTAAAGTTATTTTTAAAGTTATCTTTAAATTTCTTTCTACTTGTTCTCATTGATTTCTCTTCATTGATCTCAAAATCTTCCTTTCCAGTATAGCATGATTCTAAGAGCCCTTGCGACAATCTTTAGAAAATTTTATCCTCTCTTAATTGACTTTATCCTCCTCAAAGTTATCATGTTCTTATAACTTTGAATCATTATTTCAGAAAGGATTATCATATTATGAAAGAAAAATTAAGACGCTTTATGATGGGGAGATACGGGGTAGACTATTTTAGTCGATTTACATTGACTGCTTCCCTTATTTTCCTAATTCTATCTACCATTACTAAATTTTCTCTTTTCCAATTACTGTTTTGGGGATTTCTTTTGTATACCTATTATCGAATCTTCTCAAGAAATATTACCAAACGGAGAGAAGAAAATAATTGGTACTTAAACAAGACCTATAAGGCCAGGAATTTTATTTTACGCCAGAAAAATTCTTTAGCCCAGAGAAAAACTCACCATATTTACAAGTGCCCTAACTGCAAGCAGAAAATCCGCGTGCCCAGGGGCAAGGGGAAAATCGAGATCACCTGCCCCAAATGCAGAATTTCTTTTATTAAACGAAGCTAGAAAGGAGCCTTATGTTTGGATATATTGCCATTAATAAAGGCGAAATGAAATTTAAAGATTTCGACGTATATCACGCCTACTACTGCGGACTGTGTCACTGTCTAAAGGATCAGTTTGGCCACAGAGGCCAGGCTACTTTATCCTACGATATGACCTTCCTCGCAGTATTACTTACTGGCTTGTATGAACCGCAGGATAAGAAAGACTGCTTGCGCTGCGTGGCTCATCCTTTTGAAAAGCATGCGGCCTATTGGAACGAATATACAGCCTACGCAGCAGATGTGAATCTTATTTTATCTTACTACAAGTGCAAGGATGACTGGGAGGATGAGAAAAAAAAGAAATCCCTTGTCACTTGCAAACTTTTAGAATCCAAGATAAACTTAATCCGAAACAAATATCCCGAGAAAATTCAACTGATTTCTTCAAAGCTTGGGGAATTATCAAGCCTGGAGAAAGAAGACAGTCAGGACATTGACCTTATGGCCGGACTCTTCGGAGATATTATGGCAGAATGCTTTATTTATCATCATGATGAATGGGAGGGCACCTTAAGGCGCATGGGATTCTTTTTAGGGAAGTTCATTTATCTAATGGATGCCTATGAGGATGTAGAAGAAGATATCAAACAAAACTGCTACAATCCTTTAAAGGAGCTTTATAAAGAGCAGTCCCCGGAGAAATTTGCTGAGAATTGCCGGTCCATCCTTACTATGATGATGGCAGAGTGCAGCCGTTCCTTTGAACAATTGCCTATTCTCTTACATGCTGATATTCTGCGAAATGTGCTATATTCCGGGGTATGGAGCAAATATACCCAGGTAACAACAAAACGATTAGAAAGCAATTCAGCTGATAACTAGACAGACGAAAATCAGCGGGCAATTGCCTATAATAAACGAAAGGATTTAACTATGAACGATCCATATCGCATACTGGAAATTTCCAGAGATGCTTCTGATGATGACGTCAAAAAAGCTTACCGAAAATTAAGCCGCAAGTACCATCCTGATGCCAACATCAATAATCCGAATAAAGACCAAGCGGAAGCCAAATTCAAAGAAGTACAAAAAGCCTACCAGCAGATTATGCAGGAGAAGGAGTACGGCTCCTCCGGTGGCTCCTTTGGTAGCTCTTCCGGCACCTCTGGCACTTATGGGTCCTCCAGCGGCACCGGAGGCTTTGATGATTTTGACTTTGGAGGCTTTGGAAGCTTCGGCGGCTACGGTCCTTTTAGAGGCTTCTACGGAGAATATAGGCAAACGACCCAGTCCAACAGCCAGGAAGACATTCATTTACAGGCTGCTGCCAATTATATTAACAATGGCCTTTATAAAGAAGCCTTAAATGTTCTGAATACGATTTCCGACCACACTGGCCAGTGGTATTACTACAGTGCCCTTGCCAATTCCGGATTAGGCAACAACGTAATAGCTCTGCAGCAGGCCAAGGAGGCCTTAGGCAAGGAGCCTAACAACTACCAATATCAAATGCTGGTAAGACAATTAGAAAGCGGCGGTTCCTGGTATCGCACCCAACAAAGCCCCTATACTACCACCTTCAATGGAGGAGGCGATGTTTGTTTAAAACTGTGCATTGCCAATTTGGTATGTAATCTCTGCTGCGGCGGAGGCGGTTTCTGCTGTGGTGGCTATCCCGGCACAGGACGTTATATGTAGATATATATTGTTATATGTAATAGAATGCCCCGATTACTCAAAAAAGATCTTCAGAAGTTGCACATCTGAAGATCTTTTTATATTTACACCTTATATTCTAATCAAGAAGCTTTTTAAACTCCTCCTCCGGAAGAGGTCGATAGAAATAAAATCCCTGAATGTAGTCACAGTCATGTTCTCTTAAAAAATCAACCTGTTCCTTGGTTTCAACACCTTCCGTGATCACCTTCATGCCTAGAGCATGAGCCATGTTGATTACTGATACCACAATACCACGGCTTTTTTCATTAGTTTCCAATTTACGGATAAATTCTCGGTCGATCTTTAAGATATCAAAATCATAATCCTGAAGCATATTAAAAGAAGAATAACCGCTTCCGAAATCATCCATCAACATGGTAGCGCCTTTGTTTTTCATTTCCTTTAAAAGGTTATCCTGATCCTGTCCGATAGCAGCAACAGAAGTCTCTGTAATCTCAATTCTGCAGGAAATATCCAGTTTCTTACGTTCCTCCAGATCCTTCAGGGTCCACGCCATCAACTTGCTGTCATAGAAATCCATCCTAGAATAATTCACAGAGATTGGAATGTCCTTAGCTCCCCGTATCTTTCTTTCTCGCAGGAACTGGCTGACATGATTTACCACATAGGCATCTACGTCAGAAATATGGCCTTTTTCCTCCAAAACCGGAATGAAAAGTCCCGGAGAAACAAATCCCATCTCAGGATGAATCCAGCGAACCAGGGCCTCTGCCGATACAATTTCTTTTGTCTTTGCATCTACAATCGGCTGATAGTAAACCTTGAAGTCACCATTTTTAAGACTTCCTTCAACCTGGGCTACAATAATTGCCTCGTCAATATAATTTGCCCGCATTGACTCATCAAACACCTTATATGGACTATCGGATTTATCCTTAATGGACTCCTTGGCATGCTCAGCCAAGTCAAGCATGGTTCCCACATTTTGCTCACGCCGATCCGGATAATAAATACCACAGCGAAGGGACACGGGAACCGTTCGATTCTTCTCAACAAAGGAAATCTTGCATACCTCTCTCAAGCTTGCATCTTCCACCTGTTTTCTCTCCACCAGGCAAGCAAAATGATCCGATCCAATACGAGCAGTCATTAAAGGATTTAAGACTGATTCACTTAAACGGCGATAAATCTCTCTAAGAGCCAAATCCCCCACTGACATTCCAAAAAGATCATTGATTCCTTTAAAATTATGTGCGTCAAAAAAGAGGATTGCATAATTTCCCCAGGACTCATTGCACCGCAAAATCTTGTCCACATTTACAATAAAGCCCTGACGATTCAGACCACTAGTAAGACTATCCTTTCTGGAGATCTCAGTAATATCTTCTACAGCTCCCAAATACAACTGGTATTCTTCATTCAGCAATACAAAAGAATGTTCCTTAAGTCTCCATTCTCCCTTTTCCAATCTACGGCTAACAAAGGAATACCGTTCCTTTGTCTTAAGAACGCTCGTAATCTTCTCTAGGCTCGCCTTTCTTCTTAAGGTCGCAAAATCCTTTTCTGACACGTCCCTTAAAAGTACTGTCTCTATATATTCTTCATAGCTTCTTATGTCCTTAGAAAACTTTCCGTTTCCAAGAGATTCCGGAGCATCCATCAGCAGGCTTTTTTTCCTTGCATCTAAAATCAATACGGAGTCAAAGTTTCTCTGATATAGACGCTTTGTCATCTGTTCCATAAGGTACTGGGATGTAATATTCGAAAAATATAATAAGCCCTCAATATCACCGGTCAAAGAATTTTGAAGCATCTCCACAGTACATCTGATCTTAACCGGTTCTTGACTTTCCTCGTCAAGAATAGAAGCATCTACAGCGATTACTCTCTCATCATTTCCAAACACCTCCAGCAAATGCTTCTGATTTATGACCTGCCGGAAAGCTAATTTCTCATGTTCATGAATGGTAAAGCTACTGACACGCTGAATATAGTCATCAATATACTCTCTTCCCTTTAGAAGTTTTAACTCCTTACGGTTAGAAGAACCTGCCGCGCAAATGCCTTTGCTAACATTGATAGAAACAATCCCCACGATTCCGTCCGTCTTTCTTCGCAGAGCATCCAATTGTTTCAGATAATCATCCTTAATCTTTCTAACGCACAACAGCACCGCTTTATGGTCGTCGGTATACTCTGTACTTCGATAGAACTCTATAGACATCCAGTGAAAGGAATTGCCAATCTTTCTGCGATATTGAAAAGTCAATTCCGAATTCCCTTCATCAAACTTTTTTAATATATAATCCTTGTTACAGAATTTTAAAAACTCTTGCTTGTCTTCTTCGTGAACATAGCCCTTCCATGCAAAACCCTGAAGTCTCTCGTAAATATCTGTAACATTTCCATATTTTCCGGAGATATCCTCCATATTATCTTTCAAGGGCAGAAAACTTCCGGTGGACAGGTTCACCTTTAGGATTCGATAAAAGAATGCAGAAAGCATTCCGATGGCATCCCGAAGATCCACATTATTCTTATCATACAAATGAATCATATTGTGGACACGACGAAGCACAGACTCTCGGTCAAAGGGTCTGGAAAAATAATCTACAACCCCAAGATCGTAGGCCACTTTTAAAGTTTCATCAGTACTATCCGACGAAATACAAACTACAGGGATATGCTCCATCCACAGCTTATTCCCCATTACACGGAGCACTTCTTTTCCATCCATAACCGGCATGTTAATATCCAACAATACCAACTTAATGTCTGTAAAGTGATCCGATATCATTTGGATGGCCTTGGCACCATCCTCCGCCTCTAAAATATCGTACTCATCCTCTAGCATGGATTTTAAGATCTCTCGATTCATTTCTGAGTCATCAACGATCAAAACGGTCTCTTTTTCCACGTTCATATCTTTTCCCTTCCTGATGCATTACGCACACTGCATTACTCCCTTTAGCGTACGCCTCTTTTCGCATGGTATAAGGGTTAGCGAGGTCTACCCC
>CAVAKZ010000050.1:0-14182 GCA_963589425.1 Parabacteroides distasonis | reverse complement strand
AATCCAGGAGTGCTCAGTCGTATTTCAGGACTTTTCAGCAGACGGGGATTTAACATCAACAGTATTACAGCCGGTGTGACGGCTAACCCGAGATATACTCGCATTACAATTGCAGCCAGTGGTGACGAACTGATTCTTGCACAGATTGAGAAGCAGGTAAGAAAGTTAGAAGACATTATTGAGATTAAGGTATTAGATCCGGCAGAATCGGTATACCGTGAACTTATGATGATCAAGGTGAAGGCCGATGCGGCTCAGAGGGCAGAGATTGTTTCGATTGCAGATATTTTCCGTGCCAAGATCGTGGACGTAGGAAGCGATTCCCTTATCGTGGAACTTACAGGTAATCAGTCTAAGCTTAAAGCGTTCTTACATTTGTTAGATGGATATGAGATTCTGGAACTTGCCAGAACCGGTATTACAGGATTGTCTCGTGGATCTGACAATGTGACCATGTTGGATTAATAACAAATCCACAATATTTAAAATCGCTATTAAATAAGTATCCGGCTTTTACCGAAGCTTATTTAACAAATAAATAAATTCTTATTTAAACACATTAGGAGGTAGCTAAAATGGCAGCTAAGATTTTTTATCAGGAAGATTGTGATTTATCATTTTTAGAGGGACAGACAATTGCAATTATTGGTTATGGTAGCCAGGGACATGCACATGCATTGAATTTAAAAGAGTCTGGACTTGATGTAATCGTTGGACTTTACGAGGGAAGCAAGTCTTGGGCAAAGGCTGAGGCACAGGGACTTAAGGTTTATACAGCAGCTGAAGCAGCTAAGAAGGCTGACGTGATCATGATCCTGATTAACGATGAGTTACAGGCAGATATGTACAAAAAGGACATTGAGCCAAACCTTGAGGAAGGAAATATGTTAATGTTCGCTCACGGATTTAACATCCACTTCGGATGCATCACTCCTCCGGCAAATGTTGACGTAACAATGATCGCTCCTAAGGCACCTGGACATACTGTAAGAAGCGAGTACTTAGCTGGAAAGGGAACTCCTTGCCTTATCGCTGTAGAGCAGGATTATACAGGAAAAGCTTGGGATCGTGCAAGGGCTTATGGTCTTGGAATCGGTGGAGCAAGAGCCGGACTTCTTGAGACAACATACAGAACAGAGACAGAGACAGACCTTTTCGGAGAACAGGCTGTACTTTGCGGTGGTGTTTGTGCACTTATGCAGGCAGGTTTTGAGACTCTTACAGAGGCTGGATATGATCCGAGAAATGCATATTTTGAGTGTATCCACGAGATGAAGCTTATCGTAGACTTGATCTATCAGAGTGGCTTCTCAGGAATGAGATACTCTATCTCTAACACAGCTGAGTATGGTGATTACATCACAGGACCTAAGATCATCACAGAGGATACAAAGAAGGCTATGAAGCAGATCCTTACAGATATCCAGGATGGAACATTTGCTAAGGAATTCTTACTTGATATGTCTAATGCAGGACGTCAGGTACACTTCAAGGCAATGAGAAAGCTTGCTGCTGAGCATCCATCAGAAGTTGTAGGAGCTGAAGTAAGAAAGCTTTACAGCTGGAGCAACGAGGATCAGTTGATCAATAACTAATCTTTTGAATGGTTTAGTAAAAATGATAAAGGATTCGGGAGAAAATCTCGAATCCTTTTTTTGTAGCTCTTGTTTCCTTTTTTTGAAAGAGTATTTGTGCAAAATGTTCAAAAAATAACAAAAACACCCTAGTCTCTTGTTGATTATTGTGGTATGATGGGCTTAGCAAAAAACGAAAAAGGGGGAATTTTTGTCATGGATGAAAGATTAGAGAATCTGCGATCACACAAGAATCCGCACGCCAGAATTAAAGTGATGCACGGCCACTTTGCAACCCGCAACTCGCATATCAACACCTACATCGACATGTCTACAGTTAAGACAAGACACAACAATGCAAGAGAGACAGCCAAGGTAATTGCTTCCGAATATTTAGACAATACTACAGTAGATACCATTGTATGCCTGGACGGAACAGAGGTTATCGGCAGCTTTGCTGCAGAACTTTTGGCAGACAGCAATCACTTGTCTTTAAGCAGGGGGAATAATATTTCTGTAGTAACACCAGAGTTTGATGCAGTGGGACAGATTATGTTTAGGGACAATAACCAGCGTATGATCACCAATATGCAGGTCTTAATCCTTACAGACTCTGTAACTACAGGCAAGACCGTAATTCAGGCTATTAATTCAGTACTATATTATGGGGGGACAATATGCGGAATCGCAGCGATTTTTAGTACGGTGAATAAGATTGCAGGTATGGAAGTGAAAACCATCTTTGCCAGCAAGGATCTTCCGGATTACCGTTCTTATGGAACTGTGGATTGTCCTCTGTGTAAAGAGGGAAAGAAAATTGAAGCCTTGGTTAATGGCTACGGATATTCGGAATTAAAGTAAAAATTAAAGAAAAAAGAAAAGGCAACCAATGACGGATGGTTGCCTTTTTTATATGCTTCTTATTGAATTAAGCGATTCCGTTAACAGCCTTTGTTAAACGAGAAATCTTTCTTGAGCAAGTGTTCTTGTGATAAACACCCTTGCTTCCTGCCTTGTTGATCTCAACGATTGCATCCTTAAGAGCAACAGCAGCAGCCTCTTTATCTTTATTCTCTACAGCAACTTCAACCTTCTTTACATAAGTCTTAACCTTAGACTTAATAGCTTTATTTCTAGCAGCCTTGGTCTCGTTTACTAAGATTCTTTTCTTTGCAGATTTGATGTTAGCCAATTTGTCCACCTCCGATATCTATAATTTCGAAAATAATCGATTGTTCCGGTTCGTTAGATCCGGACACGGACGCTCTAACGAAACACACTTGTTTATTTTATTCCAGGAAGCCTTGTCTGTCAATAGATTTTTCTTGATTTTAGAGGAATTTTGCTTTTTCTAATTTGCAGAATCTCTGGGAACATGTTAACATAAAGCAGTGTGAGCTTGTATAAGCTTAAGAGAAGAGAAAGAATAAGAAGTAGAATCTAAATAGATCATAGATAGATACTGAATAGATAATAAATGAAAATTTGAATTTAAGAAACAATAAGGAAGGGTGTCAGAATTAACATGGCGAAAAAGAATACCTATGACGCGGCTAGTATTGCCATATTAGAGGGATTAGAGGCAGTAAGAAAAAGACCTGGAATGTATATCGGAAGTGTGTCTACAAAGGGATTGAATCACTTGATTTTTGAGATTGTGGATAACTCTGTAGATGAACATTTGGCAGGATTTTGTACAGAAATCCAGGTGACATTGGAAAAGGATGGTTCCTGTACAGTGGCAGATAATGGCCGTGGCGTTCCTGTGGACCTTCATGCCACCGGAGTAGCTGCTGCCAGGGTCGTCTATACCACTCTTCATGCCGGAGGTAAATTTGATAGTTCCGCTTACAAAACCAGTGGTGGACTCCACGGGGTAGGTTCTTCTGTAGTAAATGCTCTTTCCACCCATATGGATGTGCAGATCAGCAGAGATGGTTTTATTCACCATGATGAATATGAGAGAGGAAAGCCTATACTGGAGCTTGTGGATGGCCTTCTTCCAACTATCGGCAAGACTAAAAAGACAGGAACCAAGGTGAATTTCCTGCCGGATCCTACGATTTTTGAGAAGACCAAATTTAAATCCGAAGAAGTCAAAAGCAGACTTCATGAGACCGCATATTTAAATCCCAAGCTTAAGATCGTTTTTGAGGATAAGCGTGGAGCCCAGGTGGAACATGTGGAATATCATGAGCCTGAGGGAATCCTTGGCTTTATTAAAGAGTTGAATGCCAAGAAAGAGAACATACATGAGCCTATTTATTTTAAGGGAAATGCAGAAGGCATTGAGGTGGAAGTGGCTTTTCAGTATGTCAATGAATTTCATGAAAATGTCCTTGGCTTTTGCAATAATATTTACAACGCAGAAGGTGGCACCCATCTAACAGGCTTTAAGGCGACTTTTACAACAGTTATGAATCAATATGCCAGAGAAATCGGCATTTTAAAAGACAAGGATGCTAATTTTACCGGGGCAGACATCCGAAATGGAATGACTGCCATTGTGTCCATTAAACATCCGGATCCTAGATTCGAGGGACAGACCAAGACAAAACTCGACAATCCTGATGCTTCCAAAGTCTGCAGTAAGGTGACCAATGATGAAATCGTACGTTTCTTTGACAGAAATCTGGATACTCTGAAGAAGGTACTTGGCTGTGCAGAGAAGGCAGCCAAGATCCGAAAGACAGAGGAGAGGGCCAAAACTAATTTGCTTTCCAAGCCTAAATATTCCTTTGACAGCAATGGAAAATTGGCCAACTGCGAAAGCAGAGATCCTTCTAAGTGCGAGATCTTCATTGTAGAGGGAGACTCTGCCGGAGGTTCGGCAAAAACAGCCAGAGATCGGATGTACCAGGCCATTCTTCCGATTCGAGGCAAGATTTTAAATGTGGAGAAGGCCAGCATCGATAAGGTTTTAGCCAATGCAGAGATTAAGACCATGATCAATGCTTTTGGCTGCGGCTTTTCAGAAGGCTACGGAAATGACTTTGATATTACAAAGCTTCGCTATGACAAGATTATTATTATGGCGGATGCAGACGTGGATGGAGCCCATATTTCCACCTTGCTTTTAACCTTGTTTTATCGATTTATGCCGGAGCTTATTTATGAGGGACATGTCTATATTGCTATGCCGCCTCTTTATAAAGTCATGCCCAAAAAAGGAGAAGAGGAATACCTTTACGATGACAAGGCATTGGAAAAATACAGAAAGACCCACACCGGATCCTTTACCCTTCAAAGATACAAGGGTCTTGGAGAGATGGATGCAGAGCAGTTGTGGGAGACCACCCTGGATCCGGAGCGAAGGTTGTTGAAACTTGTGGAGATAGAGGATGCCAGAATGGCTTCTAGTGTTACGGAAATGCTTATGGGTACAGAAGTCCCACCGCGAAAAGCATTTATCTATGAGAATGCTACAGAGGCTGAACTGGATATTTAAGAAAGTAGGAGAAGATAAAATATGCAGGATTCACAGATCATCAGAACAGAATACTCTGAGGTCATGAAAAAATCATATATTGATTATGCCATGAGCGTAATTGTCTCTAGGGCCTTGCCTGATGTTCGGGACGGATTAAAGCCGGTGCAGAGGCGAACCCTCTATGATATGTATGAACTTGGAATACGCTATGACAAGCCTTATAGAAAATGCGCACGTATTGTAGGAGACACCATGGGTAAATACCATCCCCACGGAGATAGTTCTATATATGAGGCCCTGGTGGTAATGGCTCAGGAATTTAAAAAAGGGATGATCTTAGTAGATGGCCATGGAAACTTCGGCTCCATAGAAGGAGACGGAGCTGCTGCCATGCGATATACTGAGGCCAGATTAGCAAAACTTACTCAGGAAGTTTATTTGGCAGACCTTGATAAAAATGTGGTAGATTTTATGCCAAATTTCGATGAGACAGAGAAAGAGCCGGTAGTGCTTCCGGTGCGGATCCCCAACCTTTTGGTAAATGGTGCAGAGGGAATCGCCGTAGGTATGGCCACCAGCATTCCCACCCACAATCTGGGAGAGGTAGTGGATGGAGTCAAGGCCTACATGAAGAATAATGAGATTTCTACCAAGCAGCTGATGAAATATATTAAGGGGCCGGATTTTCCTACAGGAGGAATCGTAGTAAATAAAGATGACCTTTTAAGTATTTATGAAAGTGGAAGCGGTAAGATTAAGCTTCGGGGAAAGGTAGAAATAGAAGAGGTTAAGGGCGGAAAGAAAAGGCTGGTAATTACAGAAATTCCTTACACTATGATTGGAGCCGGAATTGCCAAATTTTTAAATGATGTCTACCAGCTTGTGGAAAATAAAAAAACCACAGATATCACAGATATCTCCAATATGTCATCTAAAGAAGGAATTCGTATCGTACTGGACCTGAAAAAAGGAGCAGATGTAGAGAATCTAAAAAATATGCTCTACAAAAAAACCCGGTTAGAGGATACCTTTGGAGTTAATATGCTGGCGGTGGCAAATGGAAGACCGGAAACCATGGGCCTTAAAAAGATTATTGAGCACCATGTGGATTTCCAGTTTGAGTTAGCTACCAGAAAGTATCAAACCCTTCTAAAAAAAGAGCAGGATAAAAAAGAAATCCAGGAAGGTTTGATCCGGGCTTGTGATGTTATTGACCTGATCATAGAGATTTTAAGAGGAAGTTCCTCGATTCAGGAGGCCAAGGCTTGCTTGGTATCCGGGGTGACAGATAACATTAAATTCAAGTCATCAAGATCCAAGAAAATGGCAGCTATGCTTCGCTTTACTGAGCGCCAGGCTACGGCTATCTTGGAGATGCGCCTCTACCGGCTGATCGGTTTGGAGATAGAGGCCCTTATGAAGGAGCATGAGGAAACCTTAAAAAAGATTGACCGTTACCAGGATATTTTGAACAACTACGATTCCATGGCAGCAGTTATTATGGAAGACTTGGACCGGGTTAAAAAGGAGTATAGAAGAGATCGCCGCACACTAATAGAGAATGCAGAAGAAGCGATCTTTGAGGAAAAGAAAATCGAAGAGCAGGAAGTAGTCTTCCTAATGGATCGCTTCGGCTATGGAAAAACGGTAGATGTGGCCACTTATGAGAGAAATAAGGAGGCGGCAGACAGTGAAAATAAATATGTGGTTCCATGCCTCAATACCGGAAAATTATGTATTTTCACTAACACCGGGAAAATGCATCAGGTCAAGGTATTAGACCTTCCCTATGGAAAATTTAGGGATAAGGGAATGCCGGTAGATAATGTCAGCAATTTTGACAGCAGCCAGGAGAATATTATTTACATTTGTGATGGAGACCAGCTTCGAATTGCTAAATTTATCTTTGCCACCAAGACGGCCATGATAAAGAAGGTGGAAGGCAGTGAATTTATGGTATCTAAGAAAACAGTAGCTGCCACAAAGCTTGCAGAGGATGATGAGCTGATCAGTATTCAGATTATCGCAGAAAATCAGCAGATTGTTTTAAAAAGCAAGGATGGATATTTTCTTAGATTTCCGGCTTCTGAAATTCCGGAGAAGAAGAAGGCGGCCATTGGGGTTCGAGGTATGAAGCTTCGAGGAAAAGATGAGCTTGAGGCTGTTTATCTTTTTGAAGAAGGCAAGGAAGCTATAGAAAAAATCGGAGAAAAGACAGTTTATTTAAACCGCCTAAAGATAGCAAAAAGAGATGGAACAGGAACCAAAAGCCGGGGATAAAAGTTAGATTTAAAGGAGAAGTAAAGTCGTGATTCAGGATATTGCACCTCATGAGTATCATAATGAGTATAGGCCCAGAAAACCTAAGGAGGAAGATTACCTTATGTGCTATGATGGGCGTAAACTGCTGGTGAATTTTGAAGATCAGCAGATTCATTTTCCTAAATTTAAGGCAGTAGAAGAGGTAGATGGGTTGCATAAAGAAGACCTCTATGGGAATTACATTTATCTTTTTGAAATTGATGGAGTAGGCTATTACTTATGCAGGCAGGTGGAGGCCTTGCGGGAAGAAGCTATAGTAGAAAAATCTTCTTTACATGGCTTTGAATGGAAGGATATTCGAAGCATCAGGGAACAGCAGCCCAAGTATTTAAGCTTTGCGGGAGTAACCGCCTGGCAGCTGTATCAGTGGTATGAATCTAGAAAGTTTTGCGGAAAATGTGGTTCCCCTATGGAACAGGACCAACATGAACGCATGATGCGCTGCCCCAAGTGTGGTCAAATGGAATTTCCCAAAATCTGTCCGGCTGTAATTGTAGGGGTTACCCATGGAGACAAGATCCTTATGTCTAAATATAATGGAAGAAGCTACACCAGATATGCCCTTTTAGCAGGATTTACAGAGATCGGGGAGACCTTAGAGGAGACTGTTGCCAGAGAGGTTATGGAGGAAGTTGGACTGAAGGTAAAAAATATCACTTACTACAAGTGCCAGCCCTGGTCCTTTAGTGATACTCTTTTGGTGGGTTATTACTGTGAACTGGAGGGAGAGGAAACGATTACCCTGGATCAAGAGGAGCTTTCCATGGCCGGCTGGTTTGACAGAGGAGAGATTACAGTAGAGGATGAAGACTGCAGTCTCACTAATGAAATGATTATAAAATTCAAGGATGGCACCATAAATCAGAAGTTTTTTCGGGAAAACCCTTGATTTGCCAAGGGTTTGGTGCTATACTTGGGCAAAGTTACATAGAAATCGGCGAAAAGAGTGGGCAATATGTCCACTCTTCTTTGTTGGAAAAAAATTAGGAGGAGAGATACTTTGTCAAAAAGAGAAATCTATGAACAAAAGACGGAAGACTTACTGCTTCCCATTATGGAAGAAAATGGCTTTGAGCTGGTAGATGTTGAGTATGTAAAAGAAGGCGGCAACTGGTATTTAAGAGCCTACATTGATAAACCGGGAGGAATTTCAGTAAATGACTGCGAGTTAGTAAGCCGCAGACTATCCGATTTGTTGGATGAGAAGGATTATGTAGAGGATGCTTATATTTTGGAAGTAAGCTCTCCGGGTCTTGGAAGACCTTTGAAAAAAGAAAAGGATTTCAAGAGAAGTCTTGGAGAACTGGTGGAGATTCGGACCTACCGCATGGTTGAGAAGAGGAAAGAATTTACCGGTATTTTAAAGGCTTATGATGACAGTACCGTTACTATAGAAGAAGATGGAACAGATAGAGTTTTTGACAAGAGCGAGATAGCGCTTATTCGCCTTGCATTTGATTTCTAATCAGGAGGTAAATCATGAATACAGAATTATTAGAAGCGTTGAATGTCCTTGAAAAGGAGAGAGAGATTCCAAAGAAATCCATTTTGGAATCCATTGAGAAATCTCTTATGGATGCCTGTAAAAATCATTTTGGTAAGAATGACAATATTAAGGTGGTTATGGACTACGATACCTGCGATTACAAGCTTTTTGCAGAGAAAGTTGTTGTAGAGGAAGTAGAAGACAAGGTTGAGCAGATTAGCTTAGAAGATGCAAGAGAGATTGACAGCAATTTTGAACTGGGAGATATTGTTCAGATTCCGGTTGAGTCAAAATCTTTCGGACGTATTGCGACACAGAATGCAAAGAACCAGATTTTGCAGAAGATTCGCGAGGAAGAAAGAAAGGTTGTTTACAACCAGTATTATGAGAAAGAGGGAGACATTGTTACCGGAGTAGTACAGCGCTATGTTGGAAAGAATATCAGTGTCAATATCGGAAAAACCGATGCCCTTCTTAGAGAAAATGAGCAGGTGAAGACAGAAAAGTTTGAACCTACAGATCGTATTAAATTATATATTGTAAATGTAGAAGATCATACTAAGGGTCCTAGAGTTGTAATCTCCCGTACCCACCCCAATCTTGTAAAGCGTCTTTTTGAGGCAGAGGTTACTGAGATCCAGGACGGGGTAGTAGAAGTAAAGGGAATTGCAAGAGAGGCAGGAAGCAGAAGTAAAATTGCTGTCTGGTCTAATGATCCGGATGTAGATCCTGTAGGATCCTGTGTAGGTATGCAGGGAGCCAGAGTTAATGCAATCGTTCAGGAACTTCGCGGAGAGAAGATTGACATTATCAACTGGAGTGATAACCCGGGAATTTTAGTGGAGAATGCCCTTAGCCCGGCAAAAGTTATTTCAGTATTGGCTGACCCGGATGATAAGACAGCCAGTGTTATCGTACCGGACAATCAGTTGTCCCTGGCTATTGGTAAGGAAGGTCAGAACGCAAGACTTGCTGCAAGACTTACCGGATATAAGATTGATATTAAGAGTGAGACCCAGGCAATTGCCTCAGGAGAACTTCCGGAGGATTATGCAAGCTACAGCGAGGGTGTATACGAAGAAGAATACTATGATGAATCTGAAGAGTATTATGAGGATGATGTAGAATCTGAAGAGTCTTCTTTAGAGAACCAGGATGAGACAGAAGCTTTCTTTGAGGAAGTAGAAGAGGCTTCTGAAGAAACAGCGGAAGAATCTGCAGAAGAAGAAACAGGAACAGAAGAAGCAGTCTTTCAGGAAGTTTAATCACAAGGAGTGATGAAAAGTTGGGTATGATAAAGAAAATTCCTATGCGCAAATGTGTGGGATGCCAGGAAATGAAAAGCAAAAAGGAAATGATCCGTATCATTAGGGACAAGGAAGGAAAGTTTGAACTTGATGCCACAGGAAAAAAGAATGGCAGAGGTGCCTACATTTGTCCTAAAAGAGACTGTCTTTTAGGGGCTATTAAAAGCCATGGGCTTGAGCGCTCCTTTGGTCAGGCCATCCCAACAGAAGTATATGAGACGCTGGAAAAGGAGATGGAAACACTTGAATCAAAATAAGATTTTATCTCTTGTAGGTATGGCTACCAAGGCAGGAAAAACTGCCAGTGGTGAGTTTTGTACCGAGAAGGAAGTGAAAAGTGGGAAGGCTTTTCTGGTATTAGTGGCAGAGGATGCTTCGGATAACACAAAGAAAATGTTTCGAAATATGTGTGAATTCTATCATGTGCCTATTTATTTCTATGGAGATAAGCTTTCCTTAGGACATGCCATGGGAAAAGAGTTTAGGGCTTCCTTGGCAGTGACAGATGAAGGATTTGCAAAGGGAATTATAAAACAGATAAATCATAAGTAATGAGATTGCATAGAGGAGGTAGTTGTTGATGTCAAAGATTATTGTACATGATCTTGCCAAAGAACTTGGGGTTGAAAGCAGCGCCATCGTAAAGTTCTTAGGAGATAAAAATATACAGGCAACCCACGCAAGTGGTGTGGATGAAGAGATTGCAGGAAGTATTCGAGCAGCCTTTAAAAAGGGTGAGGACTCTAAAGGAGAGGCTGGACCGAAGAAGAAAAATGTAGTACGTGTTTTCCGCCCACAAAATACAAAGCAGGGAAAACAGCAGGGAAGAAGACCGGTAAATGGAAGAGCCCAGACTGCTGCAAATGGACAATCTTCTCGCCATCAGGGAAAGCCTATGGAGGTAAATAATGGTCGTCCTTCTAAGAAGCTGGCACCGGCAAAAGCGGCTGAGCCGGTAAAGCAGCCGGAACTTAAGTCAGTGGCTAAACCGGTGGAAAGTCCGGTAAAGCCGGTGGAAGCTGTGAAAAAACCGGTGGAAGCTCCGGTGAAGTCAGCAGAAGAAGTTACAGTAAAGCCAGTGGAGACTAAGGCTGCACCGAAGTCAGCAGAAGCTCCTAAGGCCGGAAACTCTGAGCGTTTTGACAGAAATAATAGGGGAAGAAACGACAGAGGAGACTTTAGAAACAATAACCGGGGAGACAGAAACGATAGAAACGATTCTAGAAACAACAATCGTGGGGACAGAAACGACAGAAACGATTCTAGAAACAATAACCGTGGGGATAGAAATGACCGTGGAGATTTCAGGAATAATAACCGCGGGGACAGAAATGACCGTGGGGATTTCAGAAATAATAACCGCGGGGATAGAAATGATCGGGGAGATAGAAACAACGATCGCAGAAATAATGATAACCGCAGAGGGGCAGCTCCGGCACCGGTAGTAGACGGCCAGCAAAAACCTCAGAATAATAAACGCAAGGCCAGTGAAGCTCATAAGAAGAAGGATTATCGCAGAGATCACGATGATGAGCAGATGAACAAGGGAAAGAAGAAGAATGATAAGCCTCAGATGCAAAAACCTCAGCAGAAGCAACAGAAGGTGGAAGAGGAAATCAAGTCTATCGTAATTCCTGAAGTTCTTACCATCAAGGAACTGGCAGATAAGATGAAGGTGGTACCTTCTGTTATCGTAAAGAAGCTCTTTATGCAGGGTAAGATCGTAACTGTAAATCAAGAGATTAATTACGAGACCGCAGAAGAGATCGCAATGGAATTTGAGATTCTTTGCGAGAAGGAAGAAGTTGTAGATGTAATCGAAGAACTTCTGAAAGAGGAAGAAGAGGATGTTAAGAAGATGAAGAAACGTCCGCCGGTTGTATGTGTTATGGGACACGTTGACCATGGTAAAACTTCTCTTTTGGATGCTATCCGCCATACAGATGTTATCGGTGGAGAGGCCGGTGGTATCACCCAGCACATCGGTGCTTCTGTTGTAAAGGTGAAGGACGAGACTATTACCTTCCTTGACACACCGGGACACGAGGCATTTACCGCTATGCGTATGCGTGGTGCAAGTTCTACAGATATTGCAATCCTAGTTGTTGCTGCAGATGATGGTGTAATGCCCCAGACTGTAGAGGCTATTAACCATGCCAAGGCTGCCGGAGTTGAGATCATCGTAGCAGTAAATAAGATGGACAAGCCAAGTGCCAACATTGAGCGTGTAAAACAGGAAATGACTGAGTATGAGCTGATCCCTGAGGATTGGGGCGGAAGTACTATTTTCGTACCGGTGTCTGCAAAAACAGGAGAAGGATTGGAAGAGCTTCTTGAGATGGTTCTGCTTACTGCTGAGGTTATGGAGCTTAAGGCAAATCCAAACCGCCGTGCAAGAGGTCTAGTTTTGGAGGCCCAGCTTGATAAGGGAAGAGGACCTGTTGCCACTGTATTGGTACAGAAGGGAACCCTTCGCGTTGGTGATTCTATTGCAGCCGGATCTGCTCATGGTAAAGTAAGAGCCATGATGGATGATAAGGGAAGACGTGTAAAAGAAGCAGGACCGTCTACACCGGTTGAGATTCTTGGTTTAGATGACGTCCCAAATGCCGGTGAGGTATTTGTAGGATGTGCAAATGAGAAGGAAGCAAGAAGCTTTGCAGATACCTTTATTGCGCAGAACAAGGTTAAGCTTCTGGAAGATACTAAGAGTAAGCTTTCACTGGATGACCTCTTTGACCGTATCCAGGAAGGAAACCTTAAAGAGCTTAACATTGTAGTTAAGGCGGATGTTCAGGGTTCTGTAGAAGCGGTGAAACAGAGCTTGCTTAAGCTTTCTAATGAAGAGGTTGTTGTAAAAGTAATTCATGGTGGTGTTGGTGCCATTAATGAATCTGACGTTTCCCTTGCATCAGCATCCAATGCTATTATTATCGGATTTAACGTAAGACCGGATGCTGTGGCTAAAGACACTGCTGACAGAGAAGGCGTAGATGTGCGCCTCTACAGAGTTATTTACCAGGCCATCGAAGATGTAGAAGCAGCTATGAAGGGTATGCTTGATCCGATCTTTGAGGAAAAAGTTTTGGGACATGCAGAGGTACGTCAGCTGTTTAAGGCTTCCGGTGTTGGAACTATTGCCGGATCTTATGTCTTAGACGGTCTCTTTGAGAGAGATTGCTCTGTTCGTATCACCCGTGATGGTGTGGTAGTATTTGAAGGAGGTCTAGCATCCCTTAGAAGATTTAAGGATGATGTAAAGGAAGTTAAAGCCGGATATGAGTGTGGTTTCGTATTTGAAAACTTCAATGATGTGAAGGAATTAGATATTGTAGAAGCCTTCAAGATGGTGGAAGTTCCAAGATAATAGATTGTAAATCCTAGTATATAATCGGAGTTCCTAAAGTTCTGGGGACTTCGATTCTTTCAGTGTAAAGAAGGGGATGTTTGATTATGAGAAAAAGAAGTATAAAAAATACAAGAGTAAATACGGAAGTACAACATGAGCTTTCCAATATTATCCGTGGAGGAATCAAGGATCCAAGAATAGCTCCTTGGACATCAGTGGTAGCCTGCGAGGTGGCACCGGATCTTAAGACCTGTAAAGTATATATAAGCGTACTGGGGGATGAGAAAGCCCAGGAGGATACACTTTCCGGCTTAAGAAGTGCCTCAGGCTTTATTCGAAGAGAATTAGCTCATAGCCTAAACATGCGTAATACACCGGAACTAACTTTCGTAATGGATCAGTCCATTGAATATGGAGTAAATATGTCCAAGAAAATTGAGGAAGTTACCAAAGATATTGCTGATGATAAAGAGGTAGAAGAGGCAGAACTATGATGGATCAAATTCTTGGAGATGCAAAGACCATAGCCATCGGAGGCCATGTAAGGCCGGATGGAGACTGTGTAGGTTCCTGTATGGCTTTGGCTGAATACATCCGTAAGTGGTATCCAGAGCGTTTGGTGGATGTATACTTAGAAGAAATTGCTGAAGAATATAAATGCATTAAGGGGACAGATCAGATTCTTCATGAAATAAAGGATACAAGCTATGATCT
>CAVAKZ010000049.1:0-14752 GCA_963589425.1 Parabacteroides distasonis | reverse complement strand
ATAGAGCGTTTGGCTACGGACCAAAAGGTCGGGGGTTCGAATCCTCTCGCCCACGTCTTAAAGCAATCGATTTTATCGGTTGCTTTTTTCTTTATACAATCAGAAATCAAGCTTTTGCTACAATTCTTTCCATCCCTTTATTTATTCTTCCATTTTTCTTAAGATACTTCATAAAGTCTTTTCTTGCCTGTCACATCCAGGTCATATTTTCACCCTATAATACATATATCAAATAAAGAAGACGGCAGTTGTGTTGAGCAAGACCTTCATCGGCATGATTGCTGAGCTTCACCAAACAATTCCATTTTTATAATGTTTACCATAAATCTTTTCCTCAAAAAAGGGTTGGCAATTTATCGCCAACCCTTTTTCTTAATATTTATTTGCGCTAATACTTGCACTAATACCAGCACCTATGCCTATTCTAAAAACGTCTCATGTATCGCCTTCATAGCCTGATCACAGTAGGCCTCATTAATAAGGACTGTAATACGGATTTCCGATGTGGTAACCATCTCTGTATTAATTCCTGCACTGGCTAAAGCTCCAAACATTTTGGCAGCCACGCCGGAATGAGAACGGATTCCCGCGCCAATCACAGACACCTTAGCAACATTCTCATCATAGTCTAATTTCTTGATTCCCAGCCAATCTTTATTTTCATTTAAAAGATCTATAGTCCTTAAAAGATCTGTCTTTGCCACAGTAAAAGACAAGGACTTGGTTCCATCTTTTCCTAAGGACTGTATCATAACATCAATATTTAAATGATTCTTATCTAAGAGATTTAAAAACTTGAATGTACTATCCGGATCATTATTAAGACCTGCAACCCTTATCTTTGCAACATTTTTATCGGCAGCCACACCACTGATCAACATCTTCTCCATCTTTGTCTTCTCCTTTACCACTGTTCCCGGATTACGGTTTAGACTAGAGCACACAAGAAGCTCTACCCCGTATTTCTTCGCAATTTCTACACACCTGCTATGAAGGACCTTGGCCCCCAAAGATGCCATCTCCAACATCTCATCATAGGTCACTTCCTCCATTTTTCTTGCTCCGGGAACCACCCTTGGATCTGCGGTATAAACACCATCTACATCTGTATAGATCTCACAGACATCTGCCCGAAGTTCTGCCGCCAAGGCCACTGCTGTTGTGTCCGAACCTCCTCGCCCCAAGGTGGTAATGTCATCATATTTGTTGATCCCTTGAAATCCTGTCACTATGACAATCTTATTTGCCTCCAGTTCTTTTTGAATCCGCTCCCTGTTGATTCGTTTAAATTTTGCATCCTGATATTCAGATGTGGTATACATAGGAACCTGCCAGGCATTCAGGGAAATGGCGCTGACTCCCATAGAAATCATGGTCATTGCCATTAGTGATACCGAAATCTGCTCTCCTGTGGATAAGAGCATGTCCATCTCTCTTCTGGATGGCTGTTCACAAATCTCCTTTGCTTTTGCAATCAGAGAATCTGTGGTTTTCCCCATGGCAGACAGCACCACAACTACCTTGCTTCCGGACTTTTGTTTCTCAATGCAGCGCTTGGCCACATTTCGGATTCTTTCTAGGTCAGCCACGGAGCTGCCGCCAAATTTCATTACTGTTAACATATTTTTCCTCTCCTGTTGGATGATAATTTTATTATAGACAATTAAATTTCAAAACACAACAGAACATAACCGTAAAAGCAGGAAAAACATATCTCCTTATTTTTCATCTAAAGTCTGCCCTTTAGACTTCTTCTTTCCAATTTTCTTTGATCCGAAATTTTTAATTTCATTTTCTCGGAAGGCTCTATTTTTATGCATATAAGATTTAAAAGAATGGATTACCGCCTTTCCTGTGGTTAAAATCGTAAGGCCTTTTTTCTTATCATGCTCCGATGGCAGCAAGACGGTTAAGGCAAGGGATACCAATACTCCTCCTCCGGTGTCTAAAATTCTGGAGACGGTATAAGATACTACATTTTCCTTGCCTATGGTAAACATAACCACAAAGTATACCACAGTTCCGGGTTGGATGGCCGAATCGGCTCCCAAGGTCAAATTAAGCCATAAGACCATGCAAAGTCCTAAGATCAACCAGACAAAATCCGGGACTCCAAAAGGTTGGCTATTGCAAAGCCCATAAAAAGGAATCACCATAAGTCCGCCTACAAAGGTTCCTATGAAACGATTCACGCCATTGTGAAAACCTTCCTCAAACTGACTTCCCACCCCATATACAGCTCCAATTAAAGCGAAACAGGGATTCCTATTGCCAAGGAGAAATTTATAGATCAAGACTGTTATAGATACTGTCAGTGCCGTCCTCCACATTCGCTCCGTTAATTGTGGCATTTTAAATACGCGAAAAGGCGTCAATTTCCACTTATTTTCAATCTCCGCCTGATCCAATACTTGCTGCGGTCCCATATAAAATTCCTCCCCAAAGCCTCTTATTACTCTCTCAATAGTTTCTGCTTGCTGATATATCTCTAGTGACTTTCCACAAATTTCACCTGCTTATTTTGTGTAAATTTTTGTGCAAGTTTTATTTTTCTTCCTTGTGTCAGCCCTTCTTTTTGTATAATAACACAATATAATCCCTGATTTTTTCATGTATCCAATTATATACATAGCTTCTCTTTATGTTCCCATAAAAAAACATAAGAGCCGTGTAGTTTGCGACTAAGCTTTTAGCAATATCGCAAACCTCACGGCTCTTATAGAACACTTTCTTATATTTTTTATGCAGTCTTCTGATCAGATGTCTTATCTTTTAATCCATCCTCAAAAAATACTTTATACCAGGTCAGGAATGAGAATACAGTCCAAATCTTTCTGCTGTTATCCTTCTTGTCTGCCTTGTGTTCCTCCAAAAGGTCCACAAGGATCTTTGTATTGAAGAACTGCTCAGCAGCTTCTCCTGTAAAGAGGTCCTTGATCTCACTATACCAAGGTTCTTCCTTGATCCATACACGGATCGGTACCGGGAAGCCAAGTTTCTTACGCTCTGCAGTTACCTCCGGAAGTACCCGCTCTGAAGCCTTACGGAACAAATACTTCGTCTGGTTTCCACGGATCTTAGCTCCTGTTGGAAGACATTTTGCCAACTTAAATACTTCCTTGTCCAGGAATGGAACACGAAGCTCTAAGCTGTGAGCCATACTCATACGGTCAGCCTTCTGGAGGATGTCTCCCGGAAGCCAGCAATTAAGATCGATATATTGCATCTTATTCATATCATCTAACTTTTCAGCTCTCTGATAGATCGGCTGAACCAATTTTTCTGTAGAAGGAGCCGATGTTCTGTTCTTCATCAGCTTTCTGCGCTCTTTGTTGCTAAAGATATTGGCATTTCCAATAAAACGCTCCTCTACATCCTTAGAGCCCCGAATCAAAAAGCTCTTACCCTTTACATCCGGAAGCTTCTTGGCAAACTTGCCAATGCCCTTACGAAGGGCCTTGGGAAGCCAGGTATAATACTTTAATGACATAGGCTCATGATAGATAGTGTATCCGCCAAAGAGCTCATCAGAGCCCTCACCGGAAGTAACTACCTTTACATACTTTGCAGCCTCCTGAGCCACAAAATAGAGGGCAATAGCTGATGCATCACCACTAGGTTCATCCAAATGCCACATGATCTTTGGAATTGCATTCCAGTACTCTTCCTTGCCAATAATCTTTGTATGATGCTCCAAGCCCAATTCCTTAGCCAAATCCTTGGCGTAGCTAATTTCACTGTAGTGGTTCTTTTCATCCAGGAAACCAACGGTAAATGCCTTGTTTCCCGAAAATTCTGCTGCAATATAACTAGAATCTACACCACCTGACAAGAAGGCTCCAACCTCTACATCGGCAATCATGTGGTGATCTACAGAATCCTTCATTACACGCTCAATACGGTCTACGATCTGCTCGTCGTCTCCCATGTTCTTTGGTGTAAGCATTGGATCAAAATACTTTGTGATATCAAGTTTTCCATCCTTATAGGTAAGATAATGTCCCGGAAGGAGACGATATACCCCTTTAAAAAGGGTCTCTTCCAAGGCAGAATACTGGAAGGACAAATATTCTTCCAAAGCCGCTTCATTCACTTCGCGCTTAAATCCAGGGAACTCTAAAAGGCATTTAATCTCGGATGCAAATACAAAATTTCCATCTACAATGGTGTAATAAAATGGCTTAATCCCGAAGAAATCTCTTGCTGCAAAAAGAGACTTTTCAGCCTGGTTCCATATTGCAAAACCGAACATTCCACGAAGTTTATTTACAAGGTCTTTTCCATAGCTTTCGTATCCGTGAAGCAAAGTCTCTGAATCTGACTTATTCACAAAGGTGTGACCCTTGTCTAAAAGGTCATTCTTTAAGCTTCTATAGTTATAAATCTCCCCATTAAATACAAGGGCAAGGTTCTTGTCCTCGTTGTACATTGGCTGAGCACCATCTGCCAAATCAATGATACTTAGTCTTACAAATCCAAGGCCTGCCTCATCTGTAGCAAATACACCTTCTGAGTCCGGTCCACGATGATGCATAGCAGTCATCATATTCTTTAAAATTACTTCTTTTTCTTCTTTTGAGTATTTGTTACCTACAAATCCACATATTCCACACATAATTATCTCCCTATATCCCATTTATTGCTGGCAAAAAATGTATAAAAGAGGACGTCTTCTTGCCTTCACCGGCAATCAGGAGCATCCTCTTTTTCGATTCATGGTGACTTTTAAAAGTCATGAGCAACCGCTCATCTTTCTATACTATAACATTATTGTCCGTATTTTTCCATCATTTCTTTCAAAATAGGACCATAGGATTATAGGCTTTATCTTCAATCCTCCTCGATGTGTTCCCGTCCCTGATCGATGATCCTGCGAACATGGTCATCTGCCAGGGAGTAAAATACAGATTTTCCTTCTCTTCTGCTTTTTACCAGCTTATTTTGCTTTAAAATCCGGAGCTGATGAGACACTGCAGACTGGGTCATATTTAAGGTTTCTGCCAGGTCGCATACACACACCTCCGCCTCAAATAGCACGAATAAAATTCGTATTCTTGTGGAGTCACCAAAAACCTTAAAAAGTTCTGCCAAGTCGTAAAGTTCCTCTTCCTTGGGCATATTCTCTCCTACGATCTTCAAAAGGTCCTGATGGATCTCTTTAGATTCGCAGCATTCCATTTCTTCACAATTGTCTTTTATCATAGACTCTCTCCTTTTTATTACTTCTAGACCTTCAAGCACTCTCTCTCACTGCACACTCACGAGATAAGCTTTATAGGCCCTTTACATTCAAAGCCCGAATGGCATTTAGCACTGCCAGCACCATCACCCCTACGTCGGCGAATATTGCCACCCACATATTTGCAATTCCCAAAGCTCCAAGGATCAGACAAATAACCTTAACTCCAATGGCAAAATAAATATTTTCATAAACAATACGAAGGCATTTTCTTGAAATCTTTATAGCTTTACTGATTTTTAAAGGGTCATCATCCATAAGGACAATATCAGCAGCTTCAATGGCTGCATCAGATCCAAGAGCTCCCATGGCAATACCGATATCTGCCCTCGAAAGCACCGGAGCATCATTAATTCCATCTCCTACAAAAGCTAGCTTTTCTTTTTTACTCCCTTTGTAATTTTCCAAAAGTTCTTCCACCTTTGTCACCTTATCTCCAGGCAACAATTCGCTATAAACAGCATCAATACCAAGTTCTTTTGCCACCTGGTCTGCCACCCGCTTTACATCACCGGTTAACATAACGGTCTGCTTTACGCCATTTTTCCTAAGCTCTGTAATAGCTTCTTTTGCATGGGGTTTCATTTTATCAGCAATTACAATATGGCCGGCGTACCCCCCGTCCACGGCCACATGTATAATAGTTCCCACTTCATGGCATTCTTTAAAGTCGACTCCCATATGTTTCATTAGCTTGTCATTGCCTGCAGCTACCCGGTGGGAATCTACTGTGGCCATCACGCCGTTACCGCTTATTTCTTCCACCTGGGACACTCGATTATTATCAATGTCCCTTCCATAGGCTTTTTTCAAGCTCTTGCTTATAGGGTGATTGGAATAGCTCTCTGCATAGGCTGCATATTCTAAAAGTTTCTCCTCCGGCATAGATGTATGGTGCATGCCTACAACTTCAAAGACCCCCTGGGTCATGGTTCCTGTTTTATCAAATACGATACATTTGGTCTGGGACAGACTTTCCAAATAGTTGGAGCCCTTTACCAAAACACCTGCGTTGCTGGCTCCTCCGATTCCTGCAAAGAAACTAAGAGGGATACTGATCACCAGGGCACATGGACAACTGATAACCAGGAA
Organism: Parabacteroides distasonis; assembly: GCA_963589425.1. Taxonomy (GTDB): domain Bacteria; phylum Bacillota; class Clostridia; order Lachnospirales; family Lachnospiraceae; genus CAKRJP01. Next base: position 8,421 of record CAVAKZ010000049.1, on the reverse strand, counting down.
TGTTAGGGCTCTTGCAATCCAGTCTCCCCACTCCGGAGCAAGCCCCATAAAGAGCATCCTGACAAGAGGTGGTAAAATGGCTAACACCAGGGCACCGTAGCAAACTGCCGGAGTATAATATCTAGCAAATTTGGAAATAAAATTCTCCGGTTCAGATTTTCTGGAGCTGGCATTCTCTACCATCTCCAAAATCTTTGATACTGTAGATTCCCCAAATTCCTTGCTAGTCTGAATTTTCAAGACTCCGGACATATTGATACAACCACTGATAACTTCGTCCCCGGCTTTCACCTCCCTAGGAAGGCTCTCTCCTGTCAAAGCACTGGTATTCAAGCTGGTATCCCCTTCTAAAATAATACCATCTATCGGAATCTTCTCTCCGGGTTGTACAATAAGGGTAGTTCCAATCTCCACCTCATCAGGGTCAACCTGCTCTAATCCTCCATCTCCTGTTTCAATATTGGCATAATCCGGGCGGATATCCATAAGTTCGCTGATATTGCGCCTGCTCTTTCCCACTGCATAGCTTTGAAATAATTCACCAATCTGGTAGAAGAGCATAACCGCCACACCTTCTGTATATTCTCCCAGGGCAATAGCTCCCACTGTCGCTACAGCCATAAGGAAATTTTCATCAAATACCTGACGGTTTAAGATTCCCTTAGCTGCTTTTCTCAAAATATCATAGCCTATTACCAGATAGGGAATCATAAACAGAATAAATTCAGCCATTCCATCTACCGGCAATATTTTTATAATTACAATTAAACATATAGCAATAATAATGCGTTTTAATACCTTCTTTTGCTTTTTGTTCATCTTCACAACTTCCCTTCTCGGACTTTTTAATTTAGATAAAAAAAGACGCCACCAACAAGCGACGTCCTCTTTTAATAATCTCACTATTAGAAGAAAATTTCGCAATCATCTTCCACAATCTTACAATTGTCTAAAACTCTTGGCATAACCTCCTTAGGATCTGCTCCCTCTTCAAATTCTACGCTCATTTTCAAGGTCATGAAGTTTACGCCGGCGTCCTTTACTCCCTCCGTCTTCTTTGCTGCTTCCTCCATCTTGTTTGCACAGTTTGCACAGTCCACCTCGATCTTGTACGTCTTCTTCATAGCATTAATTCCTTTCTTTGTTACTCCATAACTGATCCACCGCAAGTAGTGGTTTTCTCTCAGTTAGTTTTTATTACGCCTTATTCATATGAACAATTATTCATATGTTTGATTCTAGTATACCATGAAGATGGCCTCTGTCAAGGTCAATTCTTATTTTTTATCTTAATTTATCGCAAAAACCCACAGCCTTAAAGGCCATGGGTTTTATCCTCAACTATTTTCACTTAATTATAAAGCATAGAGTTACATTATCAAGAGCTGCCTGGGCCTCATCTAAGGCTGCTTGCTTTGCATTAGCTTCTTCCACTGCACCCATCAACTGGTTGTAGTAATCCATAAAGCGATCTTTATATTCTGAAACTGTATAGAGAGTGTCTGTATTTGTTGTACCAAAGGAAAATACTTGTCCATGTGCCGCTCCAAAGAAACCAGAATTCTGGCTTACTGCAAATCCGGTAACTGTATACTCATCATTAACAAGATTGCAATAGTGGCCTGCTCCATTTTCAAAGGTTGGCTCCAATCCTTTGCTTTCACACATCGCTTTTTCTGAATACCAGCCAACAAATGGGTCTGAATAACCCCAGGAAAGATTTTCTCCTACACCAAACTGCTGTGGATGATTTAAACCAAGGGGCCCAGATGCATTCAGGTCTGCCTGGGCCATTGCCATCATACTATCAGAAACCTTAACCTCTGTAGTGCAGCCTTCCTGCTCTCTTATTTCTAGGTATTCCTCAAGGAAATCAATAGCCTGCTTCATATTTTCCAGAGAGGTTGCATCCTTTTCATCCCCTTTATTGTTATACTCCGCATACTTACAGTTATTAAGAGCATCAAGGGCACTGGCGGCTCCCATATCTTCAAAGAATGCATAACTTCCGGCACTGATTTTACTGCTTGATTCCTCAGAGGCAGCTTTTGCTGTATCATAATCTGCCTGAGCCTGGTCTACTAACTCCTGAGCCTGGGCAAGTTCTTCCGTTGCACTAAGTGGTGCTTCATTACCTTTTTCTATCAACAAGACTTCAATGGCTTCTAATCTCTTAGCACAGCCTTCTGTTCCTGCTGCCTCCCCATTCTTAGCCCATCCAAGCCAGCCGTAGGTCTGGGAATGCACTCTGTAGTAGACATCAAAATGTTCTGCCATTTCTCCGGTTAACTGAATCTCTATGGCCTCTAACCGCTTAGCCTCTCCTGTAGTACCGGAGGTTGCTCCATCTGCAGTCCAATCCTGCCATCCATAAGTCTGTACATGGGTTCTATACTGAAGACTTCCTTCGTAAGGTTGATCCACAAGTTTTAACTGAATTCCCTCTAATCTCTTGGACTGGCCGCTGGTTCCTGCAGTTTCTCCATCAAATTTGAATCCTTGCCAACCGTAGGTTTGAACATGGGTACTATATCCAATCCAAGGATGCATATATGCTCCTTCTGTTGATCCCGGAGCCTCTCCACCTTTTTCTACCAGAACAATCTCAATTCCTTCCAATCTCTTTGCATAGTTGGAAGAACCGGCCTTTTCGCCATTCTTAGCCCATCCCAGCCAACCATAAGTCTGGCAATGCACTCGATAATATATATCATAATGTTCTGCCATCTCTCCTGTAAGTTCAATTTGGATAGACTCCAGTCTCTTAGCTTCTCCTTCTGTGCCTGACATTGCATCATCGCTTACATAATCTTGCCAACCGTAGGTCTGCACATGAGTTCTATAGCTAATACCACCCTCATATTCTTGGTTTTCCAGCTTAATATTAATCCCTTCCAGCCGTTTTGCCTGCCCCTGTGTACCGGCCATGGCTCCATTACTTACATACTCCTGCCAACCATAGGTTTGCACATGGGTTCTATAACTTACTGTGGTCTTCTGATCCGTAGACTGTGCCAGGTCCTCCTTATGGGGTCCTTCTGTAACCTGTCTTTGCTTACTTGCCCCTTCAATCTCCTCTGCAAATGTAGGTGTACCGGCCAGCAGCATAGATGCCGTAATACTTAACACTAAGAATTTCGCTACTACTTTTCTTTTCATGGAAAACCTCCTTCTTTTTCTTTGTCTTTCGTTCTAAAACGATAGACTTCTTTTCCTTTTAGCACCATATTATCATATAATTCCACTTTATTCGAGTAAATTTTCTTTCAAGTTATTTTTGCAATTGATTCTGCTTATCAATTAATTGAATGTTTATGGTTTTCATTCTCATTTGTGTACACAATATTTTTCTCAATAAAGTATTTTTGCATTGACTAACTTATATTCTGACAATTATAGTGGGTAAAAAGAAACGTAAACTATTTATTCCAAACACCTAGCATGGTCTGTATAAAGGAGGGTTTTTCCATGCAATCACTATCCCAAAGCAAAAATGGCACCTACACCATCAAATGGATGATCGGTCTTTCTGATATCAGCGAGCAATTAGCTAGTTTCCACATTGCCGAGGGCAATACCATTCAGGTTTTTCACAAACTTCCGGATGCTATCATAATCGGCTATGGCAATCGCAGATTTGCTCTTGGAAACGAGGTTGCCGACCGCATTAAAGTCTAATTAAAATAACTTGCTATTAAAAAACACATAAAAAGGCGAGACTTCATCTGATGTCTCACCTTTTTTACGCAAATGCTATGCTCTATTTCTTATTTTCTTTTTCCTCTTCTGTTTTTTCCGGCACTTGTCTTAGCTTCTTCTACTTTTGCTTCTGCTGTTGGCTCTGCCGGTTTTACCTCTGCCTTAGTTTCTTCTGCTTTTACTTTAACCTTAGGCTCAGCCTTCTTTTCTTCTTTCTTCGCTTCCTCAGCCTTCACTTCTGGCTTTGCTTCTTCCAGCTTCACTTCTGCTTTTTCAGTTTTCTTGCTTGCAGTAGTTTTCTTTGCTGTTGTCTTTGCTGCGGTTTTGGTTGTAGTTTTTGCTGTAGTCTTTGCTGCTGTTTTTCTTGTAGTAGTCTTTCTTGTAGCAATTTTCTTTGCTGCAGGCTTTTTCTCCTCCACCGGGGCCTCTTCTTTTACCTCTACAGGGGCTTTCTCAGATACAACTTCTTTTACTTCCACAGGTGTTTCCTCAACCGGAGCCTCTTTAGCTACCGTCTCAAAAACGTCCTTGTAGAAAGCCTCCATCTCCTCTGCAGTCTCAAATCTAGCCACATACATCTGATTTCCCATAGCTCCGGAAAGGGCCTCTGGAATAGGCTCTCTCATCTTCATCTGAGCAGCATATTTTCCCATGATCTCGGCATCAGAAAGAGCAAATTCCTTGCCATCGCGACGTCCTGCATAGGCACAGAAAGCATGCTCCTTAGATTCTAAGGTACAAGCATCAAAGGCAATCATATCGGCCCAGATCTTATAGACATCGGTACTGTGAGCAAAATTCATCATATCCGGACTAAATCCACCGCAAGGACGCATGTTTACTTCTAAGGCTACTACGTCTCCCTTCTTTCCAAGACCCGCATGGTCCTTCAGAAGACGGAAGAATTCGAAATGAACAAAACGGCTCTTTACACCAAAGCTCTTTACCGTCTTGCGTCCGGCTTCACGGACATCTGCCGCCAATTCTTTTACAATATGATAACGACAGTTATCTTCTGTATTTACAATATCCATTACAGAAAATGGTGTTACATTTCCCGTCTCAAACAGAGGCGCTCCCTTGGAATTGATCACTGCATCGTAAGACTCGATCTCGGCATCGATAAACTCTTCCATGATGTAGCTAACATCTGGATTTTTCTTTTCCAAGAACTTCTCAAGCTTGTCTTCACTTGTAATCTTGTGCGTGTCAGAAGCTCCCACTCCGTTGTCTGGTTTAGCAATTACAGGGTATCCTACTTCTTTAATAAAAGCTAGACATCCGGCTTTATCATCTACCATATGATACTTTGCCACTGGAATTCCGGCCTTCTTGTAGTACTCTTTCATTTTAGATTTATACTTAATGCGGTCCATATCCTCAGTCTGGAAACCACTGGTAATATGGAAATCAGTACGAAGTGCGGCATCCTTCTCAAGCCAGTACTCATTGTTAGATTCTAACCAATCGATACGGCCATACTTGTAAGCAAAAAAGGCTACTGCCCGGTAAACCTCATCCTCATTCTCAAGACTGGCTACCTTAAAATACTCTGTAAGACTGTCCTTAAGCTCGCCCTTTAATTCATCATAAGGCTGGTCCCCAATTCCTAATACATTTAATCCGTTATTCTTAAGTTCCTTACAAAACTGCCAATAATTTGTTGGAAAATTTGGTGAAATAAAAATAAAATTCTTCAAAATCAATCTCCTTCTACTCTCAATTACTCTACATAACTACTTAATTATTCAACTTATCTATTCTATTATCTTTGTCCCAAAAGGAAGGGTGCAAAATAGGTCACTTGCTTGTACCACCAATTCCAGTCATGACAGCAATCATACCCCCATATATCAACCCAAATATCAATTCCTTTTTTCCAGAAAATATCCCTAAGCTTAAAGGTGGTTTCCGGCTGTTCCCAGTCTCCCTGACCTACACAGATTATTCCTCTTCCTTCGTTATACATAGGAATATAAGGATGATCCTCCGGCAAATTCTCCATATAATGCAGCGGAGAATTTAAATATACCAGTTCATCCATATAGTCACCAAAGCCATACTCTGCAGTGTAGATACCACTAAGAGCCAAAGTTCCCTTAAAAAGATCCGGTCTTCGCAGATACAGATTTGCAGCATGGGTTCCTCCAAGGCTTGCTCCAAACAAGAGCACCTGTGGTCCCTTTTTTTCCTCTACTGCCTTAAGCTTGGCTTTTTTCTTTCTTCTTCTGCCACGAGGTGCCTCTTCTTTTTTCTCATTTCTTTCTTCTGCCAGTTTTTCAGCAAAAGGTACCATCTCATCAGTAATGTATTTCACCCAGGCTTCATGGCGTTCAATTCTCCATCTTGGATCTCCGTCTTTATTAGACCAGGTTTCAAGATCTAAAGTATCAATAGCAATAATCATTGCTTCACCGGCATCAATCCAAGGTGCCCAAACATCGGTCATATGAAAATTTTCAAAATCATAGAAACGTCCGTCCTGACACGGAATATAAATAATAGGTTGTCCGGCATGCCCATAAACCTTCCACTCCATATCTCTATTTAATGCGTCACTAAACTCTTTGTAATAAGCTGTTTCCATCATATTCTCCTACTTCTAAAAGGCCTTTTTATTAAGCCTCTTCATACATTAACGTCTCCATAAAAAATGGAATTTGCCTTTCCCAGCTGGCCTCGCAGTGGGTTCCTCCCGGAATAATTCGGCTATTTACATGGATCTTTCGTTTCATCAGCTGGGCCGTAAAATCAGCATAAAGCTCCCTAACTCCTGCTTCCCCTTCCATCTCTACAGCCCCATAATCCATATAAATATGGGTATCTTTTCGGATTCTGGCCGACCTAAAAAGCTTTTCCAGTCGATCAGGTGAAAAGATAATGGACGGAGACAAGGCAGCACATCGGGAAAAATATTTATTGTAGTGCATCACCGCGTAAAGGCTCATTAAACCTCCCATGGAACTTCCTGCAATAAAGGTATTCTCTCTATCTGGAAATGTACGGAATTTTTCATCAATAAATGGCTTAAATTCCCCTACAATCCAATCCATGGTAGCCTTCCCTTTTCCTTTGATCTTTCCAAAGTGAGGATCATTAAAGTTGTAGGGGGAGTACTCTGAAAGTCTCTCATTATTAACTCCGTGATTGCATTCCACCGCAGCAATAATTAAGGGAGTCTCTGTGTAATCCATATACTCCTTCATGCCCCAGCATTTCCCATAGGTAGCATCCTCATCATAAAAAACATTATGTCCATCAAACATGTATAAAACCGGATATCTGCGATCTGGTTCTTTTTCATAAGATTCAGGCAAATAGATATATGCCCTCCTCTTTTTCTCTCCCGATAACTTCGGAAGGGTAACTTCCCATTTATGTATCATACTTCCTCCAACTTATGTAAAATTCCAAGCTATGTGTTTCCTTCTTCATTCTCAAGGATTTTTTCCAATAAACCATATCTCGTATCTTACCCTAAAAATGATACCATATAATGTATTGATTAGCCAATACGCAAAAAAAGAGGAGATGATGGGCTTTTATCATCTCCTCTTGGTAATATTTACAATAAAGATCTGTATTCTGGCTTCTTTATCCACATAGCTATGTCTAAAGTCCTGAAAATGTCCACATTTCCACAATCTGACTGGCTATATCTGCGTAGGTCCAGGTTCTCTCTGTATGCTCTGTATTAAAGGGATCTCTTACCTCCACCTGACCATCCTTGTATGATACTAAAACAATGAAATGTCCTATTTTTGTAAAATCTCCGGGGCCAACACTGCAAATAATGAACTTTCCCGAATTCAGGGTTTCATTCACCTGGTCTTCTCCCAAAAGACCCTCTTCGCTGGATACCCCCCAAGTAGTGGCAGCATCGGACAAAAGTAACCACATGGTATTGTTATCGGAATCTACCTCTCCCAACTGCTCGCTCAAACTTGCCACTGTGGCAGGCGTAATACTTGGATCTTTCTTAATAGTGGAAAGCACCATGGATAAACAGGTAGGACCGCAGCCAGAAGCAGCTACAAAACTAGTTCCATACTTCTGATATCCCCAACGCTCGTCCCATTGATACAGCTTGGGAACTTGCCCCTCTTTGTAATCATCCCCAATAGTAGTTGCCACAGGATCATCCTTCTTTTGGAGATAATCCTCCACAAAATCTACTGTCTCCGGATTTTTATCCAGAAGTTCAATAATATCTGCGGGATATTGGTTTTCCGTAGCTTCTTTTTTCACACGAGCCAGGCGTTCCTCCGCAGTTTCTGTCTTCTCCTCATCTTTTTTAGCATCTGAACTAGTATTCCCTGTAGAGATACTTAATTCACTGGTGGAAGTTGTATGTTGCTTTCCACCGGAACGGGATATATTTACCCTTTCTCTCCATATAAAAATTTCAAGAAGAATCAATAGCAAAAGAAGCAAAATCAGCACCAAGCTAAGTCTAGTCTTAAGCTGCCTGATCCGCCTTTTCTTCTTAATTTGTTTGTTTCTATCACGCATTAGCAAGCTCCATCTATAGCAAAAGTCTATTTTTCTCAAACGCGAGTATTATACCATATGTTACAATTTTGTTACAAGCACTTTATAGCTACTAGCTAAATTGTCACCATTTTTACTTTTTTTCATTTTTTTCAAAAAATGCTTGCATTTTCTTTTTTCTAATGATATTATAAATCTCGTCGATGCGGGTGTAGTTCAATGGTAGAACAC
>CAVAKZ010000048.1:0-15378 GCA_963589425.1 Parabacteroides distasonis | reverse complement strand
TTCCTCTGTAGTATTTCTCAAAGTTTTCTCCCAGGGTTTTTGCCAATTTTTAAAACCCTTGATTCCTGTAGCAAGAACATAATTTTCCATCCGGTCCACCTCATCTAAGGTAAATCCCGACATATTGCTGCGAAGATAACGGAAGACACTCTCATAACTAAAGCCCTCTTCCACAAGATTTAGAAGGCTTCGCAAATGTTCCACAAAGGAATTTAGCAAAATACTTCGATTATGATCCATAAAAAAAGGTATTTCATAGCGCAAGAACTGTCTTTCCAAATAATCCCCATAGGTTTCCATATCACTTACAATGACCCCGATTTCCCGGTATCTGCAAGCTGTGGTTCTTACCAAACGTCGAATATCTTCGGCTACTGCTTTAGTCTCCTCCTCTGGATTTCTTGCCACGTGAAGGGAAATCTCGTCGGTTTTTCCCTTATAGGATTCCTTTTCATAACGGAAAAGCTGCTTTTCTAAAAATCCAAGAGCCGGTGTATTACGGAAGCGATACACTGGCTGGCTGTAGAGTTTTACAGGCTCCTCTACTATAGTCCCCGACTCTCTTGCCAAATCCAAGATGGAGGCCACCATTTTCTTACTAAGGCCGAAGAGTTGATATGGATGGGTATATACATAAGGATTTTCTCTATCGTCCATAGTTACGGTGATCATAAGCTTCCGGCAATGCTTTAGCAGTTCATAAATCAGCCGGTCCTGTACCGGCGTAAATCCGGTAAAACCATCCAGAACTACTGTAGTCTTCTTCAGCAGTTTGGATTTTGGAACTTCCTTTTTTAAAACCTCCAAAAGCTCCTCCTTGGTAATATACTTTTTTTCCAAATAGTCCCCAAAGCCCTTGTAAAGGATTTGAATATCTTTTAATTTAAAATAGAGTCTGGAATTTTGATCTATAGACTTCAGGACTTCATCTAAATCTTCCACTCCCACTGCATATTGAGAGAATTCAGAAATAGCAGACTTCACCTCGCTAATGTAGCCTAATTTCCGCATGTTTCCCCGAAGAAGGGTAAGTTTATCTTCATATTCTCCGGCAATTTTACGAAGAATTAAGTTCTTTCCTTCGTCATCTAATACCGGCAGATTTTCCCCTCCTGTCTCCTGAAAGACCCTGTAGGCTAAGCGTCCAAAACTCAGAACATCAATATTCATAATTCCATGGTTGGGATGCATAGATACCAGGTCCTTCTGGGTCTGCATAGTAAACTGCTCCGGCACCAGAACCATATAATTCTCCTGGGGATGGTCCATAGATTCTTTGATAATATGTTGATATAAATGATGTGATTTTCCTGAACCAGATGGTCCAAATATAAATTGTAAAGGCATAGGTTTTCCTCCTATGCCTTAGTATATCATGAATTAAATTTGATGTGGGAAATTTGCCTGCTAGATTGCCCTAAGCATCTCTGTGAAATCACTGCTTAGGATCATTTTTGCAATATAACAAACATTGCCGGTCATGCTGACATTCCAGGCATCATCAATCTCCACCATAAGATCTCCTCCCGGCATATGTACCACTACCTTATTGTCTGTCATTCCAAGCTTATGGGCCACTGCAGCTGCCGCGCAGGCACCTGTTCCGGAGGCCAGGGTATAGCCTGCTCCTCTCTCATAAATCTCAATATTGATCTGCCCCTTATCTACCACCTGCATAATCTGAGTATTAATCCGGTTAGGAAAATACTTTGCCACCTCTGCATAGTCTCCGATTCGACAAACCAGGTCTCTTGAAATCTCCCTCATAGGAATGACGCAGTGAGGATTTCCCACTGACACACAGCTAACAGGATAGAGGGTTCTGCCAATTACCATATCCTCATTAATAACCTCCCTAGGCTCTCCCGTTACAGGAACATCCTGGCTGTTAAAGGAAATTTTACCCATATTGATCCGGATCTTGCTGCCTTCCTCACTTAAGAAAGTAGCTTCCACCGGTCCCTTATCCATGTAGATCTTAAAGGTCTTCTTCTGTACATATCCTGCATCTTTTAAATATCTTGCAAAAATTCGGATACCATTACCACTGGTCTCTGACTGACTTCCATCCGGATTCCAAATCACCACATGGATACCGTCTTCCTGTAAAATAGGTCCTTCCAAAATACCATCTGCCCCAAGTCCCTCGTTGCGATCGCAGATCAACTTTACATTACCGGGGGTCAATTTCAGTTCGTTCTTATTGGGGTCATATACCACATAATCATTCCCCAAACCATGATATCTTTCTAGTTCAATCTTCATATTTTACTCCTCCATTTACCTAAGGGTACTATCCCCATTGTTCCCTAGATCTTGCTTTTTTATGCCTTTATGGTAACACTCTATTGTTAAAATGTCCACAAAAACCCGTAGGAATCCCACGGGTTTTTGTTAGTTTCTTATAGTACCTTTCCAAAAAGTTCCTTTGGAACATAGGCATGGACATAGATGCCATCTTCCTCATAAATCTCTTTTAAAAGCTCACCATATTTTCGGATCAGTTGAATTTTTCCTGCCTCACGGTAAGGGTAGGTTTTCTTAATTTCCATCTTCTGATCCCTAAGAAGAGTTTCTATAGCCTCCAAAAGCTCTGTAAGGCCCTGACCTGTTTTTGCAGAAATTTTCACTGTAGTCTCTGCCTTAAAATCTCTAAGAATAATATCTTCTTCCAGCCGGTCTTGCTTATTGAAGACCGTGATAATTGCTTTGTCCGTCACCCCAAGATTTTCCAAGGTCTCATATACCGTATACATCTGCTCATCCATCTGGGGATTAGATACATCCACCACGTGAAGGATTAAATCTGCATACTTTGCTTCCTCCAAGGTACTTCGAAAGGCTTCGATCAAATGATGGGGAAGCTTTCTAATAAAACCTACAGTATCGGTAAGCAGCACTTCCTGGCCACTGGGCAGCCTGCAAGACCGAGTCGTCGGATCCAAGGTAGCAAACAACTTATCCTCTGCCAGGATTTCTGCACCTGTCAGGCTATTTAAAAGGGTAGACTTCCCTGCATTGGTATATCCTACAATAGCAGCCACTGGGGCATGACTTTGACTCCTATGGTCTCTGGTAACTTCTCTGTGTCTTTTAACCTCTTTTAATTCTCTATTTAACTGGGAAATACGATTTTTAATCAGTCTTCGGTCAATCTCTAATTTTTTCTCCCCAGGTCCTCTGGTTCCAATACCACCACCTAGCCTTGACATGGCAGTTCCAAAACCCGTAAGCCTGGTGGCCCTGTATTTTAACTGGGCTAATTCTACCTGAATCTTTCCCTCACTGGTAGAAGCTCTTGCTGCAAAAATGTCCAAAATTATAAGGGTCCGATCCATTACCTTTACATCAAGCACATCCTGCAGGTTCTTCATTTGCACCGGAGAAAGCTCATCATCACACACAAGGCCTGTGGCCTCGGTCTCCCAGATAAGGTCTATAAGTTCTTCAATCTTTCCTTTTCCTATATAGGTTCCCGGGTGGACCTGGTCCCGTTTCTGAATCAGCCTCCCTACAACTATGGCTCCTGCTGTTTTCACCAGCTCAGTCAGCTCATCCAGAGACTCATCCACATGATCATTGTCATTTAAACTTACGCCTAGCAAGATCACTCGCTCTGTCTCTTTTTTTAATTCAATCATCTAATTTACCGCCCTCATGGTATTTATGCTTTTTCGGATTTTATCTTGTAGACCAAAAAGCATTGGCCTCCTGTGCCGCCTGGTCATCAGGATACTTTTTTATATACTCAGAAAGTTTCGTCTTTACAGAATCTCTATCTCCTGCCCCCTCATAAGCCAATATAAGATTGTAGGAAGCCTCCTTTGTAAGATTGTCACTGTTTCCCGAGTCCTCTAGGGCCTCCTCAAAATAAGTAATAGCATCCGTATAATTTTGAAGATTTAAGGCGTCACATCCCATAAGATTATAAAGCGTTCCGTCACCAGAAGTTCCTGCATTTAAAGCACTGGTGAAAGCCCGCAAAGAACCTGCATAATCTTTTTGCTCCCATTTTGCCATGCCAATTCCACGATAAGCATCTGCCACATTAATGTCTTCTTCTATGGCTTTTTCAAAAGAAGCAATAGCATTGTCGTAATCCTTATTCTGCAAATATTCTAGCCCTGCCTCCGAAGGGTTTGATGCGCAGCCAGTAAGAAGTCCCACTGATACAGTTGCCACTGCCAGCATTTTACAAATTCTCCTCATTGTATTTTTGTTCTCTCCTATGACTAATTTTCAAAGATTTTTCCCTTATTCGATCTGCCAATCGACGGGCTCCAGCCCATGCTCTTTTAGAAAGTCGTTGGCCTGGCTAAAGGGTTTACTTCCAAAAAAGCCCCGATAGGCCGACAGAGGGCTTGGATGAGGGGCCTTTAAGATCAAATGATTGGGGTTATTTAACATCCTGGCTTTTTTCTGAGCGGGACTTCCCCATAAAATAAATACAATAGGACGGTCCTGACTGTTTAAGGCTCCAATAGCAGCATCCGTAAATTCCTCCCAGCCTATACCTCTGTGGGAGTTGGCCTCATGAGCTCTCACTGTAAGAACTGTATTTAACATAAGAACCCCCTGCTTGGCCCATTTGGTAAGGCATCCATGGTTGGGAATCTCACAGCCCAAATCATCATGAAGCTCTTTATAAATATTAACCAAAGAAGGGGGCACATCTACCCCCTTCCGAACAGAAAAACACAGGCCATGAGCCTGACCAACATTATGGTAGGGATCCTGACCTAAAATCACCACCTTCACCTGACTTAGAGGAGTCAGGTGAAAGGCGTTAAAAATATCATCTGCCGGCGGGAAAATCTGACTGCTGCTATATTCACTTTTTACCCTTTCAAACAAGCTCTTATAATACGGCTTCTTAAATTCTCCCCGGAGGGCTTCCAACCAGTCATTATTAATTGCTGTCATGGCCTTATATCCTTTAATATCTGCCATCCCATTAAATGGCTACAGTCTGACAGATACCCCTTTATTCTGTAAATATTCTTTTACTTCTCTAATTTCTAATTCCTTGTAATGAAAGAGGGAAGCTGCCAGAGCCGCATCCGCTCCTCCAACTGTCAGGGCTTCATGAAAATGTTCTAGATTTCCTGCCCCGCCTGAGGCAATAACAGGAATGGGAACCGCATCTGCAATCTGTCTGGTAAGTTCCAAATCATATCCCGCTTTCGTTCCATCGCAGTCCATACTGGTAAGAAGGATTTCTCCGGCTCCAAGCTCAGCTACCTTCACAGCCCACTCCACTGCGTCAATCCCTACATCAATACGTCCACCATTTTTATAAATATTCCAACCGCTGCCATCTTCTCGCCTCTTAGCATCAATGGCCACAACAACACATTGGCTACCGAATTTATCCGCCGCATCCGAAATAAGTCTTGGCGTATTAATAGCTGAGGAATTAATGGAGATCTTATCAGCCCCCTCTCTTAGAAGCACCTTAAAATCTTCTACCGTCCGAATACCTCCGCCTACAGTGAAAGGAATAAAAATATTCTCTGCCACTTTTCTTACCATGTCTACTACCGTATTTCTAGCATCGGATGAGGCTGTAATATCTAAGAAAGTAAGCTCGTCTGCCCCTGCCTTATCATAGGCCATTCCAATCTCCACCGGATCTCCTGCATCCTTCAGGTCCACGAAATTGACACCCTTTACCACCCGGCCCTTGTTTACATCCAGACATGGGATTATTCTTTTTGTATGCATAATCTAATTTCTCCTATCTGCCATTTTTACATTCACAATCTTTGTAAACATTTTATTTTCTATAATATTTTAAAGATTTACAAAATTATTCAGTATCTGCATTCCCACATCACTGCTTTTTTCCGGATGGAACTGGCAGGCAAATACATTGCCCCGCTCTACAGAGGCATGAATCAAGCTGCTGTACTCTGTGGTAGCCGTAACGATACTCTCATCCTTTGCCTTCAAATAGTATGAATGTACAAAATAAACATAGGAGTCCTCCAAAATTCCTTTAAATAGTCTTCCTTCATTTGGAAATTTCAAAGAATTCCATCCCATATGGGGAATCTTCAAACCTTCCTTATCAGGAATTCGAAGAATCTCTCCCTCCAAAACACCAAGGCCCGAAACTCCCGGAGTCTCATCGCTTTTCTCAAATAACAATTGAAGGCCCAGACAGATTCCAAGAAGAGGAATCTCTTTTTTTACCACTTCATGAATCACCTGGTCCAGTCCATACTGTCTAAGCTTTCCCATTGCATCTCCAAAGGCTCCCACCCCGGGAAGAATCACTTTATCTGCCCCCAGAATGACCTTAGGTTCTCTTGTAACTCGGGCTTCCTGGCCCAAATATTCCATGGCCTTCTCAACACTCTTAATATTTCCAGCATCATAGTCAATTATTGCAATCATGAAAATTCTCTCTTTCCTACTTATTCCTCTCGTCTTAGCAACAAGTCTATGGCCTTATGACATACCAGACCTATTCTACTCCCAGCTCAAACCAAAATTCAACACCATTGTCATAATTTTTCACACCATAGTCCTGGTGAAGAGACCTCATGATGGCTTTTACAATGGAAAGACCGATACCGTTTCCACCATATTCTCTAGTATGGGCCTTGTCGACTTTATAAAACTTGTCCCAAATATGCTCCAAATCTTCCTCAGGAATCGGTGTTCCTGTATTAAATACACTGATTCTGGCTTTGGCGTCTTCCTGCTTGATTTTTACTTCAATGACCTTCTCTCCATCCAAATGATGGAAGGCATTACTTACGTAGTTTCGTATTACCTGCTCGACCTTAAAGGCGTCCGCCCAAACATACACAGGTTCATCCTGTCTAAAAATCACCTTCGCCTCATCCTGATGAGCCATAATCTGCATATTAGAAAGAACACTTCTTATAATCTCTGTAATGTCAATTTTTTCAAAGACTAGGTCGTCCTCTCCAAATTCCAGCTGATTTAGGGTCAGGAGATTTTTCACCATCTGGTTCATCTTATCCGCCTCATCCATAATAACATCACAGTAATAGGCCTGGTCCTCTGGGTCATCGCTTATTCCTTCTTTTAAACCCTCCGCATAGCCCTGGATCAGGGCAATGGGGGTCTTTAACTCGTGAGAGACATTCCCCAGAAATTCATTTCGCATCTCTTCCATCTGCTCTTTCTGCTGAATATCCTTCTTCAAGCTATTATTTGCTTTCTTTAGCTCGGAAATTGTACTCTCTAACTTTTCCGACATGCGGTTAAAGTTATCTCCTAATTCTCCGATCTCATCCTTACCGCCGCTGGTATATTTTGCTTCAAAATCCAAATCCGCCATACGGTCAGAAAGATCCGCCAATTCTTTAATAGGAGCCGTTAGACGCCTTGCAAAAAGCCATGCAAAAAATAGGATGATCACCATAAGTGTACAACCAATGGCAATGAAAAATTGGTTGGAAATAGCCACGCTCTCCTCAATACTCTCCAAGGGACTGCGGACAATAAATGCACTTTCATCTTGACATTTTCCATACATTTCCAAATAATCGGTATTATTTACCGGATCCTTGGTCTGTATCAGGCTGTAATTGTCTTCACTGGATATAATCTTTTTTGAATTGCCCTCTTTGTCCTCAGGGCCTTTCTTACTCTGACTTTCCTCAGTCTTCCCAGTATTAGTCTCGCCTTGGCTTTGATCGTCCTCTCCTTCTGTGCTATCATCCAGAGAAAACTCGTCCTGCCCCTGAAGAAAGTCCTGCTCAATATAGTAGCGCAGCATCTGATTAGATAGGGAATCCTTATCGTGAACATTGGTATAGAAAATCCCGGAACTGGCATCTGACACAAGAAAAGAAAGATTATATTTTTCTGCCAAATGCACAAGTTCCATATAGGTATCCTCATCTGCCAGATCTCCATCAACTGTAGCCTGGTTTAAAGCTTCATACATTTCCTGAAATTGCTTTTCCTTATCTCGCAGATAATAGCTTTTCAGGAAATTAATATTTAAAAGAAGGAAACTGGCAATAAGCATAAACAAAAGTCCGGAAAAAACAATCATTAATTGAGTTTTTACTTTAAATCTTCCTCGAATCACTCTTTATCTACCTCAAATTTATAGCCCATGCCCCAGATTGTCTTAATATAATTTCCCTTGTCTTTTAGTTTGCTTCTAAGCTTCTTTACATGGGTATCAATAGTTCTTGCGTCTCCAAAATAATCATAGTTCCATACATTATTAAGAATCTTTTCTCTTGACAAAGCAATTCCCTGATTGTCAATAAAATAGGCTAAAAGTTCAAATTCCTTAAAGCTTAGTTCCAGTTCCTTCCCATCTAGTTTTACCTGGTGAGCCGCCTTGTCCAGAGTAATACCACCCACTTCCACAGCATCGGAAGCTGACAGGCTGCTGGAGCGTCTAAGGATCGCTCCCACCCTTGCCACTAAGATCTTTGGACTAAAGGGTTTGGAAATATATTCGTCTACTCCAAGATCAAAGCCTTGCAGCTCATCTCTCTCCTCAGACCTTGCTGTCAGCATAATAATGGGCACCTGGGATGATTGTCTGATTTCTCTGCAGGTCTGCCATCCATCCATCTTGGGCATCATAACATCCAAAATCACCAGGGCGATCTCCTTTTCCTGGTAGAAAATCTCCATAGCCTCCATACCATCGGCTGCCTCTAATACTTCATATCCTTCCCGGTCCAAAAAGTCTCGAACCAGCTTTCTCATTCTGCTCTCATCATCTACTACTAATATTTTAATTCTATCCATGTCAACCTCCTATATCCAATCTAGGCTCTTATGACTCTATCATACATGAATTTTATGGTAAATGTGTGAAAAAAAGCCGTATCCAAGAAAATCCTTGAATACGGCCTATGAAGTGGACCTGGCGGGAATCGAACCCGCGTCCGAAAGCTCATCCATCAGAGCATCTCCCATCACAGTCATTATATTGACATTCCCTCCATCAGTCACCTAATGACAGGTTACTGACTTTAGTAGCTTCATAAAATCTTCCATCTCCTCAAAGCTTTGGAAACGAAGTGCTCCGCAAATTTGAAGCCGTTACCTTAAGCAACGGATGACCTAAGGACGACTGCTGCCGAAATTAGGCAGCGTACGCTAAATTTTCGTCTGCGTTTAAATTTAAAATGGAACTTTTATCGTAGTGTCCCACTACGGATGGCTTCTCCAACTTCCAAACCCCCGTCGAAACCAGTACAAGCCCTGGTTAGTACAGACGTCTTTTTTTATTCTAAAGGGAATTTATGAAGCTGTCAACCCTAATGTCCTAAAGGTTTTTTCTTTAGCCCCTCGCTTCCATTGGCTTTATCATCGTATAGCATCATTACAAAGAGAACAGCAAGAGGGATAGCAGTAATCCATATAGCCCGCCCTTCCATAACTCTACAGAAGGCCGTACCTGCAACAGCACCAGTTAGAAAACACAGCAACATTAATACATGTTTCTTTAATTTAATTCTATGGCTCTTATCCGCTTTGCTTCGATGCCTTATTTCCTTCGCTATGGCGATACCAATCTGACGAATGTGATTCGTTGCAAATGTGGTTGCCATAGGGGTTCCCTGAGCCTGTCTAAAGGTAGTAAATTGCATGGAAGCAATGAAGTTGATCGCTATCTGAGAGATTTGCACCGGAGCAGATTCCGGTATAAATCCAAGAGCTATCACCACCAAAGTCTCTATTCCGATCAAGAGGGTATCCCAACGTATTTTCAAATTATTTTTTACAGGATTGGGTAAAATCTCAGATATAATTGCTCCTGCTAAATAAGCTGAAATTGGAATCAAATAGTAAACCGCCTGATTTACCTCTCCTGATCCGATTGCCATACCAAGAAGCACCACATTTCCTGTTTGCGCATTACAGAAGACATTCCCCCTAAGCAAATAAGTAAAGGAGCCCCAGAATCCAGCTACCATCATCAACGTATAAAATACCCAGTTTTGTTCACATAACAAGTATTTATTGTTTCTATTCATGTTTATATTACTTCTCTCATTTATTATTTTCTTCTATGCCGGGAATCTTTGGCAGGTCCCAGCGAAAATAAGCCGCCAGGAAACGCACCGCCAATGTGACAACAAATCCTACCAGCATGGCTCCATTTGCCCCTATTCGGTTCCATAAAATACCGGCCAAAAATCCACCCAAAATACAGGCACAGGCATAGACTTGTTTAACAAAAATCACTGGCATTTCCTGGGCAAAGACATCACGCAGAAGACCTCCCCCTACTCCGGTTAGAGTCCCTAAAAATACTACCAAAAACAAGCTCTTGTAACCTGCAGACACCATTCCCGCATTGACACCATCTACCGTAAAGGCAGCCAGGCCTAAACTGTCACACAAGAAAAGTATTTTTTCATTAAAAGCAGCATATTTGCTTTTCTTCCCCGAGTCTTTCTTTTCGAAGAAAAAAAAGGAAAAGACCACAATCGCTGTCACCACAGAAACTAATACATAAAAAGGATCTCTAAACATTTGAGGTGGATTTTTCCCAATGATCAAATCTCTGATCAATCCTCCCCCTGTAGCTGTAGTTAAAGCCAGGATACATACCCCAAAAATATCCATTTTCTTTCGAATGGCAACCATAGCTCCTGATATTGCAAAGGCTACAGTCCCCACTACATCCATTACAAATACAAAACTATCCATTTCCAATCTTCCTCCGACATACCTCTAAGCATAATATCAAACCCTTCAGAGCCCTCTTTTCACTTATCCAAAGTTACGGATTTTAAAGTCCCTCTGGGCCTCTCGTTGCTGGTCTTTCTTGGCGATATCCTGGCGCTTGTCGTAAAGTTTCTTACCCTTGGCTATACCAATTTCCACTTTTACAAGGCTGCCTTTAAAATAAACCCTAAGAGGCATAATGGTGATTCCTTTTTCCTTGGTCTGCCCCACTAACTTATTGATCTCAGATTTGTGAAGTAAAAGCTTCCGCACCCGCATGGGGTCCTTGTTAAATATATTTCCCTTTTCATAGGGACTAATGTGCATGCCATAAATGAAAACCTCGCCATTTTCCACCCGGACAAAGGCTTCCTTAATACTACACTTTCCCATACGAAGAGACTTTACTTCTGTACCATGAAGGCTGATACCTGCCTCAAATTTATCTAAAATAAAATAGTCATGGTATGCTTTTTTATTATTGGCAATCAGCTTGCCATCGCTTTTTGCTTTTGCCATGTAATTTCCTTCTCCTTTATTTAAAAATTAAGCCAATGCAAAATCTATGGTCCGAAGCAAGAGGTCCACAGACAAGACCTTTATGGTAATGGTCTGTCCCAACTTAAAGCCTCTGCCTGTATGTTCTCCTACCATCTCATATCGCATCTCGTCGTAGTCATAATGGTCATCTTGCATGTTGCTTACATGTACCAGGCCCTCAATGGTATTGGGAAGTTCCACATATATCCCCCACTTACTAAGGCCTGAGACCACTCCCTCATAACTTTCTCCGATACGTTCCCTCATATATTCCACTTTTTTCAGCTTAATAGTTTCTCTTTCTGCTTCGTCTGCCCTTCGTTCCAATTCGCTAGACTGCTTTGTAACCTCCGGCAGGATTTTCTCATAATGTTCAATTTTCGAAGAATTCATCCTTCCACGAAGATTATCTTTAATAATTCTATGAATCTGCAAGTCCGGATACCTTCGAATAGGGGAGGTAAAATGGGTATAATACTTGGCGGCTAATCCAAAGTGACCTGTATTTTCCGGAGTATATTTTGCCTGCTTCATGGACCTTAAAGTCAGACGGCTAACCATAGCTTCCTCCGATTTTCCTTCCACCTTGTCCAAAAGCTTCTGCAGTTCCTTTGGATGCAGGTCCTTATTTCCCACATGCATGCTATAACCCAAGTTATTAATAAAGGTTGCCAGCTTCTTAATCTTCTCTTCATCCGGCGCCTCATGCGTCCGATATACAAAGGGGAGTTCTTGCCAAAAGCACTCCTCTGCCACAGTCTCATTGGCTAAGAGCATAAAATCTTCGATTAGTTTAGTGGCCACATTTCTCTCATAGGGCTTCATTTCCAGGGGGCTGCCATTTTCATCCATAATCACCTTGGTCTCAGGAAAATCAAAATCAATGGCGCCTCGCCTTTTTCTTCGCTCTCTTAGAATCTTTGATAATTCTAACATGTCTTTAAACATAGGCACAAGACTCTCATAGCGTTTGATTTCTTCCTTATCCTCATCTTCCAAAATTTTTTTTACACTGGTGTAGGTCATGCGCTCATCTACATGAATCACTGTTTCAGCAATTTCATTAGCCACCACTTCCCCCTTTGAATTCACTGTCATAATACAGCTTAGAGCCAGTCTGTCTTCCCCGGCATTCAGAGAACACATGCCGTTTGATAAAACTCTTGGAAGCATCGGGATTACCCGGTCTACCAAATAGACACTGGTGCCTCGCTTTAGGGCTTCATGATCTAGGGCACTATTTTCCTGCACATAATTTGTAACATCTGCAATGTGAACACCTAAAATGTAATTTTCTCCATCTTTTGTAAGAGAAACAGCATCGTCCAAATCTTTGGCATCTTCCCCATCGATGGTAACCATCTGTACATTTCTAAGGTCCTTACGGCCTGCCATATCTGCCTGGCTTACAGGCTTAGCCACCCGGTCTGCCTGATTTCTTACCTTTTCCGGAAATTCCACCGGAAGATCATAAGCCTTTACAATAGACAAAATATCCGTACCGGGATCTGTAATGTGGCCGATGATCTCCACGATCTTCCCTTCCGGCTTCCTTCCATCCTCTCCGTAGGAAGTAAATTCCACTACAACCTTCTGACCATCCACAGCTCCCTTTGCCCGTTCCACCGGCACAAAAACATCCCAGTCGATCTTCCTATTATCCGGAATTACAAAGCCGTAATTTTTTCCGGGTCTTAACTGATAGAGACCTACAATTTTTGCCTGTCCTCTTTCTACAATCCTGACAATCTTTCCTTCTGCCTTTTTCCCGGACCCTCCTGCTTCCTTGGTGATTACAAGTTCTACCAGGTCTTGATCAAAAGCATCATGTACCTCCTGTTCCGGAATGTAGATATCTTCCATCTCCCCTTCTACAGTCACAAAGCCAAAACCTCTGCCACTGGCTCTATAAGTCCCCTGAAGTCTTTTTGCCTCTCCTTTACAATACTTGCCCTTCTTAGAAAGAAAAATCTTCCCTTCCTCTTCCAAAGCCTCCAGAACCCTTCGAAGTTGGTCCCGGTCCTCCTTTGCTACATTTAAAAGAATGCAAAGCTCCTTAAACTTCATAGGGACGTAGATTTCGTCACAAATGAGTTCGTATATAATTTTCTTTCTTTTTTCAAAGCTTTTATCTGTTTTATTCATAATCTCCTCTAAAAATAATTTCCTGTGTAATGTAAAATTTTAGATTTTACAAAAATCACGCAAAAAGGACACCCCTATACAGGAGTGTCCTAACATCTTCCAGCTACATTCAACTTATGCGAATACACTTAAATTCAACACTGCTGCCAGTACAATAAACAATACCGCAAGCACTCTTGTGACCTTCACCATAGCCCCTTCCATAGAGCGGCCCTTGTTCTGTCCCCAGTAGGTATCTGCCATACCACCGATAGTTCCAAGTCCTGCAGACTTACCTTCCTGCATCAGTACCAATACTGTCAATGCGATACAGTCTATTGCAAATATAATCATTAAAACAATCTTTAAAATATCCAAGTTTCACACCTCCTGCGTATAAACCAAAGTTATGTTATCATATCCGCAGGAGAAAAACAAGACTTTTTCCAATGATATTATGTGATGATATCATCCCCTTACTATTGGTTGACTTCACAAAGCAGCCGCGTTACAATCGGGATGTATATAGAGGGTGCAAGTTTAATAAGCATCCTATGGGGGATATTATGAACGAAAAATTAATAAGATTTTGGCAGATGACCGCCGGTACTTTGATCATGGCTGTGGGGGTTTATTTTTTCAAATTCACCAACAACTTTACCTTTGGAGGCATTACCGGTTTCTCTGTTCTTATCGCCAAGACC
Source organism: Parabacteroides distasonis (assembly GCA_963589425.1). GTDB lineage: Bacteria > Bacillota > Clostridia > Lachnospirales > Lachnospiraceae > CAKRJP01. Next base: position 1,324 of record CAVAKZ010000048.1, on the reverse strand, counting down.
GGAGTGATTTCTGCCAGTGATTTTACCTTTATTGCAAACATGTCTCTTCTAGTATTGGGCATGATTGTTTTAGGCAAGGAATTTACCATTAAAACAGCCTATTCCACTGCCTTGTTATCTATCACATTAACCTTGCTTGAGCGTTTTTGCCCTATGAGTCACCCCTTAACCGACGAGCCTATGTTAGAACTTGTTTTTGCTGTGGTACTCCCAGCCATTGGTTCCGCCATTTTATTTAATATCGGCTCTTCCAGCGGTGGCACCGATGTGATTGCTCTTATTATGAAGAAATATACCAGCATTGACATTGGTAAAGGGCTAATGCTAAGTGATGTTCTCTTCACTCTTGCAGGCTGCGTGGTCTTCGATATTAAAACCGGACTCTTCTCCATGCTTGGACTGGTGATTCGTTCTTACATGATTGATGGATTTATTGAAAGCTTTAACCTTTCTAAATTCTTTAATGTTATCTGCTCTGATCCGGAACCTATCTGTGAATTTATCAAAAAAGACCTTCACAGGGGTGCCACCGTGGTGGCGGCCAAAGGAGCTTTTTCCGGCCAACAAAAATATATTATTTTAACAGCACTAAATCGTATGCAGGCTATTCGACTTAGAAATTATATTAAGGCTCAGGATCCTAGAGCTTTTATTCTAATTACAAATACCAGTGAGATTATAGGAAAAGGCTTCCACTCTGTGTAGATTGGAAGCCTTTTCCTATTGTATTTTTCAATACTCCCTAGCGATATTAGTAATTCCCTGCTTCCCCATATATATGCCCCGGGTCCGCCGAAATCATGAAGGGCATCCCCTTCTGTCGGACACTCTGCTTAGCAAAAATCCGCACAGCTTCAGCAAGAGATGTTCCCATCTCCTTATAAAGACTTTCTGCTTCTGACTTTAAATCTGCGTCCATCCTGACCTGTAAAACAGCTTCCTTTGCCATTTATACCATCTCCTTGTTTATACTCCTACTACATTGCCATTCGCACTATAGAGTGCAAACATTTTTCATACTATACAGTCTCCCTCATCTGTATGAAAGCTCCCTTGTTTGATAGTGCATCACATTTGCATTACAGTTGCAATACAAATGCATTTCATTCCAGTTCAATAACGTAAACCATGACGTAAACCTAACGCAAACCTAACCAAGCACTTTTCTCCAAAGAGCATAAAAAGAGCGTCCTGGATGATTTAATCTCATCATCCAAAGCGCTCTGTAGTTTTGTAGCCTACTATTATCTTTTTGTGACAGGTACAGATTGGTGTTAGTATATAACTATGGACACGGAAAGTTGAACAACCTATAATAAGCCAA
>CAVAKZ010000047.1:0-15705 GCA_963589425.1 Parabacteroides distasonis | reverse complement strand
CAAATATATGTTATGCACATTCTTTGAAAATTTTTTATAAAACATCTTGATTGACTCATGTTTTCCTGCTCCGGAAGATTTTATCTCAAAAGCATTTATTTTACTTCCCTCTGAAATCAGAAAATCAACTTCATAATAATGTGTACTACCAGCCTTTTCCCATGTATGATAATAAAGTTCTCTCCCGGATGCTGTTATCATTTGAGCAACAAGATTTTCATAAAGATATCCCAGATTTGCCGGCAATTTGTCAGATAATAATTTTGCATATACATTATTTTCTGTTACTGGCCGATCAATAAACATCAGCGTCACGAATAATCCTGTATCTGATAGATATAATTTGTAACTGTCCAAATCTTTTGTATCTGACAGGCTAACCCTTGGGTCCGTTGAATTATAACATAGTAAAACTGCTTTAGAATCAATTAATTCATATAGTAATTCATCCGCTCTGGTATTATTTTTCTTTCCTATAGCTGTTGTAATCCGGTATTTTCGTGAATCCTTTGCCAACTGAGCCGGAATAGAATGATACAAAGCTGATATTCTTCCTGATGAATCAATCTTCTTGAAATCTTCTTCATAGAGAGTGATAATCTGCCTTTTCACTATATCAATTTCCGAAAAATTTTTTCCTTCTATATATGCCTCTACTGCCTGCGGCATCCCTCCTACCGCCATATAAACTCTCAAATCTCTCATTAATTTACGATTTGTTGCCTGACCGATTGACGATTCCATTTGATAAATTTGCTGCAGCAGTTCATAATTACTCCCTGTGGCCAGGCAAAATTCTTCATAATCCATTGGACAGACCTGTATTTTCATTTCTTCTGACGGAATAAGAATATCTTTTACATTTTTCTTTATTGATATCAGAGACCCTGTTTCCAGATAATGGTATCTTCCATCAGCTACGAGATGTTTGATTGCCTGTCTGGCCTTTGGGAAAAGCTGTACTTCATCAAAAATAATTAAAGATTCATGTGTATATAAAGTTACTCCTGTTTCTGCCTGTAGTCTCAAAAAAAACATATTTAGATTTCCTATATCTTCGAAACAGTCACGTATTGTATCCGTTGTTTTCGAAAAATCTATCAGAATATAGGATTTATATTCATTCTGAGCAAAACATTCTGCAATTGTTGATTTTCCAACTCGTCTTGCTCCTTCAAGCAGAATCGCATATTTATCCGCATATTTTTTTTTCCATTCTATCATTTTTTTATATACTTTTCTTTCAAAAAACATCCTCTTCCTCCCGCATATAGTAAGTCATTCTTTTATAAAATATGCTTTTCTTCAAGATATAGTACCACTATTTTATGCCTTTCTTCAAGATTTAGTATGCTGATTTTGTAACATTATTCAATCATAATCCATATTTTTTGATGATATATTGAAAATAATTTTCCAATTCATATTTTGCCTCGTCCGGAATTCTTCCGTACCTGATTACTTCCGGAATTTCTACACTGGCCTTATTTCTGCTTTCCATAGTCAAAACAAAAACCTCTCGATTTTTCCCATTCAAATGAATTCTTTTAACCTGATAACCATTATCCAACCAACACTGGCTAATGTTATTAAAACCCGTTCTATACCAAAATTGTTCTTGATTGGCTGTAACTCCCAGCTCATTTCCAATAATTTCTTCTATCTCTTTAAATGTCAGTGTCACTGAATGCTTGCTGCATGTTCTGAAAAATTCCGAAAGCGGACTTAATCTCATTGCCATCAAAGGGTTTCTGTTAAAATCGATTCGTTGTAAGAGTTCCATAACATCGGTCCATGATTCCGGAATATCCAATGTCTTTACAGATTCAAAAGAAGCAGATAAGCAGCGGGTATGTATATAGGCCAGTCTCGCTGCTTTTCTGCTCTTACTTCCATCAACTTCTACCACCGTCTTTTCCTGATCAGCCAATATCTTTCGACCGCAATAATAGCAACAACCATTCTGTCTGTTCCATATTCCACGATATATCCCCGTAGCACTCCTGATCTGCCGTTCTTCCACCCTCTTTTCTACATAGCCAATATCAATGTATGGATTAAACTTTGTATTTGCCAGATGATATAAGGTGTACAAAGTATCTTGCAGAAATTTTATTTGAACTTCTCTTTTATCCGGCAAAGCATAACAGTTTCTCCCCTGAGAATCCACATACCAATATTTTTCTAGAATCTTTTCCTTCGACCACTTAGGATGCTTTTTTTGACAAAGTTCTAGAAGCAATCCACGAATGTACACAGCAATATGGCGAAAAGCTTCGCCAACCTTATGATAAGTCGTCCAACCATCAATCTTTCGATTTACCGAATTTATCAGGGATTTTTGCGAACCCATATTCTGCTTAAAATCAAAGTGCCGGAATATCCCTTTCTGCGATGCTGACAAAAAGACCAGTATGCATAATAACCATCAGGGATAAATTCCGGCATAACCTCATTTACCTTTGTTTCCTGAAATGCATATATGTCCGCTTTGCACTTTGCCATGAAAGATGATAACCCATGATTCCAGGCAGCCCGAAGACCATTTACATTCCAAGAAATAATATTCAGTTTTCACCTACTTCTTCCGATTCAAAATCAGATTGAGTTTTTTCATGTTCCATTGGCAGACTTAAAAATCGTATCGCACTACCTGGCAATTTTTCACGCCAAATGCAGCAAATTCTTCATTGGTCATATCCTGAAAATAGGACTGCACCATCCGCGCAATGCCATTGTGAGCCACCAGAATGTATGTCTTTTGGTCTGACTCTTCTTTGATTTCGTCCAGCAGATTGTAAATACGCTGGGCAAGCTGCAGCATGGACTCTCCCCCCTCATAGCGACACGCAAAAAATTCTTTTGCCTTTTGAAATTCTGTGCCATTTCTTGGGGTAGACTCCCATTTTCCAAAACTCTGCTCTTTTAGTCGTGCTTCTGCCTTGCAAGGAATACCTGTCATCTCTGAAATGATTTTGGCTGTATCCGCAGCACGGCTCAGGGGTGAATAAAGAATCTCATCAGCCTGAATGCCACTTTCCAGAATATTCTTTCCGGTCTCAGCTGCTTGCTGTCTTCCATGCTCTGTCAGTGGGCTATCCGTTGCCCCGCATATCTTATTTTCCACATTCCACACGGTCTGCCCATGTCTCACAAAATAAAAATGTCCCATAATTGATTGTATCCTTTCCAAATTTATAAACTATAGTTCCAATTTATCTACAGCCGCATCCCCAGCCGAATAAATATGGCATCCACGTCGTCCGTGTTTCTTTATGTAATACAGGGCTCGATCTGCATCTCTAAACAAACTTTCTCCTGGGTTCTCTCGGTCCATAAATGCCACTCCCACACTCAGCGATACCGCCGGAATATTTTCTCCGCCAATGGCTAGCTGATTATTAATCTCGCACATTTTATTTTCAATAATATAGCCAAGATTACTTGTCGCATCCGTCATGACAACAGCAAATTCATCTCCACCGATTCGGCAGACGTAGTCCATCGAGCGAAACTTCTCCGCCAAGAGCTTTGACACACGTTTCAGGACAACATCTCCCGTCTCATGCCCATAAGTGTCATTGACTTTCTTAAAATCATCCACATCCAGCAGGATTAATGCAGAATCTTTCTTATCTTTTTCCAGCGATTTAAGAATTTGATCAAAGGATCCACGATTGAGTATCCCGGTCATTGAATCCCGCTCCGCCCAATCCTTCATAAGCTTCTCATCTGTGATATCACGTGCAACATACAGCACTTCCACCGCCCTGCCTTTTTCGTCTCGGCGTTTTACAATAAAACGTGCCTGCATCCACCGGCCTGTAGGTGCTTTGTAATCTATCGTTACGGTGTTTATCTTTTCTAATCTGTCAGCCAGCGTATTCAGATCCAAAAATTCACGCAAAGGTTCTATGAATTCCGGCTCTATAAAAGCTTCTATGACGGTATCCTTTATATCGTCAAAATTACCCTTACTTGCCGCAAGCCTTCCCATAAGTGGCACACTGGTAAGAATTTCATATTCATGAGTAATAATATCTGCCTGAAAAATCGTGGAGTAAATAGTCGACAGTGAATTAATAACCTCTGCATGCTCTTTTTCTTCCTTAAGCCGTGCTTCTTCCAGGGTCCTTTCTCTCCTCTGATTTTCTTTCTGTTCTTCTACAATCTTATCGATAAGCTGAAATCCTACTACAACATTTTCTGTATCATCAATTTTTCTGAAATCATATCGGTAATAATGTTGTACGCCGTCTTCTATATTACGATATGTGCCAACATATTTATCCTGCTTAGAGAATACCTTTCTGATATTTTCTACATTCAGCGTTTCCTTTATCCGTTTCTTATCGTCAGGATGAACGGTTTCACGTACCCACCGGTCGACAACAGCATCAAACTGGAATGTCTGACTATTAACATCTCTGATTGCTTTTACATTATAATTGTCAGCAAGTCTTATAACCCGCGCGGTTCCCTCTCTCAAGTTTGCAACAAATACATTTCTGAAGCTCTTGGACAGAGCTTTGATAATTGCGAGTTGTTCTTCAACCTCTTTTTGATGGGCTTCCTCTTTTTTTCTTTTCGCCTTTTCAATTTCCTGATGTTCTTCAATAATATCATCAATGTTCTGAAATCCTGCTACTGCTTTTGTACCATTCTTATCTGCCTTACCAAAGCTATATTGAAAATGATGAATCTTTCCATTCACAAGGCTACGATAATTTCCAACAAATTCATCCTTGGTCTCAAAAACCTTTTTCATGTTTTCTATGGCAATTGCACGGCTGACTTTTTCTCTATCTTCCGGGTAAACAATGGTATTGATCCAATTCTCAAGGACTTCTTCTAACAGAAATTCTTGAGAATTCTCCTTGCTCGGAATATCTACATAGTCTGCTTCCAGCTTAAGAATTCTTGCTGTCTTTTTTTCCAGGTCCAGCCAATAAACATTTTTGAAATGACGCGCAAGCGCATTAAAAACCATCTGCTGTTCAGCGTGTAATTCTTCACTGCTCTCACACTTAACAGTGTAGTCTCCTAATATTCCCACATTTTCTTCATCAGACGGTTCGTACATTAGGGATTTATTTTCCTCGGTTGACATATCCTTCAACATAAATTTGCCTTTCTTTTGAAATCAAGCATCTGCAGATAGTATAGCGCACCCTCTGCTTTATCTGTCCTGTTTTCTTGTGGTTTATCATAAATTATATTTCCAGCAATTCTTCAGTTTTACACCCCAGGCTCCTTGCTGTATTCCCCATACTTTCATCATAGCTTTTTGAGGAAGTATTTTCGCCACAAGGTGCCCCATCTTTACATATAAGCTGTAAACGGATATATCTTTTCCTTTATCTGCATCCATCATGGCTTTTTTTGCAACTAGGTCCGGCCTAACCATACCTTTAAAATTCTTAGGGGCTTTTTTCACCCCTATTAAGGCCCGATCAAATAAATCGGTTTTCATCCAGCCCGGACACACTGCAGTTGCTGTGATCCCTTTATCCTTCAGCTCTACATTCAAAGCCCTTGTATAATTTCGCACAAAGGCTTTCGTGGCACTGTAAATATTTAGATAGGGAAGGGGTTGGAAAGATGCCTGGGATGCAATATTAATAATGTGACTGCTGCCCTTCATATAAGGAATGCATACCAGCCCCATAGCTACCACCCCACTTACATTTAAATCAATCATATTGATAGATTCATCCAGAGACAGATCTTCATAGGAACAGCATTTTGCAAATCCCGCATTGTTGATTAGATATTTAATCTTGCAGCTTTCAAGTTCCTGGCTTTCCCCAAACTTTTTTATATTGGAAAGCTCTGACAGATCCATGGGAAAACATTTGATTTTATCCCCATATTTTTTCTGAACTTTTTTTAGTTTTGCTTCATTTCTTGCTATAATCCAGATTTCGTCGAGTTCTGCTTTCTTCATTAAAATCTTTACAAATTCTAAGCCCAAACCACCGCTTGCACCTGTTACAATTGCTATTGTCTTCTTACCCATTTAAGGCTCCTCCCAATTTCACATATCTATAAACTTGTTATTCTCAAATCCAAATGTTTCCTTTCCGACTTTAATGATTATATTTTATGTAGAAATAATCGAAAATACAATCGTATCTTTGCAATCTACAGCAAAAAGGAGCCGTGGTTTACAAAACCACCGACTCCATAAAATACATCCTGGAAGCAAAGTCCGGAAAATGTCTCACCTGATCATTAAATCCCGTGCCGCCAAAGGCTGCCTTTAACTTCACTCCACTATACATGAGGGTCTCCCCATAAGCCTTAAAATCCTCTACCTCGCCATCAAGTTTCACAAATTTTGCCATCAACTGATGGGCAGGAGAATCCTGACGAACATGTACCGGGGCTACAGTATTGATCAAGTCTCCAAATTCTTTAATATTATGTTTCAGCCTTCTATTATAAAAATGATACTTCTGGTCTTCCAGGAGACCTTTGGGATAATAAGCAGCATACTGGGTATTGGGCTGAACCAGTTTTTGCAAATACAAGCCTGCTGCCTGCTTTTGATCCTCAGACACCATGGTCCACTCTGTCAGGTTTCCATCGGTTCCTGCCAGTACACTGCCGGAAGATCCGGCATCTGCAAAGCTTCTTCCCCTGTAGAAATTCCCAAACTGCAGGGTCTTTCTCCATTTTTTATAGAGGGCGATCTGTTCCTTGATGGCCTCCAAATCCTCTTTTTTTGTATCCTTCAAATTGCACTCATAGCCAAGAACTCCAAAGGCCGCCACCTGAAAACGAGTTTCCAAAGGGGTAAGTCTAAGGGTCTGATGATTTGGACAGGAGGATACGTGGTTACTGATAACTGAAGGCGGATATCCATAGCTATAGCCTGTCTGAATCTCGCTGCGACAGAGGGCATCTGTGTCATCACTAGACCAAATCTGGGGAAAATAACACAAAATTCCCGGATCAAAGCGATTGCCCCCTGCAGCGCATCCTTCAAATAAGATTTCCGGAAACTTTTCTGTCAACTCCTTCATGCAGCGATACAGTCCCAGCACATAGCGATGGGCCACCTCTCCCTGTTTGTCTGCCGGAAGATCTTGGGAATAAGAATCGCTGACAATCCGGTTCATATCCCATTTTACATAGGTGATAGGGGCAGAAGAAAACAAGTTACTCATCTCGTCAATAATAAAGTCCTGCACTTCTTTTCTTGAAAGATCCAAAAGTTTCTGGTTTCGTCCCTCTGCATGATCTTTCCCGGGAATCTCCATGGCCCAGTCCGGATGGACCCTAAAAAGTTCGCTGTCTGTACTGATCATTTCCGGCTCTACCCAAATTCCAAAGTCCAGGCCAAGGTCATTGATTTTCTTGCAGATTCCCTCTACTCCTCCAGGCAGCTTTTTCTCATTGGCCTTCCAGTCTCCAAGAGAAGTCTTGTCATCATTTCGCTGACCAAACCATCCATCGTCCATAACAAACAGTTCAACGCCCACTTCTTTTCCGGCTTTTGCAAGGCTTAAAAGTTTCTTCTCGTTAATATCAAAATAACTAGCCTCCCAGCTATTAAGGAGGACAGGCCGGTCTTTTTTCTGCCACAGTCCCCGCACAATATAGTCCCGAATAAACTTATGCATACACTGGCTCATTCCATTATAGCCCTTGTGGGAATAAGCAAGAACTGCCTCCGGAGCTTCAAAAACTTCACCTTGCTTTAATTCCCAGCAAAAACTTCTAGGATTGATGCCTGTCACTAGCCTGGTCTTTCCATAAGCATTAACCTCAAGGGCCTCATAATGATTGCCGCTGTAAAGCAGGTGGAAGCCATAAGCGTCTCCTAAATCTTCACCGGTATTATCCTTCCCCAGCATAACAAAGGAATTGGCACGGTTGGACGTAGTTCCCGTGTAAGAATCATTTACCAGGCGGCCCGCCTGAAGCCTGGTCTCGTATTTTCGCATTTCTCTGGCCCAGGCTCCGCGGAAAGTAGTAAAGCGATAGTTAGGCTCCGGAAAATCAATCTGACAGCTCATAAGTCTGCGAATCCTAACCGTCTCTTCCCCTTCCTGGGAAAGCCTGCTTCTTCTGCAAATCACATCGCAGTCCTCATAAACATCATAGAAAAGTTCCAGAATCAGGCTGCTATTTCTATCTTTTAAACGGATTTTTAAATGGTCTCCTTTTCCGTCATCTACTGCAGTTGGCAAGCTATTCCAGATTTCCTTTTTCTCTAAAATCTCATAAGAATCATAGACAAAATCCGAAGAGAGGCTTCCGTCTCCATAAAGAATTTCTACAAAAGGCTCTCTAATATCTCCTTTTCCATAGGAAGACATTTCCAGGCACATATCTTCCAAAGTATAGTTTTCGTGGTCTCTATCATATACAACGCTGTTCCCTGGCTGAAAGGTATGCTGTTCCCTTAAAGGTCTTATGGACTCCTCCAAAGGTTCATACAGTCTAATCTTTTTTCCGTAATACATATGTTCCAGCTGCCCCGTGGGAAGCACCCCAAAGACGTAGCTAGTATGAAGGGTATCCAGTACAAAAATACCATCTGTAGTCTGAATCATTGATCGATCTCCTCTTTTTTCGTCTTTCTAGTTTTTTATTGTATCTGCAGTTCCTGCTCAATTTCCCTGGTTTTTTCTTCTGTTAAAATATATTTCTTTTTAAATACTACCAGCCCCACAAAAAGTACCGCAATCGGAATCAAAGTCATGCACATGCGAAGTCCCATTCGACTGGAAGTTGAAATTGCCGTCAAAGCTGCTGTCTCATCTTTATTGATATGGAAGATGGCAATCACCACTGATGCCGCCAAGGCAGCGACTCCAGATGCCAACTTTACTACAAAAGTCTGCATAGAAAAAATAACAGACTCATCTCTTCGTTTATTTTTCCACTCTCCATAGTCTACCGTATTGGCCAGGAAAATGGTCACAATAACGTTCATCATACCGATAGCAGACATAATCAGATAAGCCGGAACCAAGAGGAAATACACATTGTCCATTCCTGTAAAGGTAATTCCAAGAAGAATAATATATCCTGCAAAGGCCATGCCAAAGCTTACATAAAAGATCTTCATGGTATTCATAAATTTTCGAAGAAGAGGGAACAAGATCATCATCGCAAGGATCTGAAAGGCTCCTCCAAAGGTGTTAAACAGCGTATAATTGCTCTGCCATACCTCGGGGCTAAAATCATATTTAAAGAAATAAATCACCAAGTTGGAGGTAATGTAGAGGGCAGTATTAATCATAACGATAGCCACCACCATAGTCATGGCCTGATCATTTTGAATCAGGGCCTTAAACATCTCTTTTACGGTAGCTGTCTCCATATTTACAGAAGACTTTTCTTTAATATTTAAGCAGGTAATGGTGATGAACACCACAAATAAAATTGCAATCACTAGGGCAAAATACTTATATCCTAGACGCTCGATTTCTACATCGCTAGTTCCTCCGGTTAGGTTTCCAAGAGCTGATACACTAAGTACGGTAATAATACTAATAATAGCAGACCCAACCCCTGCACAAGACCGAGCCAGGGCCGAAAGATTTTCTCTCTCTTTTCCGCTTTTTGTAAAGGCCGGAATCATGGACCAGTAGGGAATGTCCATCATAGTGTAGGTTACGCCCCACAAGATATAGGTTGTTGCTGCGTAGGCTACAAGGCCGCCTCCATTTAAAGTCGGTGGGGCCGAAAACATTAAATATAAAATAATGGCATTAGTTAGGGTTCCCACAAAGAGCCAGGGACGAAACTTTCCCCATTTTGTCTTTGTCTTTGCTACAATTATCCCCATAATAGGATCGTTAAAAGCATCGAAGATTCTTGCAATGAATAGGATGATTCCCATAGCAACAGCACTGACCCCCATAATATCCTGGTAATAGTAAAGCACATAGGAAGCAGAAAGCATATAGACCATATCTTTGCCTGCCGCACCGATTCCATAGGCAAATTTTTCTCTTCCCCCTAATTTGATTTTTTCATCCATAGATTTGCTCCTCTTTTCTTGTGTTTTTCCGATCTTAGTTTCCATTTTTCTGCTTCATTGCAAGTTCAATTACTTTGTAGGCACCATCATACAAGCCCTGGTCTTTATTCTTCTTAATGTTCTCACACATGGAGATTAGAAGATCCTTGTCTTCCATAAATAAGTCCAACATTTGCAAGGTGTGCGGAATATCTCTACACTCCTGGGTTCCGTCTCCCATCTCTGCAGAGTGAATGGCTCCCCACATTTCATGTTTTCCCACTCTCTTGATAAATAATTTCGGCACCGGATAAAAGGCTAACTCACTTGGTTTTGTAACCAGCACGTCACAGCTTCTCATAAGAAGATTGGTGCAGTATACCGCCTCAAAAATATTTTTGTGATAGAAGCTGTGAACTCCGATGATCTCTGCCTCAGAATCCAAGGCTTTCTTTGCAAAGTCCTTTGTCTCTTCCCAGTTCTCAAAATGCTCTTTGGAGACTTTTTTGAGTTTTGGAATTTCTTCTAATAAATCTTCCCACACATTTTTATAGTCCCCAACATTTACATAAAGGGCTACTTTTTTCCGGCGAATAGCAGGAAGCAAATGCTTAATAATAGCAGCAAAGATTTCTTTTTGAGCTCCTGCTCCTCCGATGGTAAGAAGGAAGCGCATTGGCTCATCATTCTCTCTTCTTGCCATTCTTGCAGCACAGTCTGCTTCAATATTGCTTACCAGTTCATGGTCAATGTAATGTCCTGTATAGACCAGACTTTCTGCCGGCATTGGCTGATTTACCTTCTTTTTATTCATGCCATTTAGAATTCGGTAGCCTAGGTAAGCATTGTGGCACTGAATAGTATGAATGCTTCCCTCTGCCAAATGAAGAGCCATAGGCCAGTTATCAGGAATTGCATTTACCACATGCTCCATGCCACCATGTATGGCTGCCTGGGCCGGCCACACATGGGTTCCTACCACCGGAATCTCCTTTGGAATGTTACGAAAAACCGGAGCCATAAGCTCTGCATTCTTCTGGTCTGCAGCGTTATAAGACAGGGCACGGAAACCTTCATAATTCATAGGTTCCCAAACCAGCTTATTAAATACTGGATTCTTAGAAAGTCTAGATCCCATGGAATAAAGATCATTCTGGGCACTGATTACTTTGGTACAAGTCGTCTCTCCATAGGAATTAAGATCCATCCAATACGGGGTATATCCCATAGCCTTTGCCGCAGAAGCCATGGCCATAGAAATCCGGTAATGTCCAAAACCCATACGAATATTGGCTACGATAATTCCTTTTTCCGTATCAAAAGACTCCTGAAATTCTGTATGTTCCGGATCATAATGGGCATTAGATTCCAAATCTCCGATCATAAGATTTTGTACCCCCAAAGAATCTCCGATATAAGGATTCTTTACGATATGGACCTTGTAGTCTTTCTGTGAGTCATCTCCGAATTTTTTCTGATACTTATTCTTAGAATGGACTGCCTTCTGATAGGCCTCCTTCGATACCTTGTTTCCAAAAATCACTTTTGAATGATCCTGCATTTTTTACTTCCTCCTGTTGACCTTACCTATTCGCTTCTTGCTTGTTTTTCTGTTTCTTATTTATCATTCCCCATTTCACTATGTTTCTTTATTTCAGTATGATTCCCTGCATCAGAATCATAACCACTTCATCCAGAGCTTCCTGATAAGAAATTTGGCTTCGCACCAACACATCCCTTTGGAAGAACTGTTCCAGGGTAGCCTCCATCATAGTCTTTAAGATAGGAATATTAACCTTTCGTATCCGCCCCTTCTCAATTCCTTCCTCAATAAGGGCAATGGTATTTTCCCAACCACTCTCTAAGTGATACTGCACCCTCATATACACCTCTGGATATTTGTCCTTCAATTGATACAACTGCTCCAAATTCAACTCCTTGTAGCCTTCCGGAAGTACTCCCAAGATCCCCCGAATCTTCTCCACAATTCCTAACGAGTTGTCCTTTAGCACCCTCTGTTCGCTTTCTTTAATGGAATCAAAGCAGTAATCCACCATCTCCGTGATTAAGGAATTCTTATCTTCAAATACAGTGTATATTGTCTTTTTGCTAATACCAAGAAGAGCTGTAATATCATCCATTGTAAATTTTAATCCCTTTTCGTTAAACACCTGAAGGGTGGCATTCAGGATCCGATCTTTAAGCTGAGCATTCTCCATAACTGCTCCTTTCTAACAAAATATTTATTCCTGTCTAAACGGAAACTGTTTTTAATTTTCTAGTTTCCTAAATCGTAACATTGTATAAATAAAAAAACAAGAAACTACTTTCACAAAAATAGTTTCTTGTTTTTGTGTAATACGACGAATGGTCTATATTGCCATGATATATTTCCTTGCATCCCATTATTTTTCAGTACTAGGTTCATCCAGTTTTTCTGCGCATAAAATGTCTGTTTTTCTCTTAATCATCATATTTTTTGCATCTCTTTGAGGTTAATCCAAACTTTTCAAGTGACAAAGAAATTACTTTCTGTTATACTAACCAAAGATACAATTTTAAATTTAATTTCATTCTTCCAAGAAAGAGAAAACAACATGGATAATAAGATTCAACGATTTTTAGCAAGAAATGGCATTCAAGCTGAAGATATTAAATATATGACAAGAAAGGACGGAAAGACCTACATCCATTTATTAAACGGCCAGATTATCTCCACCTACATTCCTGCCAAGACTATTTTAGAGCAACTCCCTCAAGAGGATTTTTTAAATATTAGCAAAGGGGTTGTTGTCGCCCTATCTCAGATCGACTATATTGATAATTTTACCTATCATATGAAAGACGGAACCACCCTGGAGGGGCGGCATAGAACTCCGGCTGCTCACAAACGTTTGAACAAACAACTATACTCCATCCAGGCAAAAGCAGCTCCAGTGAACATGTCCTATGGTCTTTCTCTTTTAGACAATATGCCTATTGCCTTCTGTGTCATTGAGCTAGTGATTAATCCAAACGGCATAGGTATGGATTTTATTTTTCGTTATTGTAATAAACAGATGGAAGTGGTTGAGGGCAAGAAAATTTCCGAAATGCTAAATCAGTCATTTTTTAAGGTATTTCCTAATGCAGACAAGAAATGGCTGGTGGCTTATACCGATGTTGCCATCAACGGTGGGATTCGCCACATTTTAGATTACAGTCCTGAAATCGGAAAAGATTTATATGTAAGCTGCTTTCAACCAAAAGAAGGCTATTGTGCCTGCGCACTGATTCCAGCGGATGAACTGACTCATACCAGCTTTGCTGCAGCTTCAAAACCGGAATAATCCCCTGGCAATAGGTCCTGCAATAAATAACTGCACCGGCAAGGCCATGATGAAATTCCTGCAATAGGTTTCCAGATAGTTCGGAATAAACTGACCGGTAAATCCATACCCATGCCATACTCCCAGGATACTAGCTAAGGCAACCTGGGAAACCACTGTAAATATTTGAATTGCAAAGATAATTGCAATTTGGCGGTCTGTTGGCTTTACCACGCGGAAGGCAAAGAATTTAGCTACACGGCTGGAAATAAAAAAGGCACATAAAAAGATCACTACAAATTCTATCCACATTCCTTTTAAGGCAATGAGAAAAGTAGCGTTGGTAAAGCTACCTGATGCCAGCACTGTATTATATAGGGTCATGATGTATACCATGATCCATGCGGTCACCGCAGTAAAAATAACTGATTCAAATTTTGTTTTTGGCATTATAAGTTCCTCCTGATTTGTAAATATAATTTTTCTGATTGCATATACTTCTTTGATTATCCAAGGCATTTTTCTCCCAAACCATAATAAAGCAAAAAAATAAATGCCCCTCCGCCGTCTGACATTGGCAGAGTGACATTTATTGTCTTATAAATATTATGAAATTTTATCCTGGTATCATTAAAGAATATAAATCAAATGAACATTCGGAAATTTGCTTTTTCCGATCACAGACTTTTTTAGCAGAAATTTCTCTGATTTTTCAAGAGTTTT
This sequence comes from Parabacteroides distasonis, assembly GCA_963589425.1. Classification (GTDB taxonomy): domain Bacteria; phylum Bacillota; class Clostridia; order Lachnospirales; family Lachnospiraceae; genus CAKRJP01. Next base: position 1,695 of record CAVAKZ010000047.1, on the reverse strand, counting down.
TTCGACAAGCCATCCACACTAGGTAGGAAATCACCGCCGTAACCAGCTCTGTAATCCAAAAACCATGCCAGACTCCCACAGCCCCAAGCACCCGACTTGCCAGGAATGCAACAGGCAAAATCACCAGCACATATCTGCACAAGGAAATGATCAAAGACTCCATACCTTTTCCAAGCCCCTCCAAGGAACCACTACAGATTACGGATACAGATGATGCAACAAATCCCAGGCTGATGACGCGAAGAGCGGTACTTCCTGCCGCCAAGGTTGTGCCATTGCTTGTAAATAGTCCCATTAACTGGCCCGGAATTGCCAGGCAGATTACGGTTCCTGCTGCCATCATCAACAGAACCAAGTCCAGACCATTTTTGAAAATTTTCTGTACTCTTTCATATTCTCCCGCCCCATAGTTGTATCCTAAAAGAGGACGCATACCCTGGACGATTCCATTTGCCGGAAGATAGAGAAAGGTCTGCAACTTATAATAAACCCCTAAGATAAATACGTAGATTTCTCCATAAGCTGCCAGGATCACATTCAATACAGAAATCAAGAGGGAAGGCAGGGCCAAATTTAAACTTGCAGGAATTCCAATCACATACAATCTCTTCCACAAGGTCACGTCCGGCTTCAGGTATTTCTTCCTATATTTAACCGGAAGGGGACGCAAAACATAAAGAAGCAGATAAAAAAGGGCAGCTGCTGTCTGTCCAACCCCCGTTGCCAGGGCAGCCCCCTCAATTCCCATTTTCGGGAAAGGGCCCAGTCCAAAAATCAGCACCGGATCCAGGATAATATTAATCACAGCGCCGGACATCATGCAGGTCATGGACTCCACCATACACCCCACTGCCTGAAAAGTTTTCTCAAACACTAGCTGCCAGGATATAGCAGTAGCAAAAAGGAAGGCAATCCTGGAATAGCGGACACCACAATCAATAATGTCTGCATTTTCCGTAAACAACTGCAAAAATGGTTTCATTACTGCAATGCCAATAATCATAAAACCGATTCCATGGAGGGTTCCAAGAAGCATCCCTTGGGTTGCCGCCCTGTCTGCATCCTCGTGCTCCTGGGCTCCCAGATAAAAGGAAATCACCGCATTGATCCCAATTCCAAAACCGATCATCACTGCATTAATAAGATTTTGCACCGGATACACCAGGGACAGAGCCGTCATGGCATCTTCGCTGATCTTGGCAATAAAAAAACTGTCTACAATATTGTAAAGAGAATTCACCATCATGGAAATTACCATAGGCAGAGCCATGGATAGGATTAATTTCATCACAGGTTGTTCTTTCATGTAAGTTTGATTCATAATAGCCCTCTTGTTATATTTCTTTTTCGTTTTTTTCACGGTCTTTTTTTCAACGCCAAACACATCTATTGTAACAAAATCCACAAAGCATCTCATTAAAATTTTATTTTTTGTTTTATTTTAAGTGCACTATTTGACGCATACAATTTTTAATGCTACTATTGATAAAACTGATGTTTATTGGTAAATTCAATGAATTGTCAGATAAATAACAAGCGATTCACCCCACATTCTTGAATCGTTAAAAAAATATTTAAAATACTTTACAGGAGGTTATTCAATGAAACGTCAGATGAAAACAATGGATGGAAATAACGCAGCTGCACACGTATCTTATGCGTTTACAGAAGTTGCTGCTATCTATCCTATCACCC
>CAVAKZ010000046.1:0-16082 GCA_963589425.1 Parabacteroides distasonis | reverse complement strand
ACAGAAGACTGACCTCCACGGCTTCATCCGTGGTAAACATGCGGAAGGCCTCTGTAGTATATCGGCTCACATCGTAAGTCTCCGGCTTTGGTTCGACCGACTGGTCTGCCAAAATGTCCGGTGTATTCATAATGCGATCCACACGGAAGGTGCGGACACTTTCCCTCTCATCACAATAACCTGTCAGATAGTAATAATCTCCGTCCCAGATGAGATCAAAGGGACTCACCGTGTAAGGTTTTCCATCATTTTTCAGATTCTTTTTCTTCTTGCCATCCAGTTGAAAATACAGGAAGGAAATCTTCACCCCAGCATTAATGGCCTCATTGATGGTATCCACAATGTAATAGCCCTTTTCATTGTCCGATTTTACCCGTCCGGAAATGTGTACCGTACGCTTCAGCTTCTCCGCATTGGTATTGCTGGTAAGGGACATGAGCTTCTCAATGAGAAGACGGCTCTTCTTCTCCGTAATAAACTTGGAGGATTGTACTGCGTCAATCAGGAGCTTTAGCTCCGGAATGGAAAAGGTTCTGTCTGCAAGGTAATATTCCCAGGCTCTGCGCCTCTGACCTACAATATCCAGACCCGCAGCTCTAAGAAGTGCGATATCTGAGGGCACTGTAGTGCGGTGCATGCTGATATTATGCATCTCTTTCATCTTGTCCATAATTTGCTTGCTGCTTAAAGGATGCTCCTCATCCGTCTGGGTAAGAAGCAGCTGATAAAGATAGAGAATGCGAAGACGGATATCATCCTTGGTAGTATTCAGCTCTACGATAGTCTTCTTCTCATTTTCCGGCTGTATGTCCGGATTCTTCGCCTCTTTCTCTGCCTGCTTTCTTTCCTGATCTGCCTTAATTACCTCGGCAATGGTCTCCGCAGCCAGTCTGGTGCCTGCTTCATTGGGATGACAGCCATCCTCGACATAAAGATCCTGAATCTCAGAAATCTCATAAAATTTCTCGCCAACATCCGCAATGAGAGCACCCGTCTGCTGGGCTGCTTCATGGTAGGAAGCATACATTTGCCGGAACATTTCATCATAATCCATGCCAAAAGACGCCAGCTGATCGCTGCCTTTCTGATAAGCCCAGGTAGCATAAAGAACGGGCGTGGCACCGTTGTCACGGATTTGGTCACATAGGGCGGAAGCATTTTTCAAAAAACTCTCCTTAGATGTAATAGGCCCATTGCTCATTTCCTGTAAAATAACATAATCCCATTTCTCATTCTGAATGGCAGCCTGGGTAAGCCCGCCCATCTTGGTGGCAGGATTAAGCTGCTCTGCCAGACGTGCCCCGCCACGGGTATGATGAACTACTTCTGCTCCGGTTAGCTCCGCCAGAATGGAAGGCAGGTCATTTACAAAGATGAAGCTGTTGCCCAGCATTAAAATACGTAGTTTGGTCATGGGATTCTCACCTCTTCCTGTCTGTTCTTGAGTCTATTTTCGGATAAATGCATCATCTTTATTCCGACTGGCAGTTCAACACCTGCCTGCTGTCATAGCCATCTTTCTTAAAGTCTGAACACAATACATCCATTCTGGCAGGACTGATACAAAGAAGGTTCATTGGCTTTCCCTGATCTATCAGATTTTGCAATGCCTTCACCGGAATTTTCTTATATTCTGCATGAGAAATATAGGTCTCTGACATAGGCACAATTAACTCCGTAATTCCCATCACCTGCACGCTTTGTAAGGAGCCGAAGCCTGGATTTGCATCAAAAACAGCCAGACTGACATTTTTATTCTTCTCTAAACCGATAAACTTCTCACCGCCCTCCGTAAAAATCCAGAACTTTCCATCATGAAAGCTGTATTCCAGCGGCGTACAGCGGACATAATCCCCTGTTCCAGTTGCCAGGGCACAGACTGCACTCTTTGTCAGATATTCTTCTGTAAATTTCTTTAATTCATCCGCAGACATCTCAACACGGTCTTTTTCCGTCCAGTATGTAGCTGCTGCTTTATATTCTTCTGTGGTCATCATTCAGTCCTCGCTTTTTATTTTCTTTCCGGGATCTTACGTTCTCCGGCTTTCACGCCTATGATTCGATTGATCTGCCTACTGGTGGCAATGGGATAAATATCCCTCATATGCTCCATGATCTTTCTGGCAGACTCCTCCGGATCTTCCTTGTAAGCCGATGTCACATGATCATATCCCCATAAATGCTCCGGCGTGCAATAGACCGCAACCGGCCAGCCATAGGACTCGCCCTTCTTGTTTTTCCGCTGTCTAAAATCCCGAACACACAGATAAGTCTCCATCTGAAGCCCGGTGATAACTCCATCAAAACCCTTCTCGCCCTGCTTCCCAAAGCCGCCTTTCTTCTTCAGCTCATTGGAATAATATTCCTCATCCTCCAGCTCTTCCATGTAAAGATTCATGATCTTCTTCTGTTTTGCTGAAGCCTTGCCATCCTCCCAGAGAGCATCAAAATCATAGCCATCCCGCCTGAAATTCACAAAATAAGGAAGCCACTCCCTAGAAATAAATCCGGCCTTCTTATCGAAGAACTTGCCGTAGGCTACCTCTCCCCGTCTGGCAATGATCTCACGCCACTCCCAAGGATCACGCTCTGGATCCTCAGACCACCAAAATTCCGGCACCGTGCGCTCCTCCAGGGAAAATCCCGGAATATCATTCTTGAATAGGGGAAGAAATCCCACTTTGTTAATATATGCAATTGCCTCATCTACCGTATGGATGCACTCCGGGTCCTCCCAGGAAACATCGTACATGATCCAGGTGCCACTTTCGTTTGGCATGATATTCACCTTCTTGCTTATTTATATTATTTCTTCTTTCACTATATCTTGGACCTTGTATCCCGCCTTCTGTAAAACCTCAATCGACTTCTCAAAATCATCCTTTTGCACCAGTATGTAATCGGTATTGAAATTTGATATGGCAAATATACTGATGGCCTTGCCTGCCAGTACTGTCGCAATGCCGGATAAAATACCGATCAGGGAGAAATCCATCTGGCCTTTAATCCGAAAGGCTCTCCATCCGTCCTGAAGTTCTGTTGAATTGTCCGGAATCTGCTCCGACAAGCACACCAGTGAATTTTCTTCATCTGTCTTCTGTGGAAAACAAAATGCTGCCGAAGGATCCACCTGGGAGTAATCCTCTACCTTGCATGAATTTTTAAGGTCTTAGGTTATGCCTCATACTGTTTTACTCATACTGATAATATATTTTTGAAATTCTCGTATATATCGGGAGCCCGATTCTGCATCCCGCGCAACTTATCATACCACCATATATATCTATCTTTTCTTACCCTCTAAAAATGCCATCCTCACACGACTGTTATAAGCCATTATATTTTTTGTTCCTATTGGCTTATGTTTTGGCTTAAGTGGCTTAATCCGGCTTATCTGGTTAACTCTTAAAAACAGTGTTTGATTGCTTCTACCACCAGCGCAAGCGTAGAATCATACCAGCACCTCCACATATTTCATGACTTCATCACGTATTCCAAGAGCCTGTGCGTACTGAATCAATCTGGACAGCCTTTTATCTTTATCAGATATATATTCCTTAATTGCTGTCTGGAAATTCTGGACATCCGTACTTGATCGTTCCTTGATCAGATCGCATATGCAACGCTCCTTATCATAAACACGTACCATATTTCCGCTGCTGGAAGGCACATTACACACACCAAGAGAATGAATCTCTTTCTGCGGATATTTTACCTGTAAATTGTCACATTTAATATGAGATACATTAAATCCACTAGGAACGGAAATACAGATCTTAGAATATTCCCTGTCAATCAATCCGTGAAGATAGAGTGCCGTTTCACCACAAAAAATAATTTTTTCACTTTTTGCCTGTAAAACAAAAAGTTCATCCGGCCATACATCATCTGACATATAGATGCCTCTTGCAACTCTTTCAAGTCCTTCCTTCTTCACATACTGGGAAAGAGCTGTTCTGGATATACCTTTTTCCATGACCTGTGAAGCCATCAGATAGCCATGATTTTCTTCCAACAATTGATCCATGATCATACGCTTACTCATTTTTCCACCACCTTTACATTCGTTCTTAAAATATATCATTCTTAAGAGCAAATGTAAACTTTTATCGTCATACCCTCATTTATTGGACCTGAAACCACGCATCCAGATTTGCAAATTCGCTTTTCTTCAATTCTTTGGTGGCATCCGCATAGATATTTAAAGTGGTGCTGATATCTGCATGTCCCAGGGTATCCTGGATGACTTTGATATTGGTTCCTGACTCCACCAGCCTTGTGGTGAAGGTATGTCTCAGTGAATGGCAGCTGAAATTGGGAAGTAAGACTTCTGCCTCCGGATTCTCCGAAAGCTGTGCATCATTGCAATCCCGGATAATTCTCTTAATAGCCTTGTTCAATGTAGTCTGGTGCTGATCGAGTCCGTATCGATTGACGAAAATAAAATCCGTATATCCATCCACCACAGCCTCACACTTAATCCCTGCATCCTGCTGGAACTGCTTCTCGATCTGGAAAGCCTCTTTCACAAATCCAAGCATGGGAACCTGCCTCTCCCCGGCTTTTATGATCCTTCAGAAACTTCAGCAAAAGATTCTGCTCCGGCTTGGTCAGCGCCTTTCTCTTCTCTGTTTTGAAAATATGGGACTTCTCCAGTTCCTTTAAGGCATTGTCCGTAGGATTATTGCGGATGTAAGCATCGTCCACTGCCATATCAAAAACCTGATGGATCACGGTCTGAATACTCTCAATGATGGAAATCTGAAGCCTTCGGTTGTCTGCCAGCGTATTGTAGAATCTCTTTACATCGGACTTCTTTACATCCGCTACCCGCATCTTTCCCAGGTCTTCCCTGACAAACATGTTATAGACATACTGATAATTCTGAAAGGTATTATCCTTCAGTCCACGCTTCAGATCTCGCCACACCTCATAAATATCATTAACTGTCTTATATCTGGCCTCGGTCTTAATGCCATCCTGCAGATTCTTCTGGATCTCTTCTTCCTTCTGACGAAGCTCATCCAAGGTTTTGGCATATACACGCTGCCTCTTGTGATCTGCATCTGTCCAGCGGTATTCATAACTGCCGTTCGGTCTCTGGCCCTCTCCGGATCTTAAAACGATACGGTTGCTGTCTCTGCGTTTGCTATTTTTAGTATTTTGTCCTTTTCCTGTCATAATCTTTATCTCCTTTCGACTCAGGAAAAGGCGGTACTCTTACTCTATATTAGCAAAAGTATGGCCTGTCGCGAAGTAGCTTTTTCAAAAAAATAGATACATCGGTCCTGAGCCTGCTACTTTGTTTAATGGTTTCTCAAGTTATCACGGCATTCGCCAAACACCCATGCAAGCATGGCCTTTGGCTTGTTACTCGCACAAAAAAAGGAAGTGCCGCAAAATTGTAGCACTTCCCAGATAATCAATATTAATTTGTAAAACCTTGTTAGCAGTTCCCTCATATCAAGCATCACTTAGATGCAACAACTCATGCTGAAATCTGCTATTGTTCAATGTCAGCATCACTATCATTCTCTGTATTATAAAATTCTTCACTTATCAAATGCTTGATACATTCCGGAATCACTTTATTTTTATCTTCTACCATCAAGGTATCATAACTTGCAACGCTGGCATCTTTGGAAAAAATAAAATCAACAACCTCTCCATCATTGCTTCTTTCTACCGAAGTGTCCTCTACTCGCAACGATCTTGGAAGAAAGAAATCATTAATTCTATTTCCTTCATTATCCATGTTTTCTGTCAATCCTAAGGTAAATTCCAAATTCGTAACACTGAGCTTGTATACAATAGTAACGGTCTTCATATCTTTGAGGATACAAACCATATCATTGGTCAATTCAGACAGTCTCTTTAAGCATGGCAACTTCTTTTTTGCAATTGCAAATGGATGCCTTGTATCAAAATAGAACTGCTTATCTGAAAGCTTAGCCTTCTTCGCATTCTTGTAAAAATCCTTTGCTGAGAGCCTCGTTTCCACGCCAGTCAAGTGGAGAAAATTTTCCACCGGAAAGGAAACTTCAAAATATTCCTCACCATATACATACAAGAAAGCTTTACCAGCCAGGTTCTGACTATATATTTTTGCCGCTTCTATAATATCCTGTCGTATTACATTTTTCTTCTCTGTCTTTGTCGCCATTCTTTCCTCATATAAAAAGAAGAGTGTGATCAGAAACCACACTCTTCAAAAATTTTTAATATAAAGAGTTTTCTGCTGGTTGTCAGCCTCGGTACCCAGTTAAGATACCATTAATGACGTGGAAATCATTAAGTCCCCCACGTGGACTACAACTCAATCCAAGTTGCCAGGCTCGATGCCCAGTTAAGACATCTAATGAGATGGAAAATTATCCTGCTCCATCTGCAGCACAACTTTTTACGATGCTCTTACATCGAGAACATTTCTGCTCTTACTTATATTATACGCAAATCGCTCCAAAAATCAATCAGCCAAAGAAGAATTTTCGAAGAATTTAAAATTTTATTTTGCTCTGAATATTGTACAAGTACATGCATCCTGAGCCTGCTTTGTTTATGTTTCCCCGGCATCTTAAATGGAATACGCTCCCTGCAGATATTCCTCAAACTTGTCTGTCTTAATCAGCCTCTTATTACCTACCCATAAGACAAATTTGCAATCTTCTCTGTCTGAGAGCTGCTTGATCTTATTGACACCAATATTAAAAACTGCCGCCGCTTCATTGACGGTTAATAACTTCTTTTCCCAAACGGGTACTTCACATGCCATGTATTTTCCTCCTGAATCTCACTCCACAGAATATTCTGTGTCCATCTGTCTATCTTCTGTATCTAGTGTGACTGGCAGACTGGCAATGGCAAATGTCTCTATAAAGCCTTCCAACACCAACCATAATTTCTGCCAATCACAGATTTTCAAGCAACACTGGTCTGTTGCTTTTTCCCTATCCCCTTAACCCCGACAGAGAGAGGATGATCTGGCGCAGTCCGTGAATTCTGTTCCGACTTCAAGTGTAAACAAGAAGCCTCAAAACTTTTTCACCTTCTTTTTTCTGCCAGCTACCACCTATGAATTTCTATCCTTGTTATTACTACTAAGTTTTCTTGAATATCATGTTTACACTTACAAAAAGTATCAACAATCCCAGTAAAATCAATACTTTTCGGTGTAATCATGATTGTCAACAAGTGCCAACCAGTAGCGGGCAGAAGAAGAAAAATCTGCCAAATTCGCCTCTCTTTCTCTGTCAGGCTTAAATGAATGGAATAGTCATCTGCTCTCCCTCTGGAATTTTGGCAAAGCCCTCTTCATCCGGTTCGTTGACAGATTCATCAAAATCCTCTCTTACCCAACTTCTCTGGGATCCCAGGCCTTCCTTGGTGAAGCGATGCTGTTTTCCTCTCTTCCATCCAACGATCTGAGTATCCAGAATCTGAGCGATCTCATTGGTCTCGAACTTTTTCGGTTCTCCCACCGGATGATCAAAGGCTTCCTTTCAGATCAGCTTTGTGCAGACATGATCTCCATCATAATTATCAAGCCATCCCTGAACTGTTCCGGCCATGGTATCTTCCTGCATGAACTGCTTTCTGTACTCATCGATTTCCTTCTGCATTGTCGGGGAGAATTTCAAAAGCTTGCTCTTCCTCGACTGGGCATCATAAAGTACCATCGCCTCTGCCCACAACTGATCAAAGTAAGCTCTTGCCTCCGCTTCATCATCCAGGATGTGCTTTTCAGCTCTGCTGCTGTCGATCTCAATGGGTAGGAATCGTCTTGCACCGGTTCGGTCAAAAGGAATGAACTGCCTATTGTTGGTGGATCCGGCGATCACACACTGTCTCGGATGATCTTCCTCAAACTTGTCATAAGGATTTCTGTGCGTTTCCTTCTGTCTCGACAAAAATGACTTGATCTCCTCGTTGCTCTTTGCACTGATTGCCGCAATCATTTCCGACATTTCCAAGATCCAGTGACCACGAAGCACTTCATAAATCTTACTATCACTAAGATTTCTCAATGCATCCGAATACCAGGCATCATTCAAGGCCAGGAAACGGAAAAATGTTGACTTACCGGCTCCCTACTGACCTACCAGGCAAAGCATTTCATCCATCTTACTGCCAGGCTCATAGATTCTTCGCAAAGCTCCCATCATAAAATGCTTTAAGGTCTCATAAACCAGATCTGAATCATCGGCACCCATACATTTCTTGAGCACGTAACGGATTCTCTCCTGTCCATCCCATTCCAGAGTCTCCAGGTATTCCTGAATCGGATGATAAGCATTGCTGTTAGCCTCAAACATCAAAGCCTTGTCCATATTCTTCTCATTTGCCAGGCCATAATATCTCTCAAAAAAATAATACAAAAAGTTTCTTCCTTTATTTCCCATAACGCATGTCTCCTCATTCCACCAAAGTTTCTTTACTACATCAATCTGTTCGTTCAACAAGTTAAATCTCAGGCTTCCGGCCAAAAGGGGATCCATTCGAAGCACACGAACATAATTCTCCATGCAGCTCTTAATCTCCCCTTTAGGCGATCTCAGCAGAGATTCTCTCACAACCTTCACCTTTTCCAGATCCACCATGCTGATCATCCGCTTGAATAGATCTTTTTCCTCGCTTGTTGAAATATCTTCTGCAAGTCTGCTCAACTTCTCTCACTCCCTTCATCAATTCCGCAACCATATCCCGCTGCTCTTCCTCTGTGCCAAATAGCAAGATATCCACTTTATATTCCACAATGCTCAGCTCCTGCATAGCACATACAAATCTCGGATCAAATGCTTCATCCGGTGATTTGGGTGGATACTCCTTTCTCCAATCATCCAGCATATGCAGATAGTCTGTATATGCCAGCAAACAACGCTTGTAATTTTCCTCATAGACAAGCTGTGCCATCTTGTCAGGCAAACTCTGCTTACGATTCAGAATTGGCCTATCTGATTTCACATAAGGCGACTGATCATAGGGTGCTCTGTCACTGATTCCAAAATCATCTGCCAGCTTCCTAGCAGCTTCAAACAGATTTAGTCCAAAGAGATTGGACACAAAATCGATCACATCCCCGGTACATCCGCACCCAAAGCAATAATATCTCCGGTCCACCTTCATGCTTGGATTCTTGTCCTCATGACAAATGCATCGGATCATGCCAGATCTGTTAGGCTTAAGACCGTAACACTCAGCCGCCTGCCTTACCGTCACCTTGTCTTTCACTTCTTTAAATAGTCCCATTAGTTTCCTCCATAAACGTAAAAAGGCACCTTGTATCCTTCCCTTGGAATCTACAAAGTGCTTACCTGTCTGTACCTGTTTCTAGGTTGTTCTCGAACTGCCTCTCACTTTTCTGTTCCGAAGCAATTCTATGTTTCTTTTCATTTAATTTTGCCAGGATTGAAAGTCTGACTTCCTTTTTCACCTCACTCACAATGGCTGTCCTGGTCTCCGGAATAGCAAACCAATTTTTCAGCTTATCAAGTGTGGTCTGTAAAGAATTTTCAATCTTCTTTACCACATTCTCCAGCCTGCTCACCGCATAATTTCTTTCCTTTTGTGAAGCTTTTCGCTCTGGAGAATTTACCCACCTGATACTTCCTTTTACCAGGGCAATGTCTTCTTTCTTTGTCTCAGCGATGACCTGATCTGTGATATGTTCCACCGCCTTGTCATATACTTGAACTGAAATATCATCCAAGAGCTGGTCCACATCCTCGATCTTTAGCGTCAGCTCTTGTAGCTTGGCCTCCTTTCTGGAAATTTCTTTTTTCTGATCCATAAGCTCGATTTCATTGTCCCTTCTTTCAATCTTTTGACCAAACAATTCCAGGGCATTCTCACCAATCTGCTTTTTCTGATCTGTGATCTCCTGGATGTTCTTATTGATCTCCTGGTCTTGCCTGGCAATCTCATCTTTCTGTTTCATCCGGATATAATCCTGTTTCTGCAAATACTCTCTTCCGCCATAGGAGGGTTCTTCGATCAGATGAACCTTGTGCCTCTCGCAGACTTCAAAAAATAAGGCTCTTGCCGTCATATCAAATGACATCTTGCGATTATTGTTCCGGCTTCTTTTCTTCTCCGGATCTGGCAATTCAAATCCAAGTTCTTCCAAGGCCGCATCCTGTTTTGGCTGAAGCTCTCCATAGCGATTGGTCACATCAAAAACGTGACGTTCATGAATATGTGGTGCCCCTTCTTCCGTGTGCAAGGCCCAGTCAATGGTATGAATGTGATCGCCGAAACGGTCCTTAAATTCTTTCTGAAAATCTTCGAAAATCTCCAGAAGGGTCTCCGCTGATTCACTCTCATCAATAGTGCCAAGCTGATAAATCGTTTCCTCCGGGACAATTCTTTTGTCCTCCAAAAGATCCTCCAAAGTTCTGCATCTGTCTGGATGTCTGGCCTTGATATTTCTCTCATTCTGCCCGGAAATAAAATCTCCGTAATGCTCGAAATAGTATTGCTTTTCAATCTCCGAAAACGATAATATTTTTCTTTCCCGCTTGTCCTCCTCTCGGTAATATCCCTGGTAACAATCCCAGTAAATGTTGTTGTCTATCCGCTTAGGATCGATGTGATCACTATTTCCAATGTCAAAATTTCTGTCATTATGTTTTGGATTGTAAACGCCATCCTTCCCGGATCTTCCATTGTGTCTGGTTCCCCTCATGGGCATCTCCTCCTTTATCATTTCAAACAATTTGCAGCGAAGCTGCTTTTATCCTATTCGGCTCCATCAAAAATCTTTGCTACGAATAGTACCCAGTACCATATGGCGAAACGCCATAAGCCTGGGCAAGGGCTGCCGCCCTTAACCTGCTGAGGCATTTCATGCTCAACCCGATCAGGACTCCTCGCCCTGAACCCCGGCAAGACGCTGCCGCTCTTTGCAATCTAGTACGCTTTTCAGTTCTATTTGTCCCCGACACCCTGAACTGAAAAGAAGGAACCCTCCGGCCCGCATCTGGTCAGATGCTCATAGGCCGTTTTACCTCCCCGTGGATCTCACCGGGCCGCCCGCAGATAAACTGCGACTAGACGGAAGTATCATTGTCCCCTGCATGCTTCCTGGCAATCAGGCCCTACCATCAGGCCTGTTTCGTTTCTCTGTTGATCGCTGGCTTCCATCAGAAGGTCTTGGCGGCAGAAAACTTGTTGCTCCACATACAAGGATATGAACCGGAGGGTTGCTTATGAAGTTGTCAAGGTTCAAAGGAGAGGCTTTTGTTTTTCCCCCTATACTTCTTAGATGGGGACGGATAATTCCGTTCAGCATCATAGAAATTGAAATTTTTTCGGAAAATTTCCTTTTTCTGCTTTTCTCAAAAGCTCCCTTTACTACTTAGGTGGAGATGGATAATTTCGTAATGATCGTTCCGCTTTTAAACTTTTTCCAAAATTTTTCCTTCCCACCTTATAGATGGGGACGGATAATCTTGAATTGGCTGAAGTTTTTTTAAGAATCTATAATTTTTCGTTAAATCCCCCTCATATTTCTTATGGGGACGGATAATTCCCAAATTTATGAAGCTTTTTAAAAATCCTTCGAAAAAAATTTCCTCTCACTTCTCTTATGGGGAGAAAAAAATCGAATTTGGGCGCGAATTTTGAAAAAAACTTTTAAAAATTTTCAATTTTATGAAGCAATGTTCTCTGTCGCCCCGTCTCTTATCCAGGTCTGCCCCTAAAGCCTCTGAATTTTCTCTCATATATACAAAAGAAAATCGGATCAAATACAGGTTGCCTGGGAAAAGTTTTTTTAAAATGCCAAAAAAAAGAAGAGCTGCAGAATCTCCGTTTAAAGAAATTCTGCAGCTCTGTAGAACTGTTGATATTCTGTTATGTTTTCAATTTCATCTGCCTTTTTCAGGAGCTCAAGCTCTCAATTTGAGGCAATAAAACCTAATAGCGATAAACTTATAGGCTGAAACTCTCAGCTGTAAATTTAAGAGCTATCGCTCTGGAAAATGTGATTAAAATCGTATTTTAGACCAATATGATTACTTCTGTACTTTCTTCAATTCATTCTCCAGTTTTTTCTTTTTATCCATAAGTTCATCATATCTGGTAAACGCCTCTACCACAGCCTCATCATCTTCAAATCTCGGGCGCATTTTAAACTTTTGATTGATGATATAACTCTTCTCCTCTGCCTCGAACTTGACCTTGATCTTACTTCCCGTCTGTTCAACGACAATACCCTTCCCCTTCTGAGCCTGAGTCACTTCTACGCCGATCAAGGAAATCGCCTGATAATTGTCCATCTCAAGTTCAATTTCGCGGATCTGTGCTTCCAAATCTTCAACTTTTTTCAGACGTTCCTGCTCTTCTTTTTCTCTGATCTGCTGCTCTGTATAAGCCTTTATGCTCACCTTCTTCTTGGCATATTTCATGTCACCATAGAAGTTATAGCACCGACAGCAATACATCAGATCAAAAGCCATCAGATGCAAGCTTTCATCGTAATAATAACGGTCATTGTTTTTAAACAGAGCGTCGTATTTTTCTAAAAGACTTTCATGCTCTTTCAAAGCCTGAACGACAATTTCTGCCATTTCGTAATAATTGGCCAAGCTAAAGTTTGCACCTGATCCCAGGTCTTTACCATATTCTATTAGCAGTGCCATTTCTTCTGCATCACTGTAGCGATATACAAAATGTTTCTCCGGATCATAAAAGGCTAAATAACTGAAAACCGCATGTCTATCCTGTTTATACCGATAGTATCTCGGAAATAATTCCTGTCGAATCTCCTCAGTCTTATCTAAGAACGTATCCATATGATCCTGCAATTCTGCAAGTGACCCATAAGGTGCATACAACAACTCGGTGAATAAAGCTTCCACTTTTTCAGGTCTTTTCTCCGCCATTTTTACAATACCCATTGTGGGAGAAATCATGCTGTTGTTGATCATAATCGAACTTCGCTTCAACGCTTTATCAAATTTCTCAGCAAATGATAAAGGCTTCGCTTCTTCAGAAAACCAAACATCCCTGAAGCCCTTCATGGCTTCCCATTTGAATTTTTCATCATGATCTGAGTCATTGATCATATAATAATTTTCTTCATATCGATCAATCAGTTTATGTAAATTTTCTATGTTCACTACATATCACAATCCCTTCTCTTTAATTCCCGGTCTGAGCAATTGTTCGTCCGTCTAGTTTTGTCCATTCTTTACGACCGTTCGCAGACCTTCCCAGCACAACTGCTGCAGCTGCTGAAACGCTGGAGAATGCATAATCTTCTACAAATATGCCATCAACGATCACCCCATCCTCTATAAGCTTATTTCTCAACCCCAAATATCCTTGCTGAAAGCTGTCCGTCACATCATTTGAAATAAGACTTCCTTTTTGAACTACAAATTCATCCCCTGTTAACGGATAGCCTTTCGCATTACCGCCTCTTCCAGCCAATATGTATTCTTTACTTTCTTCTGATGCATCTGACAATGGATTAAGCTCCCATTTCTTTGCAAATACTTTTTTGAGATTTTCCTGACGTTCTTTTACGATATCTGGTGTCCACGAGTCGATACTAAGCACCTGAGTAGTCAATGTATACGAACTTGTACTATTCTTCGACTGAAAATATTTGCTTTTCTTTGTAGCAAAATCATAATTCTGTGCGGCTGAATTTCTCTGTCTGGTCAGGGGAACAAGGTTTGCAATTCGATTCAGCCAGTACCTTTGTTCCTGTTTATCAGGCCATAGCGTCATCCACTCACTTCCCTCTGCCGGATGCTGCGGCAACACATGCTCAATGGTAAATAATTTGGTATTGTAAGACGCTCCTCCATCACTTACAAATGAATCCAATCTCTGAATAATATAATTACGGCGCTGGGCTGTCATGGTATAAATCTCACCATTCAAAGCATCCAAAAATTCTGCTTTTTCCCATTCTGTCAGTTCAATATTCTTCAGCGGATCTTCAAGGGAATGATTTGGTCTGCTCTCCATCTCAACCAGAACCCATTTATATCGATCCATACGATGATTTACATCCTGTGCTGTTACAAGCAGATAGGAAGCCAATCGTTCCAATTTACGCAAGAACCACAAAATATAGGCAGAACTGTTCTGATGTTCGGCCAGGAACTTAATTGCCGGAGGCATCCAGTCATAGTTTTTCGTCTTATTCAGCCAATAAAGGAGATCGTTAATCTCCTCTGCATACTGTGTTGAGGAAAAGATACAATTTTTCAACTGAACATAGGCCTCTGTATACGGAACCAGATAATCATCAATCAAGGCTTTTGGCTCCGTTACCTTTACAACGTATTCTTTAAATTCATCCAAAAGATTTTTCTTCGGACGCTCCTTAGCAAAAATGGTTCTGGTATGAGTGAAAACTTCATTAAATCCATCCCTTCCGGTCTGGTTTTCCAGTTCTTCCCACTTCTGTTGCCCTTACAAAATTGATACAATCACACGATTGTACTTTGAAACGGTATGCACAGTGTGCATTATGAACGACAGCTTTTTGTGCGTACATCGGCAGCACCTCCTTTCCTGGAATTTCAGTGTTGCAAGCTGAAATTTATCTATCCCAGCAAGTCTTTTTGTCCTCTTCCGTAATCACACGAATAACCTTGCACGGATTGCCTACCGCTACGGAATTATCCGGAATGTCCTTTACTACAACACTTCCTCCTCCGATTACAACATTACTGCCAATCGTCACCCCCGGCATAACCTGAACACCTGCACCAATCCAGACATTATCCCCTACCGTAATCGGATAGGCATATTCTAAGCCTTGGTTTCGACGATCAAAATCAATCGGATGTCCTGCCGTATGGAATCCGCAATCCGGTGCAATAAAGACATTATCTCCAAATGTTACTTTTGCCTCATCAAGAATAACAGTATTATGATTAGCAAAAAAGTTCTCTCCAACTTCAATGTTGTATCCATAATCGCACCAAAATGGAGCAACGATACAAAATGCCCCCTTTGTCTTTCCTAATAGCTGATTCATCAATTTCTGCTGCCCCTCTTCATCAGATGGGCGGAGTTGGTTAAAGTCATAGCAAAGATCCTTCGCCCTGGCTCTTTCATCTAATAAATCTCTATCATTGTTTGCATCATAAAGCATTTGCCTCTGCATCTTTTCTTTCTCTGTCATTTCATTCCCACTCTTTCTAAATAATCTGTTTTATCCTTGTCAGTTATCTCTCGAATAACCTTGCATGGATTACCGACCGCAATCACATTAGCAGGTATATTCTTTGTAACAACACTGCCGGTTCCTACTATGGAATTATTTCCAATAGAAACACCTGCCAGAACCTTTACATCTCCGCCAAGCCATACATTCTTGCCGATATGAATCGGCTTACCGTAGCAACCGCCGTTAATTCTTTCTTCTGCATCGGTCGCATGATTAACAGGATAAAGTCCTATATTGGGTCCAAGTAATGTATGTGAACCTATCGTCACCTCTGCACAATCAAGAATTACACAGCCGAAGTTGATATAGACATCGTCTTCAATCGTAATATTTTTACCGAATTCACACCTAAAATCCGGCTCAATCCAGACATTCTTGCCAACCTTCTTAAAGAGTTTTTTCATAAGTTCTTCACGCAGTTCAATCTCATCATCTTCTGTTTTATTGTAAGCTCTGAATAATCTCTTTGCTTCAACTCTGCGTTTAAATAAATCTTCATCAAAGTCGTTGTATATAAGACCTTGCTGTAATCTTTCCCATTCAGACATGATAATCTCCTCATTTTTCAGCCCGTATAAGCATCTTCCGCAGTGTTCTTGAAATTCTGTTTCTCCAGCCACTGCTTTTCTTCTTCACTCTCTGGGATGTCGATTCTTTCTATTTTGAATATGACAGGTCTTGTCCCATCATTACAGCAGGTAATCATCATGCGCTCATCGTTTGTCCAGCCATGCATGATGGAACCGCCCTGCAAGGCGGTATAGACATATCGGCTCACTGCGTCCCATGCCTCGCCGCAGAACTTGCCATTCATCAGATGGTAGAAATCGTCCTGTAGCGGTGTTCTCTTTAATAAGAATGTATCGCCTGCCTTGAAACAGGGACACGGTCC
>CAVAKZ010000045.1:0-18075 GCA_963589425.1 Parabacteroides distasonis | reverse complement strand
GAGCCGCCATGTGCAGACTATGTAAAGGTATCCGGAGGAATCTTCCTTGACATGACCATCCATGATTTTGATATGGTACGTTTCCTTGCAGGCTGCGATGCAACAGAGGTATATGTAGAGGCAGCTGTTTTGGTGGATCCTGCAATCGGAGAAGCTGGAGATGTTGATACAGCAGTCATCACCCTGAAGATGGAAAATGGTGCCATTGCAGTTATCGATAACTCTAGAAAGGCAGTCTATGGCTATGACCAGAGAGCAGAAGTATTCGGATCTAAGGGAATGGTGGCAGTTTCTAATGATTCTACTTCTTCAGCAATAATTAGCAATGCAGAGGGAGTAACCGGTGAGAAGCCACTCTATTTCTTCTTAGAGCGCTACATGGCAGCTTATGCAAAAGAGATTAAGTGCTTTATTGAAGCCATTGAAAATGATATAGACACACCACTGGGTGTTATGGACGGATTACAGCCAGTGCTTATGGGACTTGCAGCAAAGAAATCTTTGGAGGAGCATCGTCCGGTTAAAATTTCTGAAATCACAGTCTAAGATAGGGCTTAAGATTATTTGATATCTTCATATAGTAGAGGCATATAGGAAAAAGATCTGTGAAACATAAATTTACAGATCTTTTCCCATATAAGGAGAGAAGGCAGTTGAAAAGGAGAGATGAAACGTGGAAGAAAAAAAGGGAAATAGTTTAGAAAATGGAAAACTGTCGTGGCCGGTGCGTTTGTCTTATGCCGGCGGTGATGTGGCATGTAATGTAGTCTTTGGTATGGTGGGAACTCTTTTAACCTTGTTCTATACCGATTATGTAGGAGTGGCAGCAGCTAGTGTGGGTCTCATTATGCTAATATCCAGATTCTTTGATGGATTCTCGGATATGATTATGGGAATTATTGTAGAAAAGACTGAGTCGAAATGGGGAAAATCAAGACCTTGGATCTTGTGGATGAGCGTCCCTTATGCCTTGTCTGCAATCCTCTTATTTACAGTCCCCCATACCATGGGAATGGTGCAGATTATCTATATTTTTGTAACCTATAACTTCTGTACTACTGTTTGCTATACAGCAATCAACCTTCCTTACGGAAGTTTGTCAGCAATGATGACTCGTATTTCTTCTGAGCGAGATATGTTAAGTGTAGTTCGAATGGGACTGTCCCCTCTTGGGAAAATTATTGCTGTTACCTGTACTACACCCCTGGTTAAATTATTTGGAAATGACCAGGCTGCATGGGTAAAAACTATGTCTGTATGGGCAATTATAGCTTTGATCTTACTTTTGCTTTGCTTCTTTAACTGTAAGGAGACTGTTGTCATTGCAGGCCAGGAGAAGGCAGAAAAAGTTCCGGTAAGGAAGGGCCTAAAATTATTAGTAACCAATCGTTATTTCTGGGCTGTATTATTCCTTTGGATGTTCCAGAGTGTATCCTTCAGTGTATCAGGAACTATCCTTCCTTACTATTGCAAGTATATTTTCAATAATGATACCTGGCTTTACAGTGCCCTCTATCTTACAGAAATTCTGTTATTAGTGTTATTTATTTTCTTATGTGTACCTTTGATTAAGAAGTTTGGAAAGAGAAATATCGCCCTGGCAGGAAGTATTGTTGCCTTGGTAGGACAGCTCCTGTTTTTCTTAAACCCTTACAGCATTTCTTGGATGGTTATGAGCTGTGTGGCAAGAGCCATTGGACTTGCACCACTTAACGCAGTTGTCTTTGGTATGATCGGTGACGTAGTAGAATATGGACAGTGGAAGACTCATGTACGTCAGGAAAGCCTTATTTTTGCAGGAGGTTCTATTGGAACAAAGGTTGGTGCCGGTATTGCATCTGCAGTAATGACTGGACTTTTATCTCTGGGAGGATATATCAGTACTGCTTCTGGAAGTGTAACTCAGCCAGACAGCGCCCTTCATATGATTATTAACATTTACAAGGTAGGACCTTTGATTGTTGCCGGCGGCGTATTGTTAGTATTAATCTTCTATCATTTGGATGAGCAGTATCCTCAGATTATGAAAGATCTGATTGAGCGTGAAGCGAAAGGAGAGATGTAAGATGAAAGAGCATACCCTTGTTACTATCAGCAGACAGTACGGAAGCGGTGGCAGAGAGATTGCAGAAATCTTGGCCAAAAAGATGCAGGTGCGCTGCTATGACAGACAGATTTTATACTTGGCAGCAGAAAAAATGGGAAATGCGGATATGGATGTAGAGCATATTTTTGAGGAAGCCTACAGGGTTCCCAGCGGACACAGTAGCTTCTTTGGAGGCCTTGGAATTGGCAGGGATGTGATCCCGGATTATAATAAAATGTACAAGGAGCAGGCAACTTTGATCCGGCAGTTGGCAGATAAGTCCGGAGGCGTCTTTTTGGGACGCTGTGCAGATGCAGTGCTTTCCGATGTGGAAAATTGCTATCATATTTTTGTCTATGCAGACGATGCCTTCCGCCAGGCCAGAAGCAAGATTGCATATGATGGAATTTCTTTAAAGGAAATGGATGAGGAAGACCAGGCAAGACAGCGGTATTACAATTACTATACCGGAAGAACCTGGGGAGATCCCTTAAACTATGATTTGATGATCAATGCCAGCAAGATTGACTTAGAAGATGCGGCAGATCTGATCTATGATTATATCGAGAAGGTGCAAAATAAATAAAGAGATTTAGTTAGAAAAAATATCCTGTGGGACTTCCTGCAGGATATTTTTTATAGGAAATCAAAATCTTTTTTTATTGTGCTATAATGTAGCAGATTGATTGGAAAGGAAGGGAGTTTGCTATGGAAACATTAAAGAAATTTATTCCCTACTACGGGCCTTACAAGGCTGTATTTTTCCTGGATTTGATCTGTGCAGCTGTAATTAGTCTGGTGGATCTTGCCTATCCCCAGATCCTGCGAAGCCTGACAAAGACCTTGTTTACAGAAAGTTCCGGGAAAATTTTGAAGGCCTTGGTGCCTATTGCTCTTATTCTTCTGGTGATGTACCTGATTCAGGCAGCATGTAAATATTATGTTACCTGTCAGGGCCATGTAATGGGAGCCCGCATGGAGAGGGACATGCGGCAGCAGCTATTTGATCATTATGAGAAATTATCATTTTCCTACTATAATCAGAATAATTCCGGCCAGATGATGAGTAAATTAGTGTCGGATCTTTTTGATATTTCGGAGTTTGCCCACCATGGACCTGAGAATTTATTTATTTCTTTAATAAAGATTGTAGGATCTTTTGTTTTTCTCTTTTTGATTAACTGGAAATTGGCCATACCGCTACTTGTGCTGGTGATTGTTATGATCTTTTTCTCTTATGGGCAAAACCGGAAGATGCAGGATACCTTTATGGATAACCGATGCAAAATCGGAGATATAAATGCCAGCCTGCAGGATACCCTGGCGGGAATTCGGGTGGTGCAGTCTTTTGCCAATGAGGATATTGAGAGAGAAAAATTTAGAAAGAGCAATGAGAGATTTTTAATTTCCAAGGACGCCAACTATCGTTGTATGGGAAGCTTTATGAGTGGAAATCTCTTCTTTCAGGGAATGATGTATCTTCTTACCTTGGTATTTGGCGGATGGCTGATTGCTGGGGGTCAGATGGAGGCCACAGACCTTGCCATGTATGCGCTTTACATCGGAATCTTTATCAGCCCTATCCAGATTCTGGTGGAGCTTACGGAGATGATGCAAAAGGGCCTGTCCGGCTTTCGAAGATTTTTGGAGGTTATTGAGACGGAGCCTGAGATTCTTGATGCAGAGGATGCAAGGCCCCTGACAGATGTAAAGGGGCATGTCAGATACAAGGATGTTTCCTTCCATTACAGCGATGATGATACCCTGGTCTTAGATCACGTGTTCATAGACATTCCGGCAGGAAAATCCATTGCCTTGGTGGGACCTTCCGGAAGCGGCAAGACCACCATCTGTTCTATGCTTCCTAGATTTTATGATGTGACAGGTGGAAAGATCACCATCGATGGAAAAGATATCAGAAAATTAACTTTGAAAAGCTTACGTAGTCAAATAGGTCTTGTGCAGCAGGATGTATACTTGTTTAGTGGAAGTATCAGAGATAACATTGCCTATGGAAAGCCCGGAGCACCTATGGAAGAAATTATAGATGCGGCAAAGAAGGCCAATATCCATGATTTTATTATGGAACTTCCGGATGCCTATGACACTTTTGTAGGAGAGAGGGGAACAAGACTTTCCGGAGGGCAAAAACAGCGGATTTCCATTGCCCGGGTATTTTTAAAGAATCCATCCATTTTGATTTTGGATGAGGCCACCAGTGCCTTGGACAATGAGAGTGAGCGATTTATTCAGCAGAGCCTGGAAGAACTGGCCAAGGATCGTACCACCATTACTATTGCCCACAGACTCTCTACGATCCGCAATGCAGATGAGATTCTAGTGGTGGCTGACAATGGAATTGCAGAGCGGGGAAGCCATGAAGAGCTGTTAGCAAAGGGTGGAATTTACGCCAACTATTATGAAATGGCATAGACCTGATTTTTAGAAATGACAATGGTTATGTATGGTTATATTATGAAAATAACTATACATAACCATTTTTTTGTTGCGAAAGGAGACATGCTTATGAAAAATCCAAAAAGCAGAATTGAAGAAATTGATAAGCGTTTAGAAGAGCTGCCTAAGGGTTCCCTGACCTACAAAAAGATTAACGGGAAGAAGCAGCCCTATATTCAAAAGACTATTGACGGGAAATCGGTCAGTTACTATGTGAAGCTATCGGAGCGGGAGGAGGTGCTGCTTGAGTTTGAGGAGCGGACAAAGTTACAGGATGAGAAGAAACATTTAATTGCCTATATGAAGGGATTGAAAGATATTCTAAAAAGAAATCCTTATCTGGATGCTCATGTGGGGCTGGGATACCAGAATTTTCAGGATTTTGCCTGTGGCAAGCAGTTTTATGTAGATAAGACTCATTTTATTACGGAGTGGCTTTCTCATGATGCCCAGGTGACCTTGATTACCAGACCCAGGAGATTTGGCAAGACCACCCTTTTAAGTACTGTGGAGAATTTCTTTGATCCAAGATTTTCAGATCATCCGGAATATTTTGAGAAATTGGCAGTGTGGCGGGATGTAAAAAGCAGAGCTGCTTACGGGACGGTACCGGTGGTTTCTGCTAGTTTTGGAGGCTGCAAGGGGAGTAATTATAAGCAGGCGATGAATGGAGTGCTGTTGAACTTGTGTAACATGTATAAGAAACATGTGTATTTGCGGGACAGCACCAAGCTGACAGATGATGAGAGAAAAGAATATAGGAGAAGAGTGGATCTTCTTAATAAACGATCTATGGAAGATATAGAGTCATCGATGCAGATATTATGTGAACTCTTGTATAATCATCATCAGATAAAGCCAATCATTCTCTTGGATGAGTATGATACCCCTCTTTTGGAGGCCTACACAGTGGGATATTGGGATGAGATGATTGAGACCTGCAGGCAGTTATTCCACAATACCTTTAAAGAGAACCAGTATTACAGCAGAGCTATCATCACCGGAGTGACAAAGATTTCTAAAAATTCCTTGTTTTCAGATTTGAATAACATTGAGGTGGCTTCTGTGACATGCAATGCCTACAGTGATTGCTGTGGCTTTACAGAGCAGGAAGTGAAGGATGCCTTAAGGTGTCAGAATATTGATAAGATGGCAGAGGTAAAGGCTATGTACGATGGTTTTACCTTTGGAAATCAAAAGGACATTTACAATCCCTGGTCTATTACCAACTATATGCGGCAGGGCTTGCTGGTTTCTTATTGGACCAATACCAGCAGTAATAAGCTGATTGGAGATGTTATTCGCAGGCATCCGGTGCACAGCAAGCATGAAATTGAACAATTAATGACCGGCAAACCTGTTCATAAGATCATAAATGAAGATATTACCTTCCAATACCTGGATGGGGACGAGAATAGTCTTTGGTCTCTGCTTTTGGCGGTAGGTTACATTAAGGCTGAAAATGTGGTGAGAAGGCTAGGAATGATCGAGTGTGATGTATCCGTAACCAATGAGGAAGTCATGGGAATGTTTGCGTATGAGATCGTGTCAATGTTTGAGAATGGATTTTCCATCTATCCAAGAT
Source organism: Parabacteroides distasonis (assembly GCA_963589425.1). Taxonomy (GTDB): domain Bacteria; phylum Bacillota; class Clostridia; order Lachnospirales; family Lachnospiraceae; genus CAKRJP01. The sequence continues at coordinate 11,947 of CAVAKZ010000045.1, read as the reverse complement.
TTGCAGAGGCCTTGCTGAAACATAAGATTGAGGAGCTTAATGATATTCTCATGGATATTTCCTATACATCCATGAGCTTCTTTGATGTGGGGAAGCGCCCGTCGGAGCGGGCTCCGGAGAATTTTTATCACGGCCTGGTCTTAGGTTTGATCGTATCCCTTAAGGATAGATACCGTATTGTTTCCAATCGAGAAAGTGGACGTGGACGGTATGATATTGCCATGTATCCTAAGAAGGAAAATGAAGACGCCTTTCTGTTGGAATTCAAGGTGCTAGACGAAAAGAAGGAGAAGAGCCTGGAGGAAACAGCAGCCAATGCATTGAAACAGATTGAAGAGAGAGCCTATGAGGCAGATCTTTTGGCGAATGGGATCTCCAAGGAACAAATCTATAAGATGGGATTTGCTTTTAAAGGGGAGGATGTCTTAGTAGCGGAGGCAAGCTAAACGGGGACATTGTCCACTAAAATTATGGGCTAAGTTACATATGGTAAACCCTGCGAAAATCCAGGGGTGTAGTTCCGGTATATTTACGAAAGATAGAGATAAAGTGGCTGGTATCTGTAAAACCTGCAGCCAGAGATATCTCTTGAACTTTCATGTGAGGTTTGGTCAGTAATAATTCCTTGGCCTTATTGATCCGGTAGCCGGTGAGATATTCATAGACGGATACACCAAGGAATTTGCGAAAGAGCCTAGAGAGGTACTGGGGAGTGACAAAAACCTGACGGCTTAATTCCTGAACCGTTAATTCTTCCGTATATCTGCTTTCGATTTCTTGTACAGTAGGAGAGATATATCGCTGATACAAGGGATCCGAAGCCATATTTTTAGCAAAAGTATCCAAGCTAAAGGTAAGCAACAGGTCATAGCAGAGGCCGGAGAGAATCTTTATATCAGGAATAGGTTTTTGGAATTCTAAAACTGCTCTTGAAATAATGGGCTCAATGAGGGCTCCTTGCTCCTTGTTGACAAAAATCACAGATTGATTTTGAAGGATGGAGGAGATTCCGGAAGACAGGGTGCCTGTAAATGTGGCAAAAATCGTGTGCCATTCTTCATTTTCTTTGGTATAGGAGTGGGGAATGGAAGGGGCGATTAGGATGCCCTCCTGCTCCCCTAGAATATAGTGCTTTCCCCGAATTTCGATTTGGCCCCGGCCTCTTTGGGTCTGGAGATAATGAAAAAGAGGATGCCCCTTGGGGCGCTGTATGTTCTCCTGGTACCAGTGATTCCCTACAGAATCAAACATAAAGGGCATGGTCACCGGAGTGTTTCTGAAATAAATTGGCATAAGATCTCCTTGTTTCAAAATGTTATATTTTTTGGAATGACTTATTATACCACAGGAGAAAAAAAGCGACTATAATGAATTTATATGAGTTAAGAGGAAAGAAAAAACCTCTAAATCTAAAGGTATTTAGAAGGAGACGAAAATGGCAAAAGAGATGAAATATAAGGGATATTTACATGGGGGAGATTATAATCCGGAGCAGTGGCTTGACAGACCGGATATTCTCCGACAAGACATCGAATATTTCAAAAAGGCACATATTAATACGGTATCTTTAGGAATTTTTTCCTGGGCAGTCTTAGAGCCGGAAGAGGGAAGATATGAGTTTGACTGGCTGGAGGAGATTATCAATAACCTTTACAAGGAGGGAATTCGCACCATTCTTGCAACTCCATCAGGAGCAAGACCCAAGTGGATGGCAGACAAATATGAGGAAGTCCTTCGCATGGATCCAGACAGAACAAGAAGATTTTTCGGAGGCAGACATAATCACTGCTTCACTTCCCCGGTATACAGAGAAAAAGTTCATGCTATTGATAAGAGATTGGCAGAAAGATTTGGTAAACACCCGGCAGTTATCTTGTGGCATATTTCCAATGAGTTTAGTGGAGACTGCCACTGTCCTCTGTGTCAGGCAAGGTTTAGGGAATGGCTTAAGGAAAAATATGGCACAATTGACAAGCTGAACAAGGCCTGGTGTACCACCTTCTGGAGCCATATTTATAACAGCTTCGACCAGGTTGAAAGCCCATCCACAAAAGGAGAAAATGAGCTTCATGCATTGAAGCTTGACTGGAAGCGTTTTGTTACAGATCAGACCATTGACTTTATTAAAAATGAAGTAGATGCAATCCGCGAAGGGGGCTCTGAACTTCCGGTAACAGCCAATCTTATGTATGACTTTGATGGCTTGGATTATAAGAAATTTAAGGATGTTCTGGATATTGTATCTTGGGACAACTATCCGGGCTGGCATAAAAAAGAAGAGTATATTACAGCTGTTGATGCGGCAATGCAGCACGATTTAATGCGCAGCATTAAGAAGACTCCCTTTCTCCTCATGGAATCCTGCCCTTCAGCAACCAATTGGAAACCAATTAACAAATTAAAAAAACCGGGCATGCTTTTGGCTAGCTCTCTCCAGGCAGTTGCCCATGGTTCGGACAGTGTCCTATATTTCCAGCTTCGTCAAAGTCAGGGAGCTTCTGAGAAATTCCACGGGGCAGTTATCGACCATTATGGAGGGGATGATACCCGGGTTTTTCGGGAAGTAACAGAGGTTGGTCAGGCCTTAGAGCAGATTCAGGAGACCGTTAAAACGGATATGAAGTCTCAGACAGCAGTTCTCTATGACCGGGAAAATGACTGGGCCATTGCCGATGTACAGGGTCCCAGAAATGAAGATATGCACTACCGGGAAAATGTGCAGAAAAACTACCGTGCATTGAGAGAGCAGGGGCTGAATGTTGATATTATCGGAATGGAACATGACCTTGCAGACTACAAAGTTTTGGCAGCACCTATGGCCTATATGCTTAAGGATGGATACGAAGAGCGGCTTCGCGCTTATGTAGAAAAGGGTGGGACTCTGGTACTTTCCTACTGGTCCGGTCTGGTAGATGGCACAGACAAGTGCTTCCTGGGAGGAAGTCCCTATGGCCTGATGGATGTGACAGGAATCCGCAGCACGGAGATTGATGCCCTGTATGATTGGGAAGAAAACCAGGGGATTCCGGAGCTTGGCAACCATCTTGGCATCAGCAATGTATATTCTTGCAAGAATCTTTGCGAGCTGGTGGAGGTTTCCGATGCTGAAGTGTTGATGCACTATGGGGAGGACTTCTATCAGGGTTATCCGGTATTGACCCACAAGGTATTTGGAAAGGGTCATGTATACTATGTATGTGCAGATATGGAACTGGGATTTTATCAAGATTTCTATAGCAAGGTGGCCAAGGAAGCAGGCCTTAAATCTCCCTTAGACTTTATTCCGGAAGGCGTGGCAGTAACGGTAAGAGAGAACCAGGAGAATGAATATCTTTTCATTCAAAATTATTCCCGAAAAGTCCAGACTGTAATGGTACCGGAAGACTATGACCTGATTTATGGAGGGGAAAGCCAGGTCATGGCTCCCCTTGCCACAAGGATCCTGAGAAAAAAGAAATAAAAAAATAAAAGAGTAAAAGCTAAAAAAGTTCTTGGCAAGGCTGCCGGGAACTTTTTTTATGGCTTATAGATGTCTAAAAAATAGCGTATTTTTCGCTTAATTCTTCCGGTATTTTTATCCCCGGCAGCTTTGTATAATGAAGAAAAAGAATGATAGATAAAGGAGTTATGGAGAGATGAAATTCGGAAATGGATGCTGGCTGCAAAAGGAAGGGATTGAGTGCTTTGCACCCCAGGAAGCCTATTTTGTAGAGAAAAATGATCATGAGGTGATAATCTGTGCGCCTACACATCATATCGCCCACAGAGGAGATACCCTTGGGGGAATCAATCTTACCATCAAGATCACAGCCCCGGCAGAGGATGTAATTCGAGTACAGACAAGCCACTACCTGGGGGTGGAAGATCACAGCCCTAAATTTGATCTGAATTTGAAGGAAAAAACCAGCATGGATGTGGAAGAAACTGAGGATGAAATTCTTGTAAGATCCGGGAGCCTATCCCTGCTGATCAATAAGAAAAATTGGTCCATGACCTACCAAAGAGATGGGAAGCTTTTGACTGCAAGCAGTGGAAGAGACTTAGCCTATATGCGCACCCAGTGGACAGGGTTTGCCTATGATATGGATCCGGAAGGTAAGGCCTATATGCGGCAGCAGCTTGGCATTGATGTAAATGAACATGTCTATGGCCTGGGTGAGCGCTTTGGAGCCTTGGTTCGAAACGGCCAGTCTGTGGATATTTGGAATGAAGATGGAGGAACAAGCACGGACCAGTCTTACAAGAATATCCCATTTTATCTCACTGATAAAGGTTATGGGGTTTTTGTAAATAGCACGGACAAGGTCTCTTTTGAAGTAGGAACAGAGCAGGTGACGAAGGTAGAATTTTCTGTAAAGGGAGAGAGCCTGGACTACTTTGTGATCAATGGCCCCAGCATGAAAGAAGTATTGGTGCGCTATACCGACCTTACAGGCAAACCGGCTCTTCCGGCACCCTGGACCTACGGCCTGTGGCTTTCTACTTCCTTTACCACTAATTATGACGAAGAGACAGTTATGAGCTTTGTAGATGGGATGCTGGATCGAGGCATAGGACTTCGGGTATTCCATTTTGATTGTTTCTGGATGAAGGATTTCCACTGGTCAGACTTTTTATGGGATACCAGAGTTTTTCCGGATCCGGAAGGTATGCTTACAAGGATCAAGGCAAAAGGGCTCAATATCTGTGTGTGGATCAACCCATATATTGCTCAGGAATCTGCCTTGTTTGCTGAAGGAAAAGAAAAGGGATATTTTATCAAACGGCCTAACGGTGACGTATGGCAGTGGGATATGTGGCAGCCGGGAATGGCCCTGGTTGACTTTACTAATCCAGAGGCCTGCAAATGGTTCCAGGACAAGTTGGAGGTCCTTTTGGACATGGGAGTGGACTGCTTTAAGACGGATTTTGGTGAGAGAATTCCGGTAAATTGTGTCTATGCAGACGGCTCTGATCCGGAAAAAATGCACAACTACTATACCTATCTTTACAATAAAACGGTATTTGATCTTTTGGAGAGAAAGAGAGGCAAGGGGGAGGCTGTTTTATTTGCCCGGTCTGCAACTGTGGGAGGTCAGAAATTCCCGGTACACTGGGGCGGTGACTGCTGGTCTGATTATGTGTCCATGGAAGAAAGCCTTCGAGGAGGTCTCTCCCTTACCATGTCCGGATTCGGTTACTGGAGTCATGATATCGGGGGCTTTGAGAGCACTTCTACTCCGGATGTGTATAAGCGATGGGCAGCCTTTGGCTTAATGTCTTCGCATTCCAGACTTCACGGAAGTACCTCCTACCGGGTGCCTTGGGCTTATGATGAGGAAGCAGTAGATGTAGTTCGGTATTTTACAGAAGTAAAGGCAAGACTCATGCCTTATTTATACAGAAATTCTATCGAGACTGCTGTAACAGGAGTTCCTATGATGCGCAGCATGGTTATGGAATTTGCAGAAGACCGCAATTGCCCATATTTGGATAAACAGTATATGTTAGGAGATTCACTCCTTGTAGCACCGATCTTTAATGATGAGAGCAAGGCTATTTATTATTTGCCCAAGGGAAGCTGGACCCATTATCTTACAGGAGAAGTCAAGGAGGGGGGCAAATGGTATGAGGAAGCCTGCGGTTACTTAAGTATACCAGTCTTTGCCAGAGAAAATAGCCTCATTGCAGTGGGACCGGAAAAAATGAAACCGGATTATGACTATGCAGAAAATGTGGAAATCCGAGCTTATTCTCTAAGAGATGGTGGAAAAACGTCTACCTACGTATGTGGAATGGACAGGCAGGTAGAGACAAGTGTTACTATGGCAAGAAAGGCTGATAAAGTTGAGATCCAGGTAAAGGCAAAGAAAGCCTGCAGCATTCTTCTTGTAAATGAGATCGCAAAAGATGTAGAGGGAGCAGACTACCAGATCAAGGGTAAGGATACAGTGATTCCATGTGCCGGAAATGCACAGATTAGGGTGACTTTGTAATACATAGATAAAACTAGAAAGCTGCAAACCGGTTATCAATTCGTGGAAATTTATTTGATAGCCGGTTTCTTGTATATGGAAAAATTCTATGGAATTAATGAGGAGCAAAAACATGCAGAAAAATAATAAGATAGAAATACAGATTGAAGATGTAGTAAAAGAGCTGACCCTTGATGAGAAAATCGGCATGATCCATGGGGCAGGCTTATTTCGCACTCAGGGAGTTAAAAGACTGGGCATCCCACCGGTAAAAATGTCCGATGGCCCTATGGGAGTCCGTAATGAATTTCCTGATGATTCCTGGGTGCCTGTAGGAAACAGCGACGACTATGTAACCTATCTTCCAAGCAACAGTGCCCTGGCAGCTACCTGGAACAGAACGCTGGCCTATGAGACGGGAAAAGTCCTGGGAGAAGAGGCCAGAGGCCGGGGGAAGGATGTGATCCTTGCGCCGGGGATTAATATTAAAAGAAGTCCTCTCTGCGGACGAAATTTCGAATATATGAGCGAGGATCCCCACCTAAGCGGGGAGATGGCAGTGCCTTTGATCGAGGGAGTACAGACCGCAGATGTGGCAGCCTGTGTCAAACATTTTGCAATCAATAACCAGGAGACAGAGCGGCTCTGGGTGGATGTAAAAGTTAGCGACCGGGCGGCAAGGGAAATTTATTTCCCGGCCTTTAAAAAGGCAGCCACAGTGGCTTACTCCATGATGGGAGCCTATAACCTTTACAAGGGAAAACATTGCTGCGAAAATAAGGAACTTTTGAATCAGATTCTTCGGAAGGAATGGGGCTATGATGGTATGGTAGTATCTGACTGGGGAGCGGTTCATAAAACAAAAGAAGCCGCCGAAAGCAGTCTGGATATAGAGATGTCAGTGACCTATAATTTCGATGAATACTGTATGGCCGAACCCCTGAAGAAGGCAGTAGAAAATGGGGAGGTCGCAGAAGAATATTTGAATGAAAAAGTTAGAAACGTCCTTCGAATGATGTACCGCCTGCATATGATGGGAGACGAAAAAGATCAAAGAAAAGCAGGAAGCTACAACCTGCCGGCACATCGGACCAGTGTCCTTATGACAGCCAGAGAGTCTGTGGTTCTTTTGAAAAATGAGGAAAATAAGCTTCCTCTTTCAAAGAAATTAGATCGGATCCTGGTAATAGGAGACAATGCAAACCGCATTCACTCCAATGGTGGAGGAAGCGCAGAGATTAAGGCCCTGTATGAGATTTCACCTCTTCTCGGAATCAAAAAGCTTCTTGGGGGAAATACTCAGGTTGACTTTGTTCAGGGATATTTTGCAGATGATATGGAAGCTCAGGAGGCTGGCGTAAATTGGCAGGCAGACAGCCTGGAAAATGGTGGAGGCTCCATGGGGGAAGCCAAAAGCATTAGTTTGGAATTGGAAGTGAAACGGCGGATTTTAAGAGAAGAGGCTGTTGAAAGGGCAAAAGAGTATGAGACGGTTATCCTAATTGGAGGCCAAAATCACAAACAGGACTTAGAAGGTCACGACAGACCGGATATGAAGCTTCCCTACGCCCAGGACCAGCTGATTGAAGAGGTTCTTAAGGCAAATCCCAACACTATTGTCATTATGCTTTCCGGTTCACCGGTGGAGATGCCATGGATACAAAATGTAAAGACCCTGGTGTGGCAGTGGTATGCCGGAATGGAAGGGGGAACAGCCCTTGCAGAGGTTCTTTTTGGAAAGGTTAATCCCTCCGGGCGACTTCCGGAAAGCTTTCCAAAGACCCATTTGGACTCTTCTGCCCACAGCATCGGAGAGTTCCCGGGAGGTAAGACTGTAAACTATAAAGAAGGTATTTTTGTTGGATACCGTTACTACGATAGCCAAGATGTGGAGCTTCTGTTCCCCTTTGGCTATGGCTTATCCTATACAGAATTTGCGATTTCAGACCTGGATGCAATTGTTAAAATACCGGGGAAAGAACCTCAGGTATGTGTAAGTCTTAAGGTGACCAATACAGGTAAGTTGGATGGAAAAGAAGTGGTACAAATCTATGTGGGAAAATCAGAATCCAAGCTAGAGCGTCCAAAGAAAGTTCTGGCAGCATTTACCAAAATAGAGTTAGAAGCAGGTGGCAGCAGTGAGATCAGGCTGGACCTTGATCCGAATGCCTTCACCTACTATGATGAAGAAAAAGAGACCTTCGTGGTAGAAGAAGGAACTTATCAAATTTATGCGGGAAAATCTATAGCTGATATCTGTCAGATTGCTGCTGTCAAGCTGTAAAATGTGAATTGGCAATAAAGACTATATTTATGAGATACGAATAAAAGACCCAAGAAGGAGGAAGCTCATCCTCCTTTTTGGGTCTTATTTTTTAGGCTGCTTTAGTTTGGCCTCATCCCATTATGATTTCTACATTATATTCTGTGCAGCCGTCAAGGGGCCTTAGCAGATTTCCTTCCACTTCTTTACCATTTACCAGCATCTTGTGGACTCCTTTTTCGATGCCATCCGGCTTGGTGATATGAATATGATAGTGGGCATCCCGGTAGGTTCGATCGAGCTTAATCTCCTTTAGTTCATCCGGCAGGCAGGGATCGATCCGCAGTCCGTCATAATCCGGTTGAATACCTAAAAGATACTGGGAAACATTTACAAAGGTCCAGGCTGCGGTTCCTGTAAGCCAGCTGTTTTTTGCCTCCCCGTGCTTGGGTGCATCTGCGCCGGCAATCATCTGAGAATATACATAGGGCTCAGTGCGGTGAATCTCGCTGATATCCTCTGTATAAGCAGGGCAGGTTTTTTTGTAAATTTTAAAGGCCCTGTTGCCCCGGCCGATTACAGCCTCTGCAATGGAAATCCAGGGATTATTATGACAGAAAATACCTGCGTTCTCCTTGTATCCCGGTGGGTAGGAAGAAATTTCCCCAAGATTTAAATGGTAGCTTTGATAAGCCGGCTGCTGCAGCATAATGCCATACTTAGTATCCAGGTGCTTCTTTACAGAATCCAGGGCCTCCTTGGCCTTTCCTTCTTTTACTCCCACACCGGCAAGTACACAAAAGCCCTGAGGTTCGATGAAAATTTTACCTTCTTGGTTCTCTTTAGAGCCAACTTTTTCTCCGGCTGCATCATAAGCCCGTAAAAACCACTGGCCGTCCCAGCCGTCTTTTAAAATGGCCTGATACATAGCGTCTGCTGCGTCATAAGCGCGGGCAGCTTCTTCCTTATTGCCAAGAATTTCATTGATCTGTCCATATTCCCTTGCATATTTTACAAACATACCGGCAATAAATACAGATTCTGCCACAGGTCCCTCAGATGGACCGGTTGTCTGGAAAGACTCTCCCGGTTCTTTAGAAAAACAGTTAAGATTCAGACAATCATTCCAGTCGGCCCTTCCGATAAGAGGCAGCTTATGGGGGCCAAGATGGGTCAAAGTATATTCAAAAGACCGTTTTAGGTGCTCAAGAAGAGGAGCAGCCTTGGAAGGGTCATTGTCAAAATCAACGGATTCATCCAGGATGCTAAAATCTCCTGTTTCTTTGGTATAGGCGCTGACTGCAGCAATAAGCCACAGGGGGTCATCGTTAAATCCGCTTCCAATATCAAGATTTCCTCGTTTGGTCAGGGGCTGATATTGATGATAAGCGCTTCCATCCTCCATCTGGGTAGCGGCAATATCAAGGATTCGGTCTCTGGCCCGCTCCGGGATCAGGTGCACGAAGCCAAGAAGATCCTGGCAGGAGTCGCGAAATCCCATACCTCTTCCGGTTCCGGATTCAAAATAAGAGGCAGACCGGGACATATTAAAAGTAACCATACACTGATACTGGTTCCAGATATTTACCATTCTGGAAAGCTTGTCGTCCTGGCAGGAAAGGCTGTATCTGGATAGAAGCTTGTCCCAGTAGGAAGCAAGGGACAAAAGAGCCTCCTCCACCTGGTCTGCTGTCTGATAATGGGACATAATACCTTTTGCAAGCTGCTTGTTTATCACATTTGGACCTTCCCATTTTTGATCATCCGGATTTTGGGCATAGCCAAGGAGAAAGATGAAGGATTTTTCTTCTCCCGGATTTAGGGTTAGCTTGATTCTGTGGGAACCGATGACAGCTCCTCCGCTGGCCATGGTCTGGTAGGAAGTTTGATTTACCACTGCCTTAGGTGCCTGGATAGACCCGTAGGCTCCAAGGAAATCATCCCGGCTGGTGTCAAAGCCATCCACCGGCTGGTTGACACTGTAAAAGGCGTAATGATTGCGGCGCTCCCTGTATTCCGTTTTGTGATAAATTTCAGATCCAATAACCTCGACTTCCCCAAGGCTTAAATTTCTCTGAAAGTTGGTGGCATCATCCACCGCATTCCAGAAGCAGAATTCAACATAGGAAGTAAGGTTAAGGTCATGAGCCTTGGAATCTGTATTTTTAAGCTTCAAATAATTAACCTCGCAGGTCTCATGAAGAGGCACAAAAGCTGTTAAATCTGCCTGGATTTTATTTTTTGAGGAATAAAAATGGGAGTATCCAAGACCATGATGACATTCATAAGAATCCAGGGCTGTCTGGGATGGCTGCCAGCCTGGATTCCAGATACTTCCCCCGTCATTGATAAAGTAATACCGCCCGTTGGTATCAGCCGGCACATTATTGTAACGGTAACGGGTGATGCGCAGGAGTTTTGCATCCTTGTAAAAGCTGTATCCTCCTCCAGTATTAGAAATCAGAGAAAAGAAATCCTCATTACCCAGATAATTGATCCATGGATTGGGGGTCTTAGGATCTGTGATTACATATTCCTTGTTCTTGTCGTCGAAAAATCCATATTTCATAGTGAAAAATCTCCTTGTAGTAATTGTCTGATCCTATATATCTTAGTACTTTATGTCTTCCGGTTTGACATCTTCCTATTTGACAACTTCGTCTTTGGCAACTTAGTCTTTAGGATCTTCGTATTTGCTAAAGACCTTGGTCAGAGGAAAGGAAGTACAGTAGGCCAGAAAGGCAAAACCGAATATAAGCAGAAATACACGGAATATAGGGCTTACAAAGGCCAGGCAAAAACCTATGACTAGAATGAGCAGGATGATCAGGGTCTGCATAGGATTTGCCAGGGCAAGCAGCAAAGAATTTTTTACCGTCTGCTTTAGGCTATTTTCAAATTTTGCACTTAGGGCAAAAACATACAAAAGTGAGAGCAGATAAAGGAGACAGCAGCAGGAAATGAGAATCAGAACCACATTGCCGGTGACTGTTTTCATCTGGGCCCAGAAGGCGAGATTATAGAGGAGAATGGCTCCTGCCAGGGCATACAAAAGAGACAGTAAAAAAGAGCGTTTAAAGTTTTCTTTAAGGGCCTGAAAATAGGACTGAAGGATATATCCCTGCTCATTTCTTGCCTCCCTAAGGGTGACAGTATACAGAGCGCTGAGGGCCGGACCAATGGTCACAATAGGGATGCAGGTGATCACAAAAAGAAAATTTAGGACCACAAAATCAGAAAAAGTTTCCAGAAACTGAAAGATGGGACTTTCGGTGTTAAATTTCATAACTTTTCTCCTTCCATAAATTCCATAAAGCTCCATTAAAGAAAATAAAAACATTTTCTTAGCACATGCTTATCTTATGGAGGGATTGGGCAAAAAACTACAGATAAAAATAGAGGTAAAATACCTTCAAAAATAGATTTTGCAGGCAGCTATCGGAAAAAGACAAGATTTTTCCTATATTTAGCCTCTGATTTGGTCGGTATCTTCTTAAATAGGGATGATGTTACAATGAGCAGGAATTAAAGAAAAGCTGCAGCTAAGTTAAAAAGAAGGAGAGAGTACAATGAAAAAACAAGCGGTAAGTAAAACAAAACAAAGTGCAGCCAAGGTTGCCAGAAGCCGCAGATTGTTCTACTGTCTGATACCCTTTATCATTTTATGTTTCCTGTTTTCTTATTTCCCTCTTCATGGATGGATTTATTCCTTCTATGATTACAAACCGCC
>CAVAKZ010000044.1:0-18250 GCA_963589425.1 Parabacteroides distasonis | reverse complement strand
AAATCTAAAATTCTTATAGCCAGAATATCTTTGGCAGTTACCCTTATAATTTATAGTAAAAAGAATGCAGATAAAAATTTCTTGCATTCTAAGAATTCCTGTGCTAACATAAGTAGCAGTTTAAGCTAGTAAAGCGAAGAAGGAGACTCTGTCTTTGGAACTTGACAGGAATGTATCGTCACCGACTGAGAGCGATACTTAAGGGAAGGAGACAATAGGGAACACTCTGGAGCAGACCGGTTGAAATCATAGTAGGTCGGTACGCAGGCAACACGTTACGTGCACAAGAGATGGATTCTAACCTAGAATTCAAAACGGGTGGTACCGCGGATAATGGATTTATTCGCCCCGAGATGTTTTTGGCATCTCGGGGCGTTTTTTGTATGATAGAAAATTTTGCTGAAATTTCCTGTTATACAAAAAATGCCCCGGGAGGATAAATATATACGTTTCCTAGCTTTCGTATATAGAGGGTTATCGCAAAAATAAAGATAACAAAAACAAACAAAAAATATCCCAGGAGGAAGAAAGATGGAATTCGTAACAGGAGTTAAGAAAAAAGATACATTGGAAATCAGCCAATTATTAACAGAGGCAAAACCGGGAGATCGTGTAAAGGTGAATGGAGCTATTCATACTATTCGTGATATGGGAACTGTTGCCTTTGTTATTTTAAGAAAGAGAGAGGGGCTTCTTCAGGCAGTTTACGAGGAAGGAACTGCAGATTTTGCTCTTAAAGATTTAAAGGAAGCAGACACCATTGAGGTGGAGGGCCTGTTAGAGGAGAATGAGAAAGCTCCTAATGGTATTGAGGTTCGTATCCATTCGGTGAGAATCTTAAGTGAGCCTTCTGATGAGATGATGCCGCTTGCAATTTCTAAGTGGAAATTAAATACTTCCCTGGAAGCAAAATTAAACTACCGGTCTATTGCCCTTAGAAATATCAGAGAGCGTGCCAAGTTTAGAATTCAAGAAGCCTTGACACGCAGTTTCCGTGATTTTCTGTACAGTGAGGGATTTACAGAGATTCATACTCCAAAGATCGGAGCAAAGGGTGCAGAGGGAGGAGCTAACATTTTTAAGTTGGAATATTTCCATAGACCGGCAGTGCTGGCTCAGAGCCCCCAGTTTTACAAGCAGATGATGGTAGGAGTATTTGACCGTGTATTTGAGACAGCTCCCGTATTCAGAGCAGAGAAGCATAATACAAAACGTCATTTAAATGAGTATACCAGCTTGGATTTTGAGATGGGCTATATTGACAGCTTTGAGGATATTATGGCTATGGAGACGGGATATCTTCAGTATGCAATGGCTCTTCTTGAGAAGGAGTACGCAAGAGAATTAAAGACTCTTGGCATTAGCCTTCCAAAGGTAGATAAGATCCCAGCAGTGAAATTTGCAGATATTAAAGAATTAGTTGCAGAAAAATACCAGCACAAAATGAAAAATCCTTTTGATCTTGAACCGGAAGAGGAAGTTCTTATCGGACAGTATGCAAAGGAAGAGTGGGACAGCGATTTCGTATTTGTAACCCACTACCCATCGAAGAAGCGGCCCTTCTATGCTATGGATGATCCGGAGGATACCAGATATACATTAAGCTTCGACCTTCTCTACAAGGGAATGGAGGTAACTACCGGAGGACAGAGAATCCATGATTACCAGATGCTTTTAGATAAGATTGCAGCAAGAGGCATGGAGACAGACGGAATGGACCAGTATCTTGCCACCTTTAAGCATGGAATGCCGCCTCATGGAGGACTTGGTATTGGACTTGAGCGTCTTACTATGAAGCTGGTAGGAGAGGAAAATGTTCGTGAGACAACCCTCTTCCCAAGAGATTTAAGTAGGTTGGAGCCTTAATCCTAATTTTAAAGGCAGGTTATAAAAAGACGAATGATAGGAGGGTTATCATGGCTAACGTGATTTCAGATGAAACCATTGAATATGTAGGCATCTTGGCAAAATTGGAGCTGTCTGGCGAAGAGAAGGAAAAAGCCAAGGCAGATATGGAGAAGATGCTTGACTATATTGATACTTTAAATGAATTAGATACCCAGGGAATTGAGCCTATGTCCCATGTATTTCCCGTTAATAATGTTTTCCGTGAGGACATAGTTACTAACGGAGATGGAAGTGCAGATACCTTAAAGAATGCACCTCTTATGAAGGATAATAGCTTCAAGGTGCCAAAAACCATCGGATAGGAGGAAAAAGCAGATCATGGATATTATGAGTTTGACGGCAGTTGAGACCGGAAAATTAATTAAAAGCGGTGAGCTTACAGTAAAAGAAGCTGTGGAAGCTGCCTTTTCCCAGATTGAGTCTGTGGAATCAGAGGTGCATAGTTTTGTAACTCTTGATAAAGAAGGGGCACTAAAAAGAGCAGAGGAAGTACAAAAATTAATTGACGATGGTAGCTTAAGCGGGCCTTTGGCAGGAGTGCCGGTGGCAATTAAAGACAATATGTGTACAGAGGGCATGCTTACTACCTGCAGCTCCAAGATTTTGGAGAACTTTAATCCTACTTTCACTGCAGAGGCTGTAAAGAACTTAGAGGAAGCCGGAGCGGTAATTATTGGAAAAACTAACATGGATGAATTTGCCATGGGAAGTACTACAGAGACTTCCTACTATGGAGTTACAAAGAATCCTTGGAACTTAAATCATGTACCGGGAGGCTCATCAGGAGGTTCCTGTGCAGCAGTAGCAGCCCAGGAGTGTGCCTATGCCTTGGGATCAGATACAGGTGGATCTATTCGTCAGCCTAGCTCCTTCTGCGGCGTTGTAGGTATTAAGCCTACCTATGGAACAGTTTCCAGATATGGATTAATTGCCTACGGTTCTTCCCTAGACCAGATTGGACCTGTAGCAAAAGATGTGACAGACTGTGCTACTATCTTGGAAGCCATTGCTTCTTATGATCCTAAGGACAGCACTTCTGTAAAGAGAGAAAGCTATGACTTTACCAGTGCCTTGGTGGAGGATGTGAAGGGCCTTAAGATTGGAATTCCTAAAGACTATTTTGGAGAAGGTCTGGATCCTGAGGTAAAGGATCAGATTATGGATGCTGTAAAAGTCCTAGAAGAAAAGGGAGCCATTGTGGAAAGCTTTGACCTTAGCCTGGTAGAGTATGCGATTCCGGCCTACTATGTTATTGCTTCCGCAGAGGCTAGTTCCAACCTGTCCCGTTTTGATGGGGTAAAATACGGATACCGTACCCCTGAATATGAAGGCCTTCATAACATGTATAAGAAGACCCGGTCTGAAGGATTTGGACCGGAGGTAAAGCGTCGAATTATGTTGGGATCCTTTGTACTGAGTTCCGGATACTATGATGCTTATTATTTGAAAGCCTTAAGAACAAAGGCTTTGATTAAAGAGGCTTTTGACAAGGCATTTGCAAAATACGATATGATTATTGCTCCTGCTGCTCCTACAACAGCACCGGAACTTGGAAAAAGCTTAAGTGACCCCATTAAGATGTACTTGGGAGATATTTATACCATTGCGGTAAACCTGGCAGGCCTTCCGGGAGTCAGTCTTCCGGTGGGAAAAGATTCTAAGGGACTTCCTATTGGTATGCAGTTTATTGGAAATTGCTTTGAGGAAAATAAGATTATCCGGGCGGCATATACCTTAGAACAAACCAGAAGCTACGAAAGACCGGAGCTTGCAAAGAAAGGAGGCAGATAAAGATGGCAAAGCAATATGAAACAGTCATTGGACTTGAGGTCCATGTAGAATTAGCCACAGCAACAAAGATTTTCTGTGGATGCAGCACTGCCTTCGGTGGAGCACCTAATACCCACACTTGCCCGGTTTGTACCGGTATGCCGGGATCTCTTCCTGTCTTAAATAAGCAGGTTGTGGAGTATGCAATGGCCATTGGTCTTGCAACCAACTGTGATATTACAAGGGTGTGTAAATTTGATCGTAAGAATTATTTTTATCCGGATAACCCGCAAAATTACCAGATTTCTCAGCTCTATCTGCCAATCGCCAGAAATGGTTATGTGGAAATTACAGTAGGGGATACTAAGAAAAAAATCCGTATCCACGAGATGCATATGGAAGAGGATGCAGGAAAATTGGTACATGATGAGTGGGATGACACTTCTTTGGTAGACTACAACCGAAGCGGAGTTCCTTTGGTGGAAATCGTATCAGAGCCTGATATGAGATCAGCGGAGGAAGTTATTGCTTATCTGGAGAAGCTTCGTACCTTGATTCAGTATTTGGGAGCATCCGACTGTAAGTTACAAGAAGGTTCTATGCGTGCAGACGTTAACCTTTCTGTAAGAGAAGTGGGAACAGAGGCTTTCGGAACCAGAACTGAGATGAAGAATCTGAACTCCTTTAAGGCTATTACCCATGCTATCGAAGGGGAGAGAGCGCGTCAGATCGAGCTTTTAGAGGAAGGTAAGCAGGTGGTTCAGGAAACCAGAAGATGGGATGACAATAAAGAATCCTCTCATGCTATGCGTTCCAAGGAAGATGCCCAGGATTACCGTTATTTCCCGGAGCCGGACTTGGTACCTATTGTTATCAGCTCCGAGTGGATTGATGAGATCAAGGCAAAACAGCCGGAATTTAGGGATGAAAAATTAGAGCGTTATAAGAAGGAATTTGATATTCCTCAGTATGATGCAGAGATCCTTACAGGCTCTAAATATATGGCCGATCTTTTTGAGGCTACTACAGCAATCTGCAAGAAGCCAAAGAAGGTTTCTAACTGGCTTATGGTGGAGACTATGCGACTTTTAAAGGAGCATGGAGAGGAGCCGGAAGATATTGTATTTTCTCCGGAACATCTTGCAAAACTGATCGACCTTGCAGATGCAGGAACCATTAACAGTTCTGTGGCTAAAGAAGTCTTTGAAAAAATGTATGCAGAAGACATTGATCCGGACAAGTATGTAGAAGAAAATGGATTAAAAACTGTAAATGATGAAGGCGCTCTTTTGGAAGTTTTACAGGAAGTAATTGCGAAAAATCCACAGGCGGTAGCTGACTACAAGGGTGGAAAAGAAAAAGCCCTTGGAGCCCTGGTAGGACAGACTATGAAGGCCATGAAGGGAAAAGCGAACCCGGGAATGGTGAACCAGAAATTGAGAGAATTGTTGTCCTAGATTTTTTTACTTAAATCTTTCGTTTTTGATAAAATATTCAGTGGTTCGTCAGTGCTAAATAGTGTATAATAAAGCTTGGGTGTGGAGTTTTATGATTAAAACTATACGGAAGGACGAATGGGAGGAATTGCCGAATGGAAAAATTTACAGGTAAGTCAGTTTATAAAGGAATTGTACAGGGACCAATTGTTGTCTTTAAGAAGAATGATTACCAGGTAAGACGTACAAAAGTGGAGGATGCAGAGGCTGAAGTCTTAAGAGTTAAGGATGCAGCTTCAAGAGCCAATGCACAGCTTCAGAAGCTTTATGATAAAGCCGTTGTTGAGGTGGGTGAGGCCAATGCAGCCATCATCGAAGTACAACAGATGTTCCTTGAAGATGAGGATTATAGAGAGGCCATTAACAATACTATTCGCACAGAGATGGTAAATGCAGAATATGCAGTGGCTATGACAGGAGATAATTTTGGTGAGATGTTTGCCAACATGGATGATGAGTACATGAAGGCAAGATCTGCAGATATCAGAGATATTTCCGGACGTTTGGTTCGTATCCTCAGTGGTAATGAAGAAGTAGATATGGACGATATGGAGCCATCTATTATTGTGGCAGACGACTTAAGTCCCAGCGAGACTGTACAGATGGATAAGAGCAAGATCTTAGCTTTTGCTACAGTTCACGGATCTACCAACTCCCATACAGCTATTTTGGCTAGAATGATGAATATTCCGGCCATTATCGGCGCTCCTATGGATTTAGAAGCATTAACCAATGGAACTGAGGCTATTGTAGACGGCTTTGAAGGATGCGTAATTTTTAATCCTGATGAAGACCTTAAGGCAGCTACTGCAAAGAAGGTGCAGGAAGAAAAAGAAAAACTTGCCCTTCTTCAGGAGATGAGAGGAAAAGAGACAGTAACAAAGGATGGCCGCGAGATCAAGCTCTATGCAAATATCGGAAGCGTAGGAGATGTAGGATATGTTTTGGAAAATGATGCAGCTGGTGTAGGTCTTTTCCGAAGCGAGTTCTTATATCTTGGAAGAGAAGATTTCCCTACAGAGGAAGAGCAGTTCCAGGCTTACAAGCAGGTAGCTCAGACTATGGCAGGAAAGAAGGTTATTATCCGTACTTTGGATATTGGAGCGGACAAGCAGGTAGATTATTTTAATCTTGGTCAGGAAGATAATCCGGCACTGGGTTATCGTGCTATTCGTATCTGCTTAAAGCAGCAGGATATTTTCAAGACCCAGCTTCGGGCTCTTCTTCGCGCGGCTGCCTATGGAAATATTTCCATTATGTATCCAATGATCATTTCAGTAAATGAAGTAGAAAAGATTTACAAGATCGTAGACCAGGTGGAGGCTGAACTTAAGAGCGAGGGAATTCCTTATAAGATTCCGGAGCAGGGAATTATGATCGAGACCCCGGCTGCTGTTATTATGGCAGATGAATTGGCTCAGAAGGTAGACTTCTTCAGCATCGGAACCAACGATCTGACCCAGTATACTCTGGCTATTGACAGGCAGAATGCAAAATTAGACGACTTCTATGATGCTCACCATCCGGCAATCCTTAGAATGATCCAGATGGTAGTGGACAGTGCACATAAGTATGGAAAATGGGCTGGTATCTGTGGAGAACTTGGAGCAGATACAGAACTTACAGAGCAGTTTGTCCGCATGGGTGTAGATGAGCTTTCAGTAGCACCTTCTATGGTTCTCAAGCTTCGTAAGATCATTCGTGACATGGAAAGTTCAAAGTAAAAACAGGAAAGAGCTTTTCTGCTTTTTGTACAACTAAAACGAGGAGGAACTCTTGCATAGAGCAAGGGTTCCTTTTTATTACAAAATTCTTATATTGATGGAGGTGGTTGAATGGCAGAATTTATAACTTTGGAAAATGTAAAAAAAATCTATCACATGGGCGAGGTGACAATTGAAGCTGCAGCAGGCATCGATTTTGAGATAAAACAAGGAGAGTTTGCTGTTGTAGTGGGCCCCAGCGGTGCAGGAAAAACCACGGTACTTAATATTCTTGGGGGAATGGATACTGCCACTGAGGGAAAAGTTTTGGTGGATGGACAAGATATTGCCCAGTATAATCAAGGGCAGCTTACAGCCTATCGCAGGGATGACATTGGATTTGTATTTCAGTTTTATAATTTGATTCAAAATCTGACAGCTAAGGAGAATGTGGAGTTGGCCCTGCAGATTTGTAAAGATCCTATGGATGCAGAGGAAGTCCTTGAAGAAGTGGGCCTTGGACATCGGTTGAAAAACTTTCCGGCTCAGTTATCCGGCGGAGAACAGCAGAGAGTTTCCATTGCCAGAGCCCTTGCTAAGAATCCTAAATTGCTGCTTTGTGATGAGCCAACAGGAGCCCTAGACTACAATACAGGAAAGGCAATTTTACAGCTCCTACAAGATACTTGCAGGAATAAGGGAATGACAGTGATTCTTATTACCCACAATCTGGCCATTGCTCCTATGGCAGACCGGGTGATTCAAATTAAGAATGGTCGGGTATCTAAAATTACTGTAAATGAAAATCCGTGTCCTATTTCTGAGATTGAGTGGTAGATAAAATGAAGAAAACAACGAGAAAAGATTTTTTTATGGAGATCAAAAAAAGCCCAGGAAGATTCTTGTCTATTTTCTTTATTGTGGCTATGGGTGTGGCTTTTTTCTCCGGAATCCGTTCCTCTGAGCCGGATATGCGAATTACAGGTGATGCCTATTTTGATGGGGCTGGTCTTATGGATATTAAGACGGTATCCAGCTTGGGAATCACTGAGGATGACCTTTTGGCCTTTGGGAAAATAAAAGGCATTTCCAAGGTTGTGGGAGGATATAGTGGAGATTATCTTCAGGAAGTAGGGGATGAGAAGAAGGCCCTCCATCTTATGTCTCTTACAGATGGAATGAATGAGCCTACGGTAACCACAGGCCGCCTCCCTAAAAAGGCCGGAGAGTGCCTGGTGGACGATGAGTCGGACTTTCAGGTAGGAGATAAGATCCGCCTATCTTCCGGAAGCCAGGATGCAGTGACAGACAGTCTTACTACAGACACTCTGACGGTGGTGGGAACCGGCAACAGCCCCTGCTATATTTCCTTTAGCAGGGGCAGTACCACCATAGGAACCGGAAGTATTTCTGCCTTTGCCTTGGTGACAGAAGACACTTTTGGTCTAGATGTCTATACAGAGGCTTATTTTCAGGTG
Source organism: Parabacteroides distasonis (assembly GCA_963589425.1). GTDB lineage: Bacteria > Bacillota > Clostridia > Lachnospirales > Lachnospiraceae > CAKRJP01. The sequence continues at coordinate 9,895 of CAVAKZ010000044.1, read as the reverse complement.
AAGGGGGCAAAAAAGCTTACGGCCTATACCTCTGAATATGAAGATGCCATAGAAGATGCCATGGACCGGGTAGAGAAAGTGGCAAAAGAACGGGGAAAGATCAGACACCAGGACTTAGTGGATGAGGCTAGTAAAGAGCTTCAAGAGGCAAAAGACCAGCTGGCTGATGCCAAAGATCAACTTACTGCTGCCAAAGACCAGCTAGAGCTTGCTAAAAGCATGGGGCTTTCGGCGGAGGCAGGGCTTTCTTTGGATCCTGGGTCTGCGTCAAATTTTGATCTTTCTGAAATGGAAAATAAAATCCAAGAAGGGGAGGAAAAGATTCAGGAAGGAGAGAAAGAAATCCAAGAAATTCCTGAGGCAAAATGCTATGTATATGATCGAAGCACCCTGCCGGAATATTCCGGTTATGGGGAAAATGCAGATCGTATGCGGGCTATAGGACGGGTATTTCCGGTAATCTTCTTTTTGGTGGCAGCCCTTATTAGTCTTACCAGCATGACCCGGATGGTGGAAGAGCAGCGTATGGCCATTGGAACCATGAAGGCCCTAGGCTATGGAAAAATGACTATAGCAAAAAAATATATAGGATATGCCCTTTTGGCTACAGTGGGAGGAAGCATTTTTGGCTTCCTTATAGGGGAGAAAATCCTGCCCTATATTATTATTTATGCCTATGAGATCCTGTATTTACATATACCGAAAATTTTAGTCCCTTATAACTGGTACTATGCTTTTATGGCATCAGGAATCTCTGTTGTATGTATTACAGCGGCAACCTTCTTTGCTTGCTATAAGGAACTTATGGCCCAGCCGGCAGTTCTTATGCGGCCTCCATCACCTAAGGTGGGAAAAAGAGTTCTCTTAGAGCGGATTGGGATCATTTGGAATCATTTGAATTTCTCATGGAAATCCTCTGTGCGAAATTTAATGCGTTATAAGAAGCGGTTCTTTATGACCATCTTTGGAATTAGCGGCTGTATGGCCCTGATGTTAGTAGGATTTGGATTAAAGGACTCTATTTTTGAGATTACTCAATTACAATACAAGGAAATTCAGGTTTATGACGGGGTGGCTTATTTAAAGGATGATGTGACGGAGGAAGAAAAAGAGGCCCTCCATCAGGACTTGGAAAAAGATTCGGATATAGCCCAATTTATGGACACCCGTATGAAGACTGTAACCCTGGTAAAGGGTAAGAAAGAGCGGGAGACGGTAGAATGTGTGCTAAAGGATCAGGAGAATCTTTCGGACTATGTTCATTTCCGTGACAGAAAGACAGGAGAAACTTATCAATTAGATGATTCGGGAGCAATCATTACAGAAAAAACAGCCCATCTTCTGGATGCTAAGGTGGGAGACTACATTGAAATCAAGGATGAAGACCAGGGCAATATAAAGGTGAAAATATCTGCCATCTGTGAAAACTATATGGGGCATTATATCTATATGACACCTGCATACTATGAGAAGGTACATGGCGAAGCCCCGGAATACAATAGCCTTTTGTACTCCACTCCGGATGGATATAGTACATCGGATATGAAAAAAGTAGGACAGAAGATTATTGACCAGGACGCAGTACTTAGTATAAGCTACATTTTTGATATTCAGGACCAGCTCGATGATATGCTAAAGAGCTTGAACCTGGTTATTGTGGTCTTGATTATCTCAGCAGGAATGTTAGCCTTTGTGGTGCTTTATAACTTAAATACCATTAATATTACAGAAAGACAGCGGGAGCTTGCGACCCTGAAGGTCCTTGGTTTTTATGATCCGGAGGTGGCTGCCTACGTCTACAGGGAAAATATGATGCTGACCTTGCTGGGAGCAGTGGCAGGTTGTGTGCTGGGAAAGATCCTTCATCTTTTCATCATAGAGACAGTGGAGGTGGATTCTGTTATGTTTGGCAGGGTGATCAATGTTAGCAGCTTCTTCTATGCTCTTGCCTTTACCCTTGCCTTTTCCCTGTGTATCAATGGCCTTATGTATTTTAAATTAAAGAAAATTGATATGGTTGAATCCTTAAAATCTGTAGAATAATAGAGAAAATCCGAAAGCAAAACATAAGGACACAATATTTACATAGAATCATGATATGATATACCGAAAGTAAAAATTTGGAGAATTTATATGAAGTATAGAGAAGGTTTAAAAAAAGTAGTGCCTTGCCTGGTCCTTTGTTTGGCTATTCTAAGCACAAATGTTTATGGAGCCAGTATGGAGGGAATGGCCGACGGCTTTCATTGGGCCTCTATAGTTTCTGGGATTAATGGGATAAAGCTTAAGGTGACTTCTATCTTCCAGGAGGAGCCCCAGGAGACAGAGCTTTCGGTGGATACAATCTGGCAGCTTCCGGAACTGCCTACAGGATGCGAAACCACAGCTCTTACTATGGTGCTTAACTACTATGGATTTTCCGTAGATAAGACCACCATTGCGGATAATTATCTGGTCATGGCAACGGAGGATTATCCGGTAGGATTTAGTGGAGATCCTTATTCCTATGACGGGGCGGGAATCTGGCCACCTGGTCTTGCAAAGACAGCAAGAAAATATTTGGCAGACCAGGACACCAGTCTGTGGGCCCATGATGTGTCGGGCAGCTCCCTGGAAGACTTATATGGATATGTGGCAGCAGGATATCCGGTGCTTTTGTGGGTGACAGTGGATTATTCGGATCCAAGTTTTACCGATTATTCTTATGAATATAAGGGAAAAAGCTATGATTGGTTTAGCAATGAACACTGCGTGGTCTTATCCGGCTATTCCAAGACAAATAATACAGTGACTATCCAGGATCCCCAGCAGGGAGAGCTTGTAGAAGATGCAGATCTCATTGCAGGAATCATGGACCAGATTGGAAACCTGGCAGTATGTATTTATTAAATCTTTATAATTTTAAGAAAGTTATTAGCACTCTTTTTGAAAGAGTGCTAATTTTTTGTTGACTTTTAAAATAAGTGGTATTAAGATACCTTTAGACAAATTAAGAGAAGCTGCTTTGGCAGTGGATGCGTAGGCGAAAGTTTAAAAGCTGTATTAGATTTAGATAGGAGTGAATAAAAGATGGAGTCAAAGAAAGGTAGTTTATCAATTAGTAGTGAGAATATTTTCCCTATTATTAAAAAATGGGTATATTCGGATCATGATATTTTTGTAAGAGAGCTTGTGTCCAATGGATGTGATGCCATTACCAAGCTGAAGAAACTGGATGTTATGGGAGAGTACCAGCTTCCGGATAATTATAAGCCGGCTATTAAGGTAGTGGTAAATCCAAAGGAAAAGACCTTGAAATTTATTGATAACGGTCTTGGTATGACAGCTGAGGAAGTAGAAGAATATATTACACAGATTGCTTTTTCCGGTGCTACAGAGTTTTTGGAGAAGTACAAGGACAAGACTACAGAAGATGATATGATCGGTCATTTCGGTCTTGGATTCTACTCAGCATTTATGGTGGCAGATGAAGTGCATATTGATACTTTATCTTATAAGGAAGGTGCCACACCGGTTCACTGGGTTAGCGATGGCGGTACTGAGTATGAGATGTCTGAAGGAGACAGGACAGAAGTTGGTTCTGTTATGACCCTCTTCTTAAATGACGACAGCCTGGAGTTTGCTAACAAGTACCGTGTAAGAGAAGTCATTGAAAAATATTGTTCCTTTATGCCGGTTCAGATCTTTTTGGAAGATGAGACAGCAGAACAGGAATATGAGACTGTAGATGAAGCAGATCTTCGAGAAGATGATGTGGTTGTTGAGCACATCCATGAAGATGCCAAGATGGAAGAGAAGGAAAATGAGCAGGGCGAGAAGGAAATGGTAGAAGTAAGCCCGGCCAAGGACAGAGCTAAGATTAACAAACGTCCTGTTTCTTTAAGTGATCCCACGCCTCTTTGGACCAAACATCCAAATGAATGCAGTGATGAGGATTATAAGGAATTCTATCGCAAGGTATTTTTAGACTACAAGGAGCCATTATTCTGGATCCATTTGAATATGGATTATCCATTTAACTTAAAGGGAATCTTGTACTTCCCAAGAATTAATACAGAGTATGATTCTGTGGAAGGAACCATTAAGCTTTATAACAATCAGGTATTTATTGCAGACAATATTAAAGAAGTAATTCCGGAATTCCTGATGGTACTAAAGGGAGTCATTGACTGCCCGGACCTTCCTTTAAATGTTTCCCGGAGTGCCCTGCAAAATGATGGTTTTTTAAATAAGATTGCTGAATATATTTCTAAGAAGGTGGCGGATAAGCTTGCCGGAATGTGCAAGACAAAACGTGAGGACTATGAAAAATATTGGGATAGCATCAGCCCATTTGTTAAATTTGGCTGTCTGAAAGACGACAAATTCTGCGACAAGATGAAGGACGTAGTACTCTTTAAGAACATAGACAACAAATACCTTACATTGAAGGATTGTGTAGAAGAAAATGGCGGTTCCCTAGAAAAACCAGAGGCAGAAGAAAAGGCAGAGGATGCAGACGTAGTAGAGAATCTGGAAGAGACAAAGCCGGAAGATAAGAAGACTATTATCTACTATGTAACAGATCCGGTACAGCAAAGTCAGTATATCAACCTTTTCCGTGGCCAGGGAAAAGACGCAGTGATCTTGGACCACAATATTGACTCTCCATTCATCACTCAGCTAGAGCAGAAGAATGAAACCATTAAGTTCCAGAGAATCGATGCAGATATTACTGAGGATGCCAAGGAAGAGGTTTCTGAGGAAGAAAAGGAAAGCTTTGAAAAGACGACAGAAGATTTAGTGGCCCTCTTCCGTAAAGAGATGGGAAATGACCAGTTGGATGTTAAGCTTGAAAAGCTTAAGGATGAAGGGGTTGCTTCCATGATGACTCTTTCTGAGGAAAGTCGCCGTATGGCTGAGATGATGAAGATGTATGGCATGGGAAGCAATGACTTTGGTTTAAATGGAACCGAGACCCTGATCTTAAATGCCAACCATCCACTGGTTCAGTATTTGGCAGACCACAAGGATGGAGAAAATGTATCTCTTATTTGCAAGCAGTTGTATGATTTGGCAGCCTTGTCTCACAAACCATTAAGCCCGGATGATATGACCGCATTTGTAAAGAGAAGTAATGAAATTATGATGTTACTTACAAAGTAAGAATTTGACCTAAGGATTTTTATGATGGATTCATAAGATAAAAAAGTCTCGCGTTTATTCAAAAGAATGAACGTGAGACTTTTTACATAACTTGATTTTGAATTTTAAGATTCCGAAAATTCGATGCCGGTATTTTTTAAAAATTCACTTGCCCAAAGATCCCACTGCTGCTCCAAACTTTTGTCCAGGCTAAAGACCTTGGTGGAGGTGCCGGTAACGCATTGTAGGCTTGTGCCGTCATAGCGAAAATTAAGGTAAAGTCCCTGAATCTCCGAGGGCTTAATTGCCGTAATTCCCCTTTCTAGGAGAAAGCTTTGAAACTTTTCCTCCCCTAGGGATAGGACAATCTTAAAATTTAAGGGGGTTCGTTTCCCTTTTATAATGCCGAGGCAAAATTCTCGCACGTCCTTCCAGCGAGAAAAGCTACGGTCAGGGCTTTCTCCTTCCGGAAAGAAATCTTTTTGCAAATATCCATCGATATGAAAGTTATTGTAGGTGGTAATGTTAGCATCTATAAAAGAAAAGGAATCAAAGCTTTCCTTAAGTAGAAGATGTGCCATGCAGGACTTTGCCTGAAGGGTCAAAACATTCATGAAGTATGCTCCTTTGCATTGAAATCAGATACTTCTACTATAACACAGAGGTTTGACTTTTGACAGGCAAGCTTTTAAAATGAAAATTACGATATAAAAGGAATTGGTGAAGCATTTATGGCAGTGCGGTTAAATAAATTTCTCAGCGAGGCAGGCATTTGCTCTCGAAGAGAAGCAGATAAATTAATAGATAGCGGTGTGGTTTTTGTAGATGGAAAAGTGGCAGTTCCAGGAATGAAGGTGGAAGAAGATCAGGAAGTCCGAGTGGGGAAAAAGCTTGTAGCCGGAAGAGAAAAGAAGGTGGCTCTAGTGGTAAATAAGCCGGTGGGTATTGTGTGTACAGAAGATATGAGGGAGAAAAAGAACATTATTCGTTTCCTAAAATATCCTACCAGGGTTACCTACGCAGGACGGCTGGACAAGGATTCGGAAGGCCTTTTGATTATGACCAACGATGGAGACCTTATTAATGGAATGATGCGGGCCAGGTTTGAACATGAGAAAGAATATAAGGTTACTGTGGACCGAGAGATTACCGAAGATTTTATCAGTAAGATGTCCCAAGGGGTTCGGATTATAGACAGGGAAAAGTCCCTGGATACCCTTACCAGACCTTGTAAGGTGGAAAAGATTGGCAAATACACTTTTTCTATTATTTTGACCCAGGGCTTAAACCGACAGATCAGGCGTATGTGTCAGGCCTTGGGCTACAAGGTGAAGAGACTGGTGAGAGTGCGTATTATGAATGTGGAGCTTGGTAGTTTGAAAAATGGAGCTTACAGGGAACTTACCGGGGATGAGCTTAAAAAACTATACCAGGATGTAGGCTTGTAAGAGAGGATTTATATGGATAATAAAATGCAGCGGATGCAGGAATTGGTTCAATTATTAAATGAAGCAGGAAAGGCCTACTATCAGCAGGCCCAGGAGATCATGAGCAACTTTGAGTATGATAAGTTGTATAATGAACTTTTGGCTCTGGAGCAGGATAAGGGAATTATTTTGTCCAACAGCCCTACGGTAAATGTAGGCTATGAGGTTATCAGTGAGCTTCCAAAGGAGCGTCATCCGGAACCTATGCTATCCCTGGATAAGACGAAAGATGTGGAACAATTGGCGGCTTTTGTTGGAAAACACAAGTCTATGCTTTCCTGGAAAATGGATGGCCTTACCATTGTGTTGACCTATCGAGAGGGAGCACTTTACAAGGCGGTTACCAGAGGAAATGGGGAAGTTGGAGAGGTGATTACCAACAACGCCAGGGTATTTAAAAATATTCCCTTGAAAATTTCCTATCAGGGAGACTTGATCCTTCGGGGGGAGGCTGTTATTGGATATAGTGATTTTGAAAAAATCAATGCAGAGATTGGTGATGTAGACGCCAAATATAAGAATCCCAGAAATTTATGCAGCGGGTCGGTCCGTCAGTTAAACAATGAGATTACAGCCAGGAGAAATGTGAAATTCTACGCCTTCTCGCTGGTACAGGCCCAGGGAGTGGATTTTAAAAATTCCAGAGCCTGTCAGATGGAATGGCTAAAGAGTCAGGGATTTGAGACAGTGGAGTATTGCCTGGTGACAGAGGAAAATATTAGGCAGGAAGTTCTTAATTTTTCAGAAAAAATCCCCCACAATGATTTCCCATCGGATGGTCTTGTGGTAACATATGACGATATAGAGTATGGAAGAAGCCTTGGCCGTACTGCCAAGTTTCCTAGAGATTCTTGTGCATTTAAGTGGGCAGATGAGATAAAAGAAACCACCCTCCTTGCTATTGAGTGGTCCCCTTCAAGAACAGGCTTGATTAATCCGGTGGCTATCTTTGAACCGGTGGAATTAGAGGGAACTACCGTAAGCCGGGCCAGTGTTCACAACCTTAGTATTATGGAAGAACTGGCCTTAGGTGTGGGAGATAAAATCCAGGTTTATAAGGCTAATATGATCATTCCCCAGATTGCAGAAAATCTGACTCGAAGTGGGGTGAGAGATATTCCGGAGCATTGTCCCGTATGCCAGGGAGCTACAGAGATTAGGCAGCTAAGCGATGCCAAGACCCTTTATTGCACCAATCCCCGGTGTCAGGCAAAACATATTAAATCCTTTGTCCTATTTGCCAGCAGAGATGCCATGAACATCGATGGACTTTCAGAGTCCACCTTGGAGAAATTTATTTCCAAAGGATTTGTTAAGGATTATGTAGATCTTTTTCATTTGGATCGTTATCAACAGGAAATTCAGGACATGGAAGGCTTTGGAGAAAAATCCTACAAAAAACTTATAAATAGTGTGGAGGCGGCAAGAGAAAGCAGCCTCCCTTGCTTGATTTATAGTTTGGGCATCTCCGGCATCGGTCTTGCCAATGCAAAGCTTTTATGTAAGGCATTCCACAATGATGTGGAAGCCCTTTTAAAAGCCACAGTTTCAGATGTGATGGCTGTAGATGGCATGGGCCAAGTCCTGGCCAAGGCTTTTGTGGATTATTTTGCTGATCCTGATAATGTAAAGCGTCTAAGAGATTTGCTTAATGAAGTAAAGATTCAGGGGGAGGAAGGGGAGCAAGCCCCCCAGATCTTTGAAGGAAAGAATTTTGTTATTACAGGTAGTGTAAAGCATTTCGCTAATCGAGGAGAGCTAAAGGAAGTGATAGAAAGTTTGGGAGGGAAGGTAACAGGATCGGTAACTTCCAAAACCACTTATCTTATTAACAATGATATAACTTCTGCTTCATCCAAGAATAAAAAGGCAAATGAACTTAAAGTGCCTATTATTTCAGAAGAGGAATTCCTTGAGATGGTGCAGGAAAATAAATAGAAGCTAAAAGTTTAGTCATGAAGCAATAAAACTATAGGAGCGAGACGAATGTCAAATATAGATTTTAGAGAATTTATCCCTGAAGATGAAGAAAAAGAATCAAAGGGGACAGAATCGAAAGAAATAGAATCAATAGATAAAGAGTCAAAAGATAGGGTAGAAGTTGTGGTGGAGGATCTAAAGGATCATAAGGATGACGACTATCAGGAGCTTTGTTTTGTGTGCCGCAGGCCAGAGAGCATTGCCGGAAAGATGATTCATTTGCCTAACAATATCTGTGTCTGCAATGATTGTATGCAGAAGAGTTTTGATACTATGGCAAATATGCCCAATATGGGATTTGATTTTAGCCAGCTAAATAATATGCCGGGGGTTCATTTTTTAAATATGTCGGATCTGGACCAGTCCATCCCAAAGAAGCAAAAGATAAAAAAGAAAAAGCCTAAAGAAGAGAGAGTTCCTTTGGTGGATCTTAAAAATCTTCCGGCGCCTCATAAGATTAAGGCAAAGCTAGATGAATTTGTAGTAGGACAGGAGTATGCCAAAAAGGCTATGTCTGTGGCAGTTTATAACCACTACAAGCGGGTAGCTACAGATACCATGGATGATATAGAAATTGAAAAATCCAATATGCTAATGATCGGACCTACAGGCTCCGGAAAGACATACCTGGTAAAGACCCTGGCAAAAATTTTGGATGTACCTCTTGCCATTACCGATGCCACCTCTCTTACAGAGGCAGGCTACATCGGAGATGATATTGAAAGTGTGGTATCAAAGTTACTGGCAGCAGCTGGAAATGATGTAGATAAGGCAGAGCAAGGTATTATTTTCATTGACGAGATTGACAAGATAGCCAAGAAGAAAAACACCAGCCAAAGAGATGTCAGTGGCGAATCAGTCCAGCAGGGAATGTTAAAGCTATTAGAAGGCAGTGAGGTGGAAGTTCCGGTGGGAGCTACAAGCAAAAATGCCATGGTGCCTATGGTGACTGTAAATACCAAAAATATTTTATTTATCTGTGGAGGGGCCTTCCCGGATCTTGAGAATATTATTAAGGAGCGTCTTACAAAGCAGTCTGCCATTGGTTTTGGAGCAGATCTAAAGGATAAATATGATCATGATAAGACTTTGCTTGAGAAGGTAACTACAGAGGATCTTAGGACTTTCGGTATGATTCCTGAATTCCTGGGAAGACTTCCAATTGTATTTACCCTCCAGGGTCTTTCAGAAGACATGATGGTGGATATTTTAAGAGAGCCTAAGAATGCGATTTTAAAGCAGTATCAAAAGCTATTAGCCTTAGATGAGGTGAAGTTAGAGTTTGACGAGGGAGCCCTTTATGC